>CAJTGE010000043.1 GCA_910575795.1 Clostridiaceae bacterium | reverse complement strand
TTTAGTATTCCATTTTTTATGTCATCTAAACTTGAAGGTATGGGGTTTACCTAAAGGTTTCGCCTAAAGGCGAGGGTTTTAACCCCATTATACAGACAATAAATCGGAATGTGTTCCTGTCCTGTACAATCCCAAATATTCATTATTCTGGCAGTATATTAACAGCCAATCCGGGGATATATGACATTCTCTATATCCCGCATTATTTCCCGTTAAATTGTGATCCCTGTTTTTTACGTGCAATGGTTCAGGTATCTGCAATTTGGAAATAATATGTTCCAATAAAGAGAAATCCTATCCTCTTCTCTGACAGATTTTTAAATCTTTTTTTATTTTACCTGAGTATTTTATTTTCAGCATTGTATCAATCCTTCAACATCATTTGTAAAAAATCGTGTGCCGAACCATCAAATACCTCCCCTCCTCCATTTTTTAATTCCTCTATTGCTTCCACAGTTTCTTTATTCGGGATCTCCGCATCCGGTATCGCCGCGCCTTCTAAAACTCCTATGATATAGTACATTTTGCTTTCCGGCACTCTGTCTAAAAGTTGGATTGCTAGTACAGCATTGCATTAATTCGCGAGTGCTGTTTACTTGCGAATTAATGCAATGCTGTACTAGTTCTTTACTGCTCATAAATCAGCCCTTTTTTCCTGTTACTTTCTCAAATTTTAGATGCGTATCATAATTGAAATACCCTGACAAATTATATTCTATTTCGTGGATTTTACAAGCCGGATCCAAAAACAGCCCTACCACTCCACCTCCCCAAACTGATCCTTCTCATATGACGCCGCGCACGCCCCATGCTCTGCCACCAGCAGGCGGTCCGATATTTCCAGCGTATCCGATATATTCGCCGTGAGGATCAGGACCGCTGTCCCCATCTTCAAAATCTGGCGCAGAAGCCCCAGGATCCGCATGCGGACAAACATATCCCCCTTGGCAAGCGGCTGCACGCACACCAGCGCCCGCGGCTTCAAAAGCTGCATGCGGTAATACACTAAAGCGATCTGTTCCTCAGGAGGCAGGCTGCCGACTGAAGACTCAAACAGCGACTCCCCCGCCGCGGCCGCATACTCCCGCCGGACGCTCCTGTAAATTCTTGCGGGAATGATGCTCCGCCGAAGCTTCCGGTCCAGGAGAAAGGTCAGGTTTTCCATATACGTCCTCTCCGGAAACAGGAGGGACTCCGCCGCATTTTTCGGGACAATGGCAATTCCCGCATCCAGATAATGGGCCGCCCTTTTCGGCGTATAATCCGCCTCATCCAGTATGATCCGCCCCTGGCGGCACGCCAGGGCGCCGGTCAGAAGACGCGGGAGATCCTCTGTAATCCGGTTGTCCATATCTAAGATCGTCACGCATTCTCCTCGGTGCAGGACAAAATCCAGCCCGTTCAGGCTTCCCGCATACACATTTTGAAACTGCAGGACTCCTTTCGCAGCATCCGGCGCGCTCTCACCGCGCGGAACAAACCATTCCGTAATATACGGCGCGATGGCCGCGTCGGTCATTTCGTCCCGCTCAAACACCTTTATAATCCGTCCGTCAGAAAACAGGGAGGTCCGGTCCGCGATTCGGAACAGCTCCTGATGATGGTTTCCGACATACAGAACCGAAACACCGCCGCTCCTCACCCTGCGCAGCACCCGCTGAAACTGCGCCAGCTCATACCGGCTTAAAAAATTCCCCGGATTATCGATGATCACCAGGCGGTAACCGAGCAGAAGGGCCTTACCCAGCTCCACCAGGCACCGCTCCAGGCAGCTCAGCTCTGCCACCCGTTTTCTCAAATTCACCTCAAGGCCATGTTCCTTAAAAAGCACGTCCGCCTGCTCGCGCAGGACGCGCTCATTGATGAAATACTTCTTAAAGCCCCGGCGCAGCACAAACAGGTTGTCAACCACGCTCAAATCCTTGACCAGATGGCTTTTCTGCTCGATTACGGACACCCGGTTCGCCGCCCCGTCGCTGGACGAGTAGCTGTTGACAACGCGGCCGTCATACCACACGGTCCCAAACGAGACAGGGTGATTATGGCAGATTAAATCAATGAGCTGATCATGGCCCTTATTGCTGCGGGATATCAGCCCCATAATCTCCCCCGCAAACATCTGGAAATTCAGGTTGTCAAGGAGCGCCTCGCCGTTCTGAATCAGGCTGATGTGATCCATGCGGAGTAATTCATATTTCATGGGACTCCTCCAGAACCAGGGGCAGCGTGATCAAAACATCCGTCCCCACGCCCTCCCGGCTGTAAAAGATGATCCCGTACTCCTCGCCAAACAAAAGCTTTAACCGGTTATTGACATTAACCACCGCAATGCCTCCCTTTTGGGCCGTGTCCCTGCTCACATCATCAAGCGTCAGACGGCGCAGCTTTTCATTGAGCTGCTTTACCTTTTCCTCCGGCATGCCCAGCCCGTCGTCCGATATGCGGATCCGCATCCGCTGATCGCTTACGCCGATGCGGATGGTTAAGCATCCCCTGCCGACTTTTCTCTCGATCCCGTGATAAATGGAATTTTCCACAATCGGCTGCAGCGTCAGCTTCGGCAGCCGGTACCGCAGGATATCCGGGTGGCTTAGGTCATCGTCGTGCTCATACTCAATGCTTAAGGCCAGCTTATCCCCAAAGCGGAACTGCTGGATATAGTAATAATTTTCCACGTTGGCAAGCTCATCCTCCAGCGTCACCAGATGCTCTACCTGGGAAATGGTATAGCGGAAAAAGGTGGCCAGCGCCTCCGTCATCTCCGCCACGCTGTCAAGCCCCCCGATCAGCGCCTCGCTGCGGATCCCCTCCAGCGTATTATAGAGGAAATGCGGATTGATCTGGTTCTGCAGCGCCAGATATTCCGCCTGTTTCTTAGAAACGCTGATCAGATTATTCTTGTCAATCATTTCATTTAAGCGCAAAACCGCCTGCTCGCTCTCCGGGGTAAGCGGATGGCGCATATGGAACAGATCATTTAACACATAGCCTCTGGAAAACTGCTCGTAAATCTTCTTTGTCTCCTGATACGGCCTCACGATCATGCGCAGGCAAAGCGCTGTCAGGACAGCCGCAAAAAGGCTCAGAAGCGCCGCCGGAAAAAGCCCCAGGCCGCGCTTAAGGCTCATGCCCCATATGACGCCCAGGCAGGCAAAAAGAAGCGATATGCCGGCGCAGGCGGCCAGATACATCCTGTAAGACAGATAGCGCATCTTATTCATGAATACAGCTTTCTATACTCATTCGGCTTAAGGCCCGAGTATTTCGTAAAAGATTTGGTAAAATAGCGCACATCGCTGTACCCCACGCTCGTGCAGATATCCGCGACCGTGCGGTTCGTCTCCTTAAGGAGCCGCCTCGCCTGATCCATCCTCACCCTGGACACGTATTCCAGAAACGTAAAGCCCGTGTTTTTCTTAAACACCGTTCCAAAATACGCCGGGGACAGCCCCGCCAGGCCGCTGGCCTGCTCCAGCGTCAGGGATTCGGCGTAGTGCTCGGCCACAAACTGCTTAACAATGCGGATCGGCCGGTTTTCGTCCTGGCGCTTCATCTTCGCCGCCTTTTCATAGGAAACCGTGATGCTGCGGATCAGGTAATCAAACAGCTCCGAAGCAGAGGCGCAATTTTCAGCCCCGCTTACAAAGCGCTCCAGAAAGTCATCCTCCACGGGAAGGCGGTAATTCCTCATAAAAAACAGGTAAAGATTGCAGGCTTCCTTTGTCATCTGCAAAATCTCATGCCCTGTAATCCCTTCCATGGCCAGCATCCCGGTCTTTAACTCCATCATCGCGTCCCGCACGGAAAAGACCTCCAGGCTTTCCAATGCCTTAGACATCCTGTGGTTAAACTCCGCAAACTGTTCGCTCCCTGCAAACGCTCCCCCGCCCTTTGACTTCCCCTCCAAAAGCTTTCCCACGCCCGCCACCAGGCGTTCCTCAATCAAAAGCCGGGCATTTTTAAGCGACTCGTCCAGGGACGCGATCGCCCCCTGCGCCTCCCCCAGCGCCATGGTAGCCGCAAAATCCCGCAGGATCCCGCCCTGAATCCGCATCTCATCCATCAGAAGCTTCATCTGACGCCGGACGTTCCCCCTCTGCTCCCGCTCATAGTTCAAAAGGGCATAAAACGAGCTGCCAATCGCGGCGATCTCATAATCCCGGACCCACTCTTTCAAAAGCCTTGCCGCTGCGCTCTGAACCTTTTCTTCCATGAACCGGAGATTCTTCCTGTCGTTAAACACCTGCCCGTCCAGCTTTAAAATGGCCATGCAGAACTCCTCCGGTAAAAAGGAGAAGTGAAACTCCTGATTGATCCGCTCCAGCGGATATCCCAGCCTCTCCCGGTTTCTCCGGCAGGCCACATCGCCCACAAATGCCTGGCGCAGCGCCTCGCCGTCGTTCTTAAGCGTCAGCCTCACCTGCTCTTCACGGCTCAGCCGCTGCGTCGTCTCCGTCAGCTTTTCCCCAAGCTTTCTGAGAGCCTCCGTAAGCTCATCCCTGCGTATGGGCTTTAAGATATAGGCCCCGACGCCGTAGCGGATCGCGGTCTGGGCGTATTCAAAATGCCGGTACCCGCTGATGATAATAAATTCCATCCCGGGATTGCATTCCTTCCCAAGGCGGATCAGATCCAGCCCGTCATACCCCGGCATCCGGATATCCGTGATCACAATATCCGGCCGATCCCGCCGGATTTTCTCCAACGCCTCAATCCCGTTCTCCGCCGTCCCCGCCACCCGCATCCCCAGCCCGGGCCAGTCCACCAGCTTTTCAATGAGCTGGCAGATCTTTCGCTCATCATCTGCAATCAACACGTTTAACATCTAAGATCCCTCTCCTGGTAACAGTTCAGATAGGTCTGCGCACCTGCTGCGCTGACCGCACGAAAACGCAGCGGCAGCAGGCATCCGCCCCATCGCGAAGCGATTTTCAAGGGCAGATGCCGTAACAGTTCAGGTTGTCTGAACTGTTACCTCTCCTATCCTATAACTCAGCGGATAATCCGCTCCGCTCTGCCTCTTGCTCTGAAACCTTTTCTTTGATTATGATAACATGTGAAAAAGGGGAATGCAAGAAATTACTTTTTATCATTTCCTGCATTCCCCGGGGATAACGCCAGCTTCCTACCACTCCTTCACAAGCTCGGTTCCCCAATCCACCGAAAACGGCCCGTTCGCCTGTCCCGCAAGCGTTTCCACGAGCCCGGCCCTCTGCGCCGCGCTGCTGTCCGGATCCTCCAGCGACTCTTCCGCCCAATACGCATAGCCATACAGATAACTCTGATTAAAGCTGTCCCAGGAATCATATAACTCCTGCGCCTTCACAGCCGCCTCAAGCATCTTATCCATCGCTTCCTCATATGTACAGTACCCGGCCGCATAGCCAAATCCCATAATTGTTCCCACGCGGCTTAAATCCCATGCGGCAACGGCAGACTCTCCATACGCGGACCAGGCGTCGTATGCCGCCATAAGGCTTTCCC
Source organism: Clostridiaceae bacterium (assembly GCA_910575795.1). Classification (GTDB taxonomy): domain Bacteria; phylum Bacillota; class Clostridia; order Lachnospirales; family Lachnospiraceae; genus Otoolea; species Otoolea muris. Next base: position 38,648 of record CAJTGE010000043.1, on the reverse strand, counting down.
TTTTTCCCGCGCCCGCCTCCTGCGCCTTCACGGCAAACTCCTCGCGGCTGGCTGCGTCCGTCCCGCCGTACTGCTTTAAAAACTCAACCGCATCCCGGTTATGCCCCTCTGACATCAGCCAGTCCGCCGTCTCATAGAGCTCCTCCGCGCTGTTTATTTCCCAGCTTTCGGAAAGCAGTGCTTTCGCCTTCTCGGTAATCGGTCCGGCTCCGGCCCCGCCGCCCAGGGCCCGGTACGTTTCCACCACGCTGGCCCCGTTCGTCGCGTCGAGAACGGCTGTCATCGCGCTCAAAAAGGCTTTGCTTCCCTTTTCCTGCGAGGACGCGCTGTCCAGAAGCGTTACAGAGAGAACCTGCTTAGCCTCCCCGATATCGGCGTCCCGGCCGATCAGGATCACCGCAAAGTAGCTGTCCTCTGTCTCCATATAGACTGCATAGGCCCGGCCCTTCGCCCCGTTCATTCTGGCAATTCCCTCCCTGGCAATGGTCCGCGTCATCCCCGGCGCGTTCTCCGCTTCCGCCTCCTGCCAGTCCACCTGCATCCCGGTTCCGTCCAAAGCCAGATGCGCCACGTGATCCGCATAATCCTCCAGGCTTTCCATGCGCTCCGGATTTCCCGGCACGCTGCTTTTCACGCTTCCCATGGAGACGGCGGAAAAGCCCGGGCGGCCCGCGGCGCTGTCCAGGCCCATCATGCTTCCGTTTGCCTGGAGCGGCACATCCGTCTGCTCAAACCCCTTTAACATCGTAATACTGTACGATCCGTCCGCGGAAATGTATTCCTGCGATTCCACTGACGGCTCGCTCTCTTTCTTCTCCTCTTTGACAGCGCTCCCTGCCTCTGCGGCCTGAGCGGCCCCTGTCTCTGCCTTTGTCTGCGCATCCCCCTTTTTCGCGCCCCCGCAGCCTGAAAGCGTCATGCTCACAGCCGCGGCGGCCAGCAATACAAGTCTCTTTCTCATACGATTTCCCATCCTTTCTCTGTTACGGCATACGGCCATTTAGAATCGCTCCGCGATGGGCCGCTGCACGTTCGTACGGTCAGCGCAGCAGGCGCGCAGACCTATCTGAACTGTTGCTGTAACGGTACAGACAGCTTAAACGGCTGCCCTCTCTTCCCCTGACGCAGATGCAGGCCCCGTCCCGTCACTCCGGCAGGAGGCGGCCCCCGTCCAATATGGCCAGGAGCTCCTCGCGGCCAAGGGCTCCGAGCGAAACCATGCCCTCTGTCACAATCTGATCCGCCAGCAGGCGTTTGGACTCCTGAAGCCTTAAAATATTTTCCTCTATCGTATCCTTCATGATCAGCTTATACACCGTAACCGGGCGATCCTGCCCAATCCGGTGGGCGCGGTCCGTGGCCTGGTTCTGCGCAGCCATATTCCACCAGGGATCATAGTGAATCACAATATCCGCCGCCGTTAAGTTTAAGCCCGTGCCCCCTGCCTTTAAGGAGATCAGAAACACCGGGACCGAATCTTCCTGAAACGCGGTCACCATGCGGTTTCTCTCCTCCTTTCGCACGCCGCCGGTCAGAAGATGGCAGGAAATCCCCTCTTTTTCAAGCCTCTCTTTTATCGTCTCCAGCATGGAGGCAAACTGAGAGAACACAAGCAGCTTGTGTCCGCCCTCCACGGCAGAGCCGATCAGCGATACGGCTGTCTCCAGCTTGGCTGACCCGCTGTTATAATTTTCATAGCACAGCGACGGATCGCAGCAAATCTGGCGCAGCCTGGTCAGCATGGCCAGAATCTCAATGCGCGCGCTTTTCATCTGTTCCTCCCCGGCCTGGCAAAGACGGGTTTTAAGCCTTAGGGCCTCCGCCCGGTAGAGCGCCTGCTGGCGCCCCGAAGCGGCGGAATATACCACCTTTTCCTGTTTTCCCGGAAGCTCCTGCAACACGTCTGACTTGAGCCTGCGCAGCACAAAGGGGCGGATCATGCGGCGCAGCTCTTCCAGGGCCGCGGCGCTCTCCTCCTTTATGATCGGATCCTCGTACCGCTCTTTAAAGGCGCGGTAGCTGAACAAAAAGCCGGGCATCAGGAAATCAAACACGCTCCACAGCTCTCCCAGACGGTTTTCGATCGGCGTGCCTGTCAGGGCAAAACGCGCCGCCGCCCTGACCGACTTCACCGCCCGCGCCGTCTGGGTGGCGGCATTTTTGATAAACTGCGCCTCGTCCAGGATCAGAAAGGAAAATTCTATCTCCTGATACGCGGCCAGATCCCTTTTTAACAGATCATAGGAGGTCACGATCACCTCATACTCCCCGGCCTTCTTAAGGAGCGCCTGCCGCTCCTTAAGGGAGCCCGCGACCAGCAAAACGCGCAGGCCCGGCACAAAAACTGAGCACTCATGGCCCCAGTTATAGATGAGCGAGGCCGGGCACACTACCAGGGACGGCCCTCTTTGCCCTTTTTCTCCGTAAACAGAGGCCAGGAGCGTCAGGATCTGCAGCGTCTTTCCCAGTCCCATGTCGTCCGCCAGGATCCCGCCAAAACCGTAATGCCAAAGCGTTTTCAGCCACTTAAAGCCGGCTTTCTGGTATTCCCGCAGCACCCCCGCAAGCTCCCCGGGCGGCTCCTCCCGCACATCCTCCACAGCGCCCAGCTCGCGGATCATGGCATCGAATTTCTGGCTGCGCAGCAGGCGCGCCTGCGTATTCCCGTCAAATAAGCTGTCCACATAGAAGGCCCTGTAGGACGGCAGGCGCAGCCGTTTTGACTGAATCTCCTCCTCTGAAAGGCCCTCTGTCAGGCGCGACAGCGCATACAGCCCGTCTCCTGAAAGCGTCACAAATTCCCCGTTTTTTAAACGGTGATACTTCTTCTTAAGCCGGTACTGCGAAAGAATCTCCATCAGCTCCCGGCCGCTTACGCCGCCTGTATCGACATCCAGCTCAAGCCATCCGCCGTTTAACGATACGCTTAAACCCAGACGCGGGGGCGGCGAGACCGCAAGCGAACGGAATGCCCCGGAAAACTGCGTCTCCCCCGCCTGTTTAAACCGCTCCATTCCCTCGCTCAAAAAATGGTAAACAGCCGCCTCGTCCCCCCGGATCGCCGCCTCCCCCGCCTCCCCGTCGCGGTACTGGAAATACTCGGCAATCAGGTAGCTGATCCGGTACTCTCCCGCCACATCCCGGCAGAGCCGCTGGGGGACCGCCTCCTCCGTCAGAGGATTGTACGTAAAATCCCCATACGAAATGGACGGCCTTACCGTTATCTCATCCGGGCCGCTGCTCTCAAAGAAAAAACGGGCCTTAAGCTCCAAAGGGCGGTATTCCTGCCAGTCCACGCCTTCGTCGTCCAAAAGGCCCGCCTCCTTAAGCGGCTTTAATACCCTGCCATAGAAAAGAGGAAGATCCCGCTTGTGAACCGTCACCCGGTACTGCCTGCCGGACAAAAATCCCATTTTCTTTTCCTTATCCGATAACATCCTGGTCAGAAAAGGCCCCATAACGTCCGTGTACGCGCTGCCGCACCGGTAAAGAGCCTGCCAGTCGGCCACATAGAGGTCCGTCTCCCCGTAAAACGCATACAGGGCGGAAGGAATGGCGACGGAGATCCCTTCCGTCCCCTCGGGCCGCGCCTCTGCCGAAAACGGCGGATTCCCGCGGATCAGCCGGAGCGAAAAGCCTACCTGGCCGTTTAACTCCGCTTCCAGCCTGCCGCCCTCCAGAATGTCAAAAAGGCGGTCCCGGCCCGCCCGATCCAGGGGAAGAGCCGGCGTATAGGGCATCACCCCGTTCTTCCTGACCGCCTCCCGGTACCGCTCCACGCACGCGTCCGCCTGCTGCAGAATCAGGGCGAGCAGAGGCCGGCTTTTCTCTGAAAACGCATCCGGCGTGTGTGTGAACGCCAGATCCTTTCCGTATTCCTGCCATAAGCCATCCCGGACCGCCCCGGCAAACACCGCCAGATCCCGGATCTTATACTCCTTCTTTCCCCGAAACCGGCACGTCAGGGCCGCCTTCCCATGATCGATGTGAAGCGTCGGAATCAGCTCTGCCGCCGCCTTCTCCAGCTCTCCCGCCGTCCTCGAAAGCGCGCGCTTTTCATACTGCCGGATCAGCTCGCGCACCCCCACGGAGGTGGTCACCTGCCTCACCGGATCCTTCTCACGCTCCGTCAGAAAACGGCTGTAAAGCTCACGGCAATGGGGACAGCACTCTGCCCCTGATAAACCGCCCTCACAGGAGCAGGAATAATCCTGCATCCGGCCGTCCCTCAGAAACACCGCCGCGTCATACAGGCTCTCCCCATCCTGCACGCTCCCAATAACGCGCGCTTCTCCCTTCCAAAAGGAATCAATCTGAAAATGTTGAATCATCATAAAACCGTTCTAATCTCCCCTGTCCGTTCAGGCTGCCGGACGCGCTTTTAACTGCCCGGACATGCGCCGCCGCATTTCCATACAGCCGGCGCGGCTGCAGGTTTCTACATATGCTCCGGAGAATCCATCCCCAGAAGATCCATGCACGTATTCAGGATATCCTTTGCCAGCGTAATCAGGCGGATCCAGCCGGCCTGCCGTTTTTTGTCCTCCTCGGCAAGGATCTTATTTTCCTGGTAAAAATCATTGAACGCATCCGCCACAGCCGCCATATACTGGCAGATCTTATGGGGCGCTGTCTCAATAAAGGCGCTCTCAACCGCCTCCGAAAAGCCGCAGAGCTTAAGCTGGAGTTCCTTTTCCGTCGCGGAGCCGGCCGGAAGGATCCGCATCATCTCTGCATCCTCTCCCGCCCCGTACTTCTCAAGAATGGACTTAATGCGCACAATCGTATACTGGATATGGGGCCCTGTATTTCCCTCAAATGAGATAAAGCGGTCGATATCAAACACGTAATCCTTGGTGGCCTGGTTCGACAGATCCCCGTACTTTAAAGCCGCCAGGCCGATGATCTGCGCCGTGCGCTGCCGCTCATTCTCCGGAACCTTCTGTTTTTCCTCGATCTTTTTGTAAACTGCTTTGACAATCTCGTTAATCAGCGTCTCCAGGCGCATCACGCCGCCGTCCCGCGTCTTGAAGGGGCCGCCGTCCTTGCTGTTCATGGTCCCAAAGCCAAGGAAAGCCATCGGCGTCTCCTCTTTCACAATCCCGGCCTTTTTCGCCGCACGGAACACCTGGATAAAGTGAAGCTCCTGGCGCTTGTCCACCACATAGATATAGCGGTCCGGCTTAAAATCCTTCTCCCGCTCGATCAGCGTAGCCAGATCCGACGTCGCGTACAGCGCGGCCCCGTCCGATTTGCGGACAATGCACGGCGGGTATTCCTTTGCGTCCCCTTCCTTTGCAATGTCAACCACCAGGGCCCCCTCGCTTTCGTAGGCAAGCCCTTTGTCAACCAGATCCGCGATCAGTCCCGGAATATAGCTCTGCGCGTCGCTCTCCCCCTTCCAGAGATCAAAGGAGACATTCAGATTCGCGTAATTCTTCTTCAAATCTGCCAGAGAAACGGACATGATGTGCTCCCAGATGGCGCGAAACGGCGGATAGCCGCTCTGAAGCTTAAGGGTCGCCTGCTGCGCCCGCTCGCGGAACGCCTCATCCTTCTTTGACTTCTCGCTGGCCGCCGGGTAGATCTCTTCCAGCTCGGAGATCGTAAACGGCGCTTCCTGGGGGAATTCTCCCTCAAAGCTCTCGTCAAAATAGGGGAGCTCCGGCTGACGGTCGCGCAGCTCCTCTATGATCAGGCCCATCTGCAGTCCCCAGTCTCCCAGGTGTACGTCGCCGATCACGTGATGCCCCATATAGCGCCCGATCCGCTTCATGCTCTCGCCGATGACCGCGGAGCGCAGATGGCCCACATGGAGCGGCTTCGCGACATTGGCCCCGCCGTAGTCCACGATGATCGTCTCCGGCTGCGCGGCTGTCTCCAGCCCGTATTTTCCATCGCCGGCAACCGCGCCCGTGTATTCCGCCAGATAGTCTGGATCCAGACGGATATTGATAAAGCCTGGCAAAGCGGCGCTGATCTCGGAAAACATCCGGCTCCCCTTTGCCCGCTCTGTCACCTCGCCCGCAATCTCAATCGGTTTTTTCTTATAAGCCTTTGCCGCCGCCATGGCCCCATTGCACTGAAACTCGCAAAGATCCGGGCGGTTTGAGCGCGTCACGCGGATATACTGCCTGTCATAGCCGCATGCCTCAAACGCCGGCGTCAGCTCCTCTATAATCAAATCCACAATTTTCTTCATGGGTCGTCTCCCTGCCTTCCTGCTTTTACCGCATCGCTTTTTTCACATCTTTCTTAAACTTCTCCCACGCGTCCTCGTGATCCACAAAATATTTCGGGCAGATCTTACCTGTCACGTCATAATGGCGGATCAGATCCTCTGACGTCAGATGAAGCTCTTTGCACAGCCAGGCCGTAAGGCGGACCAGGGAATCATACGTCTCCTCCGTAAATGATCCGTCCTCTGTGCGGTGGCAGCACTCGATCGCTACCGTGTCCCAATTCCGGTCATTTGACGCAAACGCCTTCTCGTCCACCGGAATACACTGGATGACCTCGCCGTCCAGGCCGACGATAAAATGGCTGCTGCGCTGTTCCGGGCTGCTTCCGCTCTGGTTTTTCAGCCCCTCAAAATAATCGCGGTTGTTCTGGGCCGTTGTCATCGGGTTTGCCACATAATGGATCACGATATTATTCACCACCGCCAGCTTCGTTCCCGGCCGGGAATTCGGATTCTCAGTCAAAAGCTGCTGCTCCACCCAGTTCGGCGGCTCTATGGAGCTTAAATCCACCGGCTTTCGCACCCTTCTGCCGCGCGCGGCCCATCCTGCGCCAAAACCGAATGAAAATGCCACAATCCCTATCACACAGCGGAGCAGCAGGCGTCTCCGGCTTAAACGCCTGCGCTTCATCTGCCTGATCTGCTCTGCCCGGCGGACGTCGCGCCGTCTTTCTTCCATCTCCATACTATGATTGGCTTCCTCCTTCGCAGCGTTATACAAACATACAGACAAAAGGACTGCTGTAAAACCCGCCTGCTCCGGATTTTACGGCAGTCCCGCTCCCAGCGCCGAACCGTTTTAAACTCTGGACAGATACTCGCCTGTACGCGTATCGATCTTGATCTTGTCCCCCTGATCAACGAATAGCGGAACGTAAACCGTAGCGCCCGTCTCAACCACCGCCGGCTTTGTGGCGCCCGTGGCCGTGTCTCCCTTAAAGCCCGGCTCCGTGTCTGTAATCTCAAGCTCTACGAACAGAGGCGGCTCAACGGAAAATACCTTGCCGTTATAGGAACAGATCTTGCACATCTCATTTTCCTTTACGAACTTTAAGGCGTCCCCGATCGTGTCGGCGTTTAAGCCCACCTGCTCGTACGTGTTCACATCCATGAAATTGTATAAATCGCCGTCCGAATATAAATACTGCATGTCCACCCTGTCGATTCTAGCCGCCGGGAACTTCTCGGTCGGGCGGAACGTCTTTTCCACCACGCCGCCGCTCATGACGTTCTTGATCTTGGTCCGCACAAAGGCTGCTCCCTTGCCGGGCTTCACATGCTGGAATTCCATGATCTGGTAAACGTTTCCGTCAATTTCGAGTGTGACGCCGTTTCTGAAATCACCTGCTGATATCATAAATGTTATTCCTCCTTGAGTAATCTGTCTTGATCTTTTTTATTCTATACTATAATATGTTGGTTTTCAACTACTTTTTAGCGAAACATGGCGGTTTCCAGCTACTTTTTGCCGGAACTTCCAGTCCTGAACTTGAATTGCAGGCGTTCATATCGTCTGAATGGTCACCCATTTTTTTCCAAATCCTGCCAAATCCACGCCAATTTGCGCTTGCGGATCTTTTTTATTTACGTTAAAATATAAACAAAGAGGGCTTCACGACGTTACGTTTACGGTAACAGTTCAGACTGGCCGGCGTATGTTCGGCGCTGACCGTACGAATTCCGTGAGCATTCAACAATGACAGGAGGACAAATGATTGAAATGCCCATTTTGCAATGCAGCGGATACCAAGGTGATTGATTCGCGGCCGGTGGATGACAACAGCTCAATCCGGCGGCGGCGGCAGTGTGAGACATGCGGGAAGCGTTTTACCACATATGAGAAGCTGGAGACGCTCCCGCTGATGGTGATAAAAAAGGGCGATACGCGGGAGGCTTACGACCGGTCCAAGCTGGAGGCCGGAATCATCCGTTCCTGCCATAAGCTGCAGGTATCGCCGCAGCAGATAGCAGCTCTGATTGACGACATTGAAAATCAGATTTTTAACCGGGAGGAGCGGGAAGTTCCGTCCTCTGTGATCGGCGAGCTGGTGATGAAGAATTTAAAGGAGCTGGATGAGGTCGCCTATGTCCGGTTTGCGTCTGTGTACCGTGAATTCAAGGATGTCAATACATTCATGGAGGAGCTGGGAAAGATTTTGGAGAGCAGGCAGGGCGGAAAGGATGTATGATGCTTAAACAGTTTTATCCGGGCAGATGCGCGGCCTCCGCGTACGGGCTCCCTTACGGGGATTTCTACAGCAGGGGGATCCGGGGCGTGATATTTGACATTGATAATACGCTGGTTCCCCACGGGGCCCCGGCCGATGACCGGGCCAGGGCTCTCTTTAAGGAGCTTCAGGAGATGGGGATGAACACCTGCCTGATGTCAAATAATAAGGAGCCAAGGGTGGCGTCCTTTGCCGGGGAGGTCGGTTCCGGTTATCTGTTCAAGGCCGGGAAGCCGCGGCGGCGCGGATATGAGGAAGCGATGAAGCAGATGGGGACGGCGCGTCAGGCCACGCTCTTTGTGGGCGATCAGATTTTTACGGACATTTACGGCGCAAACCGCGCCGGAATTAAGTCCATTCTGGTAAAGCCAATCGACCCAAAGGAGGAGATCCAGATTGTGCTGAAACGCATTCCGGAACGGATGGTTCTGTGGTTCTATAAAAGAGGGCGGCAGAAAGAGCGCGAGGGTAACAGTAACATATAAGGCCGTCCGCACGATCCGGCGGAAATGACTTGCCAAAAGGAACAATCGTAACCGTCCCGAAATTATCTGAACGGATACGCCCGAGTCAACAACCCCGCTGCAAGCAACGGGGCGTCAAACTTGCAGCGCTGCAGGGCAGCGGGGTATTTGACCCTCGCGGCCGCCGCCAAATGTGCATGCAGGCATGCCCGCTTGGCTCGTTGCCCGCGGGAATAAAAGGGCTCTGAAATATAAGGAGAGACAGCGATATGGATGGAAGAACAAAAGTTTACGGGATCATAGCCAATCCGGTAGAACACAGTATGTCCCCGGTTCTGCACAATCTTTACGGAGAGCAGACAGGAGTTGATCTGGTCTATGTGCCGTTTAAAGTAAAGGAAGAGGCGCTTCAAAAGGCGGTGGAGGGCGCGTTTGCGCTCAATGTACAGGGGATGAGCGTGACGGTTCCGCACAAGCAGGCCGTGATGCCGTATCTCGCGGAGATTGACACGGCGGCGGCCGATATCGGGGCAGTCAACACCCTGGTGCGGACAGACAGCGGCTACAAGGGCTACAACACCGACGTCCCCGGCCTTTTAAGGGCTGTCAGGGAGGAAGGCATCATCATGCAGGGAAGGAAATGCATCGTCCTGGGAGCCGGCGGAGCGGCCAGGGCGGCATCCTATATGCTGGCCGGAGAAGGCGCAGAGGAGATCTGGATTCTCAACCGCAGCCTTGATAAGGCCCAGGCGCTGGCCGGATGGCTGAACCGCCTGACCGGAAAGGATACGGCAAAGCCCCTGGCCCTGTCAGACTATGCCAGCATACCGGGAAGCGGTTACTTTGCCATCCAGTCAACCAGCGTGGGAATGCACCCCAATATAGACCATGCGCCTATAGAGGCCCCGGCTTTTTACGAAAAGATCAGCGAGGCTTATGACAGCATCTACACCCCGGCCGAGACGAAATTCATGAAGTATGTAAGCGCCGCCGGGGGCCGCGCCTTCAACGGCCTAAACATGCTTCTGTATCAGGGCGTGGCGGCATTTGAGCTCTGGAACCCGGGCGTCCGGGTCGAAGCCGCCGCCATAAAAGCCGCCCGCCGCCGGATACAAGAGCTTTTAGAGAAAGGAAAAGCATGAAAAACCTTATTTTAACAGGCTTCATGGGGGCCGGCAAAACCAGTGTGGGAAAAGCCTGCGCACAGGCTTTCGGGATGTGCTTTAGCGATACGGATCAGATGATTGAGACGCAGGAGGGCCGCGCCATAAGCGAGATCTTTTCCACCCAGGGCGAGGAAGCATTCCGCCGCATGGAGACAGCGCTTTTAAAGCGTCTCATAAACGCCCCGCGTCCCGCTCCCGCTGCCTGCCCGTCTCTGGCTGACTCTTCGGGCGGGCTTGTTTTGTCCGTTGGGGGCGGACTCCCCGTCCGGCCGGAAAACAGACGCCTCCTGAAACAGCTCGGCCAGGTCATCTGGCTGAAGGTTTCAACCGAAACCGTCCTGAACCGCTTAAAAGGCGATACGACGCGCCCCCTTCTCCAGGGCGCAGATGTCCGCGCGCGCGTGGATGCCCTGCTGTCGCAGCGAAACGCGCTGTATGAGGAAGCGGCGCATGCCGTAATCTGCGTGGATGGAAAAACGGTGGGGGAGATTGTGGACGAGATCAGGCGGCTGTTAAAAAAACCGGAACCGATCGCGATCCGGGCCGCAGCGCCGGACGATGCGGGGGAGCTCCTTGAAATTTACGCCCCATACGTGACGAAAACAGCCATTACCTTTGAATATGAGATCCCGGCCCTGGAAGAATTCAGGGGCAGGATCGCGGACACGCTGAAAAAATACCCCTACCTCGTCGCAGAGCATGAGGGCAGGCTGATCGGCTATGCCTATACTCATCCGTTTGTCGGAAGAGCCGCCTATGACCGGGCGGTTGAGACAAGCATTTACGTGCGGGAGGATCAGCGGAAAACCGGAGTGGGAAAAAAGCTTTATACCGCCCTGGAAGCCGTTTCCAAAGCCCAGAATATCCTGAATATGAACGCCTGTATCGGCTATCCGGAGACAGAGGATCCGTATCTGACCAAAAACAGCGTGCAGTTTCACGCGCACATGGGCTACCGGATGGTCGGAAAATTCTACAAATGCGGGTACAAATTCGGGACGTGGTATAACATGGTGTGGATGGAAAAAATCATCGGACGCCATACGCCGGATCCGGCCCCGGTGATTCCCTTTCCCGATTTAAAACCGGATGAGATCGCGAATGTACGCTTGTAGTTTCGGCGGAATTCCATAAAATGTACTCTCGGAATCTCACAAAATCAGGCGCGGCGGGATTCCGAGAGTACATTAAACACAAAAGGAGGACACGCATTATGCAGTATCGTATCATAGGAGAAACCATGCCCGCCGTCGAGGTTCAGTTCGACGCCCCGGGGGAGAGCATGTTCACACAGTCCGGCGGCATGGCCTGGATGACAGACGGAATTGAGATGAGCACCAACACAAAGGGCGGCCTTATGAAGGGCCTTGGCCGCATGTTTGCCGGGGAATCCCTGTTCATGGCTACCTACCGGGCTTCGCGGGCCGGCGCGCAGATCGCCTTTGCCTCCACGGTCGCAGGCCGCATCCTGCCTGTGGATGTCGGCGCCAGAGGCGGCCTCATCTGCCAGAAAGGCGCGTTCCTGTGCGGGCAGGACAGCGTCCAGCTCAATGTAACCTTCACGAAAAAGCTCTCCTCCGGCCTGTTTGGCGGCGAAGGCTTTATCCTGCAGGACATCAGCGGAAGCGGCATGGTCTTCCTGGAGATCGATGGGGATATGGTGGAAAAGAATCTCGCTCCCGGCGAGATCTTAAAGGTTGACACCGGAAATGTGGTCGCATTTGAGAGAAGCGTCGAATACGGCATTGAAACCGTAAAAGGGCTGGGAAATATCTTCTTCGGCGGAGAGGGCTTATTCCTCACCACCTTAAAAGGCCCCGGAAAGGTGTACTTACAGACCCAGAATATCGCTGAATTCGCCGGAAGAATCGCAAGATTTATCCCCACCAGCGGAAAATAACGCAGGCGGCGGGCACGCTTTGACAGGAAAGACAGCGCAGGCGTGTAAAATAAAGCGGCGCAGCAGGCTCTTCCACACGGGACAAAAGGCCGGTATACGTCTGCATGCGGACGTGATACCGGCCTTATTTGCTTTGTATTACTGTAACCGTCCAGGGTTATCTGAACGGTTGCGCATTGCTGTGCCCTGCGGGCGGTAACCTTAGGAACTGTCAAGAAATAACTTTTCATATTGCTTGTCTTTTTCTCCGATAGTGCTGCTCAAAAATCAGTTACATAGCCCACTATGCGCCTGATTTTTGAGCAGCACTATCGAAGAAAAATCCTGCGCACTATTGAAAAGTTATTTCTTAACAGTTCCTTAACGTTTCATATTGACTAACTCGTTTAAAACCTCATCGCTGACCGTAATCAGCTTTGAATTGGCCTGAAATCCCCTCTGCGTGGTGATCATGTCCGAAAACTGCTGGGCCAGATCCACATTGGAAGCCTCCAGGTAACCAGTCATCAAATCCGACGTGGAGCCGCCGGGCTGTGTGACCGAAAAGGATCCGGTGTTATCGCCGCCGGTCGCGCCGTAATAATAACCGCCCTTTTTCGTAAGCCCCTCCGGGTTCTGGAAGGTGGCAATCGCCACCCAGCCAAGCGTGACAATCTGCCCGTCAATTTTGTCCTTATCATCCGCTTTGGGATCATCCTGATGCTTGATCTTTGCCGTCAGCCTGCCCAGCTTATCGATCTGTATATCAACCACCTCAAGCGCAGTATCGCCTTCAAATCCGATAGAAGGGTCGGCTCCGCCCGTGCCGTCATCCGCAGGCGGAACCGCTTTTGTATAAGCGGCCGGGGCCCGCAGCGGTTCAAGGCTCTTTTTGGGTTTAAAATCCTTATCGGCAGCGTTTTGTCCGATCTGGCCATATTCCGTCTGGAACCCATAGACAAAATTTCCCATCCCGTCAACCAGGTATCCATTGCTGTCCAGCTTAAACTGGCCTACCCGGGTATAGTCAAAGCTCTGGCCTTTTATACCGGAATCTGCATCATTTGGATCATCGACTTTGATTATCTGAGGGTATGTGATAAAAAATCCATCCCCGTTGATACTGGCGTTCAGCCCGCCCACATAAGTAGGCGTGGACGCCGTCATATCCGTAGCGATTGTCCCCATCAGGGAGCCGTATCCAAACTGGGCCGCATTCGTGCCGCCAGCAGTGGAAGTGCCTCCCGTGGACGCGCTCGTCGTCTGATACATTGCCTCCTGGAAGCTGTAGACCTGCGATTTAAAGCCAAATGTATTGACATTCGCAATATTATGACCAATCACATCCAGCCTGTTCTGGTGCGCGCGCAGCCCTGCGACTGCTGAATCCATTGCTCTTAACATCCATTTTTCCTTTCTGCTGCTGTTTGCTTTCCGTCCGCGCGGCAGGCCTGCACTTCGCTTTAAACGGAGGTAAAACGTGCCTCGCAGTGCGAAACATCGTTTAAATCATTATACCCCCCCCCCGAGCAACTTTTGTCAACCGGAAATCCTGCAGGGAGCGCGGGCATCCGGGCAGATGGAGAGGATGAGGCTTTTACGGTCATGTCAGCTTATTCGCGCCGGGCCGCTATACATTTATTTATTATTGATTTTTCTTTATTTCATTAATTTTAAATATTTTTAATTATTTCCAAAAATACTCTTGACGAATTTTCTGTTATACAGTATAATATAAATTGTTCATTCCAATGGGCTATCGCCAAATGGTAAGGCAACGGACTCTGACTCCGTCATTTCAAGGTTCGAATCCTTGTAGCCCAGTATAGAAAAGCCTTAAATCAAAATTTTGTTTGATTTAAGGCTTTTTGCATAATTGAATAAGGAAAACTTTTCTTTCTACTCACCATGCGATCCATGCGCCATATTAGCGACATATATGTGGGTTCTGCAGATGTATTCAGATATGTGAAGTCTTCGTTGTCCGCGAGGGCATGCCAGTAAAGTTCATAGACACGAGCTCCCGAAAATGAAATCTAAATGTTTTTCCTGGTTTTTTCTACTTATTTTTCATCATACCCCAATTAAAAACCAAATGTTACAGATTAACTCTCATATATTTCCCCTCTTAATATTAAATTAGATTTACCTGTCTTGTCTTTTAACTCCTATCTCGGTCCCAAAAACTTGTCCCCATTCAAATGTATCATATGCTCCGGCATCTTGTCATGCAAAGTTATTTCAAATCCTAAGTTCTCCAACTTATCAACATTTTTTACGGCACTGTCAGTGAAGTCAGATTATCAAAATCATACTTCTTAGGTTCGGGATTGCAGCCTGACATATAATTGAAGTCTAAATATTGGCTTGTAATATAATTATCTGTAACAATATTAATTTGAATATCTTTTTTTGAATTTTTCTGATAAATATGCAGGTTTTCTCTTAACAATCTTCATACATAAAACCTCCATGTTATGATTGTTCCGAATGTTATAAACTTTTGATTCCATAAGGCAATCATGAAGCGGATATCCCCGCCATTCCTGCTTCCTATGGCTCGCCGTAAATGCTGTAATCCGCTGTCAAGCCATTATTATAGATCGTTCTCCACCTGTCGCCCGCAATCCCCCATTCGCCATCTTCGTCAAACAGCAGCGCATGGACTTCCTCATCCGTCATCTCATCGCTTCTTCCGACTTCCTCTCCGTTCATGATCCAGACCCATACTTCTTTGCCATCCTGTACCCTGTCTTCATCGGTCATTAACTCTTCCTTCAGCTCCCTGGACAGGATATACTCCCCGTCATGGTATCTGTATTCCGCCCAGCTATGGGAAGCCGCCCAATTGCGCCACTGGCTGAGAATCAGCCTGTTCTCCTCATCAACCGCAGGATTTGGTATGCCCGTAAATGTCGGCGCTTCCAAAAAGCCATCCTCTGTCTGCAAAAAGCAATAATATGTGAGGAACCCCTGGTTTCCGTGATGCCCTGTGCATATCAGAAGATCCGGCCTGCCGTCAAAATTCACATCCATATACTCAAATTTGTTCTCAACCGAAACCCACGTTCCCCAGTCGCCCTTGCCCTGTACATGGATGATCTGCGTATCCCCGCCATTATCCTCCCGGGAAATGACCAGCACGCTGTCCTCTAAAAAATCACTGCCATAATAAGCGAGCATCCACTCAAAAATCCAGCCGTCCACCCGGAACCGATCATAAATAACCGGCGAACCCTTTAACAGCTCCCCGGGCGAAACCTCTGCGATCATGATGTCAGATGAAATGGGGATGTTGTCCCTCTCCGTATACACCTCCAGCAATCCGTCCGTTTCCACAGGCATACCGTCCTGCGCCTGTCCCGCTTCCTTCCGTTTATCCGTGACATCGCCGCCGTCCGTTTCCACACCAGTTTCCGGAGCTCTGTCTCTTTCCCCGCCAGTTTCCGGCATTCCGTCCGTCTCCCCGCCTGCTTCCGGCGCTCCGTCCGTCTCCCCGTCAGTTTCCGGCATTCCGTCCGTCCCCCCGCCTTCTTCCGGCTCTCCTTCCGCCCGGGCAGTCAGCGCCCCTGTTTCTCCCGTCTGTTTTCCACCGCATCCGCCTGTCAGCGCCAGACAGCATAAAGCAGCAAGGATCCGCCCTGTACTCCTTTTCAATCCCTTCTCCCTTCTTTCCCCAAAAATTAATCCATTCCGTCCCTCTGCCTCTCTCCCCCCGCAAACGCGCTGTGATTCACCACGAAAATCCCGCCGCTGACCAGCAAAAGAGCCGCAACATTGCGCGCTGAAAACGCCTGTCCTCCCTCGCCCAGTAAAAGCGCGGACAGCACCACGCCCACGACCGGGTTGGAAAAGCCGTAGATCGACACCCGCGACACCGGGTTATATTTGAGTAAAAGCCCCCATACCGTATAGGCGGCGGCTGACAAAAAGCCCAGGTACAAAAGCATCGCCGCCGCCGGATATGAGGCATGGCGTATACTCCCCCCAAGCGCCAGGCCGCCTGCTGCCAGGACTGCGCCGCCTGCCAGAAACTGCCAGCCGCTCAAAAGAACGGGATCCGAATCCGCGGAGTAACGCTTAATTAAAGCAGAGGAAAACGCATACGACACAGCGGATAAAAAGACGAAGCCCTCTCCCAGTAAGCTGGCATTTTGATCCATCCCGCCGCCGGTTAAGTTCGCCGCCGCCACGCCCAGAAAGCCCAGAAGGCAGCCGGCCGCCTTCGCAGGCGTCAGCTTCTCCTGCCGGAACACAAGGCTTGACATCAGGATCGTCAAAAGGCTGTTGCTCCCTGTGATAATCGCGCTCTTCACACCGCTGGCGTGTGCCAGTCCAATATAGAAGAAAAAATACTGAAAAACCGTCTGAAACGCGCAGAGCTTTGCGATCTTTGCGATATCGTCTCTCTGCGGAACCAGCCGCCTCCCCTGCAGCGCGCTTCCGGCCAGAATCACCATGATCCCTGCCAGCGCAAAACGCAGGCCGGCAAATAAAATCACCGACCCGGTATCTCCCGCTGATATCTGAAACAGCCTGTATCCAATCTTAATACAGGGAAATGCGCTCCCCCACAGGGCGCAGCAAAACAACGCCAGCAGCCCCATCACGACAGGCCGGGATAACACATCCTGCATCCCTGTCAATTTCTCTCGTTTCATCATCCATCTCCCCGTGGCAGACGCCAAATCTGCAGGCCGGCCTGTCTGCAGCGCGTCTGAAAAATCATTCCTGCAAAGTCAAACGCACATCCGGCAGAAATCATTTTTCAAACACGCCCCGGTACAGCATTGCCCGCGCCAATCACCGCCTCATATTCCGGATCACCGCATAAATCAGCCAGGCCACAATCAGGACAGGGGCGAGGTGAACCAGAAGTGAAAACACGCCGCCCACAATGGCGAATGTAGCCCCAATCACAATAAAAAACAGAATCACTCCAAGGAGCTTCCAGTACCACTTATTCAGATCCACGTAGTGAAAATACGGATTTCTCCGCTCATTCGGATCCTTCCCGGCATAGCGGCTCTCGAAGCTTCCCGGCGCTTCCGAAAAGCCGCCTCCAGTCCCTGTCCGTCCGCCCCCCGCGGCGCTGCTGTCTATAATCGTCCTCGCAATCAGCCTTGGGCTTCCGATCTCCCGGATGACCTCCTCCTCACTCCGCCCCTTTAAACACTCCGAAGAGATATACTGGCTGTAATAATTTAAGTTTTCCCGCATCACAGCCGCCGAAACCTCCCCGGTCAGCGCATCCTCAAGCTCCTTTAAAAATTCTGCCTTTCTCATATGCCTCTCCTCTGTTGGAACCGTTCCTTCAGAACGCCCTTGCGGTACGCCTCCAGAAGCTCCTTCAAATCTTCAATCCGGCCCGCCAGCTCGCGCCCTTCGTCCGTATCCGCCACGCGTATCCTCTTGCGCATCTTTTCCACAATACTCACCCGCGGCGTCAGCTCCTGGCTGGGATCAAACGGCTTGTGCTCTGCCAGCGCCAGATGCCTTGAATTAAAAATAAGCGTATAACCGGCGATGCCCGTCTTTCCCTGATACGCCTTTGACAGCCCTCCGTCGATAATAAACAGCTTCCCGCCCGCCTTGACCGGCGTCTCCCCGTCCTTAATCTTCACCGGGACATGGCCGTTGATAATATGCGAGCCCGCCGTGGAAAAACCGAATTCCTCCAGAATCCGGTCGCAGTGCTCCTCCTGCACGCTCAGCCTGTAATACGGGTTCATCCGTTCTTTCTTAAGCTCCGGCTCCGCCAGGAAATAGTTCTCAAATGTAGCCATCTTATCCTTTCCAAACACCGGTGATTTCGAGCCGCACCACAGGTACCACATAAAATCACAGCTCTTTTCCTTTTCCGGCGTACCTTTCTCCAGAAAATACGCATTCTGGACCTGTCCGTCGATAAAATCCATCAGCGCCTTCCCCTTATACGCCTGTCCGTCAATCACAAGCTCATCAAAGCGGCCGTCCTCCCGCATCGGGATACAGCCGTGATACAGAAGGTTGGAATTACAGCACTTATACATCCCGCCATTGGAATATAAAAACTTAATATGCCTGTGCAGAAGCGCGCTGTGGCAGAAGGAGAGCGTCAGAGTGTGCAAAAGCTCCTCCTCCTCCTGCGAAAGCTTCAGCGGATCCGCGGGATCTACAGTCGGGAAATTCGTATCCAGAAGCTGATACTCCTTTCCCCCTATGCGGACCGTTCCCTTCTCAAAATCAATAGCCTTTAACAGGATCCGGCTCTCCATCCCGTACTCCGGATGGCGCAGGATAATCTGCCCTTCCATCTTAAACTGCATCATGGCAATAGCTTTGTGCATCTTGGCCGCCAGCCCCGGATCCACGGCGTCATAAATATTCTCATCAAGAATATGCGGCATAAACCGCGTGCACGGATCATCCTTGTACAGCCTGGCCGCAAACATGGAGAGCGGGCGGATATTAATCCCATACCCGTCCTCCAGCACATCAAAACCATTGTAGCTGATCGCGATGCGCAGCACATTGCAGATGCAGGCCGGATTGCCCGTCGCGGCCCCCATCCACGAAATATCATGATTGCCCCACTGGATATCCACATCATGGAAATGCATCAGCTCCTCCATAATAATGTCCGCCCGCGGCCCCCTGTCAAAAATATCCCCGATGATGTGCAGATTATCAATCGTCAGGTTCTGGATCAGACGGCACAGCGCAATAATAAAGCTGTCTGCCACATGGATATCAATGATCGTATGGATAATTTCACTGTAATAGACCTTCTTATTCTCGTCATTATAATCCACATGGAGAAGTTCATCAATGATATAGGCAAACTCCGCGGGCATCTTCTTGCGCACCTTGGAGCGCGTGTATTTGGAAGAAACCTCCTTGCAGATCTGCACCAGACGGTAAATGGCAATCTTCTGCCAGTCCTCCGTCAGCTCCCCCGCCTGCCTAAGCTGCGACAGGATCCGATCCGGATAATAGATCAGATTCGCCAGCCTTATCTCATCCTCCTGCGAGATAATATGCCCGAATGTCTCCTTAATCTTTTCACGGATAATTCCTGAGGAGCTGCGCAGCAGATGGATAAACGCCTCATACTCGCCGTGCAGGTCGCTGAAAAAATACTCCGTTCCCTTCGGAAGGCCGCAGATAGCCTTCATATTAATAATCTCGCTCGACGCTGCCCGGATATTCGGGTATTCCCTTGCAAGCAGCTTTAAGTATGCCAGATCTCTCATTTCAATTCCCCCATATATACGTTTTTGCTGACAGTTGCCCCTTTGATTTTGTCTGATTCAACAGGAATATAGTATCACAAGATGGGGGAAAAGGGAAGATGTTACTGAATGCTTGCGGAGGGGATCCTTATATTCTGGATGAGGGATGTCGTGAAAGGGCCGCCGGAAGCAGGCGGTATATCCGACGAAACCCCGCTGCGCTTTTCTCCGAGCGGGAGCGGGGTTCCGTTGGATATGGAAGCCGCTGCTGGCGGCCCTTTCACAGTTCCTTAGCATCTCAAAAGAATCTCAAAGAACTCAAATCGCCTTTCCCTCCGCCTCCGGCGGCATCAGGTGGAAAAAGGTCATCGTCGTGGTAGCCAGCAGCTCCCCTTTATCATCATAAATCTTGCAGACGCAGACCGAAAAATTCCTCCCGTTTTTGATCTCCTCCGCCTCTGCGGTGATTTTCTCCGTATTTTTCCCGGCCTTTAAGTAATTGATGCTCCCGTTTACCGTCGGCACGGCATAGGGCCTTCCGGTGGAGGCCGCCGTGCCGGAGGTGGTGTCCGCTATGGTAAACAGGACGCCGCCGTGGATCACGCCCAGCACATTCAAATGGCAGGGCTTTACTGCGAGTTCTCCTTTTGCGTAGCCCATCCTGCGCTCTACAATCTCAAAGCCCACCAGTTTCCTGAAATCCTCCGGGCCTGTGCCCGGCTCTTTGCCGTTTTTCCATGCGTCCGCAAATGTGCCTCCCGCTGCCGCGCTCTCCGGCAATCCTGTGCGATTCTTTTCATTCATTTTATTTACTGCCTTTCTGTCAATATTACGATTGATTGATACCCCGGAAGCGGAACGCCGTAACCGATCAGATAACCCGGAACGGTTGCGGAACGACTGCTCTTCCGCATAATCCCCGCCTTGTCTTCATATGATCATACAAAAACACAAAATGGTTCGCGCCCAAAAGGCATTGGCGTTGCCGCCGCGGGGGCTGAACCGCTGTATCTGACAGGAGGGACACGATTTGAAACGATTCCGGAATCATTCAGGGGCCGGGCCGGACCGGCTCCTTTTATGGCTTTACAGGCGGCGCATCCAAATCGTCATCGGCCTGGAAGCCCTGGCTGTCTTTTTTCTTCTGGCCGCATACATAACCGGGCCCGCCCGCCCGGCTTCCCGTACGGGGATCTTCCCCGGCCGGCCCTCTCCTCTTTCCGGGCAGGAAACGGATCCCGCGCAGTCCGGAAAGGATGATTTCATCAAATGGGTAGATTTTGACGTCACCAGCGACGCTATGACGCAGGCGTTCCGCTTTGATGTCGCTACCTGCCAGCAGGAAATCCATTTAAACTGGGTGCAGCTTCTGGCCGTCCTCGGCGCCCGGTACGGAGGGGATTTTTCGAGGTATAAACCGGCGGATATGGAAACGCTCGCAAAGCGCCTGCAAGACGGCGAGACGATCGAGGCTGTCACAAAGGATCTCAAATACTATCCTTACTATCTTGAGGCGTATGGAGCCGTCTTAAACGGCATGGTCGGCTATTATGAAATCCAGATCCCCGAATCTGAGGCGCCCGCCTTTGCCCTTGCGCAGGAGCAGGATAACGCCGGCGGAGAGAGCCGCGCGCAGGGAGAGGAAGGGCAGGGCAACGACGCTCCGGAAAGCGGCGGACAGAAGGACGCGCCCGAAACAAAGGAGGAAGCCCTCACGCCTTCCGGCGAGCGGAAGATCTGGGTGACCAAGTACGGGCTTAAAGCCTTTCATCCCCTGGCAAAGCATTTTCCCTACAGCCATTACAACGATTTCGGCGTCTCCCGCTCCTACGGCTACCGCAGGCAGCACCTGGGCCACGACATGATGGGGCAGACGGGCACTCCCGTCATCGCCGTGGAATCCGGTTATGTGGAAGCCATCGGCTGGAACCAGTACGGCGGATGGCGGCTCGGCATCCGCAGCTTTGACAAAAAACGGTACTATTATTATGCCCATCTGCGCAAGGATTACCCATATCAGAGCGTGCTGAAGGAAGGCAGCATCGTCACCGCCGGGGATGTCATCGGATATCTCGGGCGCACCGGCTACAGCGCCACGGAAAATACGAATAACATTGATGAACCTCACCTGCACTTCGGCCTGCAGCTCATTTTCGACGAGTCCCAGAAAGAAGGAAACAATGAAATCTGGATTGACTGCTATGAGCTGATTAAATTTTTAAGCGTCAACCGCTCTGAGTCGGTGAAGGTGGACGGGACAAAGGAATGGACCCGCATTTATCAGATGAAGGATCCGGCTGTCGCGGAGGAGAGCCGGTAGCACAGCTTGCATAAGGGGATTTTAGGCAAGGCTGTGCCAGGGAAGAGTGAAAGGAAAGGCGCGCTGCGGGGAAGAGACGCAATTGTAAGGCAGGCGTCTGTTCCCGACCCGCCCCTCAATCTTCCTCATGAATAAACAGCCCGCTACGCAGCTTCGGCTCAAACCATGTTGATTTCGGCGGCATCAAAAGCCCTGCGTCCGCCACGGCCAAAAGCTCTTCCATGGATGTCGGATACATGGAAAATGCGACCCGCATGTCGTCCCCGCACCGGCGCTCCAGCTCCGCGCTTCCCCGTATGCCGCCGATAAATTCAATCCTCTGATCCGTTCTCGGATCCTCCACCCCCAGAACCGGAGCCAGTATATAATCCTGCAAAAGCGAGACATCCAGCCCCCGGATGGGATCCTCTGACCGGATCTCCTCCCGCGCCTCAAGAACATACCACGTCCCGTCCAGAAGCATCCCCATCCTGCCCTTTTCGGACGGATGCTTTGCCTCCTGCGCGCCATCCGGTTCCACAATCCGGAAATGCTCCTGAACCCGCTCCAGAAAAGCCTCTGCCGACAAACCGTTCAAATCCCTGACCACACGGTTATACGGCAAAATCCGCAGCTCCTCGTCCGGAAACAGCACGGAAAGGAAATAATTAAACTCCTCGCTCCCGTCATAATCCGGGCGCTCCTTCCTGCGCTTTAAGGCTACCTTCACAGCCGAAGCCGCCCGGTGATGCCCGTCTGCAATGTAAACATCCCCCGCCTCCCCGATCTCCTTTATAAGCGCCGTTATCCGCTCCGCCTCCCCAATACGGAATACACGATGGCGAATCCCATCCGCCGCTTCAAAATCATAAAGCGCTTCCCCTTCTTTTATCTCCTCCAAAAGCTCCCGAAGCCCTTTCCTCGCCCGGTACGCCAGGAAAATAGGCCCTGTCTGCGCATTCAGCGCATCCACATGGCGGATCCGATCCCGCTCCTTATCCTCCCGCGTATTCTCGTGCTTTTTCACTACCCCGTTCAGGTAATCATCCACCGCCGCACAGGCCGCGATCCCGGTCTGCGTATGACCGTCCATCGTCAGCTCATACAAATACATACAGGGTTCTTCTTCCCTGATCAGAACCCCCTCCCGCTCAAAACGCGCCAGCGCCTCGCGCGCCTTCTCATACACCTGCCCGTCATACGCATCCACCGTATCCGGAAGCCCCGCCTCCGCCCGGTCAACACTCAGAAATGACAGCGGCTCCCTCTCAATCTCGCGCTTCGCCTCCTCGCGGCTATACACATCATAAGGCAGCGCCGCCACCCGCCCCGCCAGCTCCCCCGCCGGCCGGATGCAGCAAAATGGTCTGATTACAGCCATACAAGTCTCCTCCTTTTACACAACTATGTACTCTTGGAATCCCGCTGCACCTGATTTTGTGAGATGATTTTTTATCAGATGTGCACAAATTTATGAGGCGTACGCGGAACGTACGTTGATTAAATTTGGGTGCATCTGGCGGAAAATCAGCCGCAAAGGCAGGTGCAGAGAGATTCCGAAAGTATCAACTATACCAGTGAAAAAAGAGCCCGGCCCCCCGGACTCCTTTTCCAACCTCTGCCGCGCCAACATGCGCTACTTAATCACGCGCACCCGCATAACCCCTTTAATCGCATTCAGCTTTTCAAGCGTCGCCTCATCAATATCCGTCTCCAGATCCACCATGGTATACGCATACTGTTCCCGGCTCTTATTCATCATATTCGCGATATTCATATCCGCGGACGCCAGTATCGAGGAAATCTGCCCGATCATATTGGGCACATTCATATGCAGCAGCGCAATCCGCCGCACAGAGGCGCATACGCCCATATCGCAGGCCGGATAGTTGACCGAATTGCGGATATTTCCGTTTTCCAGATAATCCTTCAGCTCCTTCACGGCCATCACCGCGCAGTTATCCTCAGACTCCTCTGTGGAAGCCCCCAGATGCGGCGTCACGATCACATGCTCCATCTGCATGACCTTCGGGTTCGGGAAATCCGTCACATAGCGCTTCACCTTTCCGGAGGCGAGGGCCTCTGCCATATCATCGTCATTGACCAGCAGATCCCGTGCGAAATTTAAGATCACCACGCCGTCCTTCATCTGACCCAGGCTTTCACGGTTTATCATCCCTCTCGTTTTGTCCGCCAGCGGAACGTGAACCGTGATATAATCGCATTCCTGATAAATGCTGTCCACAGCGGTAATATGCTTTACATCCCGCGACAGCATCCAGGCCGCGTTCACGGAAATAAACGGATCGTAGCCGTAGACCTCCATGCCAAGGGCCGCCGCCGCATTGGCCACCTCGGCGCCGATCGCGCCAAGGCCGATCACGCCCAGCTTCTTTCCCTTAATCTCACGGCCGGCAAAGGCTTTCTTCGCCTTCTCCATGTCCTTTGCAATCTCCGCGTTGTCCTTCTGCTCCCGGCACCAGCCGATGCCGCCCACAATGTCGCGGGCCGCCAGAAGGAGTCCTGCCAGAACCAGCTCCTTTACGCCGTTTGCATTCGCGCCCGGCGTGTTAAATACCACGATTCCGCGCTCCGAACAGGCTTTAAGCGGTATATTATTCACCCCGGCCCCGGCGCGGGCGATGGCCCGCAGGCCGTCCGGAAGCTCCATCTCATGCATGGATGCGCTCCGCACCAGGACGCCGTCCGCCTCTTTTAAGCTGTCCGTCATTTCGTACTGCTCCGTAAACAAATCCGTCCCCAGGCTGGAAATCGGATTCAGGCAATGTATCTTTCTCATAAATCGGTCTTCGCTCCTTCAGTCCCGTATCTGCCTCCATGTTTCCCCGCGGCCCGCGCAGGCATCTGCGCAGGCCCTTTTGGACAGCAGCGGTTATTTCACATGCTTTTCTTCAAATTCGCGCATGAATTTCACCAGCGCCTCCACGCCCTCGACGGGCATTGCATTATAAAGGCTGGCCCTCATGCCGCCCACGCTCCTGTGGCCCTTTAAATTCACCAGGCCCGCTTCCTTTGCCTCTTTTACAAATAAGGCGTCCAAATCCGCGTCCCCGGTCACAAAGGGCACATTCATCAGGGAGCGGTCTTTTTTCTCCACCGTACCCTTAAACAGCCTGCTTTCGTCCAGGAAATCGTAGAGAAGCTTTGCCTTTTCCTCATTCCTCTCCTTCATGGCTTCCAGGCCGCCGTTCTTCTTCAGCCACTTGAACACCTTGCCGCACATGTAGATAATGTATGTGGGCGGCGTGTTGTACATGGAGCCATTGTCCGCGTACGTCTTATACCGGAGCATGGTCGGCGTCCCGGGCAGCACATCCTCGCGGATCAGATCCTCGCGGACAATCGCGATCGCCACCCCGGCCGGGCCGACATTTTTCTGCACGCCTCCCCAGAGGATGCCGAATTTGCTCACATCCAGCGGCTCGGACAAAAAGCACGAGGAAATGTCCGCCACCAGATCCTTTCCCTTGGTGTTGGGAAGCTCGTGGTACACGGTTCCATAAATTGTATTGTTCAGGCAGATATACACATAATCCGCATCCTCATCGATCGGCAGATCCGAGCAGTCCGGTATGTAAGTAAAGGTCTTATCCTCGCTGGAAGCCACCGCGTTCGCTGTGCCGAACATCTGCGCTTCTTTCCAGGCCCGTTTTGCCCACAGGCCCGTAATAATGTAATCTCCCACCTTGTTTTTAAACAGGTTCATGGGAACCATGGCGAACTGCGTGTGGCCGCCGCCCTGCACGAACAGCACCTTATAATTGTCCGGAATGTGCATCAGCTCCCGCAGATCCTTCTCCGCCTCGTCGATAATATCCTGATAATCTTTAGAACGGTGGCTCATCTCCATCACAGACATGCCCGTGCCGCGGTAATCCATCATCTCGCGGGCCGCCTCCTCTAAGACCTCCTCCGGCAGAACCGCCGGGCCGGCCGAAAAGTTATAGACTCTGCTCATTCTTCGTCTCCTCCTCAAATCAGTTTTCGTGAAAATGTATCTCAGCGCCTCTTGTCTGAACTTTCGCAATCATCCTGAAAAATGCGGCTGGCGCATCTTTACAGTGTACTCCAGGAATCTCACAAAATCAGGCGCCAAGAGGCTCCGGGAGTACATTACATGGATTCAATCCGCAGATCGATCTCATCAAACGCCTCCTCAATCGGCTTGCCGGCCGGAACCATGGGGAATACCTTGTCGTCGCTTCCGAGCTGGCAGTCCAGCACCACCGGGATATTCAGGCTAATGGCCTCGCGCAGCGCCGGTTCCACCTCCTCGCGCTTCGTGATCCGCATGGCCTTGGCCCCCATTCCCTCAGCCACCTTCACAAAATCCACCTGGTCATACAGCTCGGTCTGGGAATACCGCTTCCCGTAAAACAGGGTCTGCCACTGGCGGACCATGCCCAGCACATGGTTATTGAAAACCACCTGGATAACGGGAATATTGTAACGGGTCGCCGTCGCAATCTCATTCATGTTCATGCGGAAGCAGCCGTCCCCGCCGATATTGATGACGACCTTATCCTTACAGCCCATCTTGGCCCCGATCGCCGCCCCCAGGCCGTAGCCCATGGTGCCAAGCCCCCCGGAGGTCAAAAGCTGCCTGGGACGCCTGAATTTGTAATACTGCGCGGCCCACATCTGGTGCTGGCCCACATCAGTGCTGATAATCGCGTCCCCTTCTGTCACTTCGTAAATCTTTTCCATAATATACGGCCCCGTCAGCGTATCCTTATTATAGCGCAGCGGATACATATCCTTAAACCGCTCAATATGGTTCACCCACTCGTCGTGCCGCATGGGATCCAGGCGGGCCGCCAGCCGGCGCAGGATCACCTTCACATCCCCGATGATGCTCGCATCGGTCATGATGTTTTTATTGATCTCCGCGGGATCCACGTCAAGCTGAAGGATTTTCGCATTGGAGGCAAACCGCGAGGAATCCCCCACCACGCGGTCGCTGAAGCGCGCGCCCACTACGATCAGCAGATCGCATTCCGCCACGCCGAAATTCGAGGTCTTGGTGCCGTGCATGCCGAGCATCCCGGTATACAGCTCATCCGTCCCGTCAAACGCGCCCTTGCCCATCAGGCTGTCCGCCACCGGGGCGTGGATCTTATGTGCAAAGGCAGAAAGCTCGTTCGCCGCCTCCGAGGCCACCGCGCCTCCGCCCACAAAGATAAAGGGTTTCTGCGACGCGCGGATCATGGCCAGCGCCTGCTCGATATCCTCCTCCCGGATCGTGTCCGACTGGCGCTCCGGCGCCTTCTGCTCCCTGGGCTCATACGCGCACTGCGCCGCCGTCACATCCTTGGTGATATCCACCAGGACCGGGCCCGGACGGCCGCTCTTTGCGATGACAAAAGCCCTGCGGATCACGTCCGCCAGCTTTGTCACATCCTTTACAATAAAATTATATTTCGTGATCGGCATGGTTACGCCCAAAATATCAATTTCCTGAAAGCTGTCCTTTCCCAAAAGGCTGGTCGTCACATTGCAGGTAATGGCCACGATGGGAACGGAATCCAGGTTTGCCGTGGCGATCCCCGTCACCAGGTTGGTCGCGCCCGGCCCGGAGGTCGCAAGACAGACTCCCACCTTCCCCGTAGCCCTCGCGTAGCCGTCCGCCGCATGGGACGCCCCCTGCTCATGGGAGGTCAGAATATGGGTAATCTCATCCCGGTGCTTATAAAGCGCATCGTAAATATTTAAAATAGCCCCGCCCGGATAGCCAAATACCGTGTCCACGCCCTGTTCCTTGAGGCATTCAATGACGATCTCTGCTCCTGTCAGTGTTTTCATTCTGTCTCTACCTGCTTTCTAAACATAAGTGTTTTCCCGGAGGGGGATATCAGCCGCGCTTCGGAAGTTCAAGCACCGCGCCGCGGTTGCCGCTCGTCACCAGGGCGGCATAGCGCGACAGATAGCCGCTCGTAATCTGCGGCGTCCTGGGCTGCCATTTGGCCCGCCTCGCCTCAAGCTCCTCATCCGAAACCAGCACATTCAGCGCATGACTATCAATGTCAATGGAAATGATATCGCCCTCTTCCACCAGCGCAATCGGGCCGCCGACCGCCGCCTCCGGGGATACATGGCCGATGGACGCGCCCCTGGACGCGCCGGAAAAGCGTCCGTCCGTGATCAGGGCCACCGTGGATCCAAGCCCCATGCCGGCGATGGCCGATGTGGGATTGAGCATCTCCCGCATGCCCGGGCCGCCTTTCGGCCCCTCGTAGCGGATCACCACCACGTCGCCCGCCGCGATCCGTCCGCCCTTGATGGCGGCAATCGCGTCCTCCTCGCAGTCAAACACGCGGGCCGGGCCCTCGTGCTTTAACATCTCAGGCGCCACGGCGGAGCGCTTCACCACCGCTGTATCCGGGGCCAGGTTGCCCTTTAAGACCGCAATGCCGCCGGTCTGGCTGTAGGGATCCTCCACCGGCCGGATCACCTGCGGATCCCGGTTTACGCAGTTCTGAATGTTCTCTCCCACACTGGCCCCTGTCACGGTCATGCAGTCCAGATGCAGAAGGCCCTTTTTCGACAGCTCGTTCATCACCGCGTACACGCCGCCCGCCTCGTTTAAATCCTCCATATAGGTCGGGCCCGCCGGCGCCAGATGGCACAGGTTCGGCGTCCTGGCGCTCATCTCATTCACCAGCTCCATGTCAAGCTCCACGCCGGCCTCATGCGCGACAGCCGGTAAATGCAGCATGCTGTTCGTCGAGCAGCCCAGCGCCATATCCACAGTCAGGGCGTTTAAGAACGCCTCGCTGGTCATGATATCCCTGGGACGGATATTTTTCTCATACATCTCCATGACCTTCATGCCCGCATGCTTGGCCAGCTTCAGCCGCTCCGAATACACGGCCGGGATGGTCCCGTTGCCCTTAAGGCCCATGCCGAGCGCCTCGGTCAGGCAGTTCATACTGTTCGCTGTATACATGCCCGAGCAGGAGCCGCAGGTAGGGCAGGTCTTATTTTCAAACTCCTTCACGTCCTCCTCGGTCATGGTTCCCGCCGCATAGGAGCCGACCGCCTCAAACATGCTCGAAAGGCTGCGCTTCTGCCCCTTCACGCGCCCGGCCAGCATGGGGCCGCCGCTGACAAATACCGTGGGCACATTCACGCGCGCCGCGGCCATCAGAAGGCCCGGGACATTCTTATCACAGTTCGGAACCATCACCAGCGCGTCAAACTGATGCGCCAGGGCCATACACTCCGTGGAATCCGCGATCAGATCCCGCGTCACCAGCGAATACTTCATCCCGATATGCCCCATGGCAATACCGTCGCAGACCGCAATAGCCGGAAATACGATCGGCGTCCCGCCCGCCATGGCCACGCCCAGCTTTACTGCCTCCACAATCTTATCCAGGTTCATATGACCCGGCACAATCTCATTATATGAGCTCACAATGCCGACCAGGGGCTTATGAAGCTCCTCTTCGGTTAAGCCCAGCGCATTAAACAAAGAACGATGGGGCGCCTGCTGCATCCCCGTTTTAACCGCATCACTTTTCATTCTGTCCGTCTCCTTTTTTCGTAACAGGCCCGAAAGTCTTTATCGCCGCAGCCGCCGCTTAAGGCGGGGTCTGTTGCAGCGCTTGTTTTATTCTAACGCATTTTCTGTGGTTTTTCACCTGTTTTTTACATGTTTACGGGAAAAATATTTTCCATGCTGGCGCGGATGCTATGATTGGCAGCCGTTTTATGGCGTGTGCCGGCCGATTTATTCGTTGCTGGCCGCCTCTGTGTACTATGCCTTGATTCATAATTGTGAAAAGGCCGCCAGAGTCAGGCTTTATATCCATAAGGAACCCGTAGAAAACCGCCGGCGCTTAGCGAGGTCTTTTCGGGCTTGGCATCCGCTGCGCTTTTCTCCGAGCGGAAGCGGGGTTTTGTTGGATATAAAGCCCGACACTGGCGGCCTTCCCACAATAAACCATGGCCTGCTTACACTAAATCCTCTCGCAGATCAAACGCCCCATCTGCGCAGTCCCTACCTGGATCCCCCCTTCAGCCATGATATCCGGCGTCCGGTAACCTTCAGACAAAACCTTTTGCACCGCCTCCTCCACAGCGGCCGCCTCCCTGTCCAGATCAAACGAATACCGGAGCATCATAGCGGCAGACAGAATCGTGGCAATGGGATTCGCCAGATCCTTGCCCGCAATATCCGGGGCGGATCCGTGGCTCGGCTCATAGAGGCCGAATTTCCCCTCATTTAAGCTCGCAGACGAGAGCATGCCGATCGAACCGGTGATCATGCTCGCCTCGTCGGAGAGGATATCCCCAAACATATTTTCCGTGAGGATCACATCAAACTGCCCCGGATTCATCACAAGCTGCATGGCGCAGTTATCCACCAGCATATGCGCAAGCGTCACCTCCGGATAACCGGCCGCGACCTCCTCCACTACCTTTCTCCACAGACGGGAGGAATCCAGCACATTCGCCTTGTCCACGCTTGTCACATGCTTTTTCCGCTTCATTGCAATCTCAAACGCTTTCACCGCGATCCGGCGGATCTCATGCTCGCTGTATGTCAGGGTGTCCACTGCGGTCAGCGCGCCGTCCACCTCCTTTGTATACCGCTCTCCGAAATAAAGCCCTCCTGTCAGCTCCCGCAGGATCACCATATCAAAGCCGTCCCCGATGATCGATTCCTTCAGCGGGCAGGCGGACGAAAGCTCGCGGTAAAGGTACGCGGGCCGGATATTCGCAAAAAGGCCCAGCCCTTTCCGGATCGCCAGCAGCCCCGCCTCGGGGCGCAGGTGCGGGGCTGCGTCATACCACCTCGAATTGCCCACATTTCCGCCCACAGCCCCCAAAAGGACGGAATCGCTGCGTCTCGCTGTCTCCAGCGCTTCGTCGGTCAGGGGAACTCCGTGTACATCAATCGAAGCGCCTCCCATCAGAACCTCTGTGTAATGGAAAGAATGGCCGAACACCTCCCCCACACGGTCAAGCACGCCGCAAGCCTCCTTCACAATCTCCGGTCCGATCCCGTCTCCCGGGATCACTGCAATTTCGTATTTCATTTCCGCATCCTCCTCTATCATTCATTCAACTGCCATAACCGCTCAGACGGCCTTGGCCATTACTTAATTCTCATACTGAGGTTCCTGAGCAGCCATCTTTTCTGGAAGGGCCTTCAGATAACGTTCCGCCTCTTCCTGCGTCAGGCTGTAATTATTCATAATCGCTGTTTTAATCTCTGCATCCGCATGGCCAAAATCCCTCAGGGCCGCCACTGTGCCCTGAATTCCTTTTTTCATCCCCTCTTTTATCCCTTCCTTCATCCCTTTTTTTAATAACGCCTGTTCCAATGCCTTTTCCCTCTTTTGAATCTGAGGCTCCAAAAGCTCCATCAATGCCTGACACATACTCTCATCTCCTATCAGCTCTTCGACTATCTCTTTATTGGCTCCAATGCTTACTTCCAACACAGAATCCGCCAGATCCCGGTCTGTTTCTTCTTTCAGCGTCCGGATGTTTTCTAAAAGCTTTTCCAGATCCGCTCTCTCCATCCTATCCGATAAGGCCCCAAGCCAGATATGGCTCTTTTTGTCCAGTTCCCCGCTGACAATAAGCTGCGTTTCAAACAGCACAGCGCCTTTGATATAATAGATTCCCCTGCCGCCTTTTTGTACCTGGCAGCCGTTTTCCTCAAAATAATGAAACAGCCCTTTGGGCCTTGCCTCGCGCACAAGCGTAACCGTTATATCATCCGCCTTAATAGCGTCCACCGTTTCCCCATACGATTTATACAGGGCCGCGTATGCCTGCGCCTTATAGAAGCTGTCGATATTCAGATGATCCTCCGGCAATTTGTACTCAAGTATGTTATGCCCCCTGAATATATGTCCTATTTCATTTTCTACCCGGGTCGTTTTATCTTTTCTGATGATCAGCAAGTCAATTTCCAGTGGTTTTGTGTTTAAATTGTATTCTCTTTCAAATACCAGCCCGTCCCGGCTCTCCATCAGTTCCAGATTCACAGCCGCCGCAAAAACCGGATGCCGCTTTACCTTTGTATCCTTCATCCCGCTCCTTTTATCCTGTCAAATACAAGCGCCGCCGCATCCAATTACAAAAAAGTGCATGGACGTAAACTCTCACGTTCCATGCACCTTCCGGTTATCCTTCCGCTCTGCATCGCCTGCACAGCATCCGGCCAGGGCCTTACAGCTCCGGCTTTTCTACCTGGACAATGGCGTCCTTGCGCATCGGTATCCGGCAGTTCTTATTGCTTCCAAACTCCACAATCACAGTGTCGTCCGTCATATCAATAATCACGCCGTAAAAACCGCTGGATGTCAGAACACTGTCGCCCACCGCAACGCTGGCCATCAGCTCCTGCGCTTTTTTCTTTTCCTTCTGCTGAGGTCTGATTGCCAGTAAATACATCAGTCCTATAATAAAGATAAAATAAATAATCCATCCCATTGTATTCATGCCTTTTCCTCCTTTCGCCACCTGCGCCGCCTCGCCGCGCTGTGTCTAATCATGATTCGGCCTGATTCTCCCCGGCGGCCATGCCGGCCAGCTTCTGCTCCTTGTACTCCGCAAAACACTGATGTTCGATGGCGTCGCGAATCTCCTCCATCATTTTATTATAAAAATACAAATTATGCAATACACATAATCGCATGCCGAGCATTTCTTTTGCCTTAAACAGATGCCGGATATAGGCTCTTGAGTACGAACGGCACGCCGGACAGCCGCACCCCTCCTCAATCGGGCGGGCGTCCAGCTCATATTTGGAATTCAGAAGGTTCAGCTTCCCATGGTTCGTGTATACATGGCTGTGGCGCCCGTTTCTCGACGGATAAACGCAGTCAAAGAAATCCACCCCGCGCTCCACGGCTTCCAGGATATTGGCCGGGGTTCCCACGCCCATTAAGTACACCGGCTTGTCGCCCGGAAGGCAGGGAACCACCGCGTCGAGGATCCGGTACATCTCCTCATGGCTCTCCCCCACGGCCAGGCCGCCTATGGCGTAGCCGTCTAAGTTCATGCGGCTGATCGCCTCCGCGTGGCGGATGCGGATATCCTCATAAATCGCGCCCTGGTTGATGCCGAACAAAAGCTGCTCCCGGTTGATCGTGTCCTCCAGGCCGTTCAGGCGCGAAAGCTCCGCCCGGCACCGCTCAAGCCATCTCGTCGTCCGGTCCACAGAAGCCTGCACATAAGCCCGGTCCGCCAGACTCGGAGGGCACTCGTCAAAAGCCATGGCGATGGTAGAGCCCAGATTGGACTGAATCTGCATGCTCTCCTCAGGCCCCATAAAAATCCGGCGTCCGTCGATATGGGACTGGAAATAAACGCCCTCTTCCTTAATCTTCCTAAGGCCCGCAAGCGAAAACACTTGGAACCCGCCCGAATCCGTCAGAATCGGCCGATCCCAGTTCATAAACCGGTGCAGGCCCCCAAAGCGCTTAATCAGCGCATCGCCCGTGCGCACATGCAGATGATACGTATTGGACAGTTCCACCTGCGTCCCGATCTGCCTTAAATCATCCGTGGAAACCGCGCCCTTAATGGCCGCCACGGTTCCCACATTCATAAACACCGGCGTCTCAATCATCCCATGCACGGTTTTCATCCGCGCCCGTTTGGCGCGCCGGTCCCTGTACTCAATCTTATACTCCATCCGTATTCTTTTTCTCCTTCTTCTGGCTGAATACATACCACATCGCGCCGGTCAGGAACACAGAAGAATACGTTCCGCACACGATTCCGACCATCATCGGAAGCGCAAATTCGCGGATGGAGGACACGCCCATCACAAACAGCACAAACACCATGATAAAGGTCGTCAGGGAGGTATTGATGCTTCTCGTAAAGGTCTGGGTTATACTTAAGTTCACCACATCTTCAATGGTCTGGTTATACTTTTTCAGCTTCATGTTTTCGCGGATACGGTCAAAAATCACGATCGTCGCGTTGATGGAATAACCCACGATGGTCAGCATACAGGCGATAAACGTAGAGCTGA
Organism: Clostridiaceae bacterium; assembly: GCA_910575795.1. Taxonomy (GTDB): domain Bacteria; phylum Bacillota; class Clostridia; order Lachnospirales; family Lachnospiraceae; genus Otoolea; species Otoolea muris. The sequence continues at coordinate 5,132 of CAJTGE010000043.1, read as the reverse complement.
TGGACCATTTAAGGGCCGCGTAGAACGTCAGCACCACCAGCACGTCATGTACCAGGGCCAGAACCGCGCTCGCCGCAAAGGTGATATTGCTGAACCGGAACCAGATATAGATCAGCATGCAGATCGTCGCGATCGTCACGGCCACGATGGCGTCGCGCTTCATCTCCGCGCTGATCGCGCCGGAAATGCTGTCCGCGGTGATAAGCTCCGGATCCACGCCGAATTTGTCCGCCAGCGCCGTATCCAGCGCCTCCCTTTCCTCCATGTTCAGGGTTCTTGTCTTGATAATCACCTCATTTGTCCCGGCCACCTTCTGCGTCTGCGTGCCGGCCTCGCCCGTGATCTGCTCCACCACCGGAACCACCTCGGAGGAGATGCGCTCCAGGGATAAATCCTCATTAAAGGTCACATTGGTGGATGTGCCGCCCCGGAATTCCATGCCGTAATTGAGTATCGCTCCCGTGGAGGCGCGGTTCACGCCCATAGCCGCAAAGCCGGCCACGATAAGAAGCAGAGAAACGCCGAAGAACGCCTTTCTCGATTTTAAGAACGGCCTGGCGGCGATATCCTTACGGACGCCATAGAATTTCACATCCTCAAATCCCGCCCCGTACAGGCAGTTCAGCGCAAACTTCGTGATAAACAGCGCTGTCACCATGGAGAGCACAATACCCAGCGCCAGCGTGGAGGCAAAGCCCTTCACCGTGCCGGAGCCTCTCCAGAACAGGACCGCCGCCGCGATCAGGGTGGTGACATTTCCGTCGATGATCGCGGACAATGCCTTGGCAAAGCCCGTCTTAATCGCAGACTTCACCGTCTTCCCCACGCCGATCTCCTCCTTGATACGCGTGAAAATAATAACGTTCGCGTCCACGGCCATGCCGATGGAAAGAACGATGCCGGCCACGCCCGGAAGCGTCAGGGTGATCTCAAAGGCCTTAAGGAGCACCAGAATCAGCCCCACATACAGGCAGAGCGCCAGGGAGGCCGCGACGCCCGGGATCAGATACACGGCGATCATAAATACCACGACAATGGCAAAACCGATCGCGCCTGCCTTTAAGCTGGTCGAAATCGCCTCCTGGCCCAGCTTTGCGCCCACCACATTCGAGCGCAGCTCTTCAAGCTCCAGGGAAAGCGAGCCGATGCGGATGTTGGACGCCAGTTCCTCCGCTTCCTTTAAGTCCGCCATGCCGTCAATCCGGCACTGCCCGCCTGTGATCGGCTCGCGCACCATGGGATAGGAAATGATCCGGCCGTCATAGATGATATAGATCGGCTTCCCCACTCCGTTTGTCGTGGCGTCCGCAAAGGCTTTGGTCCCCTCCTCGTCAAAGGCGAGCTGAACCACATACTCCTTTACGCCGTTCTGGTCAATGATGCCGCCCTTGGCGCTGGTCACCTGCCGTCCCTCGAGGATCTGGTTTCCCTCGGAATCCATGAACACCAGGGAGCCCGGCTGCCCGAGATCCTGTAAAATCGCGTTCGCGTCCGATACGCCGGGGATGTCCACATTAATGCGGTTGACGCCCTCCTGGTATACCTCCGCCTCGCTGCTGTAATTCTCCACCCTCAGCCGAAGCTTGTAGATCGTGTCAGACATATCCTCAGCCGACGGATTGGCCTCCTTGGCCTGGTACGTGATGCTGACGCCGCCCGCCAGGTCAAGGCCCAGCTTGATCGCGCTCATGGTCGAATATCCGAAATACCCGAACAGGCCGATCGCCGCGATCAGGAGCGCCAGTCCCAAAAGGCTCTTTCCTTTCTTGTTTTTCATTGTTTTCTCCTTTATTCATGCATTTTCATCTGCCGCGCGGATCCCGCGCCGCGCCGCCGAAGCCTCGCCGGCGGCTCTGTCACTCCGCGGCCTCCTCTGCCAGGGCCGCCTGAATCATAATCGAGCATTCGATGCGTTTCTTTTGCATCTCGCACCCGATATCATAGGCGTCCGTGATGGAGCCATGGAAATTCCAGGAATTCGCCGCGCAGCCTCCGCTGCAGTAAAACCTCGCAAAGCAGTCCCTGCATTTCTCCTTTGCATAGACATTGCAGAGCTTAAATTCATCGCGAATCCGCGTGTTCACAACCCCGTCCTCCACATTCCCGAGCAGGAACTTTTCCTGCCCGACAAACTGATGGCAGGGGTAGAAATCGCCCCAAGGCGTCACCGCCAGATATTCCGTACCCGAGCCGCAGCCAGACAGGCGCTTGGCCACACACGGGCCCTGTCCCAGATCCAGCATGAAGTGGAAAAAGGTAAAGCCTCTGCCCTCCCGGCGGCGCTTCACATACTCCGCGGCCAGCAAATCATACTGCGAAAGGATCGGCTCCAGATCCTCCTGTCGGATCGCGTACTCCTCCTCAGGAGGGGCCACGACCGGCTCAACGGAAAGCTTTTCAAAGCCCAGATCCGCAAAATGCAGCACATCCGCGGCAAAATCCAGGTTATGCCTCGTAAACGTACCGCGCACAAAATAGTCCCTCTCTCCCCGTTTCTCCGCAAACTCCTGAAATTTAGGGACAATCCGCGCGTAGCTCCCGCTCCCGTCCCGGAAGGGGCGCATGCGGTCATTCACCTCCGGACGGCCGTCCAGGCTTAAGACCACATTGCTCATCTCCCGGTTGCAGAACTCCATGATCTCTTCATTTAATAATACCCCGTTCGTGGTGATCGTAAACCGGAACTTCTTCTGGCGCGGCGCCTCCTGCGAACGGCCGTATTCCACCAGCCGTTTTACAACATCCCAGTTTAAAAGCGGCTCGCCGCCGAAAAAATCCACCTCCAGATTCCTTCTCGAACCGGAATTTTCAATCAGGAAATCCAGCGCCTTTTTCCCGACCTCAAAGCTCATCAGGGCCCGGCGGCCGTGGTACTCGCCTTCCTCCGCAAAGCAGTAGCGGCAGGCAAGGTTACAGTCATGCGCCACATGCAGGCACAGGGCCTTTACCACCGTCTCCCGCTTCTTAAAATCCGTCACATAGTCCTGATAGACATCCGCCGCAAAGAGCTCCTCCCGGTCGATCAGCTCCTGGACATCCGCAAACGCCTCCTCAAGCTCTTCTTCGCCGTAGCGCCCGGAAAGCTCCTGCGCCGCCCCGGCCTTTGCCTCCTCCGAAAGGGGAGCGGGCTTTCGCATATCCGCCACGCGGCCGGAAAGAGCCCTGATTGTATCATAAAGAAGCGGATCCACCTCATGAACGGAACCGCTGTTGACATCCAGTACCATATGATAGCCATTGTTGATAAATTGATGAACCACCCGATCTACTCCTTATCTGAACACAGGCAGGCAGACAACGCAAACGCCCCCGCCTTCCAGGGGATTTGCCTTGCCTGCCTTCCCGATCATTCCCGTATCAGTTGTCACGCGCTGTTTCAGAGCGTGTTTGAAAAATGCTCTAACGGTTTTTGTTCTCACAGCTCTGGTTTCCCACCGTACAGGAAGTCTTGCACGCAGACTGGCAGGATGTCTGGCACTCGCCGCAGCCGCCCTTCTTCATGCTGTCCTTCAAGGTGTTTTTGCTCAATGTCTTTACATGTTTCATCGCCCTATATCCTCCTGATTAAAATTAAATACATAACTAACCGCCCTGTTCTCCGTGACAAGGCCGTAAGAAATTATATCATATGTTTCTCACATGTGCAAGCTCTGAAAAAGTCAATATTGCAAACTTAAATTCAGATGACATTAACCCCTGAAGCATTACTACGGCTCCGACATTTTAACAACAATCACATCATCCCCCATTTTCCTGACGCTCCCCTCTGCCGGCCAGTCCGGCGCGCCTTCCATATATGCGATTGCCTCAAGATACCTGTCGCCTTCCTCCGCGCCCATCACCCTCATATCCATGCCCAGGGTCAGAAGCCAGCTTCCAATCCGCCCCGATCCCCCGAGCTCGGTGTGCGCCTCCACTTCAAAGAACGACCGCCCGGAGAGCTCCTCAGCCGCCGCCTGCCCGGCCAGGCCGGCATCGCGTTTTCCCACAAATATCACCATGCATTCTGACACATCCGCGCTGCCAGCGGTCTCGCAGATGTCCGCGTACATACGGTTAGCCGTAATCAAATCATTCCGGTACGCCTCCCATGCGCTTTCATAGAGCTGGATCGTGCGCACCCCGTTTCTCTCCGCCGCAGCGATACAAGCCGCCTGTGCAAGTACAATTCCAAGGGCTTTCCATCTTTTCGCGCCGCTCCTGCCGCGCTCCCGCACGGTTAAGTGGGCCAGAAACAGCGCGGACACCGCCGGGTATGCGAGATGCGCGCGGATCATCTGCAGGTTTCCTGTCGCCAGGTTTAAGAAAAACGGGGACAGCGCCAGAAGCGCAAGGCCAAACAGAAAGCAGAGGTAATCCCGGATACTCTTTCTGTGTTTCCATCCCCGGCGCATCATCTGCAGCCCGCACAGGCACATGGCAGGCAGGTATAGCTTGCCGAAATACAGGGATTTCCCCTTCAGTACGCGCACAAGCTCCAGCCGGATATGAAACAGGCAGTTTCGGATACCGTCCGCTCTCCAGCGCACCATGCCTGAAATATAGCCGGAATCCGCCCCGGCCGCATATTTTGTCGCTTTAACAAGAATCATGTACAGCAGACAGCCGGCAAAAAAGGCCAGCGCATGTTTTATGCCGCACCGCAGCGCATCCTCCGTCCGGCCATTGATATAGGAGAGCACAAAAGCAGTCAGCGACAGCGACAGATACAGGGGAAACATGGCCTGATAGGATCCGAATCCCCATACCATAAAAATTACGCCCAAAACCAGAAAGACCGGCTCTGATTTCTGAACCCAGCGGGAGGTGCAGAACGCGGCGGCCAGGCAGAGCAAAACCGCAAACGCGATCTCAAACGCCTGCAGAAGGAATAAAAACTGTTCGGTCCATACAGGCGCGGAAACAAACAGCAGCGGGAACAGATAGTGGAAAAAGCGGTATTCCCTGTTGCGCCCGCTCCAGTTGTACACGCAGTACGAGGAAATGATCCCCGCCCAGTACATGGTAAAGGCTGTACCCCCCCCCAGACTGTCCGAAAACCCTGATCTTCATCCATTTGAAGTCATTTTGGACACTAAAAAATCAGGTTCATCGGACTTATTTTTCAATCCGTTACCTGACCTCGAAAACTG
>CAJTGE010000042.1 GCA_910575795.1 Clostridiaceae bacterium | reverse complement strand
CCCCCATTGTGCAATATTCCCCACTGCTGCCTCCCGTAGGAGTTTGGGCCGTGTCTCAGTCCCAATGTGGCCGGTCACCCTCTCAGGTCGGCTACTGATCGTTGGCTTGGTGGGCCGTTACCCCGCCAACTACCTAATCAGACGCGGGTCCATCCTGTACCACCGGAGTTTTTCACACCGGACCATGCGGTCCTGTGCGCTTATGCGGTATTAGCAGTCATTTCTAACTGTTGTCCCCCTGTACAGGGCAGGTTACCCACGCGTTACTCACCCGTCCGCCACTCAGTCATCCCGGATTCCATCCGAAAACTTCCTCCGGCATGCTTCGTTCGACTTGCATGTGTTAGGCACGCCGCCAGCGTTCATCCTGAGCCAGGATCAAACTCTCATGTTTAAGTTTGGTTCCAGCCAAAATCTCGCTTGGCTAATTTTAACCGTTATTACTGTTTGGTTTTGTTCTGAATGTTTTCTCAAACTTCAAGGCTTAACCATAAGCCTTTTGTCTTAAGAATTTTCAGGGTTTTATATACTGTTCAGTTTTCAAGGTACTTGATGGGGGATATCGGCTTTACGCCGACATCCGAACGCAGAAGGAGGGATTTGAACCCTCGCGCCGCTACTAACGACCTACTCCCTTTCCAGGGGAGCCCCTTCAGCCGCTTGGGTACTTCTGCCTGCTGAATCTTATATATTATGAAGTTCTTTTGTTCTAAACGGAGAGAGTGGGATTCGAACCCACGCGCCCTTTCGGACAAACGGTTTTCAAGACCGCCTCGTTATGACCGCTTCGATATCTCTCCAAACGTGCTTTCATATTATAAAGTATGTAAGCTTGTTTGTCAAGTCCTTTTTTATATTTATTTTTTAATAAATATAAACCGGGATGGCGGCCGTCTCCTGAGAGCGGTGTCAGTCCTGTGGACGTTTGTCGCTTGCTGTCGTTTTCCTCAGCAGCAACGTCGTTTATTCTACCACCCTTTATCCGGTCTGTCAACTGTTTTTATCATAATTTTCCAATTTTCTAATTTAACTGAATTTTAGGTAACAGTTCAGACGGCGGGGAAGCTGGCGGAAATTTAGGCGTTAAGCTTGCTTATAAGCCCAAATTTCCGCCAGCTTCCACATCCGATGGACATCCGATGCTTCTTGTCCGGCGTAGACGGGCAAGAAGATGCCCCGTCTGAACTGTTACGATTTTCATGATAAACGCGAATGCAGCAGCGCCTCCGCAATTGTTATATCCTCCGGTGTGGTGACCTTCATATTCTGATATGCGCCTTCTGTCAGCTTCACCCGGCAGCCGGCCATACGTTCAGCTACCATCGCATCATCTGTCACTCCCTGCTGGTATTCCTTACAGCTCATCATCTTTTCATATGCCGCCATGATGAGCGGAAAGGAAAAGCCCTGCGGCGTCTGGATATTCCACAGGAATCTGCGATCCGGCGTAGTTTCGGCAAAGCCGTCGCGATCCGCCTGTTTTATGGTGTCCTTGGATGGCATTCCCGCAGCGCAGGCATTGTATGTATACGCGTCCTCCATAACCCGGCGGATGATTCCATCGTCCACCAGCGGCCTGGCCCCGTCGTGGATCAGGACATAATCCCCTTCCCCGTATCCGATACTCTTTAATTCTTTGAGTCCTTCATAAACGGAGTGATACCGCTCCGCCCCTCCGGGGATGATCCGCTTTATTTTATTGAAGCCGTATTTCTTTGCAATGTCGCGGCGGCACGCCTCGATTTCAAATTCCCCTGTCACAAGGATGATATCCTGCGCCGGGCTTTTTTCAAATGCAATGGCGGCATAGTACAGAAGCGGATGGCCGTTTAAAAGCATATATTGCTTCTGCACCTTACTGTGCATGCGCGTCCCTCTTCCGGCGGCCAGCAGAATGACGCCTGTCCTTTTTTCTTCCATCGCCTGTATCCTCCCTCAGGAAGCATATTTTAAAATCATTCCCGCAGTCAGTGCGCTCAGATTCAGCGTTCCCCCAGCTTTAAGTTGGGAACAGCATTCAGATCCCAGCCCGCCCTGGCTCCGTTTCTATATTCATAATACGCGGCTGCGCCGATCATAGCCGCATTGTCCGTGCAGAGAATCGGGGACGGATAATATAGAGACAGGCCGGCTTTCCGGCAGGCTTCCCCCATGCCTTCGCGCAGCGCCGTATTGGAAGCAACGCCTCCTGCAATGGCGACTTTGGTAAAGCCGTATTGTCCTGCCGCATCGACGGTTCGGGACACAAGAACTTCCACGACGGCATTTTGAAAGGAAGCTGCAAGGTCTGCTACATTTATCCTCTCTCCTGTCATCTTCGCGTGATTAATATAGTTAAGAACCGATGATTTTAAGCCGCTGAAGCTGAAATCAAACGGGTTGTCTCCCACTCTGGCCCTCGGAAACTCCATGGCGTGCGGATCTCCCTCTCTCGCCGCCTTATCAATCTTGGGGCCTCCGGGATATCCAAGGCCAACTGCCCGCGCAACCTTATCAAACGCCTCGCCTGCCGCGTCGTCCCTTGTCCTTCCGATGATTTCAAATTCTCCGTAATCCCTGACGATCACCAGGTGCGTATGGCCTCCTGAGACGATCAGGCACACAAACGGAGGCTCCAAATCAGGATTTTCGATAAAATTGGCGGATACATGCCCTTCGATATGATGCACCCCTATCAGCGGTTTTCCTGCCGCATAGGCCAGCGCCTTTGCCTCTGCCACGCCTACCAGAAGAGGGCCTACCAGTCCCGGGCCGTAAGTTACGGCGATTGCGGTCATATCGTCAATCGCCATATCCGCTTCCGAAAGCGCTGCTTCTATGACCTGGTTGATTTTTTCGATATGCTTTCTGGACGCGATCTCCGGCACTACCCCGCCGTACTGGGTATGGAGCGCAATCTGCGATGAAATGACATTGGAGCACACCTCCCGCCCGTTTTTTACAACCGACGCCGCTGTCTCGTCGCAGGAGCTTTCAATCGCCAGAATATAGACGTCGCCCTGTGTCGTATGTTCTTTCATAAAAATATGCCCTGCCTTTGTTTTTACAGCCGTTATGGGGTTTCTTCAAATCCAAGCTCCGCGCTCCAGCCGTCTCTGGCGGCCTTTGCTCCCGGAAAAATTTCCCGCACCCGATCCATGAATTCCTCCGGGCGGGTCAGGGACGGGCTGTAATGGGTCAGCCACATTTCTTTTGGCTGCGCCTCCTTTGCCAGGCGGGCCGCCTCATAGAACGTCATATGCTTATATTCTCTGGCCTTGGACTCCTTTCCGTCCTCGCCGTACATGCCTTCGCAGATAAACAGATCCGCTTCCTTTGCATACTCTGCAATCACCGGCACAGGACGGGTGTCTGTGCAGTAGGCGACCCGGATCCCCCTGCGCGGCGGACCCAGAACCATATCCGGCGTCAGAACGCGGCCTTCAGTTTCCACTGTCTCCCCATTTTGCAGGCGGGACCAGTATTTCTGCGGTATCTCCTGCGATCGGGCTCTGTCTACGTCAAACTTCCCTCTCCTGGGAATCGAAAAGGAGTAGCCATAGCATATTACATTATGGTTTACACGGTAAGCGTCTATCACATAAGGTCCCAGAACGAGCTGCTGCCTGGGCTCTGTCAGTTCAATAAAGGTAATCGGAAACGGCAGCTCCGGCGCAATAGTGCGGAGCGCTGTCACCACCCTCTCAAGCCCTTTGGGTCCAATCATAGTGACCGGCTCCGTGCGCTCCGCATTCCCCATGGTCAGCAGAAGGCCGGGAAGGCCGCTGATATGATCCGCGTGATAATGGGTAAAGCAAATGATATCAAGCGGTTTCGGGCTCCATCCCTTTTCCTTTAACGCTACCTGCGTGCCTTCTCCACAGTCTGTAAGCAGAGCGCTTCCCTCACAGCGGAGCATAAGCGATGTCAGGCGCCGATACGGCAGCGGCATCATGCCCCCTGTTCCAAGCAAACAAACATCCAGCATGTAAATCCCTCTTTTCCGGCAGCTTTCCCTGATTTTCATACAGCCGGCGCAAAAAGGCTTAAACCGGCTTAAGCTGTCACCAGATCATACCATAAAAGGGACAGACATGGCAAGTCCATATCGTTATAAAAGCTCAAGCTGCTCTTCCACATCCGCAGGAATCGCGAATTCTGCCAGAACCGAGTCATAGCACTCCTCACAGAGGTCAAAATGATGCACTTCCCCGTCCTTTTCGGAAAAATAATCCCAGGCATAATCAAAGCGGGCCGCCCCTTCCCGAAGAATGCCCTCCTTTACGATCATTTTCTTACCGCACATGTTGCAGTAGATTGCTTCAAGCCTTCCATCCTCTCCGTATTTTTTCATTTTACCCTCACCTTTCTCTTTGCGGCGCTTTTAATACAACGCCCGCCGCCGCCTTTTTCACGTTTCAGGACATCCGCCCTGTTTTTCCCGTTTTTTATGATTTCCTCTGCCGTCAAATGCATTGCTTTACCGTGACATTTCAAACCGCCTGAATGGTTTTTACGCGGGCGTTTTCTTTAAGCCGTGCAGACAAAAGGAGCATCTCCAGCCGGGATACTCCTCTATTATATCGGTTCTTATGCATGATTTTAAGTGGTAATTTCTTCAATTACAGCGATGCTGCATGATATATGCATCCTCAGCCGGGTGTGTGTAATACCTTTTTCTGACTGCTTTTATCTCATAACCATAGGATTTGTATAGACGGATCGCCGGAAGATTGGAAGCTCTTACCTCCAGCGAAAGCGACTGCGCCCCGTTTTCACTGGCATGCTTTTCCAGTTCCTCCATCAGCTCCCTGGCGTACCCCCGGCCCCTTTTTGCAGGATGTACGGCAATCCGCATAAGTTCTCCCTCTCCCGCAACGATGCGGAGGTTGCAGTAGCCGGCGATCCCGCCCTCTTCCTCCAGAACCCAGACCTGATCCAACGGGCTGTCAAGGCACTGCGACAAAAGGTTCTCCGGCCACGGAACCGTAAAGCATTGCTCTTCCAGGCCGGCTACGGATGGCAGATCCTCTTTCTGCATGCTTCGTATAACAGACATACTTACTCCCTCCCTTTTTCCGCCGCCAGCGCATTTGCCTGATATCCGAACGGTTTTTTATATCTGAGCTGCGACCGCGATCCCGGCGGACAGCTTGTCAAGCGCCCCCAGCCTCTCTGCCGTCTCACGCTCGCGCTCTGCCTGGGATTTGCGCAGGTAATCCGGCCTGTGCTCTGCCGCTGTCTCAAACCGTCCTTCCGCAAAATACACGCCTCCAAGCGCTGCTACCGCGGCGGCTCTCTGGCGGTTTACATGCGGAGGCGCAAATTCGTACGGGGCGGTTAATTCCTGTTCTATTATATGGCGGCAGACAGGCGTCCCGTCCCCAAGAAATATAACCTGTTCCCCTCTTTTGTTTAAATCGCTGATCAGTTCCCTGATGTCCCCGGCCCACTGCTCCCGGACAATCTCAAAGCAATCCGAAAAACGGTAGAGCCCGGTATAAACCTGATTTCTGCGCGCGTCCATGAGCGGGCAGATAAGCGCTTTCGCCCCGTAAAGGCCATAAGCCATCGCGTCCACGGTCGGAACGTGGATCAGCGGCTTTTTAAGCGCCAGCCCCAGCCCCTTTGCCGTGGCGGAACCGATGCGCAGTCCTGTAAAGGATCCCGGCCCTCCTGATACTGCGATCGCGTCTATCTCCTTTATGTCCATCTCGAGCAGCGTCATCATCGCGTCTATCATGGGAAGCAGCGTCTGGGAATGCGTCTTTTTTAAATTCACTGTGTATTCCCCTATCACCACATCCTCAGTCGCCACGGCGACTGACGCCACCAGGGACGAGCTCTCTATGCCGAGTATGTTCATACCGCACCTTTCCTTTCTCTTTCGCTGTCGTGAGGCCGGCATATCAAAATCCGACGGTAATCAAATCCCTTTTCCATATCTTTCTCTATCCGTATGGAAACAGCATATTCCGGCAGAAGCTCTGCTATCAGCTCCGGCCATTCGACAAGGCAGACCCCTTCGCCGTAAAAGCAGTCCTCATAGCCGATCTCATCCATCTCGCTGATATCGCCAATCCGGTATACATCAAAATGATACAGGGGCAGGCGTCCCCCATCGTGCTGCTGTATGATGGTAAAGGTGGGGCTGGAGACAGGCTCGCGTATTCCAAGTCCGTCAGCAAAGCCCTGGGCCAGGACAGTTTTTCCGGTTCCCAAATCGCCGTTCAGGCAGTAGACTTCTCCCTGAATGGCGCGCTCTCCCAGTTTTTTTCCGATATCAAAGGTTTCTTGTGGAGTGTGGGTTTCGATGATCATCGCTTGCTCCTCCTTAATGCCTGGCAAGCGGCGGCGATGGGGGAATCTCCGCCGGGGTGTACCAGCGCGTTGTTTCTTTCATCATCTTAATATATGGGGGAGGAAATGTCAATGTTGGGGAATTTCCTGAGGGATTGTTTGGGATTACAATTACTCTTCTGAAACCTTATATTTGCCAATATATAACTCATCATTTAATTTTCGGATAACTACTTCATCATTCACGTTTAGCTGTTTGCGGCGGATTAATATTGCTGTTTCTTCTTTGTCCCCAAAGTCATTATGCAATCTGCATTTATATAACCGATATCCCGCAAGCTCCAGACACACATTGCTGTCGCATCTATAATGCAACAAACACAATACGGCAAGAAATCCAAATATTATCATAAACTGAATCATATCAAACCATTGTGTAAAATCAAATGCAAGAAGAGGCAATGCATTAGATAATAGATATGCTGTTGTCGAAACCGTGTCTTTCTCAGCAGTAACAACCATGTATTCCTCCGTATTCTGGCTCGTCTGCTGCTTTCCTAATGTTTTTACTGTAATCAGCACACTGATAAACAGTATAAATATAATGAGTCCTAAACCAATCCATTCTGTATATGGGCAGTTTGTTCCATCTATCAGGCTTTTTACGTCAATACATAAAATGCAAATCCACAGTGGTGCAAATGATAAGAAAAACATACTCATGAGAAATAATATCGACATCCGAGCACCTCACATCCATTTCCTTGCTCCCTCCACTTCAACCGGATCATCATTTACCGGATCAATCATCCCTTTTTTACAAAGAAATTTAACGATCCTATTCACATTTTCACTATCAGATGAATCAAACGTTCCTTCCTGTATTTGTGTAATACCAAATTTTCCAGCCATCCTGTTCCTAAAATGCGTATCATTTTTAATTTTATTCAGTCTGTTTTCATCAAATGACACAAATTTTCTTGGGTTATGTCCAGACGTTGCATATTGCCTGAACGCGCTTTCATCCGATATAATCCCACTATTGATAATATCCTCAACCTTACTGTGACAGATAGTTCTATACGCTCTCTCCATATTAAAAAGCTTCTCGCCATTCATATTGAATAAATATACCACATCATTAATCATCGCAACATCAACATATCCGCGTAATGACAAATATATCAGAGGTTGTCACTATAATATCATGGGTATTGTAAACAAACTCGCCGCGAACATCTCTGGCGTTTAATAGCTGAAGAGACCATGCAGTACACTTGTCCAAGTTTCCAAAGATCTGTTTTATCTTTTGTATTGACATAACCCGCCCCCGGTAATCATTTATATCGCAGTATTTATACTAATTTTTTGAATATTTTCCTTTGTCACCTGCAGCCTTTCCGATTTTTTCAAGCAGCAGCTTAGACTTCCTGCCTATTTTTTCACCTGCGATAAGAAAAACATACACAATGTTTACAATTTTGCTATATATTTTAGCTTATCCGCTTCTGAAATCTTCATCGCCGCCATAGCCTGTTCCGCAGACCATTTCATTGTTTCCATTAAATTTTTTATTGTCTGGAGCACTACACGATCTATAGTCTCATTTCTCATATCTTCCATAACCTTACACATTTCCTGGACTCCTTTCGGATTTTCTTTCAGATATCTTGTGCGTTCTGCCATAAGCTCGAAATTCATGTCATCAGCGTTCGTACAGCTAAAATCATGCATTAGCCTTCCTAAATCAGATTCGCCTCTATATTCGCCATTGACATACAAGATGTGTTCTCCATCCCCAAACTCTGTTCCTGTTGTCAGATTCATCCGTTCAATCACATAAACCGGATCCCCTTTCCCATAAAAATCTTCTTCTGTAATGAATATGGTATAGGTATCCGGCAGCTCTTTAAATTCCTGTCCAGCGTCCAGATTCTCAATATCCAGCACGCTGGAATGATATCTCGCCCTGTGTGGGTCGGCTCCCTTATCAGCCCTTTGAATTTCGCAGTCATATTTTCTATTTTCTGAATCCGTTCCATATGCATCTAAGCAAATAGAACGTGCGCCAGCCAATCGCTTCATATCCTTTTGTGTATGGCAATCCGTAATAATCAAATCCTGTTTGCCGATAATAATCCGCAGTACCAGCTCAACTAATGGAATATTGTCTTTAAACAGGCATCGCATGAAATCGTCATCTATTGGACGAAAACCACGCAGGCGTTGTAAATCCTCCTGACGTTCACGCTCTTTTCTCTGCTGCTCAGTCTCCCCTATTATCATAGACACCTCTTTCCTGCTTGTTACTGGTGCTTTCCATACATAAATTATAATCGGGATTTGCCGGAAATACAACAGAAAGAACACTATTTTCAATAGCCGATACTATACCCCTGGCCATCATTAATCCGCCCCCTTGTCCATACAGTGTTTTTCCTATATACTTAAAACAACAGCCATATTGCAATTACAGGAGGGAATCCATGAAAAAAATTTTACTTTTCACCACCGGAGGCACCATCGCCTCAAGGGAAGGCGGAAATGGCCTAGAGCCTGATATCAAGCCGGGGGAGCTGCTTTCCTATATGGGAGATCTGACCAGCCGTTATGATATTGACTGCAGGGAGCTTTTGAATCTTGACAGTTCCAATATCCAGGCGGAGGAATGGAGGACGATTGCGCGCGGTATTTTCGATAATATAAGATGTTATGACGGAATCATTGTCACACACGGCACGGACACGATGGCCTACACGGCTTCGATTCTTTCTTTTATGCTGCCGAATCTGCCGATTCCGGTCGTGCTGACCGGTTCTCAGATGCCGATTGATAATATGCTGACAGATGCCAGAAATAATCTTTACGCCGCTTTTGCGGCCATAGACGCCGGTATCAGAGGGCTTTCTGTGGCTTTTAACCGGCGGATTATGCGCGGCTGCCGGGCCGTTAAAGTCCGCACGCTGGGATTTGAGGCGTTTGAGAGCGTAAATGCGCCCTATCTGGCCGAGGTGTTTGCGAATGGGATGCATCTGTACCACGACCCGCATGAACAGGCCGCCGGGCTGGAAGGAAAACCGCTTCTTTTGGACAGCCTGTGCACGGATGTATTTCTCTTAAAACTGATCCCGAATACAAAGCCGGAGATCTTTGACGCGCTGGCGGATTTGGGGTATCGCGGGATTGTGCTTGAGGCATTCGGCGCGGGAGGACTTCACTTTTTCCGGAGAAATCTTCTGGAAAAGCTTCAGAAGCTCACCCGCGCCGGGATCTCGGTGGTCGCCTGCAGCCAGTGTCTTTATGAGCCCAGCGATTTTTCGATCTATGAGGTGGGCCGGCGGCTTCTTGAATGCGGCGTTATCCCCGGGCGCGATATGACGACTGAGGCGGCTGTCACAAAACTGATGTGGGCTCTGGGACAGACCGGCGATCCGGAAGAGGTGCGCCGTCTCTTTCAGACAAACCTGGCCGGGGAAGTTTCCCTGGACGAAAGCAGGGCCTGAAATGAAGCCGGATGCTGTACTGACATAATGCCTGCTGCCTACAGCTTCATCGTCAGCGATATACGCTTTTTCTGCGCATCCACGCTCAGCACCTTTACCTCCACCACATCCCCGACGCTGACCGCCTCCAGGGGATGCTTTATATAGCGCTCCGTGATCTGGGAAATATGTACGAGGCCGTCCTGATGGACGCCGATATCCACAAACGCGCCGAAATCAATGACGTTGCGCACCGTACCCTTTAAAATCATTCCCGGCTTTAAGTCCGCCAGATCCATGACGTCTGTCCTCAGAATCGGCTTTGGCATCTCGTCGCGCGGATCCCTGGCCGGTTTTTCAAGCTCTTTTACGATATCCCGCAGCGTGATTTCACCAATCTCCAGCTCGCCGGCAAGCTTTTTGTAATCGCCAACTTTTTTTCCGATTCCGGGAACGCCTCCTGCTGTCACGTCAGAGAGGGCAAAGCCCAGCCGTTTCAGAAGCGCCTCAGCCGCCTTGTAGCTCTCCGGATGCACGCTTGTCGCGTCCAGAGGGTTGCGCCCGCCCTGGATTCTCGTAAACCCGGCGCACTGTTCAAAGGCTTTGGGGCCCAGCTTCGGCACCTTTAAAAGCTCTCTCCGGCTTGTAAATACGCCGTTTTCTTCCCGGTATGCCACGATATTCTTTGCAATCGTTTTATTGATACCGGAAATATACTCAAGGAGCGATGCGGATGCTGTGTTGAGATCCACGCCGACGCGGTTCACACAGTCCTCCACCACGCCCTGCAGGGCCTCGCTCAGCTTTTTCTGGTTCATATCATGCTGGTACTGCCCGACTCCGATGGAACGGGGGTCAATCTTCACCAGCTCCGCAAGGGGATCCTGAAGGCGTCTGGCAATGGAAACAGCGCTCCTCTGCCCCACATCAAATTGGGGAAATTCCTCTGTCGCCAGCTTGCTCGCCGAATAGACGGAAGCGCCCGCCTCGCTGACAATGATATACTGCACCTGCTCCGGAATCTCCTTTAAGAGTTCAACAATGATCTGTTCTGACTCTCTGGAGGCGGTTCCGTTCCCCACGGAAATCAGTGTGATACCGTACCGGCTTATCAGCTCCTTTAATTTCTTTTTTGCCTCTGCCACTTTACTCTGCGGCGGCGTGGGGTAAATCACTACCGTATCGAGAACCTTTCCGGTCGCGTCCACCACAGCCAGCTTACAGCCGGTGCGGAAGGCGGGATCCCAGCCCAGAACCACGCGCCCCACGATTGGAGGCTGCATCAGAAGCTGCTCCAGATTCTTTCCGAACACTCTGACCGCTCCGGCCTCGGCCTCCTCTGACAGAGCGTTTCGGATCTCGCGCTCGATTGCCGGAGCCATCAGGCGCTCATAGCTGTCCCGCGCGACTTCCTTTAATACCGGCGTCGTCTCCGGATTACTGCGCGTTATGGTCTTTTTCTCCAGATAGCGGAGAATTTTCTCCTCCGGAGCCGTAATTTTAACCGTGAGGATCTTTTCCTTCTCCCCCCGGTTCAGCGCCAGAATCCGGTGTCCCGCCAGTTTTTTTACCGGCTCTGTAAAACTGTAATACATCTCATATACAGATTCCGCGCTCTCGTCCTTAGCAGACGACTCCAGAATCCCCTCCTCGGAAGTTGCTTTGCGAATATAGGTTCTGTATTCCGCCGTCTCCGAAATCCGCTCTGCCAGGATATCCTTCGCGCCTGCGATTGCCTCTTTCGCGTCCGCAACGCCCTTTTCCTCAGAAACAAAGCGCTCCGCCGCTTTGAGAAGCGGCTCTTTAAGCTCCTGAAGCCATATAAGGTCTGCCAGAGGCTCGAGCCCTTTTTCCTTTGCAATGCCCGCTCTCGTGCGCCGTTTCGGGCGGTATGGCAGATACAGATCCTCCACTGCCACAAGCGTCCTGGCCTCCAGAATCCGGGCCTCCAGTTCCGGAGTCAGCTTCTCTTGCTCCCGGATAGAGCTAAGGATCTGCTCCTTCCGTTCCTCCAAATTGCGCAGGTATTTCAGGCGCTCGTCCAGATTCCGGAGCACCTCATCGTTCAGAGAGCCGGTCGCTTCTTTCCGGTATCTGGCTATAAACGGAATCGTATTGCCCTCGTCGATCAGCTTCACCGCCGCCTCCGCCTGCCCGCGGCCAATCTGTAATTCTTCTTTAAGGATTTGAATAATATCCATTATTTTATTCCCTTCATTTCCACTGGTGATATGTATGGTAACGGAATGATATTCATTATACAGGATTGGAGGCGGGGGCGCAAGAGATCCGTGTATGCTTTTGTCTCTTTTGCCTCCTCTGGTTTATCACGCGGACAGGATCTTAGTCTTCCATCATGCTTCTGAGGATCTTGTATAGTGATTCTGCCTCTTCGGCCGTCAGCGTAATCCCTTTTCCCATCTTTTCATGGTTCGGCGCCCAATCCCTTATGTCATACTTTGGTTTTGCGCCATTCCATGAAATAAGATTCACTTCCTTTGTCCAGCCCTTCGGGCTTTCGGAAAGCGTTCCCAGTTCTTCCTGGATTTCAAATTTAATATCAGACATCTTGTTCTCCTTTCGTATTCAGGGGGCTTTGCATGATTAGGTTAGCCCATGGGTACGTAAAAGGGCCGCCAGTGTCAGTTTCTGTATCCAACAGAACCCCGCTCCCGCTCGGAGAAAAGCGCAGCGGACGCTAAGCTCGAAAACACCTCGCTAAGCGCCGGCGGTTTTCTACGGGTTCTTTATGGATACAGAATCTGACACTGGCTACGTGATCGGCAGGCTTTAAACATGCAGTCCAGCGGGTTTCTGTCAAAATCTTTCAGGTAAATATATTGGTCAGGATTTTATCTTAAATTTTTGTATTTTACTTTTACCTCCTCTCACCGGCATACTGTTACAGCTAACAATTCACAACTCTGCAAAACAGCCCGCTGGACAAGCCGCAAAAACCGTGCTACAATTATGATCCTAATCACCCGTAATCTATCGGCAGGGAGGTACAATTTTATGGAATATTACGACAACAACGATTCACAATACAATCCGCCGCCGCAAGGCCCTTCGGTCAACCAGCCTAATAAGATGGCGATTGCTTCTATGATTTGCGGAATCGTCGGAATCCTTCTTTTATGCTGCTGTGTTATGTTTCCGGCATCTGTCCTTTTGGGCGTAACTGCGATTGTCCTGGCTGTTCAGTCCAAAAAAGGGGAACCATTATGCGGATATGGCATAGCCGGCATAATTTTAGGGATCTTCAGCCTGGTTCTGGGGATTGCGGAATTCGCTTATATGATGCTTATCACCTCTATGATGAGGGATCCGCAGTTTGCCCCTATCTTTGACCAGATCATGGAGCAGTATGAAAATGCCATCCAGTCACGATGATTTAAGAACCGTAGGCCCGCCTTCAAAGTCAAGGCCCACCGATCACGTAGCCAGAGGCAGCTTCTATATCCATAAGGAACCCGTAGAAAACCGCCGGCGCTTAGCGAGGTCTTTTCGAGCTTAGCGTCCGCTGCGCTTTTCTCCGAGCGAGAGCGGGGTTCCGTTGGATATAGAAGCTGCCTCTGGCGGCCTTATCACGACTATTCCCCACATACTTACTTGCATATACTCCGTCGCTTATTCTTTACTTAATATCAGATCCATCACCCCTGATCCAAAACCGCCAGCACATCCACTCCCCAAAAAAGCAAACCGTTTTTAACAACAAAATTCCCCCCCATCAGCACCGCTCCCCCCACTAAGGCCGCCTTCCAGCAAATCTGCCGGAACGGCTTATCCTTCTTGCGGCAGTATACATACCATAGCAAAAGCAGCGGCCCAGCTATAACCGAATACAGCACGAGCGGATGATAGATGACGCTCAGCAGAATCTCCCCCTTCAACAGGCTTTTGACCGCCCTGGTCCCCCCGCATCCCGGGCAGTACGCGCCTGTCATCATGTGGAAAAGGCAGGGAAAATTTCCCTGCCATACCGCTTTTATAAGCCCTGCCGCAAGCATGGCGGCCGCCTTAAGCCGGTCCATTTATTCTGCAAGCGAGAAAGCGTCATGTACCACCCGCATGGCGCGGTTTGCGTCTTCCTCGTCTATGAGCACCGTAATCCGGATTTCGGAGGTGGCAATCATGCGGATATTGATATGGACGCCGGACAGAGCCTCGAACATCTTTGCCGCCACGCCCGGATTGCTGGTCATGCCGGCTCCGATGATGGAAATCTTAGCCACAGCGGAGTTGCACTCCACAGCCTGGGCTGTCAGGACTTCCATGTTCTCTCTGAGAAGCGCCATGGCCTCATCCAGATCGGTTCTGTCCACGGTAAAGGAAATATCCTTCTGGTTTTCTCTGCCAATGGACTGAATGATGATATCCACATTGATCCGATGGCGCGCCAGGAGGTCGAACAGCTTAAATGCAATTCCCGGCTCATCCTTCACTCCCAGTACGGAGATTCTGGCCGTGTTCTTATCCACCGCCACTCCGCTGACTAACATTTTTTCCATCTTGGTCTTCTCCTTTACAATCGTCCCTTCTGCGCAGCTCAAGCTTGAGAGCACCGCCAGCTCCACATTGTACCGTTTTGCCATCTCCACGGAACGGTTGTGAAGCACCTTGGCCCCCAGGCTGGCAAATTCCAGCATCTCGTCATATGAAATCTCGGAAAGCTTTCTCGCGTTGGGAACCACTCTCGGATCCGCTGTATACACGCCGTCCACGTCTGTATAGATCTCACACCGGTCCGCACGCAGGGCCGCTGCCAGCGCCACAGCCGTGGTGTCTGAGCCGCCGCGCCCCAGCGTGGTCAGATCATCGTATTTGTTCACCCCCTGAAAGCCTGTGATAACGACAATCTTCCTGGAATCCAGCTCATGGCGGATGCGTTCCGAGTCGATCCGCTTAAGCTTTGCCTGCCCGTAAGCAGTCGTGGTCGTCATGGGAATCTGGGCGGCGTTTAAGGAAATGGCCTGCACGCCCATAGACTGAATCGCCATAGCCATCAAAGCCACGGACACCTGTTCCCCGGTCGTAAGCAGCATATCCAGCTCCCTCTTTGACGGATTGGGCGTAATCTCATGCGCTTTGGCTATCAGCCCGTCTGTGGTCTTTCCCATGGCGGATAAAACGACAACCACATCATTTCCCTTTTTATAGTCCTCAATGCATCTGGCCGCCACATTAAATATCCGCTCCCGATCCGCTACGGAGCTGCCGCCAAATTTTTTTACGATCAGCATATTATCTCCCCCGCCCGGATCATCTGCCGGATATCGCCAAACGCCGCCGCCAGCTTCTGATACCTCGATTCCGTCATCTCCCCGGTCACAACGGCAAACTCATCAAGGCCCGGAAGCTCTGCCGCGCGCACCTTCCCGAATGCGGCCTCCACATCCGGAAGCTTCTCCGAAGCGCTGCCCGAAAAACGGATAAAATACCGGAACCGCTGTTCCTTCATCGGGGACAAAACCTGCTTCTCATCACTCCAGCCCATGGGAATATGATCCTCCATATGGCAGGCCGCCTCCATGATATCCGCCGCGACTGCGCTTGCCGTCGGAAGCTTGCCCGCGCCGCTCCCGTAAAACATCAGGGTTCCCACCATATTTCCGCGCACCATCACCGCATTGTACACGTCGCTCACGCTGTAAAGGGGGTGATCCGGCCCGATCATCATAGGGCAGACAAATACGCTTGCCCTCCCGTTTTCCATACGGCTGCTGCCAAAGAGCTTGATCGACGTCCCCAGCTCCTTTGCATACCGGAAATCCGTATCCGTAATATGCGTGATCCCCTCAGTGGAAACCTCCTCATAATTGACCTCTCGCTCCGCAGCCAGGGCGGTCAGTATCGAAATCTTGCGGCATGTATCATAGCCCTCGACATCCGCCTCGGGATTGCGCTCCGCATAGCCCAGCTCCTGGGCCTTTGTAAGCGCCTCCTCAAATGCCTGCCCTTCCCGATCCATCTTGGTCAGGATATAGTTTGTGGTACCGTTTAAAATACCGCTGATCTCCAGAATCTCCTCCCCGGCCAGCGCCTGGGTGAGCGGCCGGATAATCGGGATCCCGCCTCCCACGCTGGCCTCAAACAGGAAATTCCTGTGTTTCTCCCCGGCAATCCGCAAAAGCTCTGTGCCATGGGCCGCCACCAGCGCCTTATTCGAGGTCACGACATGCTTTCCCGCCAGAAGACACGCCTTAGCAAAGGCATAGGCCGGATTGACGCCTCCCATGGCCTCAACGACAATCCCGACTTCCTCATCCTTTTCAATCACGGAAAAATCGTGTACTATCAGGGCCTCGTGCGGATCTCCCGGAAATTCCCTCAGATCCAGAATATACCGCACCGCAATCTCATGCCCTGTCTTTCTCCTTATCCTCTCTCTGTTTGTCTCCAATACCTCTACGACCCCGGAACCGATCGTCCCGTAGCCCATCACTGCAACCTGAATCATTGTTCTTTTCCTACTCCCTGGCTATTATTTTTACGTAATGAACGCCCGTCTCTCTCTCCATCTCACCGACCATCCCCGAGATATCGCCGGTATCCGGCCGAACCTCCACGCTGAGCGTCAGCGTCGCCACATTGCTGACCGGAATGCTCTGATGAATCGTCAGGATATTGGCCCTGTAAACCGCCACAATATGCAGAAGATCCGACAAAAGCCCCTGTTCGTCATCCATCTGAAGCACCATGGTGATCGTTCTCCCCTTCGCGTTTTCATAAAACGGAAAAATGTCATCCTTGTACTTATAGAATGAACTGCGGCTGATCCCGACTTTCTCAGTCGCCTCCTGGATCGTGAGGGCCCGCTCCGAGTCAATCAGACGCTTTGCCTCCACCACCTTCAGAAGAACCTCAGGAACCGCTTTCTGCTTTAAAACAAAATACTTTGTCTGCTCTTCCATGGCATTACTCCTTGTTACCCTGTTTGTTTCAGAAATACATTTGTTTTCACACGGAAGATAGTATCATATTTGGCGGAAAGACGCAATGTTTTTTTCTGTACTGATGAAGCGGGCAAAAACACCTCGCGCCGGCCGGCGTGTGCATCGTAACGACAAAGGAGGCCATCCCCCCGTCCGGGGCTCCTGCCTCCTCCATAAATTATGCTTCCCTGGGCGCCTGCTCCTTCAGGCTGATCCACTTTAAGTACGCGCTGATGAACAGATCCAGATCCCCGTCCATCACTGCGTTGACATTGCCGTTCTCCGCGTTGGTCCTGTGGTCCTTTACCAGCGTATACGGCTGCATGACATAGGAACGGATCTGGTTGCCGAAATTGATGTCTTTGACATCTCCCCGGATATCGGAGAGCTTCTCCGCATTCTCCTGCTGCTTGAGCAGATAGAGCTTTGCCTTGAGCATCTGCATAGCCTTATCCTTATTCTGGAACTGGGAGCGCTCATTCTGGCACTGGACCACAATTCCGGTCGGGAGGTGGGTAATGCGGATGGCGGAGGACGTCTTATTGATGTGCTGGCCGCCCGCGCCGCTTGATCGGTACGTATCAATGCGCAGATCATCGGGATTGATCTCTACATCCAGATCCTCTTCGATATCCGGCATCACGTCGCAGGATACAAAGGAGGTCTGGCGCTTGCCCGCTGCGTTGAACGGGGAAATACGCACCAGGCGGTGTACGCCCTTCTCGGATTTTAAATAGCCAAACGCATTTTCCCCGTTGATCTGTACGGTGATAGACTTAAGCCCCGCCTCGTCGCCGTCCAGGAAATCCAGGATTTCCGTGGAATACCCCTTTTTATCGGCCCAGCGCTGATACATGCGCCAGAGCATGCTGCACCAGTCCATGGCCTCTGTACCGCCCGCGCCTGCGTTAAGCTTTAAGATCGCATTGCAGTTGTCGTATTCTCCTGACAGAAGCGTCCTTGTGCGGATGGCTTCCAGGCTGCTCACAAAGCCGTCCAGCATCTCCTGGATCTCCGGAATAAGGGACGCGTCGCTTTCCTCATATCCCATCTCCAGCATGACCTGGATATCCTCATACTGCTGTTCTAGATTCCTGTAGGTCTCCACCGTATCCTTTAAATTCTTCGCTTCCTTCATGATCTTCGTGGAGCGGTCCGGGTCATCCCAGAAGCCCGGTTCCTCCATCGATTTGTCCAGCTCGTCGATTCGCTTTACCTTGTTATCCAGGTCAAAGTGAATCCCTCACTTCCACTAAAGTTGTATCATACGTTGATAACGTATATTTGAACTGATCCAATTCAACCATAGCTTCACCTTCTTTCTATAAAAATATTCCTTTTATGAATTCCTTCCGGTAACCGTCCAGGCTGCCAGAAGATTATTCTTACTGTCTTGCCAGGAGCTTCCTTCCGCAGCACTGCTTGAACTTCTTTCCGGATCCGCACGGGCAGGGATCATTGGGGTAAATCTTCTTAACCTCCCTGCGCTTGGGCGCCTGGACTGCGCTGCTGTCCTTATTGGTTCCGGTCACCTTGGCGGCCGGCTCGCGCTCTACCTTCTGCTCCACGCGCATGTGAAGGAGAATCCGCACCGTATCCTCGCGTATGGCGGCAGCCATGCTCTCGAACATATCGTAGCCGCTCATCTTATACTCAACCAGAGGATCTCTCTGGCCGTATGCCTGCAGGCCGATACCCTCGCGTAGCTGATCCATATCGTCAATATGAGCCATCCATTTATTGTCGATCACCTTCAGAAGGATCACACGCTCGATCTCGCGGATCTGCTCCGCAGACGGGAATTCCGCCTCCTTTGCCTCGTAAAGGCGGGTGGCCGCTTCCTTGAGCATGTGCTTGAGCTCGTTCTTTTTCATCCCCATCTGATCTTCGCGCAGCTTTATCGGCTCTAACGGCACCACGGGAAGCAGAAGGGAATTGAGTTCCGCCAGATCCCAGTCCTCCGGTCCCTGTTCATCGGAAATGGACATATCGACGGCATTTTCCACGATGTCAGTCACCATCTTCATGATTACATTGCGCATACTCTCGCCGTCCAGGACGCGGCGGCGCTCTTCGTAGATGGTTTCACGCTGCTCGTTCATGACCTCATCGTATTTCAGAAGGTTTTCACGGATGCCGTAGTTATTGTTCTCGATCTTCATCTGGGCCTTTTCAATGGCATTGGACAGCATCTTGTGTTCGATCTGCTCATTCTCCGGAACGCCCAGCGCGTTGAACATGCCCATCAGCTTTTCAGAGCCGAACAGACGCATCAGATCATCCTCCAGGGAAATATAGAAGCGTGATTCGCCCGGATCTCCCTGACGGCCGGAACGCCCGCGGAGCTGGTTATCGATACGCCGCGACTCATGGCGCTCTGTGCCGATGATGCGCAGTCCCCCAATCTCTCTGGAAATGTCGTCCAGCTTGATATCCGTGCCCCGGCCGGCCATATTGGTGGCGATCGTCACCGCGCCGTGTACGCCGGCATCAGCCACAATCTCCGCCTCCAGCTCATGGAATTTCGCGTTCAGGACCTTGTGGGGCACGCCGCGCTTTTTCAACATCTTGCTGAGAAGCTCTGACGTCTCAATCGTGATCGTGCCGACCAGAACCGGCTGTCCCTTTTCATGCGCCTCGACCACTTCCTCCACAACCGCGTGGAATTTCTCCTTTTTGGTCTTGTAAACCGCGTCGTCCCTGTCAATCCGGATCACAGGACGGTTGGTGGGGATCACGATAACATCCATCTGGTAGATGTTGCGGAACTCCTTTTCCTCCGTCTGCGCCGTGCCGGTCATGCCGGCTTTTTTATTGAATTTATTGAAAAAGTTCTGGAAGGTAATCGTAGCCAGCGTACGGCTCTCACGGCGCACATTTACATGCTCCTTAGCCTCAATGGCCTGGTGAAGGCCGTCGGAATAACGGCGTCCCGGCATGATACGCCCTGTGAATTCATCGACAATCAGAACCTCGTCGTCCTTTACCACATAATCCTTGTCCCTGAACATCAGATAATTGGCCCTGAGCGCAAGGATGATATTGTGCTGGATCTCCAGGTTCTGCGGGTCAGCCAGGTTTTCGATGTGGAAAAACTCCTCAACCTTGCGCACACCCTCTTCGGTCAGGTTCACGACCTTGTCCTTCTCATTGACGATGAAATCCCCGCTCTCCTCGATCTCCTCGCCCATGATGGCCGCCATCTTGGTAAATTCCGCTGACTCCTCGCCGCGCGTGAGCTGATGGGCCAGAATGTCGCACACCTCATACAGCTTGGTAGACTTGCCGCTCTGACCGGAAATGATAAGCGGTGTTCTCGCCTCGTCGATCAGCACAGAGTCCACCTCGTCAATGATCGCATAATCTAAGTTGCGCAGCACCATCTGTTCCTTATAGATCGCCATGTTGTCGCGCAGATAGTCAAAGCCCAGCTCATTGTTCGTCACATACGTGATGTCGCAGCCATACGCCGCCCGCCTCTCATCCGGCGTCATGGAGTTTAACACCACGCCTACGGAAACGCCCAGGAAACGGTGGATCTCTCCCATCCACTCCGCATCTCGTTTTGCCAGGTAATCATTGACAGTTACAATAAACACGCCCTTGCCCGCCAGCGCATTTAAATACGCCGGGGCCGTGGACACCAGGGTCTTTCCTTCGCCGGTCTTCATCTCCGCGATACGCCCCTGATGCAGGACAATGCCGCCGATAAGCTGCACCGGGTAATGCTCCATATTCAGCACACGCCGCGCCGCCTCGCGGACCGTCGCAAACGCCTCGGGCAGGATATCGTCCAGCGTCTCGCCTTTTTCCAGACGCTCTTTGAATTTTCTGGTGTTGTCTTTTAAATCCTCGTCTGACAGCGCCATCATCTCCGGCCGCATCGCCACGATCTTATCCACAATGGGATAGATCAGCTTCAGTTCACGCTCGCTGTGAGTCCCAAACACTTTCTCTATCAGCTTCATGCTTTACTCTCCTATTTGTTGTTCATGATACGTTTCTTCCTATCAGTTTATACCGTTTTTGCGATTTCTATTTCTGTTAAAACCGTATAGTCTCAATTATATAATCTTGTCTATTCTAACACTATTGGGGACTTTATTCAATGTCTTCATAAATATTTCATAATTTTAAATTACAGTTCACGGGGCGGGGAAAACTGGCGGAAAACAGACGTCAAGCTTGCTTGTAAGGCTGTTTTCTGTCAGTTTTTCACATCGGGCGAACGCCCGATGCTTCTTGTCTGGCTATGCCGGACAAGAAGATGAGCCCCGTGAATAGCAACAATTTTAAAGCTTCCGGGACGCTCTGTCGTAAAACAATACGTCCCGGAAGCTCTGAATCCGTTTCTATCTCCCCTCTCAGTACAGCATCGCCTAAATTCCGGTGAATAAATCACTCGCTATTTATTCACCGAAATTCAAGCAATGCTGTACTAAAACCGTCCAAAGATATCCACCAGCCATGCCAGATAACCAGTGTGTTCTTCTGTAAATTGTCCCTTTTTCAAACGCCATCTCCAGTTTTCTCCTACCGTGCCGGGGGTATTGAGCCGGGCGGAGTTGTCAAGTTTAAGTACATCCTGCATCTGGAAGATCGCCACGCTGGCCACAGAGCCGTAGGCGGCCCGGAATACACGGTCCACCACCTCGCTCTGATGGGCCGCGCCAAGGTAATCGGCGATGTACTGCAGCTCCCACCACTCCCGCTTGCCGGCTTTGAAATAGCCGGCAAGCGTCTCGTTGTCGTGGGTGCCTCCGTATACGACCATATTGGGCTCGTAGCAGTGGGGCAGATGCTCGTTGAAGCGGTCGCCGCTGAATGCGAATTCTATGATCTTCATGCCCGGATAGCCGGTTTCCTTCAAGAGATCCTTTACGCCCTGGCAGAAGATTCCCAGATCCTCGGCAATGATCTTCGTCTCTCCCACGGATTCGTCAATGGCATCCGTCAGTTTCTTTCCCGGCCCTGTTTTCCACTCGCCGGCTTTGGCGTTTTCCGAGCCATAGGGGATGGAGTAATACTGAACGACGCCGAGGAAATGATCGATCCGGATCACGTCATAAAGCTCTGCGGACGCTTTCATGCGCTCCCGCCACCAGGCAAAGCCGGTTTTTTCCATGTAATCCCAGCGGTACAGGGGATTGCCCCATAACTGCCCTTCATCGGAAAATGCATCCGGCGGCACGCCGGCGACATTGACAGGCGTCAAATTCTTCTCGTCTAACTGGAACAGCTCCGGGTGGCTCCAGACATCCGCGCTGTCCAGGGCCACATAGATGGGGATGTCTCCCACGATCTTTATGTTATTTTCATTTGCATATTCTTTTAATTTCTCCCACTGTTCAAAAAACTTAAACTGCAGGAATTTCCAGTAATCAATCTCTTCTTTAAGCTCTTCCTGATATTTCGCCATTGCCGCGGGCCTGCGGAAACGCACATCCTCGTCCCACTCCAGCCACCCGGCGTCCTCAAAGTGTTTTTTCAGCGCCATGTACAGGCTGTAATCGTCGATCCAATATGCATTTTTTTCAAGAAAGGCTTTGTATGCCTCTGTCTTTTCATGCCCGCTTCTCCCGAACGCCTTTTTCAGGAGCGGAAAGCGGTAGTAATACACTGCGTCATATTTGACCTGATCCGGCTGTTCGCTCCAGAAGCACTCGTCGATCTCCTCCTGGGTTAAAAGTTCTTCTTCTTTCAGTATATCGAGGTCAATATAATATGGATTGCCCGCAAACGCAGAGAAAGACTGGTATGGGCTGTCCCCGTAGCTGGTCGGTCCCATGGGAAGCACCTGCCAGAAGCTCTGCCTGGCCTTTTTCAGTTGGTCGATAAAGTCGCGGGCGTCCCTGCCGAAGGTTCCGATCCCGTAGGGGGACGGCAGGCTGAAAACAGGCATCAAAATGCCAGCGCCGCGTTTTAACATGGTTTCCATCTTGTTCTCCTTTTACTGTCTGCTTTTATGCGTATCATACATACCTGTGCCAGAGAGGTCTGAAGAATCATTCCCGCCGTCTGGCAGAAAGCATTTTTCAAACACTCTTTAATCCTGAATGCTGTATTGTTGCATCAGTTCAGGCAGCCTGAACGGTTACGTACTGTCTCCATCATTCGCTGTCTCAAAACCCGCCGTCCTGATAAACGATCTCTCCTTCACAGACGGTATATTTCACCCGTCCCAGAAGCTGCGTCCCAATAAATGGCGAGTTGCAGGATTTTGACGCAAATTCCTGTACCGTAAAGGGATGCGTATCGTCAAAAATAACGAGATCCGCGGCCGCGCCCTCCCGGATCCTGCCGCATTCCAGATGGTAAAGCCGCGCCGGGTTCAGGCACATTTTCTCAAACAGCGTAAGATAGCTTACATGCCCGGCCTTTACCAGATTTGTCACGGCCAGAGGCAGCGCTGTCTCAAGGCCGATGATCCCGCTCGGCGCTTCGGCAAACGGCTTTTCCTTTTCCTCCCTGCTGTGCGGCGCGTGATCCGTAGCAATCACGTCAATCGTCCCGTCCTTTAAGCCCTCGATCAGAGCGCTCCGATCCGCCGCGGTCCGCAGGGGCGGATTCATCTTTGCCAGGGTTTTATACTCCAGCACCGCTGTTTCATCGAGGCTGAAATGGTGCGGCGTCACCTCTGCCCATACGTCAGCCCCCAGCTCTTTCGCCAGGCCGACCATTTTCACGGAATTCGCTGAGCTGATGTGCTGGATATTCACCCTAGCCCCTGTGTGAAGCGCGATCATGCAGTCCCTGGCCACCAGCGCGTCCTCCGCCAGCGCAGGTGATCCGCCAAGGCCCATCCGTTCAGAAACAGCCCCCTGGTTGATCCCGTTATTGATAATAAACGCCGGATCCTCCTCGTGAAAGCTCAGCGGCAGTTTTAAGCGCGTCGCCTCTTCCATCGCCTTTTTCACAAGCGCTTCGTTCATAAGCGGAATGCCGTCGTCCGTAAATCCCGCCGCGCCGCTTTCGGCCAATGCCTGCATGTCCGTGAGCTCCCTGCCTTTAAGCCCCTTCGTGACCGCCGCCGCCGCCAGGACATGGATCCCGGTTTCCCTGCCCTTTTCCGTAATGTAGCGGATCACCTCCGGCGTATCCGCCGCGGGCTTCGTGTTTGCCATGCACACAACTGTCGTATAACCGCCCGCTTTGGCCGCCGCGGCTCCTGTCAGGATGTCTTCCTTCCAGGTCAGTCCCGGATCCCTGAAATGGACATGGACATCCACCAGGCCGGGGGCGACAATAAGCCCCGCCGCGTCGATCACCCGCGCCGGCTCCCCGCCGCACACGCCCGGATCCGTTCCGTCCGCCGGATGCCAGCCAGCCCCGCCGTCTGTATCCCGCCTGTCTTGGCTGTCCCTCCGCCATATCCCGGTAATCTTCCCGTCCTCTGTCATCAGATCCGCCAGTCCGTCAAAACCGCTCTCCGGGTCAATCACCCGTCCATTTGCAATCACCATCTTCAATGCCGCGTTCCCCCTTAATCATGTAATCCTGTGCTCTCAGAATCTCTCCGCACCTGCCTTTGCGGCGGATTTCGCGGAATTCCGGGAGTACATTCAGTCTCGGAGCGGCCGCTTTATTTCTGAGGCACGATCTCCAGCCAGTAACCGTCCGGATCGCTGATAAAATAGATTCCCATCGACGGATTTTCGTAGCAGACGCAGCCCATTTCCTTGTGCTTCTTAAAGGATGCCTCCATATCGTCCGTCTCAAAGGCGAGATGGAATTCATTGTCCCCCAGATTATAGGAATCCTTTTCCCAGTCGCGAAGCCAGGTCAGCTCCAGCGCATGCTTTGTCTCCCCGTCTCCCAGATACACAAGAATAAAACTGTGATCCTTTGCCTCCTTGCGGCGTATCTCCTTAAGCCCAAGCGCCTCCTCATAGAATTTTAAAGACTTCTCCAGGTTCACCACATTGAAATTATTATGTGCAAATGAAAACTTCATCGCTCAAATACCTCTCCTTCTTCTCTGATATCCACAATCCGATCCCCCCAGCCCGCGCTGGCCGGATGGCGCTTCATGCGCTCAATCACGCTGTAATCCTTCCAGAAATGCATGGGGAAAATGGCCTTTGCATCCGCCTTTTCCATAAAGCCCTCCATGCCAAGATAAAACCATTTCTCCAGGCGCGGATCCAGTGGAATAAAAGCAATATCCGCCGTCCTTCCCGCCAGTTTCTCCATCTCCTTCTTATAATTCGCCGCCATATTGCGGTTCCAGGCTTTGTCCTCGCCCTCCCACCACCAGTTATTCAGATCTCCCGCGTGGTAAATCTCCTTCCCGCCGCAGGAAAGCCAAAAGGCGACGCCCTCATCCGTAGAGCGCAGCGTCTCGATCCGCATCGCGGCTTCCCCCTGCGCATATGCCAGCTCAAATGATTCCCCGGCCTTCACAAAACGCGTCCGGTCAAGAAGTTCCTCCGGAACCTTCCCGGGACGGATATCATGGGAAAGGATAAACCGCGCGCCGCCCTCATGCCCTGCCAGCTCAAAAACAACAGGAGAAAAATGATCCGCATGGAAATGGCTGGCAAACACAATCAGCGGCCGATCCTTTGCAAACGCCGGAAGCGGGCCTGCATAATAGTCAAATAACAGCGTCGCCTTCTCTGTCTCCACAGAAAACGAGCTGTGATGTATATACGTAATCTTCATATCAGCCTTCCAGCTTTGCCTGTGCTTTTTTCATGAATTTCTCATTCTGAATAATAAATCTTTCATGCTCTCCCTCGCCGATCTTTCCCTTCTCATCAAACGCCTCGACGTGGAATACAAGCCTTCTCTTATCCACTTCCTTAAGCTCGCTCTCGCACCACACCTTCATCCCCACCGGAGTGGCCGCAAGATGACTTACATCAAGCTTTGTCCCCACAGTTCCCTCGCCCTCATTCAGAAGAGACGCAATGCTCATCCAGGCGGTCTGCTCCATCAAAGCGATCATGGCCGGGGTCGCAAACACCTCCAGAAGCCCGCTTCCCTGGGCGCTTGCACAGTTTTCTTTGGTTACCATAACTTCCTGTCTTCCTTTTATTCCTGCTTCTAACATAACTAATCACCTTTCTTTGAAATTTTGTTGCGGTTTTATTGCGGGGTTAAACGTTACTGTATTGAATCATATGCTGGCGTTCCTCCCACGACTCTCTCAAACTCCCTACGCTCAAACCATCCGCATTAACGCATAAAATCTATTCCCAGTATACTCAAAACAAAACTCTTGTGCAAGCTCTTTTTCCTGTGCTATACTTCCTATATGAAAACAAGATTCCAACCCCAATTTGATTTAAAGCAGACTGCCGAATCCGGCCAGTGTTTCCGCATGACGCCATGCGCGCCTGATGTGTGGTCTGTTGTGAGCGGGGAGCGTTATCTGGAGATTTCACAGGATGCTTCCACGTTTTATTTTGACTGTCCGGACAAGGATTATCCGTTCTGGGTAAACTATTTTGATCTGGACACGGATTACGGGGCCTATATCGCCTCTGTGCGGAAACGGGATTCGTATTTGACGGCCGCTGCCGGGGCGGGTTCCGGGATCCGTATCCTGCGGCAGGACGTGTGGGAAATGATTGTGACTTTTATTATTTCACAGCAGCGCACGATCCCTAAAATCCGGGAGGCGGTGGAAGCGTTAAGCTGCCGCTACGGCGTCCGCAGGGAAACGGTTCTTTCCGGCGGCGCGGGGCGTGTTTATTATACGTTTCCTACGCCTGAACAGCTTGGAAGGGCTTCACTGGACGAACTTAAGGCATTGAAGCTCGGCTACCGCGCCGCTTATATCAGCCGGATCTGTGAGGATGCCCTGCAGGGGCGTCTGGATCTGGATAAGTTGTCCGCGATGGACTATGAACGCGCCTTTGAATATCTGACCGGATTTTACGGGATCGGGGCAAAGATTGCCAACTGTGTCTGCCTCTTTGGGCTGCACCACATCGACGCGTTTCCGGTGGATACCTGGATTTCACAGATCCTGATGGAGCATTATTATCCCAAGAACCCGAAGAAATACCGCGCGCTTCCCAAAAGCCGCCTGTACGAAGCCCTGATACGGGACTATTTCGGCGGCTATCAGGGGTATGCGGGCGTGATGCAGCAGTATATATTTTACTATGAGAGAAAGGAAGCCGGGAATGGCGCAGGCCGCAGGACATACAAATAGCCATACGGAAGAGGAGTATTACAGGCTTCCGGAACATGTACGGGCTGAGCTGATTGACGGGCAGTTTTATTACATGTCAGCTCCCAGCAGGTTCGTCAGGAAATCCTGTCCTTTCTACATGTTGAGATCGCAAATCATATCCGCTCCAAGGGGGCTCATGCAAGGCGTACCCGGCCCCCTTTGCCGTCAGTCTGTTTGATGACAATACAACTGTGGTTGAACCGGATATCAGCGTGATCTGTGACCCTGGCAGGCTCACACAGCGCGGGTGCAGCGGCGCGCCCGACTGGATTATTGAAATCACTTCCTCCAGCAATTCCAGCCACGACTATATCCGTAAACTAAATCTCTATAACGATGCCGGTGTACGGGAATACTGGGTGGTAAATCCGGAACGGCAGTCGGTGTATGTCTGCCACCTTAAGGAAACACCTTTTGAAACTGCTGCCTATACATTCCGGGACCGGGTAAAATCCGGTGTCCTTAAGCATCTGTGGATCGATTTCCAACACATGATGCAGCTAACCGGAATATAGGACAGCTACAGCAGATCCCCTGTCTCCCGGAACTTTCTGTAATGGTGGTTGGCTTTCGCCTCCTCAAGCGTCCTCATCATCGCCGGAATGTCCCCGTCAAGCGTTCCGGCCAGAACCACATAGTTTGACGCGTGGTTTGTGCGGAAAACGGTCCCGGGAGAGCGGACATTTTCCAGAAAGATTTTCATCTCCTCCACAATTTCGTCCGCGGTGATCCGCTCAAAACGGCCTTCCACCACATCCGCGTACATGGGCGTCCCCTCGTACAGCCGCAGGGTCAGGAAGGAGGCGTATTCCGGATTCATCTCTGTGATCAGCTTTGCGCAGGAAAGGGCGTGTTCTCTTACCTTTCCCCGGCCCCCAAGGCCGGAGATGAGCGTAACCGAGGTCTGGATGCCGCAGCGCTTCAGCTTCTGTCCCGCGGAAATGATCTCGGCGGCGGTTACGCCTTTATTGATGTAACGCAAAATCTCGTCGTCGCCTGTCTCAGCGCCTACATAGACGATGCCAAGCCCCGCTTCCTTAAGCTTTGCCAGATCCTCCCCGCTCTTGCGCAGGATATCCTGCGCGGTTCCGTATGCGGCCACCCGGCCGACCTGCGGAAACTTCCGGCGGATGGCGTCAAGGATGGTCAGCAGATCCGGCGTCGTGCGGATCAGGGCGTCGCCGTCCGCCAGGAATACCTTTTCGATCCAGGAAGCGTAGCGGCTGTGGCTCGCCTCCTCCAGATCCTCCATGATCTCTTCCATCTTCCGGATCCGGAATTCCTTTTCCTTGTACATATTGCAAAACGTGCAGGTATTGTGCGCGCATCCGATTGTGACCTGAATAATCAGGCTCCTTGCTTCACTCGGCGGCCTGTATACAATGCCTTCATATCTCATTTTCATTCTCCTCTTCTATGGTTCATATGATTCTGCCGTAACAGTTCAGATAACCCCGGACTGTAACGGCCAGCGCGGCGGCAGGAGCTGTCATCTGCCCCGGAACGTTCCGGAAACCCATAATCCTGTTACGCCATCTGTTTCAATCGCTCCCGGATCTCATCCTCCTGATCCTCGAACAGCAGCGTCTTATTGTACTGGTAATACCGCTCGCAGATATTTTCCTTCAAAAAATGGACGCTGTAATAATTCGTGTTCAGCTCGGTGACAAAAATCGTCATTTCCTGCCCGGCGCCGAACGCGGCTTCCAGCAGATCAAAGGCATGCTCCAGAAGGCCGAGCGTCCGTTCCGATAAGCGGTCAAATTCACCGTTTTCCTCGTCAAACCGCTCTTTCAGGCGCTCAAATGCCGCGTCCTGCGCCGTGATGTGCTCGCGATCCAAAAGCAGCGCGTATTCTTCCAGCTTAGCCTGGGCGTCGCGCATCAGATAATCCTCATCCCGGCCGATAAAGCCGCATTTCAGCTTTTCCCCGCGCTTTTCGGACAGCTCCTTTGCCAGGAAGCGCGCCTGATCCGAAGGACTCTCCTTCCCGTCCGCTGTCCGGAAGCGTTTCAGGCTGTCAAACAAAAGCTCCAGAAACGCCTCCTTCTTCCACACATCCCTGAAATGGCTGTTCAAATGCGCCAGTATCAGGCTGAGCACGCTGAAGCGCTCATCAAAGGGCGCTCCGGCAAGCTGATTGATAAGCTCCTCCCCCGGATTTCCCGAAAGCAGGCGCTCAATCCGGTAATCGGCCCGGTATTTTTCATACAGCTCCAGATACGCGGCAAAATCCCTGGCAATGCCCGGATGCTCAATATACTGGATCACCACATCGCGGTCGGCTTTTTTACCCGTTTTCTCATAGATTTCCAGAAAACGGGCCAGATCCTCCCAGCCCCTGGGCGTGGCGAAGCGCCGTCCGTCCGCCGTAGTCTCGATCCGGTAGAAATGATCCGGCCGGGCCTCCAGATAGGCGAGGACAGCCGGATGCACGGCGGTCCGCTGGGCGTATTCCTTCCACACTGAGAAATCCGCCTCCACATCGATCTTTTTGATGCGGTCCAGAGTCGCAATATCAAACTCACGCACGGATTTATTGTACTCCGGCGGGTTTCCGGCCGTCACGATCAGCCATCCGTCCGGAATCCTGTGGTTTCCAAAGGTCTTGCACTGCAGAAACTGCAGCATCATAGGAGCCAGCGTCTCTGAAACACAGTTGATCTCATCAATAAACAGAATCCCTTCCTTTAGCCCCGTGTCCTCCATCTTCTGGTAAATGGCAGCCACGATCTCGCTCATTGTATATTCCGTCACAGAATGCGCCGCCCCGCCGTATTCCCGCGTTTCAATAAACGGCAGCCCTATGGCGCTCTGCCTCGTGTGATGCGTGATCGTATAGGAGACCAGCCCCACGCGGCATTCACGGGCGATCTGCTCCATAATCTGGGTCTTTCCGATTCCCGGAGGGCCCATCAGAAGCACCGGCCTCTGCCGGATTGCGGGAAGCATGTACTCCCCATGCCCATCCTTCATAAAATATACCTGAATACAGTTTTTGATCTCTTCCTTTGCCCTTTTAATATTCATAATCGTCCTCACTGGCCTCATAACCAAATCTTCACTTAAAATAACCAAAAATCACGTCGATTCTTACTGAAAAGAAGCAGCGTGACCTCTGGCAAAAACCTATTAATCTTTCCGTTATATTCAGCCATATACGAAGCGCCTGCAAAGCCCTTTCGTCATGGATATAATCTGTGAAATACGCCTTTAAACCACTGAAAAATTATCCAGCCGCTGCTGCAAAACCCCGGACATCACCCAGCGTTTTAACAGCAAAGAAATCTTCGTGTTTAAAAGCGTCCGATCCAAATCCTGATACTTTATGATATCCTGCGCCAGCTCTTCCGGTGAAAATTCCCTGCCTTTATCTTTTGACAGAACTAAACTGTAAATCGCGAAATCCAGGTTTTTTTCAACATTTAAATCCATATATACCTTACACATAAGAACCGCCTCCAAAATTCAAAAGAACATATGTATTATTTAAGCAGATAAACGTAACCGTTCAGATCCAGGCAGTTACACACTAACATAAAAACATGCTTCCTGTCATGGCGGTACTTATCCCGTCCGATTTTTTTCTAATGGCTTCTTATTGCCTGATAAACCTGTAATTGTATCTAATATATATTCGGCAATGCAATTTCCGATTTCAGCGCCTATCTTCCTGCGCAGCGCGTGGAAATCCTCCCGCTTAGAAGATTTCTTATTCAAATACAGAAAGAAAAACGGAGAGTATAACACATTATCATCCAAAACATAAGAAATATTCGATATTTTATCCAAAGAAACCGGTTCTCCTTCTTTATTGGTCGGCTGGTAAAAATACAGCCCCTTGTTTGTCCCCGTTTTCAAATTTTTCTCAGCATAAAACATCTCTCCCGGCGCAAAACCAAGGCGGCTCATCATCTGATCCAGCATACAGGAAAATGTTTCCACCCCTGGAAACAACTTTCTTTTTATCACGCCCAGAATAAAACCTCCCCGTTCCGCAAAGCTCTTGTCTTTATTATTTTGTGCAATTCCGGTTATTTCATCAATGATTTTCACATATCCTTCTATATCAAATACTGTCCTTTTCTTTTCCGCTTCCAGACACTCCGATTCCCGCTTTAAGCGCTGGATTGCCTCCCGTAAATCGCCCGCCCTGCCGGAAAGGATCTCCGACACGCCGGAATCAATCTCCTGAAACTCTTCCCGCCTTTTTATCAGCGAATCATAATGCTTTTTATTGGTAAGAAATTCCTCAAGCTGATCATGCAGACAGCTCTTCTGATCGATATATCTCCGGAAATACGTCGTCTTGAGAACCGTAATCAGCCAGGCATCGGTCCACTGATTAATCGCATATGCCGTTTCCATATTCGACGGGCGTTCTACATTCGCCTTCCATAATCCTGATATATCATACGGCAAAACATACGCGCCGCTTATCTTTTCATCCCGTTCTGCGTCCCCATAATCTTCTTTAAAATAGTCTTCCGCAAGCTTTATGATAATATTCTGAAGAAGGTAATCTGTTTTTACCACCCTGTGATGATAAATAGTATTTTTATAAAGATTCCAGCGCTTCATCAGGAAATCTTCCACGGCGTTCACCGTGCTGGAGCTGGGGCAGAATAAATAATGCGCCTGCAGCCTGCATAATCTCATCTTATGGATCAGACGGTCAAATTCCGTCCTTCCCAACTGAAAACCCGAATTTTCCGGATCGCGGGACACATAATCCAGCCGATCCCCGTCCAGCGTCCCATCCACAATGGCATGCAAATCTTTAAAAAAGGGACTGCTTTCCTGCAAAATTCTGAGAGTAATCTCCTTTATCAGGATCCTGTATAACTGCTCCTCGTAGACTGCGCCCTCGCGGGACTCTTCCTCCGTAACATTCCTGATTGCTTCCAGCAAAAGAATATTGGCAATTTTCACTCCCATCTCTTCATGAAGCTGATGGTTTTCCCCTGCCATCCCCTCCAAAACCGCCAAAAATTCGTCCTCTCTTTTACTGCGCCCCGTTTTCCCGGAAATCGTTCCATATAAATAATTCAGCGCATTCTCGCTGATATGGCTATAGGGAGGATGTCCGATATCGTGCAGCAGACCTCCAAGGCGGATCCCCTCAAACAAAAGCATGTAGATTCTCACATACGAATCTGACTCGATATTGGCGGGCTTGTAATAATTATATATGCCCCCCTCTATCTTCATATTCTCATATCTGTTCCGAATATCCCTGTACACGCCGCCCAGCTTATGCTCATACTGCCGTCCTGTACTGCGGCCGCAGACACTGTCTATAATCCCTTCCAGCTCCCGCTCCGCCTGTCCAAAAAAGCCGCGCAGCGTATCCCTGTCCGCATTACACAGGCTTGAATAAAAAATATTCCCGCACAAATACATACAGCCAAAAGAATGTTCCATCCTTTTAGTCCGGTTAGCGGGGAATGTCAAATACGCCGTTGAATTCTGATAAATGTCATGAAGTCGATTGAACAGCGTGGTAACTATAATATCTTTTTCAAATTTACTAAGCATTATAGACCCATGCAATGAATCTGCAATCAAAGATTCTTTATCCTTCATCTTTTCTCCTTCACGTTGCTATTCACAGCCCGGCTAATAAGCAGCCGTTCCGTGAACAGTAACACGCTTCGCGGAATACTGCCTGCGAATGATAACTCCTTCACACATCTTCTGCAACAGCAAGTATTGACATCATACCATATTTTTTTATGTTTGGCCATATGAAGACGCAGTTTTAATTATTAGTTTTTAACTGTTACGTGCCCGCTGCGCTTTTCTCTGAGCGAAAGCGCAGTTCCGTTGGATATAGAAGCCGCCCCTGGCGTCCCCCTCGCGATCCCCCTAACCCGCGCCAATTCACCCCCGGTTACTCTTCCCGCAAACCTCCTCCACCAAAAGCCTCAGCACCGTAATCCGCTCCAGCGCATCACCATCATATTCAAACCCGCCCCCCGTTCTGTCATACTGCCTCATCAGCGCGTCTAATCCACGCCTCTTCTCCTCCATATCCCGCACAACCGACAGCCGTCCTGTCCCGCAGACGCTTGCGTATAGCATCGTCGAGCGGCAGGCCGGCTGTTTCAGCGCCAGCTCTTCCCCGGCATACATGCAGAAAGCCGCCCGTTCGTCACGGCGCATACGCTCTGTTTTTGTGCCTTCCCCTGCGCCGTGGAAATAAAGGGCCGCCTGATCTCCGTCCCAGATCACGCCGAAATTCAGAGGGATCACATACGGATATTCCTCCTGTGTCCCTGAAAAGGCCAGGCTGCACACCTGGCAGGCTTCCATAATGTTTTGGATCTCTTTTTTATCCCGTATCTCCCTGTCCTTCCTTCTCATCGCTTTACAGCTCCTTTCAATTGTCCCTTCTCACAACTCAGCCTCCCTGTTCGTTTCAAACTATCTCTCATCCTCTGTAATTTCCCGCCTTCCCATCCCTCTTCTATCATCCCTCTGCGCCCCCCGCCGCTTCCAGATCATCCGGATCCAGAATCAGTTTAATCGCCCAGGGCGGAACCTCTGCATCGCTGTAGTCTTCTTTAAAGAATACAAACGCTGTGTCGTATGCCGGCGGCCTGGACGGAAACGTCCCGTATCCGTCCGTAAAATAGATCAGTCCTTTCAGGTCCGTGAACACTTTTTCACGCGATAAGCGGCTGACATACTCAAAAGCCGGGCGGAAGTCGGTCCCGCCTCCGCCTTTGATTTCCATATGTTCGATAAAATCCTGCAGATCGTTTGCGGATGTAACGGCGCGGTCGCTCTGGATCCGTTCGTCGCACTGGATAACATGGATGTTTACCCTGCGCGCGGCCGACGCCGCCTCGGAGAGCACCGCGCAGGTCTGCTCCAGGAAGCGGCGCACCAGCTCCCCGGAGCACGACATGGAGGTGTCGATCACGATCGCAAATTCTTCAAGCTGCCTGGCCTCGCGCGTTTCCAGGGGTTCGATCAGGGGCATATTTCCATAGAGCCGCATGCCGTAATCGTAGTATATATAGTCAAAGGAATCGAGATCAAGCTGGGGCGTTTCCTTTAACACCGTAAACTTTTTAAGAAATGTCCTGTAATCGTATTTCTCCCTGTTTTCAATCCGTATCTGCTCCAGGAGCTCGCCCGCCTCGTCGGATGCCTGCTTTGAGAATGTCTCAAGCTCTGTCTCCATCGTCTCCCGAAGCGCATCCCACTGATCCTTTCCGCTGACGCCCGCCCTGGGGCTGTTGTCTTCCTCATCCCACAGGGAGTGATCGTCCGCGTAAAACTCTGCCGCCAGCGCGGCGAATGCTTTTTCAGCGGGCGCTTTTTCTCTGATAAAGCGGTACATGCTCTGGGCGTTTATGACCTTTACGCGCTCCCTGGCCTCCTGATAGAGCTGGCGCCTCATAGGCGGGAGCGGACGGCGCAGGCATTTCAAATGCGCGGTATCTATCAGATATTCCACAGCGATATCGCATGCCAGATCCCAATACGCCTTTTCTCTCCGGCCCCCTGCATACATGTGACAAAAAATACAGTGCAGGATCGAATGGAAATAGAGGCGGTTCACGCAGGCGCGCCCTTTAAGATAAAGGCTGGCCAGGGCCTGCGGATGAAAGTAAAAGAGGGAGCCGTCCGTCCCCGCGCCTTTTTTTGAGAAATCCGGCGAAAGCCGGAGCATTCCCAGCGCCCGATCCATGAAGCGCAGATGGAGGTACAGCTCATTTTTTGTGTTTGAAAGAATTTCCAGGCAGACAAGCTTAAGCTTCTCCGCCTGCTCCTGCGCTAAGCCAGCCGGCGTTTTACGTTCCCGTTCCACCTCGTTTTCCCTTCTCCCTTTCCTGCTTTTCCCTCTCCCTGGCATCCCGGACGGCCAGAAAGCCCTCGTCGCCTACTGCCACGCGTATGAATTCCTCCATGGCTTTTGTCAGGTACTTATTCCGTTTTTTGTAAAAATACACCTGGCGGATCGACAGATCCTCGTCCATCTTGTAGTAATAGAGCGGGGCCTCATAAGGCAGGCTTAAGACCAGCCCGTCCGGAAGAAAGGTGGCCCCGACTCCCTTTCCGGCCATATTAAAGGCTGAAACCACCTGATCCGGCTTCAGAATGATATTGGGCGTAAAGTCCTGGCGGCCGCACATTTTCATTGCCCGCTTGTAAATGCTGTTTTCTTCCTTTACGATAATAAACGGCATTTCCCCCAAAAGGGGCAGCGGCAGCGAGGGAAATGTATCTCCCGTGTGGCGTCCGGCCATGATCTCCTGCTCGGTCAGGCGGTACGCCTCCAGCTCGCGGTTAATCTCAAAACTTTTGGGGATCGCCAGGAGGATCCGCTCTGTGCTGTAATAATATTTCTCATAATTTTTGTCATCCAGCTCCGAATTATCGATGATCAGATCCAGCTCCTCTGCCATCAGCTTGTTCGTGAGCTGCGACGTCGTCCCCTCCAGAAGTTCAATCTTGATCTGGGGATATTTCCCCGCAAACTCACCCAGAAGGCCCGGCAGAATAAATGATGTAAAAAAAATGGTCCCCCCCACAGCCAGCTTTCCGGCCAGAAGGCCGTTCAGATTGTTGAGCTGGTTGAGCGTGTTCTGCTCCAGCACAAACAGCTTTTCGATTGCATCAATATACACTTCCCCGCTGGGCGTTAAGCCAATCGGGGAAGTGCTTCTGTCAAATATCGGACTCCCTATCTTTTTTTCCACCTTTTTGATCGCCGTGCTCAGAGCTGGCTGGGTAATATAGAGCTTTTGAGCCGCTTTGGAAAAGCTCTTTTCTTCATATACTGCGTAGACATATTCCTTACCGTCGAACATAACCTCTCCCTCAAGTATTTAATCGGTGCATAAAAAAAAGCAAATAACAATTATGTTTTTATTTATATTTGATTATATACAAAGGATGTTATATAATCAAGTTAAAGAACAGGGAAGAACAAAATACTGAATCAGGTTTGCAATGTCTGTCCTGTTTCAGACAAGCCTGAACGGCTATTCCAGTTCAAACCGCCTCCGGGCCGGGGGAAAAAGCTGATACGATGCATCCATCAAAAAGCTTACAACCTCTGTGCGGCCGGCCTGGTTTGACAGTTCAATCAGCTTACCCAAGCCGGTTTTCCCCAAAGCCGGTTTCCATATATCGAAATATTCCTCGTGAGCGCGCTCCGTAAAAACCTCGTTCCCCAAACAGTTTACGGCAGCGCGCTCAACCTTTCTGTCTGTTTCCCCCGGTTTTTCCGCAAAGAATCCACTCACCAGCCATTTCCAGCCGTCCATACTGTTTTCCTTAAAAAGGCATGCGGCCGTCTCCTCCAAATGATCCGCCAGGTATTTCGTATACGCTCTCCCGGCTTCCTCTTCCAGAAACAGGGGGTATCGAAGACGCCCCATGGCCAGCAGCGCGGCCGACTGCGCTGAATTCTGCGCCAGCAGCCATGGGAACAGCCTGTCATATTCACGGAACAAAAACGTGGTTCCGTCAAACGCATAGCGGTAGCGGTGGCCGCAACCATGCACATGTGTCTCCAGAATGCGCGCCGGCGTATTTTCCACCGCTTCCTCATAATAAGCCGGAAACAAAAGCCTCGCTTCCCCGGCAGGGCAAAGCTTCCCGTCCGAACCCCGCTCCATGCGGCGGTACTGCGCCACAAGCTCCTGGGGGAGCTCTGCCAGCACTTCCTTAAAGCAGGATCGTTCGCCCTCAATTACTTCAATGACGAGCTGCGTAAGCTTTCTGCAGCCTGTAAACGCGCCGGCCCCCACATCCCGCACCCCTGAGGAAAGCGCCAGGCGCTCCAG
Source organism: Clostridiaceae bacterium (assembly GCA_910575795.1). Taxonomy (GTDB): domain Bacteria; phylum Bacillota; class Clostridia; order Lachnospirales; family Lachnospiraceae; genus Otoolea; species Otoolea muris. The sequence goes on along the minus strand of CAJTGE010000042.1, from coordinate 7,593 downwards.
ATCATAGCAATTGTAAAATGCATAGCGGCCAATCCGGCGCACGGTTTTCGGGAGCGAAACGGCCCGAACCGCAAGGCCGCAGAGCGGGGGAAGGTCTGTCTCTGCATGCGCATCCCGGCCTGTCCCTGCATATGCATCCCCGCCTGCCTCTGTATATGCAGCCCCGGCCCTCCCCGCATCCCCGCCGTCCCACCAGCTACCGGCAGGCAGGCTGCGCAGTCCGTCTGAAAATACATAATCGCCCAGCTCTGTCACGTCTTTTCCCCGGATCCGCTCCGGAATAACCGCTTCGCCGCCTGTTCCAAAGCACCGGAGCACACGGATGTTGTCCCCTGTTTCTTCATATAAAATCCGCATCGTTTCACTCTTTCACGGATATCCCGGCCGGATCCGCTGCGTCCACCGCCGCGCCGTCCAGAACACATTCCTTCAGCTCATCCCCCGCATAGCGAAGCTTCAGGGAAAAGAAATCGTCCCGCTCCAGCAAAAGCCTGTGGAAAATCCGATCGCCCTCCCAGAGGTTTAACTGAAACACGTCCTCTTTTTTCACCCATTTCAGCACGCCTTCCCCGCATTCCGACAACTCTCCCGTAAATCCGTCCGCTGTAAACAGGCACATATATTCGGACGGCCAGCCCTCGGCAATAAAAGTCACGATCCCGCGGAACTTCCACGAGGTCAGCGTAAGTCCCGTTTCCTCCTTTGTCTCGCGCAGAAGGCATTCCTCCGGGCTCTCACCCGGCTCAAAATGGCCCCCCACGCCGATCCATTTCCCCTGATTGACATCCTTTTCTTTCTTAATGCGGTGCATCATCAGGTAACATCCGTCTTTTTCAATGTAACAGAGCGTTGTCAGCTCTGATTTTCTTTTTTCAGGCATCGGTTTAACCCCTTTTTTTATCTTGTTGTATTGTATATAACCTTGTATTGTATTTAACCGTTCAGATAGCCCGGGCGGCTGCCTCAAAGCACGTATTCGTGATCGATCGAAACCTCTGCCCGGCAGCCCTCCCATTTCTCACTGACGCGCCGTTTGATCTCCTCTGCCAGCTCTTCGTCCGAGCGCTCGGTCTGATACGGGGCTACCGCGTCGAATGCCATCTCCAACTGGTCTTCCCCGGCTGTCATACGGAAATCATGGATCGTAATATCGCTGTGGATCTGCTTCACAATCTCTTCCACCCCGCGCCGGATCGCGGCCGACTCCTCATTGGCTGTCTCGATGGGATCCATGTGGATCACGGCCTCGCAGCCCAGCCGTTCCTTCAGCTCCTTTTCCGCCTGATCAATCACGTCATGAAGCGCAAATATATTTCCGTCCCCGGATACCTCCCCGTGCAGGGAAATCATCAGCCGCCCCGGGCCGTAGTCATGAACCACCAGATCATGGATCCCCAGGATCTTTTTGTGTGCCAGTGTGATGGCGTAGATCTCATCAATCAGCTCCTGCTTCGGCGGCTGCCCCAAAAGCGGGCTCAGCGTGTCCCTGGCCGCGGTGTATCCGGTATAGAAGATAAACAGCGCCACCAGCACGCCGCACCAGCCGTCCACATATATCCCGGTGTAGCGCATAATCAGCATGCCAAACAGCACCATCAGCGTCGCCGCGGCATCGCTTAAGCTGTCCGCCGCCGTGGCCCGCATGGCCGTTGAATCAATCCGTCTCCCGATCGCCCGGTTATAACTGCACATATACAGCTTCACCGCCACAGAAGCAGCCAGAACGCCGATCGCTGCCGGACTCGCATCCACCGCTGAGGGCGTCAGAATCTTTCCCACCGAAGATTTGGCCAGCTCGAAACCCATGAGGATAATAACCGCCGCCACCGCGAGCCCGGATATGTATTCAATCCTCCCATGTCCGAACGGGTGCTCCTTATCCGGCTTCATGCCCGCAAATTTAAACCCGATCAGGGTAATCAGCGACGATCCCGCATCGGATAAATTATTAAATGCATCTGCCATAATAGCAATAGAACCGCACAGAAAGCCCGTCAGATATTTCCCCGCAAAAAGGCAGAGATTTAAGCCTATCCCCACCACGCTGCAGAGCGATCCATAACGCCTGCGCACCGCGGGATCTTTCAGATCACCGCTGTTTTTGATAAAACACTTTGCCAGTAATGTAATCAACCTGTCGCCTCCATACCCGCGCATACGCCGCTTTCATGATTTAATCCTTCACACTGCCCGAACCTCGGTCCGCCAGCGCCTCCTTTTCCTTTTTCGTCATGCGCTTGATCGCCGCCTCGCGCCGCATGGCCTCTTCCTTTGTGTCAAAGACTTCAAAATAGACCAGCGAAACCGGCCTGCGCCCTCTTGTGTATTTCGCGCCTCTGCCCGCATTGTGGGCCTCCACACGCTCGGCCAGATGGTTTGTCCACCCGCAGTAGAGCGTAGAATCCGCACAGCGCAGAAGATATGTATAATTCATGTCTGTTCTCCCGATTATGATGACAGGGCGGCGGCATCCGTACCCTTTTATGCTGGAATAGTTCCTCTCATGCCGGAATATGTATATGTAACGGTAACAACACCTTGCAATGTGCCATTACCGCTCGGGGCTCTCTCTGACCGGCGCCTCCCTGGCAGTTCCAAAATCAGAAGGGTTCCGAATCTATTTCAAGCATCGGCCGGATGCGCTATGCTGTTACAGGGTTCCGTCCGGCGGATGAACCGTAACGTGATACCTTCCTCTGCTTTCGTTATACTCTATTATATGGATTTTCTCCTGAAATGCAACTTTCATCCCGGCATTTTTTTCCGGTTTATCAGAGTTTTTTCAAACACGCTCTGGGCAGCGGCTTCCTGCTTACAAATATTCAGAGGAATTTCATAGCCAAACCGTATAAAGCAATCCCGGGAACGCCTATTTTGCAAGCGTTTCCGGGATTTTATATATTTACCGTATTTGTCTCCGGTTATTCTATCCCTGCATGAACTTCATTCTATAATTATCTGACACTTTTAATAAGCTGGAATTTAGCTGGAAATTAAGTTCGTTGAGCACTACCATATTCGGCGGTATTGGCGTCTCACTGTCCACCAAGCCTTCTGATGTCCGAATCAGCACAGTAAAACTACATTTCTTTCTTTTTCCGGCATTGTCAAGTAAATCAACCGCCTCAAAAAAACTTTCATATGGTTTTTGTATTTTTACAGCAACAGGAGCATTTAAATAGAATTTCCTCAGGAATCCATCGATCCCTTTATTTCTCTGTACCACATCACATCCCAGCATATGAAGTATTGCTAATTCCTCATCTGTTTTCGTTTTATATGCGTTTGCTCCAACCTGCAGCAATCGGGATACGCTCTTAACCGGCGCCTCTAATCTCCGGTTACATAACTCAACAGCGCTGGAATTTTTATCAACGCCTGTAAATCTTCTATTTAATATCTTTGCAGCCACCAGCGTCGTTCCGCTTCCACAAAATGGATCGAAAACAGAGTCTCCCTCATCTGTACTTATTTTAATGATCTTTTCAAGCAATTCAACCGGTTTTTGCGTCGGATAACCCGTTCTTTCTCTCGCTTTCGGATTCAGGAAGGGAATTTCCCACACATCTGACAAAGGCACCCCCTTTTTCTCTTTAGCTATAACAATATCTCCTTTTTTATCATATTTATAGCTCGCCTTTCCTGCGCTGTTCCGCACCCTCTCCTGCAAAATCTGATCGACATTGGTAGTAGGTGAATATTCCGTATACATCGTATTAAACTTAAAATTGTCTGTCTTAGAATAAAAAAATATAGTCTGATGACCAGAAAGCAATCCTTTTTTAGCATTAGACCATCTTTTATATGCCCAAATAATTTCACTTCTAAAATTACTTTCTCCAAACTCATCATCTAAAATAATTCTCAAATAGTGGGAAGCAGAATCATTACAATGTAAAAAGACGCTGCCTGTTTTTTTAAAACTCTTTTTATTTCTTTAATGCGAATTCTCATATATTCAAGATACTCGCCTCTTGTATCCCAAATATCAGAAAAACGATATTCATTTCCATCGGAATCCTTCATACACTGAATTTTTTGAGAATAAAAGGGAGGATCTAGATATACCATATCAACAGTATTATCCTCTATTTTTCTCATTACATTTAAACAATCATCACAAATTACCACGTTTATCCTCACTCCCTGATATGATCTTAATTATACTGCACGGAGAGTATAATTACAAATGAATTTCCTATAAATCTCTCCTGACTGACTGCGGGGATTCGCCTCGTGACAGCTAACAAGGCCCAGGGTTCGACGGATAAAATCATTCCCTGTCTGCAGGACAGTATTTTAAAATGAACATTGCGTTTGCAGCGCTTACAAAGGATGAATATAATCAGAAGACGGCTGTATATCCCTCAAATCCTGATAAACTGTTTGCGGAGGGAAAATTTCTGGAGACTGAGATAAAACAGTAATTGGGGAACTGAAGTACAATGTTGAAAAACTGTTCCATGTGAGGAGTAAAGCAGCGCTGACACCTCGAACCAGCTTGGTCCGAAGCCGGGATTTCCTGCTTACACAGTTGCGCTTTTGTCTAAATACGTATAAAATTATATAAAAATGTACATTTTGATTTTCGTCAACGCAGTACACATTTTATGAAAGACAGTAAACTATATACATTAAACGTTCGTGATTTATGCAAGCAAACCAAAAAGCAGATATAGACTTCTACTACTCTCTTTTACGTGCATGAAAAGAGAGGAAGCAACCAACCTAAGGAGGTATAATTATCACTGGAAAGGAGTAAAAAATGGAATGGATAGAAAAATTAAATAAAACAATTTCTTATATCGAGGAACATCTTGCAGAAAAAATCAGCTATGATGAGCTTGCACACATAGCATGCTGCTCTACGTACCACTTTCAAAGAATGTTTGCATATATGGCGGGTATTCCACTTTCAGAATATATCCGCCGCAGGCGAATGTCTTTAGCTGCTATCGATCTGCAAAGCGGAACTGAAAAAATTATTGATATTGGTATGAAATATGGGTATTCCTCCCCGACCGCATTTAACAGGGCATTTCAAAGTGTGCATGGCATAGCGCCGTCAATGGCAAAAAAAGGAGGAACGCCTATGAAATCTTATCCCCCTATCAGCTTCAAAATAACCGTAAAAGGAGTAGAGGAATTGAATTATCGAATTGAAGAAAAAGCGGCCTTTCGCATTGTGGGAGTATCTCATCCGCTGGATAAGGAAATAGAAAACAATTTCGCAGCCGTACCGCAAATGTGGCAAAATGCAGCTATAAACGGCACATTAGAAAAGATTACGCCGCTTATGAATAATCAGCCTATGGGCGTCTTAGGCGTAAGTGTTTGCAATGACAAAGAAGAGTGGCGATATTTCATAGCTGTATCTTCGTCCGCTGATACCGGCAATTCCTTAGATGAATATACTGTTCCTGCCTGTACATGGGCCATTTTTAGCGGAACCGGTACAGGTGTATCAATTCAGGAATTAGAACAACGCATCATAACAGAATGGCTTCCAACATCCGGATTTGAGTTTGATAACGCTCCTGATATAGAGGTCTATCTAAATCCCGACCCCAATAATATGCAATATGAAGTTTGGCTGCCAATCAGAAAAGTTTGAATAGAGTGTAAGATAATCTTGATCACGCACGATTTTAACTGTTCATAATCATCCGACATGAATTTTGAACGGATGGCACAACGAACAGTAACCAAGGCATCCGAAAGCCCAAAAAGGAACTTTAAATTTTTATTGACTTTGTTTCTCCTACATGATATTATTATGGTATAAAAAGGGCGGCGGTACTACCGCCACCCTGGGACATTCAATGATTGCTTATGCAATCATCTTCTGACCCGTCAGATGCCGGCAAGCTAGCTGATGGGTCTTTTTCTGTCCGCTCCTTATGACGCTGTATGTAAGATTTATACTCTTTGGCTAATGATACGAAGCCTGCTAAGATACTTACTACACAGCTTAGGATTTCGAGAAAAAGCATATCCTCACCCTCCCTTCTTTGGTGTTTACACACCTGTGGCACAAGCCTAAGCCATTAAGCCTGTCCCAAAGGTGTGTAACTTCCAAAAGCAAGGAGTATGCCGCCTGTCTGCCTCTGATTCTATTATTATAGCTGATTTTGCTGAAAATGAAAAGGAAAATTTGCTTTGTAATACTGTAAATACTGTAAAGCAGCATCACTAATGAAAATGCTTTAAGGCACATTCTTTCAATTTTACGGCCAAGGAGGACGACCTGTGCGCTGGGTTAAAGAACGATTTACGCAATACCAACTTCTGTGGATACTGTTATCCCTATGTATATTGAGCGTTTTGTCCTCATGTAATGAAAAGACCTCTGTTACTTACAACACATTTCCTGTTGAACAAGCCCGAGTAGACGATTTCACATCCTCAAAGGAATGTTACTGGAATTCAGGGAACATTACGTTCCAAAATGGCAACCGACAGGTTATTCTTTTAGAGCATGATCCGGATGCCATGTGCGTTGTCACATTGCAAAGCCTGGATAAGGTTTCCGTATCTGCATTGAGCGCCATGTATGTATACGGTAATAACGAAATCATAACAGACGGGATACATCTGCAGGCGCAAAAGCACTCCGATGATATCGCCGCCCAGTTTTTGCCTCCGGAAATCTCGGATATTATACGATCCGAATGGAAACAATTTCTTGCATATTGGGAAAATCCTGTGAGATGTGAGGGAAACCGTATTCAGTGGAGCGGCGGCAATGAAGATTATACGATTCAGATAAAACTGTCGAGGGCCGATGCGGATACTCCGTGGATGCTGGAGAATATCGTCGTTTACACAGAAGAATTTAAACAGATTCACCGACAGGAAATCAGGGAAATTATTCGAGGTTATCCGAATTTCAGGGAATATGGATCAATTGCAGAAATGGAAACCGATCTGCGTCTTCAAGATGAGGAATGCTATGGAGCTGTCAATGGGGAAATCAGCGCTTTGGAATTTCATACAGAACTTCCTTATCCGGATTTTTTATATGCATATCCGAATTTTTTGTCTTCACAGAATGGATATGCCTGCGGGGTACTCAGCGATACCACAGAATGCCTTAAAGTGTGGTGTTCGCCGGGGATTGGGAGTATAGAAAATGAACAGATCTATTACTTTCATTATCTGCCTGGGGAGATTCCGGTTATCTATATTATCTCGTAAATGGGGGATATATATATAACCCGGATTCTCGAAAACGTGACGATGAATTTTCGCCACACTTAGCCGAACCACCTGAATTTTATTGACAAAACCACCATTTTGCACTTGATTAACTCATCGTCATGTTTTATGATGGAGACATAAACATGACGAGGTGATTGTATGTCGATAGTTACTCAAACTGATAAACGCACAGGCATTACATATGCTTATAACACAACTTATTACTGGGACAAAGAAAAGCGGCAGTCCCGTTCAAAACGCATATGTGTAGGAAAGATTGACCCTGAGACTGGTGACATTGTTCCAACAAGAGGCAGGGCAAAAAAAGGTTCTAAATCAGCAAGTGGAAAGCCTGCAAAAACAGGGCCAAAGCCTTTTGTCGAAACCAGACAT
>CAJTGE010000041.1 GCA_910575795.1 Clostridiaceae bacterium | reverse complement strand
ATTCGACGAAACCCAGCTTGACAACACAGACTTGAACCGCACGCCGGACGATCCGGGAACCTACGAGTCCGGCCTGGGGAGCCTCAACCAGACGGCCTGGGGAGAGGACGAGATCGTGTTTAACTATTCCGGAAATAAGGGCGTCACGGAGTCTGATACCAACAAATACAACTGGGGCAATGACGGGGGGAGCCAGTTTGAGACGTGGGACGACCCGTACCGTGATCCCTGCAAACGGGACGACAATGTAACAGGCCGGGACGGGCTTCTCTATGAGATTGATTCTTCCGGGAACAAAAGTGAGACGCCCGCACATACGGATATCAAAGGCTACACTTACCATAAGGGCTACTGTACCGGGCATCCGGCCCCGGAGATTGAGTACCTTGAATGCGAATGCGAGGAGGAGTGCGACTGTGAGGAAATCAACCAGCAGATGCATGACGAGGCGTGGGCCGCATGGTATGAGGAAGTAAAAAAATGCGAAAAACTCGTAGAGGAAGGCGGGTTCTTCCACTGCATTGAGCCGGGGGACGCCGCAAAGGAAGCGATGGAGGCAGACCGCGACCAGTTTTATAAGGATTTTATTTCCCTGACCTATGAGTACAGCGCGAGGGAAATCCAGGCGGCAAAGGGGTATATACGCCACGGCATCCACACGGACGACATTCCGGTCGAGTGGCGCACCGTCACATCCAGCGAGTATAAGGGTACCGGGGAGGCGAAGAACCTGGAGCATACAGAAGGCGGAGCCCGGGGGACAGAGTCGGATGGTGAGAATACCCCGGACCGGAATGAGAACAGTGAGGAATATTCTGGCAGCTCCTACCGTTATACACCCGCCATTAAACGGGACCGGATTGCCGCCGCAAGGCCTGTCCGCTCTGAAAGCTCAGAGGCGGAAGAGGAAACCCTTGAAGATCGCGATAAAGCCTCTGATACAGCTCAGGAGGAATCAGGAAGCAACGGCAAAACGGACAGTACAGATGGGGCTGAGAATCAGGGCGAAGAAGAAAGCCTGCCTGAGGAAGACGAAACGGACATTATCGTAACAGCCCAGGGAAAAAGGGTTCAGGGAATCGCTTTTATTGCAGAGGATGAGAATGCCAGTAAAACGGAAAGTACGGCCAAAGCAGAAGATGCCGAAACCAGCGCCGCCGATGAATCCGAAGGCCAGGGAGAAACAGAAAGCACGGCTGCCGCTGACAGTACAGAGGCTGCAGAGCAGGGCGGAGATGCAGGTAAAGACGGGGACGGGAGCGGAACGGATGCCGGCAATGGCCGCGGGGAAAAGACCGGCTTGTCCGGCTGGCTGTCCCGTATCCTGCCGGGCGGGAAAAAAGAGCCCGCAGCCCAGGAACCGGAAAAGCTGTTAAATAACGAGGAAGAAGGAGTGTACCAGGACTACGATCTCCTGCCGGAAGGCGTGATCCGCTACGCCCCCGCAACCGCTTCCGACGCAGCCCCGAAAGCCCCGGCTGAGCGGGTGGGCACCGGATATGAGGGCAAAGGACGCAGGGCCGCTGCCGTTTCCGACGATGACGATGACGGTGGGGAAGGGGGCAAAGGCGGAGGCGGCCTGCGCAGTTCCATCACCTTCTTAAAATCCAAAGCGGACCAGATAGCCCCGCCGGACGGCACGGTGGTTGACTGGACGTTCATACTTTACGACCACCGGACAGAGGGCGAGATCCATTTCAATAAGCGCGATTTTGACCTGCATGACAATACGGGCGACACGTTTGGGGACTACGGCGCAGAGAACGGGGACGGGACGCTGGAAGGGGCGGTTTACGGCCTGTTCGCCGCCCAGGATATTATCCATCCGGATACGGACGGGGACGGCGATGGGGATACCGGCGTGGTATTCAGACAGGATGACCTGGTCGCCATTGCCACGACGGACCGGAACGGGGACGGGTCATTTATGGTAATCACGGAGGCCCCCGGCTCTGTCTACAACTACAAAACAGGCGCTGTTGAGCATACGGACTGGTACGGGGAAGCGCCGGGGAACCTCCATATGGAGAGAAACGCTTCCGCGGCAAAAGAGCAGGACATGGAACGTTTTATTGGCCACAACCCGGACGGCTCCGAAATCACGGCCGGGGACGGGGCGGATCTTGATGAAACCTGGAACGGAGACAGGACCTTCCACTACAGGCTCTCCACAAACCAGATGTATGATTCCGGCCTGCTGTATAACAACCGCGTTACCAACAATAAGACTGACGTCTGGCGGGAGGATGGGACGGCAGGGCATTACCCGGTTTTAAACAATGAGGAGAACAACGGGAACTGCTGGATCGGCCGCCCGCTCATCCTGGGGAAGGATGGGAGCTCCTACTATATTAAGGAACTTTCCAGATCCGAAGGGTACGAGCTTTCCGTATACGGCAAAGACAGCGCCCTTATCACAAACCGGGACGCGTTCGGGGCCGGAGGGGACAGTTTCCCCAGCGGCACAGCGGTTTCCTCCGCCCTGTCCTATGACCGTATAAACGGCGGGACGACCTTTACGATCACGAGCGAAGGGACCCGGGACGGGTATATTGTGGAAGCGTCAAACATACCGGAAGGCGCGGTGTTCCACCTCACCTCCACGCAGCCCGTATGGGACGACAGCGTGACGCATCAGGAGCAGGTGCAGACTGAGGAGCCGGTGTATGCCACAGAAGGGGAACTGGTTACAATAGGCAGCCGCACATGGGAGGCTGCGATCGGCGATACGGTGGAATACAACGGCCGGACCTTTACGGTCAACAACGTAAAGACCATTTCCTATGGGAAACAGGGTGTGAAGCCGGATAATTCCATGCGGATCGAAAACGCATGCCTGGACCCCTCCCGGATCACGGCCGGCAGCGACGTGATCGGCGATGTGAACCGGATGTTTTTAAAGAGCGGGTTCCGGAAAGTGACGGACGGCGCCCCGTGGGCTTCGGTTGAGATCGAAGCATTCACCGCGGAGGCGGTAGCGGAAGCCGTCAATGCGCAGCTGTTTACAGACGACTTCTACCAGGTCTTCAACGCCATGCAAATGTTAGGCGTCTACGAGTCCGGCGGGAAGCTGTACGCGGCCATCGCCTGCTGCTGCAGGGACGCGAAGGCCAATGAATCCCTGTACAACGAGGCCAACGACAGCATATATGTAAAAACGGACATTACCTACCGGATCGGTTCCGGGGATGGCATGAAAGGGTTTGTCTACCGGGTTTACCCCGCAGATAACTGCGATTCGGTCATGCGCAGCGAAACCGGCTTTGTGACATCCGCCGTCGTGCCGAATGAGACGGCCCAGGGGAGCCCGGAATACGCAGGGTCCAGCCTGGAAAGCCAGGTAACATTCCGCCCCAGGGAAGACAAAACCTTCTGGGCCTATGCGGCGGGGGAACCGCTCCTGCGGTCGGACGGCACGGAGGCCACGAAGCTTGTCACCACGATTGTGGAGAAATCGCCTACACTGGTACAGAAAGTAACCAACACGGAAATCGCCTGTGATTCCTACCGGGAGACCCGGAAAGGGGCGGGGACCTATACGTTCACCATGAGCCAGGAAATGCTGGACGCTCTGGAGGACGGGACCGCGCAGTTTCGGATCACATATCGGGACGACGTCCTGGAAATTGACGGGGTGAGATACACAGCGGGCCAGTATGCGGCGCAGTACGGCGTCATCGGGATCCGTTTCCCCTCCGGCACGGCGGATTCCTATATAGAAACCGTCCTCCTGATGTACCCGGGGGACAAAGAGGTCCGGCAGGACGGCGGGACTATTGCAGCCCCGGCCAGGGTATATGAGCGGCCCATCCGCCAGAAGGTGCGGATTGAAAAGGATATCCAGACACTGGCGGAGACGAAGACCGTCTGGTACTGCTTAAACTGCGGCTATGAGAACCAGGACGGGACCGGCGCATGCGGCTTCTGCAGCCGTGAACGATCCACTGAGGAAACGAAACACATCGATTACGCCCATGACACCTATGCGGCGTTCCATTCGGACAATATCTCCGCAGAGCGCGACGGCGGCTGGTATGAGACGGCGAAGGACTGGCTGGGCAGCCTCTTAAAAGGGGATTCCCCGGAGGAGGAGCCGGAGAGCATCGGCGGCTTCCGCTTCAAGGCGTACTTAAAATCCAACCTGGAGCGCTTGTACCGGGACGAAGACGGGCATATCGTCTGGATGGACCGGAACGGCAACACCATGACGCCCCGGTATGAGGACACTAACGGGGACGGCAACTATGACACCTTCACCTGGAAATACGATACCGCTTATGATGGAAAGGCCGTGGATTTCCCGGAGAAAGATAAGATCTCTGAGGAAGGCGGGGCCCTTGCCTCCTCCAACGTCCAGAAGATCTACACGGACGTGACGCACCGGACAGAATCCATGACCACTTCAGCCAGGGCAAACAACCTGTGGGATACCTACCTGGACCCGCAGGACGGGCACAGAGATAATGCAGGTGAAATCGAGGGCTACACCACATCCGAGCGGGAGGTCCGAGAAGAGGGCGACGCGGTGGTAACCAATGCCTCCCTGTACAGCTATGACGGGATCTTAAGGGACCGTAACCTAAGTGACTGCCTGCAGGATGAGCAGAACCATGGCTACACAAGACTTTTGGAAACCAGGAGGCAGCCGATCGAGGACGGCACGGGGCTGATCCACATTGAAGCGTACAACTACGAGAAGTTCTTTGATGCCATCCAGGCAGCCAACACCGACATCTGGGACGGCGACATGCATTCCACCTTTACGGGGGACTCCATGTCCAACTACCCGGGGCAGCGCTGGTTTAAGACATTCTATGAGAAATACCAGAAGGATGACGCCGACCGGGACCACACCCTGGAAAACACGGACGGAGCGGATAAGGACGGGACGGCCGGAGGCGACCGGGATACCTCCTTCAAGCCGTTCCGGTGGATCCGGGAGTATGTGTTCGGAGACCGTTCCGGCTATGAGCAGTACCCGGCCGTGAACAACGGCGTGAACACGGAAGTTACAGTTAACACCTCCGATTACGCTAAGGCAAACGCCCAGGCGTCTGACGCGGTAAGGCAGTTTGCCGTCAAATGGTATCTGGAGGACGAGGCGGCGAAGCTGATGCTCGACAACGGTCTGGGAGAGAACATCGCCAAACCGGACGGGAAGATCGGCTATGACGAAGCGGTCTATGACCTTGCGCTCTTTGAGGCTATCGCGAAATCATATAACTACTTAAAACCCTTCTACTACTACGACCTGGACACCATCTACAGCGTGGAATGGGACAGCGCGCCAGGCGGAGGGGCGGATAAGGATTACACGACCCTTTCCGCTGACGAGAGGCTGGATGACCGTTACTACAATATCTCCAGCTACCTGCCCTACGGCGTATACGTTATCGTGGAGCAGCCGCCGCAGAGGCGGGATAAGGATGTCAACGACTGGGAGAACCGGAGCTTCGACATTGAGAAACCGAAGGAAGTCATTGTGCCTTCTGTCTATGACGGGACGGAGAGCAATAATACAACCGACAATTACGACACGCACTATAACTTTGACGCGGCTATGGCCTTGACAGGCCAGGCAAAAGAGGATAACTACCTGCTCCGGTTCGGTGAGGAAAACAGCGATAACACGGCGGGCCAGGACGACCGGGAGTTCGTGATCCGGGCCCACGGTTACCACGGCGATTTCGAGGTTTACAAATACGGCCTGGATATCGACCGGCTGCAGGCCTCCGTCAAAGCGCCAAACGGGGATTATTCCTACGGCGGCTGGGATATCACCCAGGAAGAGCATGACCCGTTAAAAGACTACTACGGAATGGATCACCTTGGTGAGGAAGGTGCCGGGGAAATCCGGAAGGAGAACGGAGGGAATGATGGCAGCCGCTACCACGGGTTTGATACGGAAGTGACGGAGAACGGGAACGGCGCGTCAGCGGCCGGCGGTTATGGCGGGGAGCCCCTGGGGAAGAGTTTCTTCTACAGCCCTGCCTCGCAAGACGGCGCTGTTGCCAGCCTGGTACCCTTTAAGGGCGGAGCTGTGGCTGAGGATAATGTGTCCGGCATGTATTGGCACAGCGGGGTGGAATCAACGACAGGAGAGCTGGCAGCCTATGACGGGAACGGCGCGTCAACGGCCAACGGCAGCCGTTATGACGGGGAGTCCCTGAGAAAGCGTTTCTTCTACGCGTCCATAGCGGAAGACGACGGTACCGCGGACCAGGTGCTCTTTAAGGACGGGGCCGTGGATGGGAACAACGCGTCCGGCATGTCCTGGCACAACGGGGTGAAATCGACGACAGGGGAGCTGACGGCCTATGACGGAAAGTACTCCCCGGCGCTCGTGCCCTGGACCATGACGGCCCCGGCAGACAGCCATGTATACAGTGCAAAAGAGTTTTCCGGGTACGCGGACGTGAACGAGAGGAACCGTTTCTACACCGCGATGCTAAAAATCAACAAAACGGATTCCGAGACCGGGGAATATATCGTGCATGACGACGCCATCTTCGGCCTGTATGCGGCTTCCCGGTACAACTCCTTCGCGGAGATCGAGGAGGACGCAAAGCTCATTGAGGATCCGGACGAGAGGGCGAAGTTCCTGATGCAGTTTAAGCCCGGGGACGCGAAGTTCTATCTGCAGGATACCGTGATCACCGGCACAAAGGAATTCCTGGAAGCCATGAAGGCAAAGGAGCTGACGCCGTACAAAAGGCGCGGGAAGACGCCGATCAACGAGTCCATGGCGGCGCCCGGGGAGCTGTACAGCGGCGTCGTGCCGAAAGGTACGCCGGTGTGCATTGAATCCGAGCGGATAAGCCTGTATGACGGGTACGGCAGCCGGACAGGGCAGATGACCGCCTGGACTACACGGGCGGATATCGAAATGGACGATGCGGAGACGCAGAGCCGTCTGGAATACGGAGGGCAGAACGTCGGGTACTTCAGGACAAGCCAGCCGATAGGGGCAGGCGTATACGTCCTGGCGGAGCTCAAGCCGCCGATGGGGTATGCGAGGAGCAAGCCTGTGGCCATAGAGGTGTACAGCGACCGGACAACTTACTATGCGGACGGGGATATGTACACGAAAGTGGAAGCTGTGAGATACGAGTCAAACCTTTTGGATGAGTATCCATACAAGTGATACGGAAGATAATGCTGAGGAAGGCGGGTGGGCTTACATCACTCCGACAGGAGGGAGGCCATCCGTCTTTTTTCTGAAAAAATAATGCGACAAGAAAGGCTGTTGGTTATGTTTTATGTCAAAAAAACTTAAAAAAATGTTATCCGCAGAAAAATCCGGGCCTCCCTATGCATATTTCCATTAAAAAAGCTATCCGCAGAAAAATGTGATATTAGACATATAATTACAAAACAGCAGATTGCATAAGGTAGATAATGGAAAATGCGCCCCGGAATGAGTCATTTTTTTGTGCGCCTGATCCGTTCCCCATCAGCCATACTTAATGCAGTTGACAGATGTTGACCTGGCAGGAAACTCCTGTCACCTGTACGCTTCAGGAACAGTGCAGGGCTGGCAGCCATACACACAGAATAATACAAGGCGAAGAAGCCAGGAAATTGCACAAGAAAACTAAAAAAGGACAATACCCGAAAAAAGAAAGGAAACTTGAATTATGGAAAGACAAAATGTGCGCGAACTTATGAACGAAGTGTATTTAAGAGGAAGGATCTCCCACCTGTATGGAAATGAGCGTTTCGGTTCCCTGACCGTACCTTACAATGAGATCGTTACAAGAAGGACTCGTGAAAACGGGCAGGCAAAGTTCGAACAGACCGTGGAAACCTATTTTCCGGAGGCACTGTTCAATAATTTTACCAGAACCAAGGGGATCGTACAGTCCTTCAGGGAAGGGGATTACGTCCTGATCAAGGGATACCTTGGCGCGTATTCCGTCCAGTCCGGGGCGGGGTTCGTGGAGCGGACCGCGATCTACATCGACGAGATCGAGCATGACGCAACCCGCATGGAACAGATGCTGGGCGTCAGGGGGCTTGGCGGGAGACGGCCAGACCCGGCTAACGAGATCCGGCTGGAGGCGAAAGTCAGCGGCGTTTCCAAACGCAGGGAAGACATCTATGAGATCCGCCTGGAAGTTCAGAAAGACGGGCGCACCTACAATGTGACCGGAATGTACTTCCGCGCACCCCAGGGCCTTGACCAGAGGATCCGCCTGGGCGATACTGTGTACGTGATCGGGGCGATGGAGAGTTCCCGTACTGAATACCGCGGGAAAGTTTATTTTTCCCAGACCTTCGTGATCCAGGAGATGGCTACCCAGAAGGAGTATGCCGAAAAATATCAGGAAGCGGAGGCTGCAGCCCGGAAAGCAGAAACCATTTTCGCACAGAAGGCAGAAGCCGCTGTGGCAGAGGCAGACGCAGGATCGGCGCCTGTGGCTGAGGAAGCGGAAAATATAGCAGATGCGGACAGTGAGCCTGCGGAGATTCCGACACCCTGACGTCGCCCTGGAGGATGAGGCATCCTGCTAGTGCCGGGATCCAAAAACCGGATAGGCGGGGAACTGATAAAAATGCAGGCAGAAAAACGCCTGCATTTTTATTATCCGCAAAAAACCGCAAATTAAAAAAACAGACATACTTAAGTCAGAAGAATTAATGTGCGGTCATCCATGACCGCAGCTAAAAGGAGGGAATGAGTTTTGAATACAACCAATTACCGTACAAGGACGGAAATGAAAGCAGAAAAGCACGCCTCATGCAGGAGTCGTTGGCCCATAGCCCTTGACATCGGCTATTCCGGCGTCAAAGGTTACTCACCGAACAGCCTGTTTTGTTTCCCTTCCTATGCCAAGAGGATCGGGAAAAAGAAGGATGTCATCGGGCTGCCGGCCAAGGACGAGATCCTTTATCATGACTTCGAAACCGATGACGTGTGGAGGGTCGGGGCATGCGCCCAGAAATCCACAAGCATAAACGATACCAGCGAATCACAGTCTGAACTGTTCGGGCGGCACCGGTATGCCAGCAGCCTGTTCAAAGTGATCGCAAGGACGGGGCTTGGGCTTGGCGTGATGAATACCAGTTGTGGGGCGTACAATAAGATGCCCTGTTACCTGCAGACTGGACTCCCGCCTGCTTACTTAAAGGGATCGGATAAACAGGAACTGGTCAACACACTGTCGGGGCGGCACCGGTTCATGATCCAGATGGGGGATAAGGCCATGCCATATGATTTTACACTGAAGCCGGAAGACATTGATGTCATGGCACAACCGGAAGGAACCCTTATGAGCCTGAGTATGGACGACAACTGCAGGAGTGTCCGTGCAGCAAGGGATTATTTTTCTTCGAACTTACTGATCGCTGACGCGGGCTTTGAAACCCTTGACTTGTACGAGTTGTATAACCGGATCATCCGTGGGCGTGAAACCTTCACCAATTTCGGGATGAGGGAGATTTTCAACCGCGTATGTACCAGGGCGAACGAGCAGTACCACCTCTCCCTGGACCAGACCTCCATCCAAAACGTGCTGGAAACAGGGGAAGCAGTGCGGTATGTGTCCACGCCGGAGGAACGCAGGCCCCATAAAGTTGCATATCCGATCTCGGACATCCTGAAGAAAGTCGTAAAGGAGGTATGTGAGGAAGCAGTCGATAAGATCATGGGCGCCTTCAACGGCCTTGACGAGTATAAGTATCTGGTGCTCACCGGAGGTACGTTCGCTCCGTGGGAGGAGACCATCCGGGATTATTTCAG
The DNA here is from genome assembly GCA_910575795.1 of Clostridiaceae bacterium. Lineage (GTDB taxonomy): Bacteria > Bacillota > Clostridia > Lachnospirales > Lachnospiraceae > Otoolea > Otoolea muris. The sequence continues at coordinate 35,655 of CAJTGE010000041.1, read as the reverse complement.
CGCTATGGACAGCCTGACGATCCTGATGGGAAATGAGAACTGCAGGGAGCACACCGACCTGATCTACACCAACGCCCGCGGCTATTACCTGTGCATGGTCAGCCGCCTGCGCCGCAAGGAAGCGGGTGGGGTTAAATGACTTTTCAGGTAAGGCTCTATATCCACCATGATAATGACTTGATCCAGCTACACCTGAACGGGATCTGCTTATGCGACATATTTGCGAAATCCCTGGAGGCACATTATAAAAAGGAAAAGATCCAGTTTGATCTCCCGGAGAGCCTGGAGCTCAAGCCGCACAAAGGGAGGGTATATCGGGTCAAGGTTACTCTGGATGATAAAAAAAAGAAAGACCTGGTTCAGTGGGTATGCGCTTTCCCGAATCAGTACAAATGCCACTGTATTAAAAATATCGCCAGATCGTATCTTGGAAGTATGGTCATTGATTCACTGAATGGGATGTCGTTAAACGGTACATGGGAGCCGGATAAGAGCAGCCTTGGGAGTAATGTCCGAACCTTCCGGCTAAAAAAACGAAAAAGAAAAACAGATACAGATGAGAACGGATTCCAGTGGATCGAACAGGTGAGCGCAAGCCGCAAAAAGACTGGGAGCCAGATACGAAGGGCGGAAGAAGGCAGAAAGAAAATCTATGACCTGCCGATCGAGGAGATCCTTGGCGCCAAGACAGTGGATGCTGTGAAAACTGTAGAGACTGTGGCTGCGAAAACCGTGAAAACTGCGGCCGCCACAAAGATCTCTACAGCGGCCGGACTTGTCAGCCAGGTTGTACCAGATGAGGCTATAGAGACAGGAAGCCAGAAAGCGGCAGCCTGGGAATCAGGAGCAACTCAAGAGGCCCCTGGCATGGCTGGAGGATATCCTGAGACGGACGGCTTTGACGGAAGCGGCAATTTTTATCAGGCTGATGACATGCAGGCTACTGGCACCATAGAGGAAGAGGATGACTTTGATGCATCCCTGCTTTTTGAACAGATGAGAACGCAGTAAGAGCATGTAATGTAATAATAGCAGGGATCCCCGAGGAAGGAGAAAAAACTAAAATTGAGCAATAATTTTAATTTAAAGGAAGAGATGAAAGAGATTATAAAATCACATGGCGGAAAACAGTTTTTTAACGAGCTGAATGCGGCACGCATCCCTTTCTTTTTTGCCGCCGCAGTTGAAAATACGGAAGAGGATACGAAATACCTATGCGAGGTTATTACACCTAACTCTATTGGCAGACTCCTGACAAATGACAAATTTGCGGACTTTCTGAACATCCTAAATAACGGTTTTGTCACTGTCCCGAGTTTTGAAGCAGCATCCATGAGTATACAAGGACTCAAGACCGCCCAGGAGACTGAAAGGAAGCCATTTTATGATGGGGAAACGCTGAGGCAGTTCGCTAAAGGAGAGGGGATCGAAATTGAAAATAACGACTCTCTGGATGACAGCGTAGTACAGTATGTAATCAGGGATTACAGGGAAAAGGAGGCTGCAAAACCGAAACCGGAATCTATACCGGAACTGATATGTCACGGCGAAGCCCTTGATATTACATGGGGAGCTGCCGAAGCTAAAAATAAGACATATACGGAAGAATTTTCCAAGTTTGATGAACGGCATCGGGAGATTTTAAAAGGTGATGGTTCGTTTCTGCTGGAAAAGGAACGGGAGGCCGTATACTACAACATTGGGCAGCATCTTCAGACTGGAAAAGATGATCCAGAAGAAAAGAAAGGAGACAGCGCGGAAAAAACAGAAGGGATCGTGGAAACCGGAGATACCGGGAAACAGAACCAGGAAGCATGAGGTACCGACGCCGGGGAGTAAGATCCTGAGACAGCGGTCTGAATGATTTCCTTTCAAATACGGCCGGATATTCCATACTTACCGAATAGAGCGTAAAGCCCCTGACTTCAACCATGGGGATATAAGCGACTGGCAGAAATAATATTATGCATAAACAAACAAATGTTCCATTTTGTTGCGTTATATAAAATAATGGTGTATAATATTTTTATGAAATATAAAACCAACAATAATGTATGTTATTCATGTAAATACCACGTCATCTGGTGCCCAAAATACCGACGAAAGGTATTGACCAACGGCGTTGACGCACGGCTGAAAGAACTGATCCTGCAGACCGCGGATGAACACCATGCTGAGATCATTGAGCTGGAGATCATGCCGGATCACGTCCATATCCTGTTAGAAGTTGATCCGCAGTACGGCATCCACAAGTTTGTCAAACAGATGAAGGGCCGTTCCTCAAGGATCCTGAGGCAGGAGTTCCCATGGCTGAGAAGCAGGCTCCCAACCTTATGGACGAACAGCTATTTCGTATCGACCGCAGGCGGCGCACCACTTGCCGTGATCAAGCAGTACATCGAGAACCAGAAGAACGTGTAAACAGGGAGGCCCGGATGCATACCATACGCTTTAGGCTTGAAACAACCTCATATGACGGGCAGGTCATGGAAAAACGTTTCCACGCGCTTTCCCATGTCCATAACGTGATGGTAAAGCGTGCCAAAAAACTTTTGAAGAAGCTGAGGTTCCATGCTGAGTATCAGGAACTGAAAAAGCAGTATACCGCGCTCGGCAGGAAACCGGAGCTGTCCCCTTCAGAGAAGAGGCAGAAAAAGCAGTTGTCTTCCGCAATGAAAGAGATACGCAGCCGCCTTGGCCTGTCCGAGCAGGGCTTCCAGGCATACTTAAAGGTCTGCGGCCGCCAGTTTTCCAAATGCCTTTCCTCCCAGCAGGTACAAAAAGAAGCCTCCAGGGTATGGGCAGGCGTCCGGAAAGTCCTGTTCGGTGATGGGAAGGACATCCACTTTAAAAAACACATGGATTTCGACAGCATTTCAGGCAAGACCAACACCAATGGCGTGAAGTTCGATAAGGCGGCATTCTCCATCAGCTGGCTTGGCCTCACCATAAAATGCAGGCCGCCAGGGAAGGGCGCAGATGCCGCTTATGTGGCTGAAAGCCTTAACCATAAGATATCCTACTGTGAGATCACACGGAAGATGTTCCCAAGCGGATGGCGCTATTACGTGACCGTATATCTGGATGGGGATGCCCCATCGAAACATAGGAAAACGGGTAATGCGGCCAGGAACCTTATGGGGATTGATCCGGGTGTCTCCACTGCGGCCTGTGTATCCGGCACCGCCGTGTTCCTTGAGGAACTGGCGCCGGAATGTAAAACATACGCGGGGAAGATCATAAAGTTCCAGGAGAAGATGGACCGTTCCAGGCGGGCCGCCAACCCGGATAAATACAACCCGGACGGCACAGTGAAGAAAGGCCACAGGGGCAGGTGGAAACGCTCCAATACTTATATCAAGGACCAGAGGAAGCTGAAAAGCCTGTATCGCCGGAAAGCGGCGTATACGAAACAGTCCCATGAAGGGCTGGCTAACCGCCTCATTGAGAATTCCTTAAATTTCATCGTGGAGGATATGTCCTATAAAGCGCTCCAGAAGAGGGCCCAAAAAACGGAACGCCAGGAGAAGGCTTCCGATGTGGCGCAAAAGGACGGCGCTACTAAGAAAGTCCGCAAATATAAGCGCAGGAAACGGTTTGGGAAGTCCTTAAACAACCGCGCCCCGGCGCTGTTCTTATCCATCCTGGAGCAGAAAGCGGCAAGGCGCGGAGGCACATTTGTAAAAGTTGATACGAAATCCTATAAGGCAAGCCAGTACGACCACGCCACAGATAGCTATAACAAAATCCCATTATCCCAAAGGAGCAAGATGATCGGAGGGCATGAGGTACAGAGGGATCTGTACAGCGCCTTCCTGATCCGCAACAGTAATGGCACCTATGACCATCCGGACAGGCAGAGATGTATCGATGGGTTTGACGCGTTTTTAGACATGCAGTACCGCCTGCTTGCCGGTATGAAACAGTGTTTTGGTTTTTAAATCCCATATCCCATAAAAGGCCCGGATGCTGGCCTTCCGTTTGGAAAGTAAGGGCGCCAGCCCTGAAATCCTATAAGCGGTAAATCCTGAAAACATGGCTATATCTCTCCTATATGACTGAGTGATGCCAAAAGAATCTAAGGAACCTCCTGGCTTTAGCCATGGGGAGCATCAGGCCACGATGTTTATGATCCTTGGCAGGTATTGCGGTCTGGATATCGGTGTGGTAGTCTATGACGCCCCCAATGTCCCACAGCACTGCTACAATACCGTTATTCTGGAAAATAGCGAGATCCGCTGCATTGATGTCCTATGGGATGACATCCTGCATGACTCCAGATACTTTATGGAGGCCGTCGAGGCCAACTTGGTTTCTCACCCAAGATAGCGGTATCTTTCCAAAAAAAGTCCTGTCCAGTACCGGGGAGGGCTTTTTTTTTACTTTATAGGATTAGGGTGTCAAAAGACATCTTTATAAGTTCCTTAATGGCATTCACGCCTGTTTCCATCATCATCCATTATGGTACGTTCTTTTAGCAGACGGATCAATAGCTGGTATTCGCTGGTATCATCCAGATCACCTGTTTTATCACATATAGCAATGAGTTTTTCTGCATCTTTCATCAAACCGTCCGTTCGGCTGCATCAATGTCTCTCTTGTGGTATATGCAACGGTTATAGCCATCTTTTTCGATATAGTGATGCTGTTCTTCCGGCAGGGAAATATCCCGCTGATTGGTGTCGAAGACACTTTTTTATGGCTGAAAACGCCGGGGCCGTTTCCATACTGAATAAGTAAGCAGAAACATTCATTATAGAAGGGAGTACCTTATGAGCGGCGATAGAGAAAATAAAACCATCCTTGAGCCTGCGGCAGGCAGCAACGGACTCGTGACTGATAATAAAGAGGCCGAAGCGGCAGATAAAGAGCAGAAACCTGACTCCAGACACCAGGAACCATCTGTGCCGGATAAAGAGCAGGAAGAAACCTGTGCAGACGGGACACCGCCAAAAGAGGACATTGCCAGGGAAGATGTTAACAGGCGTGTCCAGGAACAGACCAGGGCGGATGATGCCGCAAGGGATGCCCAGAAAAAGAAAGATCAGGATGGGACTGCATTCCGTAAGGATGACTACAAAAAAGACAAGGAACCGACAAGGTTTAGGGGATTTTTCTTACGGATCCGCGATCTTGCCATGCGGGTGTACCACTATGTAAAACATACGGTCGAACGGGCAATCGGGAGAGGCCGCATCCCAAGCCCGCCGAGGGTAAACGTGGCTGATTTTTCAAGGTCTTCCATGGATCCATCCAGGAAAAAGGATGATCCATCTGTAGATAGAGCAACACAGGACAAGAGCAGGGAAAAAGGAAGAGACTGGAAAGAACTGTTCTACCATGGGATCGCGAGGAGGATACTTGGGAAAGAAGCCTACGTGCACGCAATCCAGCAGAACGAGAAACGGGAGGCGTCCAGGCAGGAAAAGGGCACACAGGAGCAGGCACCTGCACAGAAAGAAAACGCCGGCCATGCTAAGAAAGAGCAGCAGGGTAGGACGGAACATCCTGGGAGCCAGGAGAAGCCGGAACGCGCTGGGAAAGCCGAAAACGCAAAAAACCAGGAACAGAGGAAGCCGGAAAAAGGGGAAGCACAGAAGGAAGCGGAAGAGATGAAGGGTAAATTCAAGGCGCTCCACAAGCTCATCACCAATGACCTGGAGGACAGGTATTCGAATGCGAAGGAAACCAAAGAGGCTTACCTTAGCTATTACGCGAAACAGCTCCAGGAAAAACTGACGGAACTGAACCAGGGTGAGCCGGTGCAGATATCGGCTGCCAGGAAAGACGGAAAACTGGAGATCCGCATCAACAATGAACGGGAACAGTACGGAGGGTATTCCTCCTTCATGGGCTGCTCTATGATCCAGATCGATATTGACAAACATCTGAATGTCATTTCCGCTGAGGCGTTCGTCCCGACAAGGCAGTCGGATGACGGCAGGTTCATCGGAAGGAAGATCGACGTATCTGAAACGCTTGGGGCTTATATCGTTTCCGATCTGGCGAGGAATTTCCGGGAGGACTACAACCGTGGAGAAAAATCCTATAACCTCACAAGCAGGAATGAATTCGAAAAGACGATGCGTGACGCTGCGACACAGGGCCGTAACGGCTTTACAGTTGACAATATATCTTATTTAATATCAGTGAAAGACAATAAGATTCAGATCAGCCAGACCGACGGAGGAAAGGCATTCACAATCGCCATGGATGCAGACACCCAGAAACCCGATCCGTTCAGGGAAGCATATGAAACAAAAATACAGAAATTACAGGATATTGAAAAGGAGCTGAAGACAACGAAAGAGGCCCGCAGCGAAAAGGCAGCAAATGCCATCAAACTGGATGAAATATATAAACAGGCACAGACAAAGGCACTGGAAACGGAGCAGAAGGTCTGCAATATTAGGGAGAGTCTGAAGAAGATTGAGAGCCAGATGTCCGGGAAGTACCCCGGGCCGCAAAAGATGCAGGAGCTTAAGGAACAACAGGCACAAATCCTGAAGGACAGAGCAGCGGCATTCAGGGAAAAGGGCCAGACTTTCACGGCAGCGAATGTAGCCAAAGCAGACTACGATATAGCTGTTGGCCAGGTAAAGAAACTGGACGAACAGATTACAGCGCTGGAACAGAAAGCTGGCGCCATGAGAGATGCATGCAGGGACGCAAAAGAACAGTATGATAAAACCTCCCTTGGTCAGGAAGAGACGGACAGGGAAGTTTACCAGGCGCATGTCAGAAGCGTAGTGGAGAGCCGGGAATCATCGATTCGGGCCTTCGAAGAGATCCTGCCGGGGCAGAAGAATGAGATCGGCGGAAACTTCAAGCTGGAAGATTTGAATAAGGCCATGGAAGAAACTGGCAGAACATCCATGGAGGAAGCACTGAATGCCCAGTCAAGAGATATGCAGCACGATCCGCTCATCGGTGAGGAGCGGGGAGCCGGGCTGGAAGGCAGGGAGATCGACGAACTTGAGTGAAAACAGCCCGGAAATGGGATCAAAAAAACAGCGGGACCGGACATAATTTATTTTAGGAGAAAGCCGCGGGAATTTTCGGTAATTCAATTACCGAGTAGTTCACAACATAAAAAAATAACCAGACCGAAATTGCCTGCCGGCCGGGCAGCCACGGCAGTAAAAGAAAGGAGAATACAATTTATGGAAGCCATGGATATCATCCGTGCCCTCTGGGACAAAGACGAGCACGGCGACAACCTTACGATGATCCAGTTCTCGTTGGAGTATATGGACGAGCAGACAGGAGAGACCATTCAGCAGGTAAGCGAACTTACGACCAGGGATCCGTTAGTGTCCCTTGCCGATATCGGCGGATACACCACAATCCGTATCACCTATAAGTATAACAATGCCAGTGATTTCAGCCGCATGCGAATGATCACGGAAGACTACTCACAGCTTATGACTGAGTTCATTCATTCCGGGGAGAAAAAAATGCCTGGCGTGCCTTGCCTCCGCGTGATAGTCAAGCCAATGAGTATCGCTGGCGCGATGATCGCGGCGGTGAATCCGATTTTCCACAATATCCAGCCACACGACCCTATGTATACGGAATGCAATGAACTACAGCTTTTATTCCTCCCGGACAGCGTCGGTTTTTATGAGTCGCCGGATTTTGACGAAAAGATAATATCCGACCAAGTACGCACTGAGATGACTGCGGAGCAGGCTGCCGAGCAGAACGCCAAGAAGAAAAAGGAAAAAAGGGAAGCCTACCAGAAAGAGCGCGAGCAGGAAATGCAGAAGATTCTCTCTGAGGGTTACGACATGCATGGCGGGCATGTAATCCGGAACGCCTACCATGGGTTTGGAAAAGACAGTGACAGGCAGTGATCTGACTACTATACGATACAGCATCGGGGCCTCCCGCTTCGGCGGAAGCGCTCCTTTTTTATATGCACAGAACCGTGCAGAGGTGATATGCCACTGATGTGGCGCACGGGCCGCGCGGCGGGTAGGGGCGATAAATCTTCCCTGCTTGATTGTAAAAAAGCATGAACGGGGACAGGAGGACAAAGCCGCGCGTATCCATGGAGATGCTTTTATTTTTGTTGGAAAAGTGGCAGGATCACCCATACTATCACCAGTACCGGAGTTGCCGGAAAAAAGAAGGAAGGAGGAAGAAAAATATAGCAGGCAAAAACCTGTGGTGTTTTTTATGGTTTTTATGATAGACAATATCAAGTACCGGGATTTTGAAAAAATCCTTAAGTACGCAAAAATCTACGGGCTTGCAAATGGAAGGGAGGATATCCTAAAGCAGTATGGCATACTCCGCAGAATAGCCGAGAAATGCACTCCGGACAGCAAAGTTCAGATAGATGAGAAAAATGGAGAACTGTTCGGCAGCCTATGCCTGTATGCCATTGCGAGCGTCGGCTCCACCGATGATGAGGCAGCCCGTGAAGTATGCCGTATTGTACGGGAACATTCCAGCCTGCTGGCGCAGTATGACCGGGCTTCCGCCCTGGTGATCGCTGACTTGTTAAAAGACCCGCGGAAGGGGGACAGATGCCCGTTTTATCAGCTTTATAAATATCTTGAAGAAGGAGGATGCGGGGCAGCAGACCCGCAAAGCAAAAAATGAGAAAAAGAATGATCAGGGTGGCCGTGTTTGGCTGTATCTTTGCGCTGTCACTCGCTCCCATGAGCGTTAATGCGGCGCCCAAAGCAGAACAGATAACAGAAGTTGATGCAGAAGATACCAGGAAGGCCGGAGGTACGGGAGAAGCTGACGGAACAGCGGTCAGTGAGATTACCAGCACAAATGAAAACACTGTGGACACAGGCGGGCAGGAGTGGAAGACAGCGGAACATCTGAGGGCGAAAAAAGACAACAGAGCGTTTGTTGTGGACATGATGGGAGACACATCTGATAGGGAAAAAGATCCTGACGCAAAAGATAGTGATATGGAAGATGGCGGGGGAGAGGAAAAACTGTCTTATACGGCGCCGGAGGACAGTCGGCACGCGAATGTAAGCTTTTCTTTCGAACAAGCTTCCGCTTCCGCCTATTTCTCAAAACTTGCCTACCCTTTAACATTGAGTCTCAAGGAAATTGACACCGGGGACAGGATCGCGCTGACGGTCAAGTCGGAAGGGCAGATCTTAGAGGTTGAGAAGGGCGATTATGCCGTAACCTCCATAAAGGACAGCGGGAGAGTCCCGTTATCTGTGGCCGGGGATACGCTCCATATCTATGACAATACGGAGTATTCGGTCAGGTTCGCCGCAAATAACGCGCTGAAGATGTTCACTAATTTTCTTGCAGATAACGTTTTTTTGGTGTGTTTCTTTGCTTTTGCCGCACTGTTTTATAAAAAGGTCATTATCTCAAAATTCGCAAACGATGCCCGGAGAAGATGAGGTAAAAAAAACGCTATCTGTAGAAACCTCGTGCTGAAAATATCAGACATACTTACCAGGAACTTAAAAAAATCCATTAAGGGGTGACAAACGGTGAAATATCTATTTATAGCGGAAAAAGCAGATGTCATGAAGAAAGTGGAGGCTGTCTACAAAAAATACCGCACACAAATCGTAAGCGCCATCGGGGAGATCGATTTCGTTGCCCTGACCGGGCATGTATGCCGCTACCTGGAACCAAAGGAATACCCGGACTGGCAGGGGCAGAAATGGCATGAAATGAACCTGCCGCTTATGCCTTCCTCTTTTGAAGTGACAGAGATCGATAATGACTTCAAGAAAAAGAAGCTGAATGGCGTCAAGGCTGCTTTGAAAGATAACCATTATGACGGCATTATCGTCGGGACTGACGCTGATACGGAAGGGAACGGCATCTACTACCTGCTGTGCCAGAAGCTGAAGCTGAAAAAATACAAGACACTCCGGTTTTATGAGGAATCCCTGACAGAAAAGGAGATACTGAAATCCTTATCCGCGATGACGGACTTCTACCAGAACCCGCGTGATCTTCAGATGACGTACGCATTCCTTTTGCGGAGCCGTTTCGACTGGCTGTTGGGGATGAACGGGACGATCGCTGTAACCAGGAAAGCGAATACGCTCTTTAAGGTTGGACGTGTCAAGGCGGAGGCTATGAACATTGTCTATGAGAACAGCAGCGCCTGTGACAATTTTACCCCTCACTCTGACTATGAAGTACATGCTATCTATCAGGACGGTTTTTCCGGCGTGATGATAGATGGCGGGAAAGCCGTATCCTTCGAGAAGCCGGAAGATGCGCGGCAGTATATTAAAGATAACCTGTCCGGGGTAACCCATATAACGGTCAGGTCCATTGAGCGGAAGAGGGTAAAAACCCTTCCACCGCAGCTTTACAAGCTCTCCACCCTGCAGGTGGATGCCGGCTCCAGGTTCAACTTATCCCCACAGCAGGTTCTGGATCATGTGCAGTCCCTGTATGAGAAAGGGTATGTGTCATACCCCCGTACCGACGGCGAATACATCTCTTCCCAGAAGGCGAAGGAACTGCCGGCACTGGTAAAAGCCGTGGAAAAGGTGCCGGAGCTGGCACCGTTCATCCAGAACTTCCAGAAAGAGGATCTGGAGCGGGCGCTTAAGAACAAACGGTTCGTTAATGACGAAGAAGTGAAGAAGGCGTCCCATGACGCGCTTCTGCCGACAGCCGTAAACTTTGACCTGACTTCCCTGCCGCCTGTGGAAAAGGAAATCTATTCCCTGATCTGCAAACGTCTGGTCGTACAGTTCTTTAAGGAACTGGAAGAGGAAAAGACCGTGCTGGATGCAAAAGCAGATGGTATGCTCTTTCATTCGACCGGGAGTATCGTGATAGTTCCGGGTTGGACAACACTGATTCCTAAAAAGAACAGCTCAGCGGATATGATCCCAGCCGGAATCAAGAAGGGAGACAACATTACCGTAGATTCCTTTACTGCCCATGAGAAGAAAGCCTCACCGCCCAAACGGCTTACCCTGGCAACCCTGGTTTCCGCCATGGAAGGGATCGCTAAATTCGTGTCTGATAAAACACTGAAAAAAGTGTTCGTTCAGGCAAAGGGCATCGGCACTCCGGCGACCAGGGGCGCGATCATTAATGATCTGATTGCTTCCGGGTATATTGAGGCGAGAGGGAAGAGCAACCTCCTCCATATCACGGGAAGCGGAAAGGACTATATTAAAATGTTATCTCCTTTGAGTATTATCAAACCGGAACAGGCAGCCGAATGGGAGAGTTATTTCCAGGCCGTCAAGACCGGAGCGATGACACTGGAGGAAGGGGAAAAACTCTGCTTTGGATATGTATACGACATGATCAATGAGGTCAATAAGATGCCGGACGCACCGAAAAGCGCAGTGCCGGGGAAGGCGACAAATTATGTCTGCCCATACTGTAAAAAGCCTATCGTGAACAGTAAGTGGAGCTACCACTGCGAAGGATATAAGACAGACTGTAATTTCTCCGTCAATAAGGCGGATGGAAAATTCACGGAAAAGCACTTGGCAGAACTCCTGAAGAAAGGGAAGACCAAAGTGATCAAGAATATTGTCCATTCCCAGAAAACAGGGAAGGATTACGACGCGGCTGTCGTGCTGCAGCCGAAAGGCTCCCAGTACGCGACCGGGATAGAATTTCCCAAGACCGACCAGGGTGTAAAGACAGGTACTCCCAGGGGCAAATCCGGCAAGGCCGGGAAATAACAGAATCCAGGCGGTGCTGGTCTGAAAAATAAGCCAGGCTATATTGCCAGGCACATGGGCCAGCCTGCTGATTAAAAAAAGCGAAAAAAGAAGGAGGGAATTTTTTATGAAAAAGAAGTATTTATTTCTCGCAGCCGCAATCACCGTAGCTTCCATTGCGGCTTCCGGATGTAAGAAGAAGGAGCCGGAAGGCCCCGTGGAGCAGGTGATGACCGCGGTAACGGTCAATGATCTGAAATCCGGATGCTACTATGTGAAGAATGGCAGGGATTTCTATGAGCTACCCACGGAAGGCATGAATTTCGATCCGACGAAGCCAGCGGAGACGACTACGGCGCTCCCTAATGGGATCATCCGGAAGGACACCAGCCGTATCCTCGATTTCGTCTACAAGGACAACACGATCCCGACCCTTTACAAGAATGACCAGCTGGTATTCAAGGCGTCCGGGAATGTCCCTTCCTTTACGTGGGAGCGGTTTAACGACCAGGGCTACTCGATCGGAATTTACGGGCTTACAGCCTCCCCGGCAGGGAAAATCCAGTTCGAGAGTGGGAAGTCCGGGAATGACAGTACTTCCAGCATCACTTCGGCAATCGCCGCAAGCCTTGCGGACGGCATGACTCTGGACAACGGGTTTGTACTGGATAAGGTAAACGGGACTTCTCTAAACGGCGATAACTTACGCAACGGCGGCATTGTGGCCGGGCTTACCAAAGATGCCATCGCCAACTGCGACCTGTATGTCGGGACAACGCTGCTCTCTGCCTCCGCTATTGCAGATATGCGGGCATTCACGTCTTTTGAGCTGTATACCACAGATCTGTACAGCAACTCCCCAGACGGGTACGCGATCATTGATATCCCGGACTATTTAAAATCCGGGTACTACTATATTAACAACTCCGGTCTGGTTAAATACTATAACGTAGAGCGTGGAACTGACACAAATGACATTAAGATGGATGAGCCCTACTACTATGAGGATAACAGCGGTAATGTAATGACTTACTATGAGTACATGGAAAAGACCGGAGCGATCAACCAGAACACGGAGATCAGCGGAGGCGCTTCTTCTCTGGATGACACGCCGGATATCATGGACTTCAATACCGATGTCACGCAGTCCGGGCTCACCTTTAATATCGCCTATAAATACCAGACGAAGGAAGATGAGACTATAGCGAAACAGAACGGGAACTTCCCGCGTGTCATCCTTGTATCGCCGACCGGGACCGCCACGGACCTGGCCAAGGGGAGCAGCACGGATGACGAGTGGAACCACATGAGCAGCACCGTGGAAGGCGCGGTAGCGGGGACCTGGCAGCTGAGGTTCTACAACTTTGAGAACCTGTACCGCATAGTCAGCACGGACATCGCCAGCGGCAACGCCAAGTCCTTTGTCCAGTCCGGCAGCAGCGGACAGATCACGGTACACTATGATGAATCTAATGTCGCCAACGACATCACCATCACCTGGCAGAACACCGACCATGCGGCCAGCGTGACGATCCAGGCACCTGACGGGACGGAATACTCCAGGGAAAAGACCCCTGGCAACCTGATGCTGGATGAGTACGGCAAGATCATATTCAAGCTTCCTAACCTGCTCAATGGTGACTACCAGTTCCGGATCCAGGGTACGGATCTTGGCCGTGTATGGGTGGATGATGAAGAATCCGTCTCTTTGGACAACAACACCAGCTCAGCTAACGAGAGTGAGTCCAAGGCGGAGACTGAAACTGAAGCAGAAACAGAAGCGTCTGAAACAGAAACTGCCGGAGGACCGGCGATGCAGGACTAAATGGCAGGGAGGCATATTTTTTGAACAACGGATTATCTATCCTGGCTACTGTTATTATAGCAGTAGTACTGATATGTATGCTCTTTCATGGCATCGGTTTCATAAAGGAATTTTTCGGCGTCCTGAAGGAGGAAGAAAAAACGGCAGGATCTTGACTTACGGGATACCAACCGCCGGGATCTATACCGTACTTACCGTTCAGAACTACTACGATAGAACGCACCAGGGCATAAAGATCCTGGCGGAAGCAGAGGATGGAAAAAGGAGTTTGTTCTGGATCAGGTATGATCCGATTGCCTATGTTGCGCCGCCGGAGTTCTGCTTTTTCGAAATGCTGATATCCGGCGATCGTGTCTCTGTCACCATAAATGACGAAGATAAAATCCGGATCAGTAAGTTTTATGGCTGACCTTGTATGACCACTGTACAAACAAAGCCTGCTGTCACAGCACAGCGGGCTTTGTTTTGCCTCCAGTACACATCTCCCCGTTCCCATACTTTCTATGTAACGATAAAAAGACACTGAAGGGCATGAAAAGTCAATGAAAGGAGAAAAATGGGGAATAAAAAAGGCATCACAGTAGTTAAGAGGAATTTTTACCAGGACAGGTGGAATGAAAAGAAGGTCTGGGAAACAGCAACGCTGTCCGGTGGTTTTTACCTGCGACAGTACATTGACGGAAGGCAGCATGGCAGGGGCGCCCGGACTACAAAGAAGTTCCTTAGAGCTATCGGCATCCTGGGTTTCCAGGAAATAGCTGGAGAAATACTGGATTCCTCTGACAAGAAAAAAGTATTCGTGAGGAAGGAGGCTTGATTCTGTGAAAATATGTGTGGACAATATCAAGGATGCGGTTGCGATCTTCCGCGGGATCGGTCTCATGGGCGATTATAAGTACGATGGCAGCCTCCAGAAAAAGGAGAGGGATTTGGCGACACGGTACAAACGAGCTGCCGAAATGATCGTGGACGCAATGATCAAGGGTGACTGGCATTCCGTGGATAGCCTGTTTCCGGATGAGGGGAGACCGATCATGCTGACCATGATCAATGGACATGAGCAGACATTCGTATACACGGGGTCTGCTGTATACAAAGACGGGAAGATGTATTACATCGACATCGACGGCTGCAACGACGGGCCTTTCTGGAACCGCCTGAGCGAATATAAGATCCGGTGGAAGTACATCTAAGAAATCTGGACACTCATAAGAAATTAGAGAGGAGAAAAAGCATGGAGAATAATGACTTGATCAGAAAAACGGACAACATAGGGCATGTAAAGAATGTCCTGGAGGCCCACATGATTCCGCTTCCTTTTGGATGAGAGATCGTCATGGGGATGTTGCTTGAGGGCTGTGATTACATCAAGGTCTGCGGCTTTGGACGTGATGTACAGTTCGAACTGTGTACAGAAGAATAATGAAAATGGCTTTTGTATAAGAGCGTCTGGGAACAACCAGGCGTTCTTTTTTTTGTCAAATCCACAGAAACAGCCCTGCCCGTATTGCCATACTTCCAGTGGAACAATTATACAAGGCACTGAGAAAGGGGATTAAATCATGAAAGAAACAATGGAAGCAAAGAAACAAGGACGGAACTCTGTGTAGACACAAAGCTGGGAAAGCTGGTCGCTTACCCGTCCACTGACCTGGAACATCCGGGTATCTTCATCGATCTGAAACGGGATGGATATGAGTGTATGGCGCCAGTCTGTATGATAGAGTTCACAGGCGATGACTGCGATGACTTCGGTAAAGCCATCCCATCCTCCATTGTATGCAGGGTATGGGGTGATGCCATGAAGGATGACTACACGCTTTGGGTGATTTGCAGGAACATGGAAGAGTTCTTCGCTGATGAGCAGAGTGGGACAGCAATTACAGATAGTCTTAGGGAGGACGAAAAGCTCTGCGTTGATACAGAACTTGGACAGCTCACCGCATACCTGGGCTGTAACCTGGATTACCCAGGCATCTACATTGACGTAAAGCGTGGCAGCACTGAGGCACCAGTCATCCTGGTGGAATATACGGAGACAGAACATACGCCTTCTGGTACGCTCCCACCGTGCATTATTAGCAGGATCTGGGGAGACACCACGAATGAAGACTATACGGATGCGGCCGTTTCTGAAAATCTGGATGCGTTCTTTGCGTATTCTGATGAGGATTCTGAGAAAAACAACTAAAAACCATAAAATAAAAAAGGAGAAAAATCATGGAAATCAGGAAAATGGATGAAAGTAATTCAGTACAGGCAACACTCACAAGGATGTTGGCGGACGCTTCGCAGGCTTATTACAACGGACTCCCGGCAACCATGGCCGACGCGGAATTTGATCGGCTCTATGAGCAGCTGGCAGAGGCGGAGCGGATCAGCGGCTTTGCCTATGACAGTAGCCCGACGGTCCATGTCGGCACATCGGCTGTCACAGAGCTCGAAAAAGCCCGCCATGAGGTGCCTGCCCTGTCCCTTGACAAGGTGAAATACGAGAACCGCGAGAAGATGGTGTCCTGGCTGAACGGCCACGAGGGCGTCCTCAGCTGGAAGCTGGACGGCCTGACCATCGTGGCTACCTATGACGGCGGGAAGCTGACCCAGGCAGTCACCCGGGGAGACGGGGAGGAAGGCAGCGTTGTCACGCACAACGCAGTATCCTTCTACGGGCTTCCGGTGACAGTCCCCTACAAGGGCCATATGGCCATAAGAGGGGAGGCGCTGATGTCCTATCAGGAGTTTTCCCGTATCAGCGAGGAGACAGACGGGCTCTATGAGAACCCGAGGAATCTGGCGACGGCCACCGTCCAGTTGTATGACGGGAAGGAGTCCGCGAAAAGGAAGATCGACTTTTACGCGTTTAAGCTGGTCACGCCGGAAGCAGGCAGCACAGAACCGGGCCTTAACACGGAAACTGGAAGGTTCCACTTCATGGAGTCCTGCGGGATCCGGGTCGTGCCGCATGAAACCGTAAATGCCGGAGATGTCCTTGATAAGATCGAGGAATGGAAAGGGAAGATGCCTGGGAACGAATTCCCGACGGACGGCCTGGTTTTCTCCTATAACGATCAGGTTTATGCGGATTCCCTTGGCAGCACCAATAAATACCCCAGAGGCTCCATCGCCCTGAAATGGAAAGATGAAAGTAAGGAAACTACGATCAGTGATGTGCGTTTCTCCGTAGGCAGGACTGGGAAGATCACCCCGGTAGCGGTTTTTAACCCATCAGTCCGACTTGGGGCAGGAAGCAACATCAGCCGCGCTTCCCTGCACAATATCTCCATCATGCGGCATATGCCGGAAATCGGGAATCCTGGATATACCCTTCCGGTAAAGATCGGAAGCAGGGCAGAAATCGCCCTTGCTCAGATGATCATTCCGACGGTACTTTCTGTTAAAGGTGGGAAAACAGACGTAGAGCTTCCATCTGTATGCCCAATCTGTGGGGAGCCGACTGTATTAGAGAAGAACGGAGATGTGGAAGTGCTGTATTGTAAGAACACAAAGTGTGCGGCACGTACCAGAGGTGCCTTGGAGAGTGCGTTCAGCAAGAGTGGACTGTACGTTAAGGGAATCGGCCCTTCCGCTATCGAGGATCTGCAGCAGGCACGGCTTCTGACTGTCTACCCGGCAGAACTTTTCGCTATGGAAAAACGGTTTGGTCGGAAGCTGCCGGAAAACCTGAGAAAACTGGAAGGCTGGGGCGAGAAGAGCTGGAACAATCTCCTTGATGCCGTGAATGAGGCCAGGAAGACCACACTTAGGCGGTTCTTATACAGCCTGGGCGTGCCGCTGCTTGGCAATGATCTGTCTAAGAAGCTCTCAAACTGCTGGGGCGGAGATATCGAGGGGTTTCTTAAGTTTTACCAGAACCCGGATGAATCCGAACTGCATCAGCTGGAAGGGGTCGGCAGAATAAAGGCGCAGTCCTTTGTTAAATGGTGCAAGGAAACAAAAGCGAATCCAGAGGACGATTTAATGCTCCATGTGCTGATCAACGAGCTGGAATTTGAGGCTCCGATGGCTCCGACAGCCAATGGGAATTTTCTGACCGGGCTGACATTCGTGATCACCGGCTCCGTGTTCCAGTACAAGAATCGTGACGAATTCAAGGCTTCCGTGGAAGCACGAGGCGGAAAGATTGCCGGGTCTGTGTCCCAAAAAACATCGTTCCTGGTCAACAACGACAGCGAGAGTACGTCTGGAAAAAATAAAAAAGCAAAAGAGCTTGGCATCCAAGTCATCACAGAACAAGAGTTCATTGAACGATTCGGACGGTGACATACGGGCTACCAAGCTGGCAGCACCCTGATACAGGAGGAGATTTATCCTCCTGTATTTTTTACCCTTCCGTCCCTGTGATGTTTCCATACTTCCATTGAAATTATATCAAGGAAAAGGAGGGGCAAAAAATGTTAGTAGAAAGAAAAGAAAACGGTGATTTCACGATCACTAAGGAACCCGGCGACGAACTGTGTCTGGAAGAGGAAAACCTCGCGGTCGCGATCCTGTGGCATGTCCCGGACATGGAGCCCCTTGGCGATCAGGGATGCGCTGGCAATTTCGATATGTACCAGTGCTTCTATAACTACTATACAGATAAAAAATACATGATCCTGTATGAGCGTGACGGGGATGCTTTCCTGAAGGGGGAGACGATTCTCTTAAAAGCTATGGATCTGGATGAGGATGACAGGGCCGATCTGAGAAAGGAGGGGATCGAATGAGCCGCCAGATGATCGTGATCACAAAAGACTATATGGGGGAGAAATATGAATTACCCAATGTATACCCTGTTGATAGTGAAAGTGACAGGGAGCGTGCTATCGCGCTTATGGATATGATGTATCACAATTACCTGGAAACAGAGGAGCAGGGATCCGCAATCCTGATCGACCATGAGCGTTCCTTCTATTCGGAACAAGAAGCATATGGCCAGATTGCGTGGAAAAATGGGGACATCCACCGTTATTTCCTGACAGAAGCCCAGGACATCCCGGGATTTGAAGAAACGGGAGCCAGAAGAGCGGATATCAATGCCCCAGAAGGAGGAAATAACCCATGGTCCGGACAGGTATTAAGCCTCTCGACCGTCCATATCCTCCCGGAAGTTGCGGATTTCCTGGGATATCCAAGGAATTCGGATGCGTTCCAGATCTTCCCGAACAGTGACAGCAGCGTCATGCACGTCACGGATGCTGAAGAGGTGTTGGGATATGATATCCCTCTGTGCATCAAGGACTGTATCCGGTATGCAAGCAAGAGGAATTATTCCTGGATCTATTTCGGATATGGAGGAAGCAAATGTCCAGAACTCCCGACTTACCGCACTGCATGGGATAAAATATAAAAAAGCGAGAGGAAAAAAATGAAGCAAAAACGGCCAGATCCTTTATATCCCCGGCGAATCTGTCCTGGCAACAAAGGTTGACGAGCAGAACAGACTGGTTGCGATGAGCAATGGACAGAACACGGAAGGGTATACAGATTTCATGATTCCGTTTGTCCAGTTCCAGAGAGATTTCGGTATGTGGCCACCTCTCCAGATGGAGCTATGAACATAACAAGAAATAAAAAAAAGGAAGGAAACCATATAGAAAAGCTGATCCGCAGATATAAGCACAAGGTAAAACACGCAGAAGAAAGATAATTTAGAGGAAGAAAAATTATACGAGGAGGAAAAGATATGATCACAATAGAAAATTTCGGGCCTAATAACCGGGAGCGCCGTATCGGCAATAGTCTTTACCGAATCTACCTGGATGAAACCACAAAAAAGTGGTACATCGTTGAATGCTGCAATACGATTGACGTATGGACAACCGGGAAAGCGTCCTATACCCGTGACTTAGGCGATGTAATCGCTGTCCTGAACAGTTTTATTAAGGAAAAGGAGATCGTTTCCCGGAAAGCATTAAAGAACGAGACAGGGAAGGCTTTGGCCCAGAAGAAGGAAGATACTCTTGGAGCTGCTGTACCGGGAAGCAAAGACGGCAATAATGTTAAGACCCCAGTGAAACCCAAAACGATTTCGCCGGATCTATTTAAGCAGCTGATCTTCGATACCCTGATGGAATCCCAGGAACAGATATCTGAAGATGTCACAAGGACATTCCTGGATATCCTGGATCGTTACGATGTGGGAAGTCCTTGGAAAGGCATGGAAGACGGGAAACCGGCATCCGGAAAATATTTCTTTATCAAACTGAAGAAGTCTGCTGGGTATACCGATTTCTATTGGCAGGAACCGCTTCTTGCTGTACGTATGAAAGACGGGTTCCATATTGCGGGACGCTTATTTTCGGACACTGAAGTGGAAAAGTATAGCGAGGTCCGTATCCCCAGATAGCCGCAAATACAAAAACTAACATTTTAACCCCGGATAATCCCGGGGTATTTTTATGCTCATATTCCCCATGCTGTCGCCATACTTTTCGTGAAACAGCAAGAAGACACCGGGAAAGGAGCGAAGGAGGAAATGAACATAAAACGAGGAGATTTTTCTTCGGTGCTGGAGTTCGTAAGCCATAACACGTGCATGTCCGAAGAAGAACTGCTGAATGACAAAACAATATACCGTATTGATGGTCTGGCCGAAGCTAAGGCCATATTGACAGAAGCTATGGAAGCAGGAAAGACCGTCTATGTCTTTGGTGACTATGATGTGGACGGCACATGTGCCAGCGCGATTTTAAAGATTGGCATGGCATCCATCGGATACGGGGAGAAGACCATTGTGCGCCTTCCAAAACGTTTTTCAGAAGGGTACGGAATATCGGAAAAAGCAGTTAAAGAATTTAGGAGCGGACAGGTACTGATCACCGTGGACAACGGAATTGCTGCTATATCCGCTATCAAGAAAGCAAAGGAAAAGGGGATGAAAGTGATTGTCATTGACCATCATCTGCCGTCACAGGACGAGAATGGTGACACGGTCATGCCTGAAGCAGACCTTATCATCGACCCGAAGGCAATCCCTGGGTCAGCAGATTTCGACGGCTACTGTGGGGCAGGCCTTGCCTACCGCATGATGTGCCGCTTGGTCCGTGATAAGAGAACCGTCTGGAAGATGATCTGTCTGGCCGCAATCGCGACCATTGCGGATGTTATGCCACTGACTGGGGAGAACCGCAGGATCGTCAAATACGGGATCGCTAACATGACGGACATTAACCGAACCACAAGCGGCCTGTATGCCTTATTACTGGCATGCGGATGCTCCGAATATGTGACGGAGGAGACAGTCTCTTATAAATTAGCGCCGTGCTTAAATGCCCCGGGAAGGCTGTTTGACTACGGTTCTTTTGACAGCTACAAGCTCCTGGCTTATGATGGGAGCCTGACTGATGCAAAAAGGATGGCAGAAAGGCAGTTGGAATGGAATAAGACACGCCGCAATCTGTCCCATGAATGGACCAGCCGGGCCCTGGAACAGGCGGACACCTGTATCCTGATGGGGAAGAAGCCCGTTATCCTACGCATTGACGGGATCCCAGAAGGGATCGTAGGCATCGTAGCCGGGCGTGTTGCGGAACACGCAAAATGCCCCTGCATCATCCTGACACAGGCACAGGAACAGGCCGGCATGCTCAAAGGGTCGGCAAGATCCTATGGCGACGTCCATCTGTTTAACTTGATCCAGGAAGGGGCAGAGTTCCTGGCGCGCTTTGGTGGGCATAAGGAAGCTGCAGGGCTTTCCCTTTACGAGGACAATCTGGAGGCTTTCCAGGAACGCTTATGCAGCGTTTATCCAAAGTACAGCCATGGAGACGCTGAAGACAGTAACTGTTACTATGACATAGAAGTGGAAGGCGATGACGATGAGACCCTGCACAAGACTCTGGAGGATATCCAGAAATACGGGCCTTATGGCCAGGGGAACCCACGGCCGGTACTCTTTATCAAAGGGCTTTTACTTACGCCTTCCGGGCAGGGTTCCAGCTATTACCGCTACATGGGCGACCATTCTGTAGTGAGGATGTCGTCAAAGGAACTGGACTGTATCTCGTTTCATGACATCGAGGAGTTTGAGCGTATGGGGGCACCGGCCGTCATCGATGTCATGGGGGCAGTTTCCATCAACCATTACATGGGGAATTCCAGATACCGTCTCGAATTCTCCTATGTCAGCAAAAGCCAGAAGATTCAGCAGGGTAAAAGGAGTGCCCTGGCATCCCTTATCGCACAGAAAGCAAACGGGCGGTACGGGGAGCAATAAAGAAATCCATTAGAAACCAGGAGGAAATTTAGCAATGGCAAACGAAAAGGCCCAGAAATACGCTGGGCAGTTGATCAGCATAAAAAGAAAAACCACAGTACTCAGCGTGACGGACCGGCTGTCCCATGTAGATGACAATACGGACGCAACTTACCTGGAGCTTCTGCATCCGGCGTCCGTATACCGTATGTCCATCCTTGGTGATATCCAAAAGGGACTGTCGGTCGTAGCGAATATCCGACCAGAAGATATCCGACTAATGTGGTTGCGCCTGCAATTTGCTGAGAAGAAACTGTTTGAGCAGGAGATGTCTAAAAAGATCAGCGCTGCAGCAGAGGACAATGGATCCATGAAGTCAGATGCCTTCACTGTTACATTCGCAATGGGAAGGCTGAAAGGGAAAACGCCTGGAGGTTTCCTGGTGGAGTCCGCTGATAAAGAGGCAGCCATAAAAGATCTGCATAGCCAGTATGATTTTCTGGCCCAGAATGTCGCTAAATACAGTGGGAACCAGAAGGTGATGGACGCTATCAAGAACGCCATTGAGTATTACGAGCTGGGAGCGCTGGACAAAGAAGCTGACAACGCCGCTTCCAATACAGAGGAAACAGCTCCTGAAGTTGAGATTTACGCACCACCGGAAAAGACGTTCCGTAAAGACACAAAAACATTGTCTGACGGTCGTGTGCTAACTAAATGCTACCAGATCCAGATATCGTTCATACCGTCAAACAGGTATCCGTACTGTGTGACTATACGGAACCGGTACGGCATGATCGACAAGAACCCGAACACTGGGATGGAGACAATCCGGTCCGCCGGGAATGAAGTTTCAGATTCCAGGATATACAAGATGTCGCTATCATCAGGGGAAATGGTATCCGTGATCAGCGCTATGGAGGAAAACCTCCACTATTATAAGTCCTGCGTCTATACAGGCATGCGGACAAAGGACCAAAAACTCCAGGAGATAAACAGGAAAGCCTGGAAACCGCAATAAATCAATCTTTCAATCCATTATAGGGGGCAGATACAGACATGCCCCCTTATTTGTGTAAAAAAAAGCAAACAAAACAAGGCCTTACGGGCTTTTCTATACATTTTGGCAGTATATTTTTATTATTTTTCATTATTCAAAAGTGTAGGGAAAATTTCTTCCCAACACTTTAATAAATTGGCTTGAAAAATATTAAGAAAACGCATTAGTGAACTGCGGTTTCTCAAATTTAACATTTTTATTTTTCAGCTAAACAGATTTGACAGATTTTTAGAATGTTATACTGCAAATCCAGGCGGTGTTCAGTATAAATAGCTGGCTGTTATATTTTCTGCAATCTTCCAGCTTCAATTTCTTTCTGAAACGCCCTGCCACGTTCCGTATAATAATTCCTTCTTTCCTGTGTTGTCATATCTTTTGTAATGTAATAATTATATTCTCTTAATTTGTGAATATCTTCAATAGTAAAATCCGGGCTTAAAACAGGTTTTTTCATAATCATCCCTCGCTTTCCAATAATACAGATGGACTAAGAATATCTATCGTCTTATAGCATGTCAGGTTAGTAATTGCCCTTACTCCATGAATCGTTTTGATATTTACTATATGCTTAAAATTTCATGAAATAATACAATCACATTCTTCAACAACTGCTGCCGCAATATGCTGGCAATCATCATAGCTTTTCTTTGTCAAAATTCCCATTTCAATAATCTTTTGTGCTACTGATTCCAATTCATCCGTAATATCTATGACAGAATAGTTTATTTGCTCCAAAAATTTTCTTAATTCACTTCTTTTCGGTTCCGGACAATCACCGACTTCTTCCAATGTTACAATCGACAAATACACATCATACTTTCCGTCTTTAAACATTTCCCATAGCTTCCTTGTATCTGCCATCTTTTCGGGAACATCTTCCTGTAATAAATGACTGATAACTGATGTATCTAAATATACCTTTAATTTTCGCATACAGCATCACTCCTTAAAACTGATTTCGGTTTCCAGGCTGCTTTTTAACTGGTGTTTTCATTATATCTAATTTGCCCTATCTTTGCAATGAGCAATGGCAGAAAAATTCCATTGAAATCTTTTGATGTCAATATGTGTTTATTGCATAACAAAAAGCAGAAAACCGACCACTAATGAAAGTGATATGTTCCTTGCTTTTGTTTGCACTCTGTCTGTCAGTGTTAGTAATAAGTTGTTTTGGATACTTCCTTATCACCGTAAAACCAACAGTTCGTTAGCTGTTTTTATTTGCTTTAGATAATGGATGACTGCCTTTTATGTAATTAATTTGCAGTATGTTCAGAACATACATATTTTTGAAGTTGTCTTTGGATCTTTTTCAACCCATTGATATCCGGTTGGTTAGTGCGTCTGGAAACAGTGAATTGAACGCTCTCCCTTGGTTTGGGAGGAAGTTGAATTTTTGCGTATGTAATAAGCTGATTCCAATTTGTAAAGTTATAAAGATGTGCAATGTACGCCCAACCAGGCCCCTCCGTGCGTTTTCTATTATATTCAGAAGAGGTACGGATTTTATGTTTGTCCATTTGTTCCTTAAAAATGTCTAACCAATGTTCTTTAGAATGCGTTCTGTACTTACGGATAGATTTGTGGACAAAATCATACCTCTGTGGGTAAAACGTATCCAGGAAATCAACTACAGTCATACCAAAACGGTTAGCTATCGTAGGATGGGAAGGGAGCCCTTTGCTTTCAAATTCTTTTGCATTAGGATAGCGGCCGTGGTCAAGAAAGAACTGCTCTACCGTATCAAACACGGTTTTTTCATCCCAGCCCGTGATAGGCAGGTCATCAGCCAGTTCCTTTAGGGTGGCCAAAATAATTTTCTTTTCTTCATTCTGGGGCATTTGTTCAATAAGAGAAACAGCCCGGAAAAGCGCTTGTTTCCTTGTCATTTCGGAACTCCTTTCATGTTCCTCGACAAAGATATATGGTAGGAACTGCATAGGTAGAAAACCGCACGTTCTGTGTAATGTCAAAATTATCAATGGCCTTGATGAGGCCGATGCAGCCGATCTGGAAGAGGTCGTCCACATTTTCATTGCTGCTGGAAAAGCGCTGGATGACGCTTAAGACAAGACGAAGGTTCCCCTTGATATACTGTTCCCTGGCTTCTTTGTCGCCGTTTAAAATACGTTTGAACAGTTCCTCCTTTTCAGCATTGCTGAGAAGAGGGAGCTTAGAGGTATTCACTCCGCATATTTCCACTTTATAAACAGCCATGTACCTTACCTCCGCATCATTCTATTTATACAAGAATGATGGACGGATTTGGGCGGATTTATACGGGGCGGAGGTTGAAAAAAATTTCCTGTAAAAGAAGGAGAGAGGGCCTTGACAAATAAGGGGATGAGGTTCGGATCCGCTGCAGAAACGGGAATCCCACAGCCCCTCCCAAATGCCAAAAAAGTAAGATTTCTATCATTTTTGTGCGATTTCGTAAAAAAAATGCGCTTGATCATTTTCCCTTGTTATAGTAATATTAACTAATGCATGAAAATCATAACAGCCCAGCCGGGATCGCGGCTGGACGGTTACGGAATTGACAGAAGGGTTTTAAGGGACATGAACGCCAGGAAAGATTTTGACAGAACCGGCATGCCTTCAGAAGCGCCGCAGGATGAGCCGGCGAGGCAGCAGTATTTTATAGAGAAATGCCGGCAGTACACAAAGCGTTTTTTTGAGAAAAAGGGCCGCGTTCCGACTGCTTTTATACAGACCTTCGGGTGCCAGATGAACGCGCACGATTCAGAGCGGCTGATGGGCGTGCTTCTGGCGGCCGGGTTCGCCAGGGGGGACGGGGAGGACTCGGATTTTGTCCTTTATAATACGTGCACAGTGCGTGAGAACGCGAACCAGCGGGTATACGGCCGCCTGGGGCATTTAAACAGCTTAAAGAAAAAGAATCCGGACATGCTCATTGCCCTGTGCGGGTGCATGATGCAGGAGCCGCATGTGGTGGAGCGCCTTAGAAAAAGCTACCGCCATGTGGATATTATTTTCGGGACCCACAATATTTACAAGCTTGCCGAGCTGCTTTACAGACGGATGGAGGAACGCTCCATGGTGATCGATGTCTGGGAGAATACGGGAGAGATTGTGGAGGCGCTTCCGGGGGATCGCAAGTTCCCGTTCAAATCCGGGGTGAATATCATGTTTGGCTGCAACAATTTTTGCAGTTACTGCATTGTTCCTTACGTGAGAGGACGGGAGAGAAGCCGCGCGCCGGATGATATCGTGCGCGAGATCCGGGAGCTGGTAAAGGACGGGGTGGTTGAGGTCATGCTTCTGGGCCAGAATGTGAACTCCTACGGGAAGACGCTCACGCCTCCAGTCAGCTTTGCAGAACTTCTTAAGCGGGTTGAGGGGATTGAGGGCCTGAAACGGATCCGTTTTATGACGCCGCACCCCAAGGATCTGTCGGACGAGCTGATTGAGGTGATGAGCCGGTCGGACACGATCTGCCGCCACATGCATCTGCCGCTTCAGTCCGGGAGCAGCCGGATCTTAAAAAAGATGAACCGCAATTATACGAAAGAGCAGTACCTGGCTCTGACGGAGAAGCTCCGCCGGGCCATTCCTGATATATCGCTGACAACGGATATCATTGTCGGCTTTCCGGGAGAGACGGAAGAGGACTTTGAGGAGACGCTGGATGTGGTGAGGAAGGCGCGCTTTGACAGCGCGTTCACCTTTATCTATTCCAGGCGGACGGGCACGGCGGCGGCCGCGATGGACGGGCAGGTTCCGGACGATGTGGTGAAACGGCGCTTTGACCGCCTTCTGAAGGAGGTCCAGGAGATTTCCGCCGGGGTCTGCGGCCGGGATGTGCATACGGTCAGAAAGGTACTGGCTGAGGAGAGGGACAGCCATCTGGACGGATGGCTGACAGGACGCCTTTCCAATAACACAATCGTTCATTTTGCCGGAGGGCAGGAGCTGATCGGGACGATCGTGGACGTATACCTGGAGGAATCCAGAGGGTTTTACTACATGGGTTCTTTGAGGGAAAATAAAATGGAGGTTACAGATCATGAAAAAGCATTATAGGGGGCTGGCGATTGCACTGTCCGCGGCGATGATAGCCGGAAGCAGCTTTACGGCGTTTGCAGGGCCGGCCGACGAGGCGAACGGGGCGCAGCCGCCTCAGCAGAGCCAGGGCCAGAGCCCGGCGGGCGACGGCATGGGCGCGCAGGATACGAACGGGCAGCAGAATCAGGATCAGCAGGGCCAGCAGGATCAGCAGGATCAGCAGGGCCAGCCGGAACAGCCGCCCGCGGAGCAGAACACCGCGATCCATACGGCTGTGAATTATGCGTATGAAAGTCACGGCGATGTGACGGCGCTTTCCTTTAACCTGATGAATTTTCCGGGGATAGGCGGCGTTTCCTACCGCGCCTATACAAACACGGGCGGTTTCTTATGGTGGTATCATGACGGCCTTCCGACCGGCGTGGCCGGCGACGGGAGCTATGTGGAGGCGATTCAGCTACAGCTCACCGGAGAGGCGGAGAAGCAGTTTGATATTTACTACAGCGTGACCTCCTCCGGCCAGGGCAAGATGGGTTATGCGAAGAACGGGGAGCTGGCCGGGACGAAGGATATCGGTGAAAAGCTGATGTCCGTGGAGGTCGTGATGGTTCCCAAGGGAGGCCAGGCTCCGCAGAGCGGCGCGCCGAGATACCGTTCCAACATTTCAGACCGCTTGGTGCTGGCTGAGAACGGGACGATCATGTTCAATGAGGACGGGACCGGCTACAACGGCTGGATGTCCCATGACCATGAGCGCTACTATTTCGTGGACGGCGTGGCGCTGACGGGCTGGCACTATGTAGACGGCCTTAAGTTCTGCTTTGACTCCTGGGGACGCCTGATCCAGGATGTAGACGCCCTGATCGGAAAGCAGTCGAGCTATCTCCTGAAGGTGAACAAGACCTTAAACTGCTTAACAGTTTATGCAAAGGACGGGGACAACGGCTATATTATCCCTGTGAAGGCCATGCTGACCTCTGTGGGCGACGACACGCCGATCGGAACCTTTAAGACGCCGGAGAAATACCGCTGGAGGCTGATGGTCAATGACACCTATACCCAGTACGCGACGCGGATTACGCAGGGTTTCCTGCTTCACTCCATTACATATGAGCACACAAAGGAGGATTCCCTTCTGACTGTGGGCTACAACGGGCTCGGGGTGACGCGTTCGCTCGGCTGCGTGCGCTTAACATGCGGCAATTCCAAGTGGATCTATGACAACTGCGCGCTTGGGACCTCGGTTCAGATCTATGAGGATCCGAACGTAGCATCCCCGTTTGACAAGCCGGAGCTGATCCCGATTTCCGAGCAGCAGCGCTGGGATCCGTCGGATCCGCTGTTTCAGTAGATAGGTATTGTCATGAAAGATGATTTCATGGCGGATTCGCCGTTCTCTGTCCGCATACCGGATACAGGGCAGATGACAGACAAGGGTGCGGCTGTGAAATAAGGAACTGTCAGAAAATAACTTGTGCAGATGGTTTTCAGGCGAAGCCGGATGCACAAGTTATTTTTGGGCAGTTCCTGATTACTATATACACGCCGGGAGACGCGGGGTGTTTTTGTGAGTGAAGGCCGCAAAAACACCGAGGGCAGGGATGTGAGCAGTAACGGTTCCTGATATTTATGAAGAGAGGTAAATGCGGTGCTTTCACCAATGATGACACACTATCTGGATACGAAAAAGGAGTATCCGGACTGTATCCTGTTTTACAGGCTGGGCGATTTTTATGAGATGTTCTTTGAGGATGCGCAGACCGTATCCCGGGAGCTGGAGCTTACTTTGACCGGAAAGGACTGCGGCCTTGAGGAGCGCGCGCCGATGTGCGGCGTTCCGTATCACGCGGTGGAGGGATATTTGAACCGTCTGGTCAAAAAGGGCTATAAGGTGGCCATTGCGGAGCAGATGGAGGATCCGAAGGCGGCAAAGGGCCTTGTAAAGCGGGAGGTCATCCGCGTCGTGACGCCCGGGACGCTCACAAATTCCCAGGTGCTTGAGGAGACGAAGAATAATTACCTGATGAGCGTTGTGTACATGGACAATGTGTTCGGCCTTTCGGCGGTGGATGTCAGCACCGGCGATTTTCTGGTGACAGAGGTCAAATCCGAGCGGGCGCTCATGGATGAGATTTTTAAATTCAGCCCGCCGGAGCTCGTCTGCAATGAGGCGTTCTGCATGTCCGGCATTGATTTCGGGGAGCTTAAGGAGCGGCTGGGGATTGTGATCTCCTCGCTGGAGAGCCGCTTCTTTTCGGATGAGGGCTGCCGCGGACTCTTAAAGGAGCATTTCCACGTGCATCACTTAGACGGGCTGGGGCTCGGCGATTACGGGATCGGCGCGATCGCGGCCGGGGCGGCGCTTAAGTACCTCTATGAGACGCAGAAAAACAGCCTGACGCACATCACGCGCATTTCCCCGTACATGGCCGGGCAGTTTATGATGCTTGATGTTTCCACGCGCCGCAATCTGGAGCTTCTGGAGACGCTGCGGGAAAAGCAGAAGCGGGGGACGCTTTTGTGGGTGCTGGACCGCACGAAAACGGCCATGGGGGCCAGGCTGCTGCGGAGCTTTATCGAACAGCCCCTGATTGACCGGGAGGAGATAATCCTGCGCCAGAATGCCGTGGAAGAGCTGAATATGAACTACATTTCCAGGGAGGAGATCAGCGAATATTTACATTCCATCTATGATCTGGAGCGCCTTATGGGGCGGATCAGCTATAAGACGGCGGGGCCCAGGGATCTCGTCGCCTTCTGCCGTTCAGTGGAGATGCTGCCGCACATCAAGCGCCTTTTGCAGGAGTTTTCCGGCGGACTTTTAAAACGGACAGAGGAAGATCTCGACCCGCTTACGGATCTGCAGGAGCTGATTGCCGCGGCCATTGAGGAGGATCCGCCGCTCTCTGTGCGCGAGGGCGGAATGATCCGCGAGGGCTACAACGAGGAGGCGGATCATCTGCGCCAGGCGAAGACCGAGGGCAAGGGATGGCTGGCCGAGCTGGAACGGGAAGAGCGGGAAAAGACGGGCATTAAAAACTTAAAAATCAAGTTCAATAAGGTATTCGGCTATTATTTTGAGGTGACGAATTCCTTTAAGGACATGGTTCCCGGCTACTTTGTGCGCAGGCAGACTCTGACGAATGCGGAGCGCTATACCACGGACCGCCTAAAAAAGCTGGAGGATCTGATCCTGGGGGCGGAGGACAAGCTGTCTGCCCTGGAGTATGATCTCTTCTGCCAGGTGCGCGACACCGTGGCCGGGGAGGTGAAACGCATCCAGAAAAGCGCCAGGGCCATTGCCATGACGGACGTCCTGGCCTCGCTTTCATCCGTATCGACCCGCTATAATTACGTTAAGCCCCACATCAATGAAAAGGGCGTAATCCGCATCAAAAACGGCCGCCATCCGGTCGTGGAGCGGATGATGGGCAGCGATTCCTTTGTGCCCAATGATACGGTCCTGGACAACGGAAAAAACAGGATTTCGATCATTACCGGCCCCAACATGGCCGGAAAATCCACTTACATGCGCCAGACGGCCCTGATTACGCTGATGGCCCACATCGGCAGCTTTGTGCCGGCTGAGGAGGCGGATATCGGCCTGTGCGACCGGATCTTTACGAGAGTCGGGGCTTCGGACGATCTCGCCAGCGGCCAGAGCACGTTTATGGTGGAAATGACTGAGGTGGCGAATATTCTGCGGAACGCCACAAAAAACAGCCTCCTCATCCTGGACGAGATCGGGCGCGGGACGAGCACCTTTGACGGGCTTTCCATCGCCTGGGCCGTGGTGGAATATATCAGCAATCCCAGGATCCTGGGGGCCAAGACGCTCTTTGCCACCCATTACCATGAGCTGACGGAGCTGGAGGGCGCGCTTTCCGGGGTGAATAACTACTGCATCGCGGTCAAGGAGCAGGGGGAGAACATTGTGTTCCTGCGAAAGATCGTAAAGGGGGGCGCGGATAAGAGCTACGGTATCCAGGTGGCCCGGCTGGCCGGCGTCCCGGAGCCGGTGATCGCGCGCGCGCGGGAGCTGGTGCAGGAACTGAGCGACGCGGATATTACGGTGCGCGCCAGGGAGCTTGCGCAGGGGGCGTCACAGCAGGGAAAGCGGCGCGTGGCCAAGGCGGACGAGCTGGAGCTAAAGCAGATGAGTATGTTTGACACGGTGAGCGAGCAGGAGATTATTAAGGAGATCCTGGAGCTGGAGCTGAACCGGATGTCGCCGATCGATGCGCTGAATACGCTGGATAAGCTTCAGGCCAGGCTTCGGAACCGGTGGACGAATGGGTGAAGATTATATGCTCCGGGCTGAGTTTTGGGGCAGGAGGCGGCAGTATGGCGAATATTCAGGTGTTGGATCAGAATACGATTAACCAGATCGCGGCCGGGGAGGTGATTGAACGGCCCTCGTCGGTGGTGAAGGAGCTTCTGGAGAATGCGATTGACGCAAAGGCGACGGCGGTGACGGTCGAGATCCGGGACGGGGGGCTTTCGATGATCCGGGTGACGGATAATGGATGCGGGATCCCGAAGGAGGAGATCGCGCTGGCTTTTAAGCGCCATGCGACGAGCAAGATACGGACAGTGGAGGATCTGTTCAGCGTGGCCTCGCTGGGGTTTCGCGGGGAGGCGCTTTCGAGTATTGCTTCGGTGGCGAAGGTGGAGCTGATTACGAAGACGGGGGGCTCGATTTCCGGCTCCCGCTATCGGATTGAGGGCGGGGAGGAGCTGGGGCTGGAGGAGATTGGGGCGCCGGAGGGCACGACGTTTATTGCGCGGGATCTGTTTTATAATACGCCTGCGCGGAGGAAGTTTTTAAAGACGCCTGTGACCGAGGGCGCGCATGTGGCGGATCTCGTGGAAAAGCTGGCGCTTTCGCATCCGGAGATCTCGATCCGGTATATTCAGAATAACCAGAGTAAGCTCCATACGTCCGGGAACCATCGCCTGCAGGACATTATCTATACGGTGTTCGGGCGGGAGATCGCGGGAAATCTTGTGCCTGTGGAGGCCGGGGCCGCGCCGGTGAGCGTGTCGGGGTATATCGGCAAGCCGCTGATCGCCAGGGGAAACCGGAATTTTGAGAATTATTTTATCAATGGGCGGTATATTAAGAGCAGCATTATCAATAAGGCCATTGAGGAGGCGTATAAGCCGTATATGATGCAGCATAAGTATCCGTTTACGATGCTGCAGTTTACGATTGATCAGAGCTTTCTGGATGTGAATGTCCACCCGGCCAAGATGGAGCTGCGTTTTCGGGACGGGGAAATGATATACCGGATGGTATACCACAGCCTGTCCATGGCGCTCTCCAAGCGCGAGCTGATACCAAAGGTCAGCCTGCCGCCGGTGTCGGGAAACGGCCGGCGCGCCGGCGCGGGAACGGGCAGGGACAGTGAGAGCGGAGCGCAGGCAGGCGCGGGGATCAGCGCAGGCGGGGGAAGTGAAGAAGGCGGCAGAGACGCGGTAAGCGGCAAAGAAGGAGCGGGATCCTCCGGCGCCCGGCCTGTGTTAAAGGAGGTCCGGGCAAAG
Source organism: Clostridiaceae bacterium (assembly GCA_910575795.1). Classification (GTDB taxonomy): domain Bacteria; phylum Bacillota; class Clostridia; order Lachnospirales; family Lachnospiraceae; genus Otoolea; species Otoolea muris. Next base: position 3,358 of record CAJTGE010000041.1, on the reverse strand, counting down.
GAAAAGGAACGGATCCAGCGCGGGCCGCGGCCGGAGCCGTTTGAGACGAACCGGCTGAGGGAGCAGGTTTTCAGCGCGTCAGCGCGTCCCGGAGCGGCGGATTCACCTTCCGGAGCGGCGGAGCCGTTCTCCGGGGCGGCGGGCCGGGGGCTTAAATCCGAACCGCCCCGGGTTTTGGGCGCTGCCATTCGGGAGGAAGATGCGCCTTATGGCGGCAGCGGGCAGCCGCAGAGGGAGACGGCGGCCGCGGCGGAGCCTTCCGAATCTTTCCTGAACGGGAAAACGGCGGCGGGGGAGAACGCAAAAGAGCCGGAGAAGGAGGAAAAGCGGGGAACAAAAGCGCCCGACATCTCCGAAAAACCGAAGCAGCTTGATCTGTTTGAGGAAAAGCTTCTGTCCGGGAGCGCCCGCGCGCGGCATGTCCTTTTGGGGCAGCTTTTTGACACGTACTGGCTGGTGCAGTTTGAGGACAGCTTATACATCATTGATCAGCACGCGGCGCACGAGAAGGTTTTGTATGAGAGGACCATGAAATCCCTGAAGACGAGGGAGTATACCTCGCAGATGGTGGTTCCCCCCATTATCCTGACCTTAAACAGCGGCGAGGAGCTGATCCTGCAGCGGCACGGGGAGGAGTTTGCCTCCATGGGCTTTGAGATAGAGCCCTTTGGCGGGAAGGAGTACGCGGTGCGGGCCGTTCCGGCCAATCTCTTTTCCATTGCCAAAAAGGATCTGCTCATGGAAATGATAGACGGGCTGACGGACGGCCTGGATAGCGGGACGCCGGATCTGATCCGGGAAAAGATCGCCTCCATGTCGTGCAAGGCGGCTGTCAAGGGAAACCACGCAATGTCAGCGGCGGAGGCAAATTTCCTGATCGACGAGCTCCTGACACTGGAAAACCCGTATGCATGCCCGCACGGGCGGCCGACGATCATTGCCATGAGCAGGCGCGAGCTGGAGAAGAAATTTAAGAGGATCGTGTGAGAGCACGCAATCGTTCAGGCAGCCGGAACGGTTAGGGACTGTGCAGAAAAAATTTACCAGATTGCGCCGGATATTTCTCCGACAGAGCCGTGAAGCATTTTATGGCGCAGGTTATCGGAACGCCTGCGGGTGGATCATGATATCGGAAAGGAGTTTTGGCATGATACGGATGAATGGACAAAAACAGCGCCTGATTATCGTGACAGGGCCCACTGCGGTGGGAAAGACAGCCCTGTCGGTAGCGCTCGCAAAGCGCCTTTGCGGCGAGATCATCAGCGCTGACTCCATGCAGGTGTACCGCCATATGGACATCGGTTCCGCAAAAGTGTCCGAAGAGGAGATGGGCGGGGTGAGACACCATTTGATCGATATTCTGGAGCCGTCTGAGGAATTTAATGTCGCCCGTTTCAAGCAGCTCGCCGGGGAAGCGGTAAGGGATATCGCTTCCAGAGGCGCGGTCCCCATCGTGGCCGGAGGCACCGGATTTTATATCCAGGCACTGCTCTACGATATTGATTTTACACAGACCACAGAGGATCCCGCATTCCGGCGGGAGATGGAGGAAAAGGCCGGGAGAGAGGGACCTATGGCGATTCACGCCCTGCTGCGCGAAGTGGATCCCCGGGCCGCGGATGCGATCCACGCCAATAATGTAAAGCGCGTGATCCGCGCTCTGGAATTTAACCGCCAGACCGGCATGCGGATTTCGGATCACAATGAGGCGGAACGGCAGAAGGAATCGGCGTTTGACAGCTATTATTATGTTCTCACAACCGATCGCCCCGCGCTCTATGAGCGGATTGACCGCCGCGTCGATCAGATGATGGAGCAGGGGCTGGTCGGGGAGGTTGAGCGCCTTCGCGCCATGGGCTGCCGCCGGGATATGGTTTCCATGCAGGGGCTTGGGTATAAGGAAATTCTGTCGTACTTAGACGGCGAGATAAGCCTTGACGAAGCGGTGCGGATCATTAAGCGCGACACAAGGCATTTCGCTAAGCGCCAGCTCACATGGTTTAAGAGGGAGAGGGAGGTCCGCTGGCTGAATCTCGCGGATTTCGGAAACGATCTGGAGCGGGTGGCGGCGCATGTGATGGAGGAGCTGCGTGTGTGACAGGGAGGGATAAAGGGCGGGGGGAGGAACGGAAGAACAGGAGTGACGTACCCCCCGGAAACGGAAATGTTGTAAGCCGGATAATTTTACGACACCAATAAAGCGATCGGATAATGCATGTAACAGTTCAGGTTATCTGAACTGTTACATGCATTTTGACTTTTACAAAATTTGACATGTTTTTACAATGTACCTATAATAGCATTATAAAAAACGATGTGGGCCAATAGATATCCAAATAAGATGAATTGATTTATATGCATATTGCTATATATAGAACAATGTATAGGGGAAAATGCAATGTCAAAAAAACAAAACGATAACAATGACAGTCGAATACAGGAGATAATTGCCGAATTAAATGATTGCCGTGAAGATGAGAGGAATAGCCAAAACCTGATAGTTCAGGTTTTATCTACAGCGGGCGCTATATTAGGAGTGGTGTGTGCGCTGAGTGATAACAGTTCAGATAAACTTGCCCTGTTTTTTCTTAATGACTTTATTTTTTCAACAGCCTTTGCGTTTATTATTACATTAGGGATTGGTAATGTACTTCGTTATCATTATATACAGGACTTGGAAGACCGTTTGAGCTGTTTAGTTTCTCCTGGAACAGATAAAAAGGAAATGGTACATTGGATGAGTTTCAGTTCACCGGTTACAACAAGAAATCCCAGGCATTTGAATTCAAAATATACCATAATACATTTTATTTGCTATGCGTTGGCTACAGTATCAGCAATTATATTTAGTGTTTTAATTACATACTACCAGTACAAACGATTGGATACGCCATCTCGTTTAAATGAGGTGGCGCTTGTTTTACCTGCTATATTTATGGCAATGTCTTTCTTTATTTTTCGTAAACGGTAGATAGGTTCTTTCCAAGCTTTGTTGACTTTAGCTTAAAAAAGTGACAGTTGCTATGCATAAACGATACCTGATTTGCTTTTTGGGCAGCAATATTCTGCTACAATCAGGTTATTTAGCCCCCAAAATAATATCGCTATATGCTTTTACTTTAACAAAGCAGCGGTTACTATATGGTGCATTCAACAAACACTGGAAAGAACCGGTAGATAGTGAGTACCTATACAAAACATGAGCAAACCTGTATGATAGAAACAGATTTGCTCCAGTCTTTATTTCACTTCACTTTTATCAGGCTTGCGGCAATTCGCTGGCAGGCTTGGTGACCAGGGGAGCAGGTCATCCAGAAAACTGCGGTCGGTATCCTCCAGATGCTTCGGAATCTCGGTA
>CAJTGE010000040.1 GCA_910575795.1 Clostridiaceae bacterium | reverse complement strand
CCGCAGTGCGGGGGACGTGTGGAGTATCCCCTGGTGCCTATATTATTAACTGGTAACGTAGCCGAAGCTAAGGGTAATCAACCGGGCTTGCAAAAAGAAAAAAAAACTTCATCTTTCTCTTTTTTTTTTGCAAGCCCCATCTGACCCACTGGATCAGGTGGGGTAATTGACCCTGCGCTCTGCTTCCTCGCGCTGTCCCATGACCTTCCCGTACTGTTCCTCCACAGTCTTTTTGAACATGGGGAAATCAGCCCGTCCTTTCTCAATGCCTTCCTGCTCCCTTTCCTTCTCGTCCCGGAACGCCATGATCTTCTTGTCCTTTGTTGACTGCCTCTGGCGCTCCCCGAACTTGAAAGCCTTTATGAATGCCGCTTTCTGGCCCATGTCCAGCTTCTGGTCGATCAGCATGCTTGCCTCCAGCTTGTTTAAGTCGTTCAGGCCTTTCTCCTCGAAGCCGAATTCCCTGAAGCACTTCTCCAGCTTGTTCCTCTGGCCCGGGGTGGCCGGGAACGCCTTCCATTCCTCCCTCCGGCTGCGGTTCCAGGAATACCACCCGTACTCCGGCGAGAGCATGCAGTACTCCCTCGCAAGCTGCACCGCATCCGCAAAAGGCATGTCGGCGATGTAGTGGCGCTTCCCGTACCGTTCGGAAGACCGTGCGGTCTGCACGTTCATGTAAACCTCGAAATCCACGGTGACATTTCCCAGGACGTCCGGCACGGAGATGTAGATGGCTTCCTCCCAGCTGGGCCGGATCACGAACCGGTGCTTCTCATCCGGCATGGCTGTCACGTACATCCCGCCAAAATCCAGCCCGGACTCACCAAGCCGCTGATCCATTGCCGCCTGCATGCGCTCCGCCGCACCTTTGTAGGAGTGTTCCTCCCCTTCCCCGCCGGTGATGATCTCCTCCTGCCCCTGGAGCAGGGCTTCCTCAAGGACGACGCTCAGCTCCAGCTGCTTTGCCATGTCCGTGCCGAACGTGATCGTCCCAGCGATCTCATCGCACAGCTCAAGAAGGTCTTCATCCTCCTTAAACCGCTCCGTGACCTTTTGGGGGAGCATGGATGGCTCAATGCCAAACAAAGTCGGGGCGGTGCAGAGGTTGCGGATCTTCCGCTCGTCGTCGGGCACGATGTCGATGACAAGGCAGTAATCCTTCCCTTCGCAGAGCCTTGTCCCCCTGCCGACCATCTGCTGGTATAAGGCCGCGTTGCAGGTTGGCCGCATATTGAGCACCGTGTCACACACAGGCAGGTCCGTCCCTTCCGTGAGCACCATGCAGTTCACGATACAGCGGATGCTGCCAGACTGGAAGCCTGCAAGGATCGCCTTCCTCTCCTCATCCGGCGTCTTCCCGGTTAATACCCGCACAGTTTTCCGTTCTTCCTCCGGCAGCAGCCCCCGGATGATCCCGCATAAGGTCTCGCAGTCCCGGATGCTCAGGCAGTAAATGAGCGTGTGCCTCCCATGCCTGTGGCAGCGCTCGGCATAAGCCTTCGCAGCCACAATAAGCGCCTCCTCACAGACGGCTTCCTCCAGCTCACCGGGGTTGAAATCCCCTGCGGTCTTCCCGATGCCGGCCAGCTTGAACGGCGCCACGACGCGCTCACCCCGGATACTGGCAAGCCAGCTGTTCCGGATGCCCCAGCGAAGGTCCCTGGAAAACAGGATGTCATCGAACACGTCCGTAAGCCTCACATCGTCCCCGCGCTTCGGTGTGGCTGTGACGCCCAGCACCTGCTTCGCGCCGGAGAAATGCTTCAGGATCTTCTTGTAGGTCGGCGCCGCCGCATGGTGGGCCTCATCGATGATGATGGTGCGGAAAGCATCCGGCGCATACCGTGAAAGCCTGGAATCCCTGGAAAGGGACTGTACGCTGGCGGATACCACATCCTCCCCGTCCGCATGCTCTTCTGCCTTCTCCACGCCGAAGCTGCAGTCTGTGTAGTAGCGCTCCGGCTGATGGACCAGTTCATCCCGGTGGGAAAGGATCAGCGTCCTTCCCGCCCGGTCGATGCTGGTAAAGATGGCTGTCTTTCCAAGGCCCGTCGCCATCGCTACCAGGTGGCGCCCCTCCCGGCCCTTTGTATTGATCAGATCAACGCATTCTTTCTGGTAATCCCTTAAGTTGATACCCATATCTTTTCTGCGGAGGATAGGTTAAGGCTGCTCTCCTGATCCCTGATAAGGGAAATTCTGCCTGCATCCTTATCCCTGTCGTCCTCCGTTTCCTCCTTTCTGTCCTCTGTTTTCCTTGCAATATGTTCCTTTTTTCTTACTGCCCGGTGACAATGCGGTAGTTGACCTTGGCCTTAAGGTTATTGATCTTGTCGTAGTCCGGCTGGTCCGGCAGCGTCGTATGCTTTTTTGCATTCTCAAACCGACTCTCATATCCGTTAAAAATATTCCAGAACTCATCCGTGACCCTGTAGGTCTTCGTCATCATCTTCTCGATATCCCCCTCCAGGGCTTCTTTGCCCATCTTATACTCAAAGTCATCCGCAAAATCCTGCTTTTCAAACGCTTCCCTCATCTGCTCCGCCTCCCGGGAAACCATGTTTACCATCTCATCATCCGCAGCCTCAAGGAATGCCCCGTTTCTTACATCCATGAGGAGTTTGTGTTCGTCTGTGCGGTAGGTGATGATCTCATGTTTTTTCATGATATCAATGGCCATCATATACAGACGGAGCAGATGCGCCATGTGCTTCATCAAATGTTTCTTATCTTTTTTGGTGTTCCGCTTGTTGAGCTTCGAATACTCGTTGATTACCGTGTTCATCTCCGACATGATACCCCGGTAGTCCCTTAACGGGAAGCCTTTCAGTGCCAGATCAACGAAGATCTCCGTGTCCAGACCTTCTTTTGCGGATTCCGCAATGTACAGCTTCATGGAACCTTCATCATACGACGGATAAACCTCCGCAAGATGGTGCCTCATGTTCCGGATTGTGTTCAGGATATGTTTTTCCCGCTCCGCTTTCGGATAGCTGTCCCTTGCCATCGCGTTCTGCAACCTCCTGAGCTGTTCGTTTGCGTACCCTCCGAATGCGTTGACGCATCTCTTTGAAAGGAACATGTGCCTGTTTTCCAGAAGTTCCTTTCCTACATCAGAAAGATACAGGTAATGCTCCGGCAGGCACCCAAGCATCTCGATCGCGTTCGGGTTGCAGTTGGACAGCAGGTGGAGGAACTTGTTCAGTGAGTAGATCACCGTGTCCGTCTCGTCATTGGTAAATTGCTCGTAGTAATTCCCAGTCAGGATCTCTTCCCTCCCGTTAAGCAGGCAGCCCCGGATATCGATGTCGCTCGTGTCCGTATCCATCCCATAGGCGTGGGAACCGCCCATCGTAAGCAGGCAGATGTTTTCCCCAAGATGTTCGTCTGTCCTGAGAAAACTATATTCCTGGCTTGTCCTCACTTTTTCCCTGATGTTTTGTATTCTCATAGCTTTTCTATCTCCTTTCTGTCCCTGGTTCCTGTATTTCGAAACTTTTCTTACAGAATCTCTGTGGCTGTTTCATCTGTTCATGGGAAGTATGGCTTATATTTTTCCTTTTTGTTTTCTGCGGATAAGCATTTTCCAACAAAAAAAACAGAGACCCTGCTTTTTTGTTGCAGTTCCTCTGTTTTTTTTGCACCCGAAAATCAGAAACCATATCTCACCCTTTTGTCTGGCTTTTCAGTAAAGACTCTCCCAATGGATAGCAGCCATCGCATTCCGTGACTCTGACCCATTCCGTGATGGAAGCAAATGAGATCCCTTTGGAAATCTCTGTCTGTTTCAATTCTTCCATGGTGGAAAAATCCCTGCTGTCCAGGTAGTATCTCACGTTTTTCTTCGTTTCCCCGTCATCGCCCCAGGCCCCCGCCTGATGCTTCCTGCCGCAGAAGATAAAAGCCACATCACTGCAGATCCCCAATTCCAGATCGCAGCTGATAATGTCAAAGACCACTGATACTGGGCATGAAATTGGCTCCTTTTCCTTGCTGTGGAAAAACATAGCAATACCTCCGTTTTTTGCGTTCCTGATGGATCAGTCCACCATCCCCTTCTGCTTCAGGACAATGATCACGGCCGCCCATACGACGCCAAGCGTCCCTCCGATGATCAGCTCCCGCAGCCGGTCTGCGAACACCCTGGATACTACTATGACCCTGCCGGTCTTTCTGTCCCTTACATACCTCACCTCAATCGGCTCCCCGGGCTGCAGACCCTTCTCTTTCGTCTGGACGACATCTTTCCAGTCCTGCCCATCTGCCCAAAACTCGACTTCGTACTGGCAGTAGCGCCTTTTATGTGCCCCGAAAGGCCCGCTCCCGTAGGCGGACACCCTTGCGTCCTCCTTCTGCCCGATCACCGTACCCATGATACGCTCGGCATTCTTGTACTCCTTGGATGCCTGGATGTCTACAGCGATCATGAGCCCAAGGAGCAGAAAAGCGAACACAACAAATATACCAACCAAAATCCCCATTTTTTTCAACCTTTAAGGGAGATCGCCTCCTACAGCGACCTCCCTCATCCTTTCTCTTATCCTTATCCTTATTCCGGCATCCCTGCCTTGATCAGCCAGCCGTCTTCGTCTGCACCACGCCGTCCACCGTCCATGCCCCGTCGGCGTTCACGGTATAGCCATCCGGCGTTGTGGTGTTGACGTACATATACCCCTCCGGCCCGAAGCAGTAGCATTCCGCTACGCCGTCCTGGTTACCGTCCAGCCACTGCCAGCAGTTGGCATACCAGGCTGTCCCGGCGGCATTGGTCGCGTACCACCAGCCGGTCTCATTCTGACACCAGCCTGTGTGCTCTGCTGTGGAGCCAGTGGACTGTGGCGCTGTGCCGCCCTGTTCAATCTGGCCGCTGTCCTTTGCGGCTCCTGGTCCAGAAGTCTGTAGATCCTGTTTCTTCCTGCCGTCCTTGACCCACTGGGCGTACTCGGCGGAGACATAGGTGTTGTCGGAGTCTTCCGACCAGGAGGAATCGGAATGCTGTTTGTCCTTGGCCAGGGCGCGTACCTTGAAGCAGTAATCCCCCTCCTCCGTCATCTTCCGGGAGAAATCGTACTTGTTTTTCTTGGTCTTGGTCTCCCCTACCTTCGTTTTTGACCCGGAATCGGAGACACGGTACAGATATACCTCGTACTGCTTCGCCTCCTCAACCTCATCCCAGACGGCCTGGGTCTCGTCGGCCCCGTCCCAGTACAGGCCGTCCGGCGTGTCCAGCTTTGTGGCCGCCATGGACGGGAATGACAGGGCGGACACCATCAGAACCGCCGTAAAAACAGATAAAACTTTTTTAAACATGGCAAAACTCCTTCCTTCTTGTCTTATTCTTTTGGCCTCCCTGTTTTGGAAGCCCTCGCTTATCAGGCTGTCCTCATCCGGAATAATCCGGTCCCAGCCTGGAATAGCCCGCTCTGTGCCTTTGCGGCCAGCTCGTTAAATTCCCCGGTCAGGTCCACTCCGGCCGGTGCGGCGATGAAGATGTTATCCGAGATTTTCTTGAAATCGCCGTCGATGGCATAGACCGTCCCACTGACGAAATCAATGATCCGCTGTGCCGGCCCCTGCGTTGCCGCACTGAGGTCTATGATCACCACCTTGCTTTCCAGTAAGGCGCCTGCCGCGTCCTGGCATTCCCCGAACTCTTTTGGCTGGAGCATGGATATTTCCCGTTCTGCGGGGTGGGAGCCTTTCCTTGTCTGGCCCCGTACCCGGATAGCCCGTTTCCGCTCCGTGTGGCGGCTCTGCCTCCTGTCCTCCTCGTAGCTGTCATCGCCCTCGTATTCCGGGTCATCGTCATCCAGCCCGTCATCATCGTCCCCAAAATATTTGTTCAGCCTCATCTTATCGATCATCCAGTCTGTCAACCACATGCCTCTTCACCCCCTTTCCCGTTCTCCTGCTGTCTATCGTTCAAGCCTGGCCGCCTCCAGTGTTTCGGGCGCCTCAGGCGCCCCGGCAGCCTCAGTCTTTTCTGCCAGTTTCTCCAGTTCCGCTTCCTCCACGGCCGCTGCCTCAGCCGCAGCCTCCAGCAGCCTGCTCCCGCCAAGGGTATCCGGGATCCATTCCTGCCCGTCCAGCCCTTCCTCATCAAGGAGCCCTTCCGGCACATATTCCTTTAATGCGGAATCCCTGGCCAGGGCCATATCGATGATCCAGAACTCTTCCTTCCCTTCCTGGTCCGTGCCGTTTAACATGATGTCGATAGACCACTGGCCTGTAAGGCGGATATCCGGAATCATCTTTTCCAGCTCCTTTTTTATGCGGTCTTTCCATTTTTCATACCGTCTCATGAGCCTTTCCTGATGCATGCTGTAGACGATATAGTCATGGATCTGGTGCGGGCTGTCCGCATCCGGCTCGTGGCCGAAGCGCTTTTTCATGGTCTCCGGATCCCAGTACGGGGCGATCCCGAGGACTTTGTCGGCGTCCATGTCCACAAAAGCACGGATCTCCGTCCTTAAGGGCAGGCCCTTGTAGATCTCCGGGTTCTTCGGCTCATCCTTATCCTCGATGTACTCCCTCACGCACCACTCACGGGTGGTCGCCATGCCGTAGATGCACGGGCGGCATAAAGGCCCGGCCATCATGTTCCCGGAATAATGGTTGTATAAGAGGTATTCGCCAAGCTCCTCCACTTCCTTCTCCCCATGCACATGGGCGTTCCGGAAATCGAATTTCGAGGAGTGGGTGCCCGTGCGGATGAAGTAATCCTTGGAAGTGTCCAGGGAGAACACCTTTTTACAGTACCCGTTCACCACATGCATGGTCGCCGGCGTCATGGACATGTAGTCAAGCCTGGTCAGCTGTAAAAGCGTCATGGGCACCTGGATCAGCGTTGTCTTCGGGATCTTAAAGAAATCCTGCTTCCTGGCGGCTTCCACTAACAGCGGGAGCCAGTGGCCCATGGAGTTCCTGTTCTGTCCGATAAGTTCATACATCACCGGATCCAGATCCTGGATGTCCAGGCCCTGGCGGAACAGGTTGTACGCCTGCCTGCGCTCCTTTTCCTTCTTCGCTGTCCTGGATTTCTGGTACATTTCCAGGAGGATTGGGTACGCCTCCTCGTTTAAGTCCTTCTTCATCAGGTTCCCGGTCAGCTGGGGCCGCATCTCCTCCGGCAGCGCCATGATCTCCGCCTTTGTAACATCGCCTCCGTCGGTGAGCATGGGCTGTTCTTTGACATACGCCTGCTCCCCGTCATAGACGTACACCGGGGTCTGGGCGGCAAGCTCGTTGATGATCCGGACAACGAGGCCGCATGAGGCCGCCATGGCATCCAGTTCGCTTTCCCATGCGTTTCCCATGCTTCCCGCATTTTCCGCGTTCCCTGTGTTTTTTGTGCTTTTCGCGCCTTTCGCACCCTTCGTGTCCTGCCCGCCGGCAAGCTGCGCCTTTTTGGCCATGGACTTATGCAGCTTCGCGGCCTGCTTGGCGTTTAAGTCCATGGGGTTTTCTGGCAGCCTGTCATCATTCAGCACCCCTTTTTTATATGCCCCCAGGAAAGCGTCCAGCGCCTCCGGGCTCGTTTTTAAGATACGGGCCGCTTCCTCTTTTGCGGCTATCGCTTTTTTCAGATCCTTGTCCGGCCCTCCGAACAAGTTGCCAATATTGAACATTACCTGTTTCCTCCTTCTTCTGTTGGGGTATGTATGATGGGCGCCGCTAGATAAGCTTCTGTCAGGAGCCTGACACGCCTTGCAGTCCTGGAGCTGTAAAGGCCCATAAGGAATGCGGCATCCGGGCGTTTCCTGCCGGAGCTTATGACAGCCCTGCCATCTTCCGTACAAGAAAGCGTGTATAACTCCGGCAGTTCTGCACAGCACTTGCGCACGCTCGCTTCATTGATGTCGGCAGTTATATAGCCTGGCATTTTTTCAGTTAAAAACTCAGCGTATCTGCGGATCTCGTCTATGGTATAAGCGGCCGGGTACTCTGAACCGGCGAACAGATTCGCCAGGACTGCATCCGTGCCCAATTTGAAGCAGCAGCCCATGGTGCCTCAACTCCTCTTTTGTCGTTTGTTTTTTAGGATGCAGGATTCCCCTTGCTTGCCCGGATTATAGGATAAAAATTGGAAATTCCCACAAAAAACTTTTGTTTTCTATGATGTTTTTTTTGCCATCGGGGTAGTTTGGCCAGCTGATATCAACTTTGCGAGTTGGCCTTGTTATTCCAAGGATCAGTGATCGGACATCCGTTCGGCCTTGTGCCCAGGAGTGTCGATGTGATGACTGGTGATGCGCATTGCGGACACTTGCAGAACCATGGGCTGTCGAATCTGCATTCTGTTCCTGGCTCTCCCGTCCCCTTACAGGATACTTTTCTGCTTTCCATTTTTCTCCTTCTTTTTTGGTCGGTATTTTTGTATTTCTGATGGAAGTATGGCTTATGTTTTCCAGCTATGGTTTCTGCGGATAAGGTTTTTTAAGAAAAAAATAATTTTTGGTGTGTTTTTGGAAAACATGCGTGATTTTTTCTTATCCGCAGAAAAATCAGGCAAAAAAAACAGGCGGGGCGCATAGCTTGAGCCATGCATCCCGCCTGTCATCATTGTGTTTTCTCGATCTCCTCCCAGAGTTGTTTACAGATCTTTTTCTTAACGCCTGTCTCGATCTGTGCGGCTGTTTTCAGGTATTCCAGCACCGGCTGCGGCGCTGTGCTGAAATACTTAACAAACAGATCCTTCTCCGCGCAGTACAGGGCGGTGTGATCCAGGATAGCCAGCTTCTCCATGGCGTCCTCCTCGCCGTATGGACCGGACTTTATTACATCCAGCCACTCCATATCGGTATATCTGCTGTATGGCGGATCCTGTACGTTATCCGGCTCCGGGCAGGACATATTCCAGAAGATATCACATTTCCTTTGATCGCTCCATGTCAGAGCGTAATATGTCAGATATCTGTTGCTTTTCTCCACTTCCCTTAAAATACCACCATCCACCAGTGACCGCACCGCCTGCCTGACATCCTCTTTCTTAATGAGGGAGAACTTTCCCGCATGCATTGGTTTTTTAACATTTTGTGGTAAGAAGTCCCCCGCCTCTATAGGCGGCGGGATGAATTGCCTTCCCCGCATAGCGGGGATACATATATCGCATTAACTTCCATTCCCTATCGGGACTAACAGTCCATTGACCCAGCTTCCACAATGATGGAGCACATGCAGTTTTCCAATAGGAACCTGCTTATATTTTTGCGATGATGTTACATATTCGCCAGTTTTGTCCTTGATATAGCATGCGCCACTGGCAAACCCGGTAACCCAGCCGATGCCTGCTCCTTCCATCTGAACCTTGTCGAACAAGCAGATACCACCGGATTCCTTAGTGTTTTTGGGGCTCCTCGCCGCTGTCCGGTTCTTCTCCTTACGGCCTTTACGCGGGGTCGCTTCATGCATGGAGCGTTTCTTCCTCCTCACCTGCTGGACATATTCCACATGTCTACTGAAGGAGACTTTTTCCACTTCCGTCATCAGCAGTGCGATCGCAACAGCATCGTTTGCGTGTGACTTATCCAAGAGCAGTTCTTTGCGCCTTGCACTTGTGACATTCCCGTAAGTAAATGTCGCTTTTGGGAATTTTCCTTCTATCCTTGGCCGCAGGATGTTCATGAACGTCGCGTCACGGAGACCCTGCTTGAACTTCTTATGCTTTACCATCCACTCGTACAGCTTGCCGCCTGGTTTATGGTTTGCCGCCGTATGACAGGCATCGCATACGCTCGCAATATTCGCGGGGTTGTCAGACGCTCCTTGGCTTTTGAAATCGACATGGTGCATGTGCATCTTCACGATTGTCCCGTCTTTACGCCTGGAACCCGCTTTTGCCTTGCAGCACTGGCATTTATATCCGTCACGGGCCAGGACATACGCCTTAAGATTCTCATAGTCGTACATCGGCCCCCGCTGGTACTGTTCGCCATGTATATTTGGATCTTCCATCCGCGCCATGTCAAACCGGGCGACCTCGATCTTCAGCGACGTGCCTTTCGGCAGGACATTCAGGAACCTCCGGATCCACCTTATATGATGATCCACTTTCGACTGGAGCGATGGCGGGATCCACCCCGCTTCCCGGGAGGAAGCAAAATTAGCTTCCATCTTCTTCCAGTGCCGCAGGGTCCCTTTTTTCTTGTACCCGTCAGGAAGATACCTCCTAACGGTATGGTGCCTCCATTTGGGGTGGCGGTACCTGACCTTGCGGTAGCGCCTGCCCCTCCGGTATTCCTTCCGCGTTTCCATGAGCTTCCGCTTTTCCATGGAACGTCTGAGTGAGATCTCCGCCTCATGCAGGACTTTGTTCCCATGCACGATGGCGATCCCGATATGCTGGGAGCCCGTATCCACCCCCATGTCCAGGTGCTGGGTGGCTCCCCCTGTTTTGTATGATAATTGTATCGTGAACGGGTTACGGCAGAAAACTTCTGCCTTCCCGGATTCCAGCAAAACTCGGGCCTTCCTTTCCGTGGTCGGCATCAGCCGCTTCCCCGTTTGGCCCACAACGAATACGGCCATAGCTGATCCTCCTTATTTTTTGTTTTGGAATACGCAGGGGACAGAAATGCCCCTGCCGCCTCCCGGCGTGTTCGCCCATCGCCAATGTTCATAACGCTTCTTGCACCAGGTCGCAGCTCCCTTTCCCTTGGAGGCGATACGTAGCCTGAACCCCGCAGCAGCTTGGGCACCACCGCTCAGGGTCTTATACCTATGGGTATAATGTTGACATTATGGACGTAGTATGGATAGTTGCCACAGGAGTCCCCTGTTTCCCTATCCATACTGAGGCTAGTCATCTTGGCTTAAAAAAAGAAAATAAATCCTTTTTTCAAGCCCCCGCTTCAGAATCCGGAGGATTCAAGCGGTGGGTTGTTGACCGCTTCCCGGTTAGCGGCATCAGCTTCCGCAAGGAGTGCTTTCGCGCTTCCCAGTTTTTCCGGTGAAAGCCCTTTGCGAAACAGTGCCCCTTAATCTGCTTCCAATCTCTTCTGCTCTCATCTTGTTTTACCTGTAGGGCGGTTTTGAGGTGAGTTTCCTGATAAGCTACAAGGAAAACTCCTTTTGTCCTTCTTCCCTTATAATTCCCCTGCTTCCTCCTTCCCGTTTGTGGTTTTCTGATTCCTGTATCTCAAAACTTTTCCCAGAACGCACCTGGCGCTTTTGGGATCCATCTGTGGGAAGTATGGCTTATATTTTTTAAGGCCGTTTTATGCGGATAGCGTTTTCCGGAGTGTTTTTTTTGGGGGGAGATGTTTCCCGGAGATGCCCTGGAGGCAGAAAATAGGCACTGTTTCCCTTGTCCGCAAAAAAACAAACATAACACACAGTCCTACTCTATCTAGCCCAGACTCCAGCATAGGGTTATACCATGTGTCCTGTTTGTTCTTACTTAATCTACCTCCAAAACATTGTATACTGCTTCTTGCTAGAGCAGCATTCCCATTCTCTTTGGTGTATAAAATACTCGTCCTGGTGGATATCCTGTGCCGGTATAAGGTTCCGTCAGTGAATTCCCTTGCGCGATAACTGCATCAATCCCCAAAAGGCTCAGCTGTACATAACACATATAAACAGCATTCCAACTCAGTTCTTGAGCTTCCACCTTCAAGCATCTCTGATAGTTGATTCCTCTGTCCTGAAGGACCTTGGCAACTGCTATGATCATCCCACCTGTTCCGGCAGCCGGCTCATGAAGTGTGATTGTTCGGCTCCTATCCTCTTCCCCTAACGTCATTTGGGCACATAAATAGCTGATATTGAACGGGGTAAAGAATTGACCTTTACCTTTGTCTTCAAATCCGGCTTCCATATAGATATCACCCAAGACGTCCTGAACTTCCTGTTCCATGGCCATCACCAGCATTGCCGCCATTTGTCCAAATTTCTCTTGTACATCTTTTTCAGAGCCTATGCCGTATGACCGGATACAACGCAAATACTGCTCTTCCCTTTCGTGCCATGTATGATCCTTAACGATGCAGCAACCATTCTGTATAGTTAAAGCAAGGCACTCTATCCAGTCAATAAAAACTTCTTTTGGCAATTTGCCGCCAGACATAGCCCTGAGCATTCTTATAATATTTCTTTTGTACATGGTTTTCCCTTTCTTATGGAAACTGTCGGCGTGTATCTGACGCCATCTCACAATGTCTGAACAAAATTGTTTACAAGCACTCCAGTCTCTGCTGCTCGCCTTCAGGCTCGAAATTCATCCACAGTACTTCCGTCTTCCTTGTCCCGTTCTGGGTATGCCCGATAGACTCTACCCGTCTCCATCCATGCAGTGCGTCATCATACAAAGGGCTCGGATACCCTGATATGATGACAGGCCCCTTGTGCGCCAGCAGGGCATCCAGAAGTTCCTCGTGGTCTTTGTCTGCCATCTCGTGCCGGTACTGCTTCCCGTACCGCGTCCCCAGCACATACGGCGGGTCGGCGTAGATGAGGACGTTCGGGAAGTTGAACCTCCGGATCAGCTCCACTGCCGGCCTGCATTCGATCTGGACGCCTTTCAGCCGCTCAGCCGCCTGCATGATCTTGTCCGGCATCATGTTCCAGCCCCGCACGGCGTAGGCCCGCTCCCGCCCCTGGACATCGTTCTTCCAGCCCACCTTTTCGCCGGACGTCCGGAAACCATGTCCCTGGTTTAAACGGATACAGAAAGCCACTGCCCGCTCAAATGGGCCGGTATCCATCCCACCGGCACTGTCCTGCATATCATATGCCTTGTCATACACTTCCCGGGAATAAGGGGTTAGGTATACCGCCCTCGCCAGGCGTTCCGGATCCTTCCTGATACACTCAAAGAAGTTCACGACTTCCCCGTCCAGGTCGTTGACTGTTTCAATGCGGCTTGGCGGCTTGTTGAACAGGACAGCGCCGGAGCCGAAGAAAGGCTCTAAGTAGCTGTGGTGTTCCGGGAACTGGCTGATGATCCAGGGGGCGAGGCGCCATTTGCTGCCAGGGTATTTGATTAGAGCAGTCATAGATAGTCCTCCTCTACTCCGCAGGCATCCAGGAACAGCTCCCGTTCCTCTCGCATAGCAGCGTCTTCCTCGAACATCTCCCATCCTTTTTTGATGGCAGCCTTCAGCCTTCCCTTTGTATTGATCTCTGTAAGCTGGAAAAAGTCCAGCAGCAGGTAATCCTGCGCTATTCCGTCTACATCCCGGCCTTCTTCGTATTCCCCGTCTTCCGGCCCGTTATCCGATATAAACCTCATCTGGAGCTTATCCCCGCACATGACCATGAAGATCCTGAGTTTTTCCGGATCTGTATGTTCCAGCATCTCGTCATCAATGTCATCCGGGGAAAAAGCAATCTCCTCGTCCTGCCATTCCCCGTCTTTGAACATAGGCATGACCACGCAGGCCTTGCCCTTGTCGATCCGGAACGTTTCCGGGTCAACTGGCAGATATCCGAAACCCTTGTCATTATTGAACAGGGCATTCAAAGCCCCGGCATACAGCTCCGGGTTGCCCTTAACATATTCCAGCAGCTCTTCCGGCGTATATTTCATCCCCTGCCTCCTCCTTCCTGTGAGTTGACCGTATGTTAATTGGTTTTTCTACGGGAAGTATGGCTCATATTTTCCAAAGCAGTTTTCTGCGGATAGCATTTTCGCAGGTGTTTTTTTTGCCCTTGGCCTTTCTGCTGGCTACCTGCAGGCCATCCATAGCTGGAGCCGACAGCCTGCTCGATTTCACCGGACGCGTTTTGAGATGAGTTTCCCCTGTAGTTTGCCAGAAAACTCCCTTTGTGCCTTTTACCCTATACTTCCCCTGCCTTCCGCTTTCCGTTCCCCGTTTCCTGGCTCCCATATCTCGAAACTTTCCCCAAAACGTGCCTATGGCTTTTGTTTGACTGTCCTTCCATGCTAACGCGTGTGATGCAAAGCCGCAGAAAAAAGCAGGCGGGGCACACAGCCTCATGCCTCAGCCGGCCCCGACTCCGGCATAGGGGAATAAGCTATGCGTCCCGCCTATTGTTTTTTCTTACTGATCCTTCTCCTGCCCATCCGGTGCCTTTTCTTCTTTGTCCTTTCCTTGTCCTGCCTCGGCCTGCCCGTTGTCTTCCTGATCCTGGCAGTCCTCATCCCCGCAGTTCCGGAACGCCTCCTCAATGAGATCCAGGCATGTGTCCACAAGATCGATGCACATCTCCTCGACGGCGATGGACTTATTGCGGATCTCCCAGCCTTCCCGGATCACCTTCCTCAGTTTCTTCTTGGTGTCGATCTGGGCGAGCTTGAAGAACTCCAGTATCAGGCAGTCCATGACAGCCTCATCCCGCACGTCGTCATCCTTGCCATAAGCAGCAACCAGTCCGAAGCTGTCCTTAAACCTAGTCAGGAACACCCTGATATTTTCCTGGTCTGCCTTCCTCAAAGCCTTCCGTGTCTTCTTGTCAAGCCATCTGATCGGGAGCCGGATATCTGTCCATCTGCGGCCCTTCTTATCCGGCAGTCCGTAGATGCCTGCTACGCCCTTGCCTATCACGATATTATCGGGATCGACCGGCTGGTAGCTGAACCCCTTCTCGTTATTGTATGTGGCGATATATGCCCCAAACCTTGTTTCCTGGTCACGGCTTGCGAATGCAAGCATCTCCTTCGGTGTGTATCTCATTATTTTTTTTTTCTCCTTCCCTTGGATATTCCCTTATTTTTCTGCAAACTCATGCCATTTGCATACAAACTCTCCGTCCACGAAATCGGCCCTCCGGTCACTGTACCCATTGCAGCAGGCCCCTGTATAGGATTCCCAGTGCCTGCAGTTGGCGCAGGCCTTTTCCGGCTCCTGTCCTGTGGTCTCTTTCAACCATATTGAATATTGCCGAGCAGAAATCCAAGCGTCTGCATGACTCCGCTTACATACCCGTGCCAGGCCTCATTGCCTTCCAGCGGCATCCTGCAGGTTAATTCAAGAGCCTTATTGCGCTGTTCGACCAGTTCCTGCCTGACCTCGCAGCCAACCTTGATCATCCCGGTTTCCCCATAGTATTGGTTCGACCGCTTTATATTTACCGCCGCCAGTTTTGCAGACAGGGCCTCTATCACATCGGCAGCCTCAAGCAATGTGCTTTCTGTCTCATCTGCGTCCCTGTAATGCTCTGATGCCAGATCCCTCAGTTTCTGTACCAGCCCACTGACCATACTCATTTTCCCACACTCTTTCCTTTCCCAGTGATAGCCGTTCGTTTCTGCCGTCCCCGTCCCCAGTTCCTGGGCTTGCCGGCTTATGCGGCATTCCCGTTCTTTTTCTCTTCCCGCTCCCTCTGCCTGCGGCCCCTTGCTTCCTCAGCCGTCTCCAGGATTTCCAGGGAAGAACAGGAAACCTCATAAGCGACGCGCTTCTGTGCCACGGTTTCCCCGTTATCCCCCCGCAGGATCTTGTCATACTCCCGGCTCTGGATCCTGCCTTCGATGCGGATATGGTATTCCTTAGTCATTGTGTCTGCCAAGTAGGCGTTCTTCCCCCAGGCGATGCATGGGATGTAGTTCGGGTGCTTGGGGTCCGGGCTGTTGACGGCCATCATGAAGTCTGTGATCTTCTTTCCCTTTGGCGTTGTGCGGAACATTGTGTCCTTTGTGATGAAGCCTTCCAGGACCAGATGGTTGATATCCGTGCCTGTGTTGCTGCTCTTGCCATCCCCTTCCGTGCTGCCGTCGGCGGTATCTGCAGCGCCTGAGCCGAAATCTGTAAAGGTGAACACGTCCGCGTACACGAACAGATCCAGGTGGCGCTTCTTCTCCTCGCGCCCGTACCGACTCCTGGACTGGTATGTCCCCTTCACTGTGACATGGCGCCCGGTTGCGTCAACCGTGTCAGCCAGGCAGCTCTCCGGCACGATGACCCGGATGACATCCTCAACCCCGCTGAGTCGCCGGACACTGACGAATACTTTGTAACAGGTTCCGTCCTGCGTGGTATAGGCAAGGTGATAGGGTGACGCGATAATCCCTGTAAGAAAAGCTGAATTCTTCGTAGCTTCTGTTGTTCCCATGATAAAAATCCTCCTTGTAAAATGATTTGAATATAGTCTTGGTGTATTTTCCTGGTGCCTGGTGCTTACTGCCCGCTGTCTCCGTTGCCTGCAGCTCCATCTGCCAGGATGAAACGGTCTGCGTATACGGCCCGGAACCGCACCACCCCGTCTATCATAGCCATACGGCCTGTCATGTCCGGCGCATTCGGCATGCAGCTTTCCGACACGATGACTGGGACAGTCTCTTCCTCCCCTCCGGGCTCCCTGATGCGGACGAATATCTTATAATAGGAACCGTCCTCTGTAGTGTCGGTCAGGCAGCGGGGCGAGGCGATGACCCCGATGATGTGGACCGGATTCCCTACGTTCTCTGTGTTCTCCATAATAGGAAAATCCCCCTTCTGTATATTGGCGGCACTGGATATATGCCGGAACCGCCCCGATACCGACCCGGCACTGGTGTCGTCCGGCTATCTGCGGAAAGTATGTCTTATATTTTCTGTCTATGGTTTCTGCGGATAGCGGTTTTAAAAAAAATTGCTGAAGGGTTATGCCGCTGGCTGTGCCGCTTTCTTTCCGGCCCCTGCGCAGAGTTCCGGCAGGTTTGCGCGGATCAGCGCTTCTGGCACAGGCGGGCATACGGCATTCCCGCATCTCCTCACCTGCTCGCTCTTGGGGTATGCCTTACCGGAGCTGTCCCGGTCAATGATGTAGTCCTTTGGGAACCCCTGGCAGCCATACAGCTCCCTCGGCTCCAGGATGCGCAGGCCGATGTCCGCAATGCGGTACCTGGTACCGTGGATTTCCACGGTTTCGGGAAATATGCCGCTGCCCCTGTATACACCGTCCAGCTCTCCGTCTCCCTCTCCCCTTTTTTCTCCCTGTCCTGCCCCGGCCGCTTCCAGGCGTGCCATGGCCTCCCGCCTATCGGCGTGATGCAAGTGGATCATTACCAGGTACATATGGCCCATTCCGCCGGCCGTGATCGTATTTAAGGGGCTGCGGATGTCGCTCCCAACGCTCATGCCCTGCTGCTGGACAATGAAGGCAGCATACAGCCCATCCTCCATCCCTTTGCTGTCCCTGCATTTTCCGTTTTCTGTGAGCTGAACCAGGAACGGGTCGGGATTTCCCGCAACGAATTTCTCTATGCCTTTTGCGATCCGCTGGAGTGTCTTTGGCACAAGGGGGCGTGTAGCCCGGATCCCGTACTTTTCCCGGATGCTTTCCGCCGTAGCGAAGATAGATGGGCATAGGAGCGAAAAATCAACCTGTGTATGTGCGCCTATGTATGGGAGCCTCTTCCCTTCCTTGACCTCCGGGCTGCCGGCCGGCCCATGTGTCGGCTCCGGCCAGATGATCGGCTTCCCGTCCCGCCTTGCGATAAGGAAGAACCGTTTCCTTGCCGTTGGCGTCCCGTAGTCCGCCGCTGAGAGTGTCCGGTATTCCACTATGTATCCTAGGCCCTCCATCTGGGAGATGAACTTCCGGAACGTAGCTCCCTGCTTTGCCCGGACCGGGTGGTGCCTGCGGTTCAGCGGCCCCCATGTCATGAACTCTTCAACGTTCTCCAGGATAATGACCCGAGGTGACACGAGGGCGGCCCACCGGCAGGCGGACCATGCCAGGCCGCGGATAGCCTTGCTTTTTGGCTTCCCTCCCCTTGACCTGGAAAAGTGGGTACAGTCCGGCGAGAACCATGCCAGGGCTATCGGTTTCCCATTGCATACCGCCGCCGGGTCATCCCTCCCGCCTGACGGCGTGATGCGGAGCCGCCAGATATCCTCGCAGTAATGCTGTGTTGCCGGGTGGTTGGCTGCATGCATCCGGACGGCGGCCGGGGAGTGGTTCACCGCAATGTCCGGGCTGCTCCCCGTCGCCATCTCAATCCCTACGCTTGTCCCGCCTCCTCCGGCGAAACAGTCGATAATCAGTTCCCCGTTGATCATTGGTGATGCCTCCTTCTCTTGTCCGTATCTGTCCACGCCAGCCTGCGTCCGGCTGATGAAACTGTCCTGTCCTATCATTCAGATAAAGTGATAGCAGGCGGCTGTGGCGGCAGTTCTTTTGCATTAAGTATGGCTGATATTTTTGGCGGCGGTTTTTGCGGATAGCGTTTTTAAGGGGTGTTCCCCGTGAACACCACCCCCAAGACGAAAAACTGCTTCCATTTCCCTTATCCGCAAAAGGCCCTGGCTCCTGCTCCAGCATCAAAGTCGTTATAAGCATCTTCACGCGAAAACCTCGTGGCTTGCCTCGGAGTGCGGTCAGCCGTAAAAAGCCTTCTTCCCGCCCTCCCTCCCGCCTAACGGCGTGATGATCGGGTAGGAGGCTAACCATTAGTTGATTAGCCGACCTCCCACACCGCACGTACGTACCGTTCGGTATACGGCGGTTCTCTAGTTTTCACAGACTTTCAGATAATAGCCCAACATGGATATATATCCCAGTCGGGCTATTATTTTATTTGTCAGCGCCACATTTAACATCTGCGCCGTTCTCCAGTATCCTTTTCGGCTGTTGGCTATCTGATGTACCTGCCACTCTTCTAACTTCAATGCCCGCAGATTCCGGTATCTCGTTTTTACTTTCTTCCACTGTTTCCAGTATATTGCCCGGATTCTCCGGCGCAGCCATTCATCTGTCTCTCCCATCAGCCCCTTCATGTCCGCAAGCTTGTAATAATTTATCCATCCTCTGACATACTCCGTTAGTTTCTGTCTCCGGTAATCATTTCCCCATCCTTTGCTTTTCCGGGTAATTTCCCTTATCCGGTCTTTCATTTTCCTGACCGTTTTCGGATGTACCCGGAATCTGCATTTCCCTTTGTTCCGGTAAAATGCATATCCCAGATATTTTATCCTGCTTACATGTGACACTGTTGTTTTGGCTCGGTTCACTTTCAGGTACAGTTCCTCTTCTATATAGGGAATGATGTTCTTAAGCGTCCGCTCTGCGCTCTTTCTGCTTTTGCAGAATATCAGCGCATCGTCCGCATACCTCACAAACCGGTGTCCCCTTCTTTCCAGTTCTTTATCCAGCTCGTTCAGCATTATGTTCCCACACAGTGGACTCAATGGCCCGCCCTGCGGCACGCCTTCTTCCGTTTTCTCAAAGAATCCGTTTTGAATTACTCCTGCGTTCAGGTATTTGTGTATCAGTGACACTACCCGTCCATCTTTTATTGTACGTGACAGCACTTCTATCAGCTTGCTGTGGTTCACCGTGTCAAAGAATTTCTCCAGATCCATGCTTACTACATACACATATCCCTCATCCACATTTTTCTTGCAGGCTTTTAATGCCCCGTGCTGGTTTTTCCCCGGTCTGAATCCATAACTGTTCTCTGAAAACTGCGGTTCAAACAGCGGGAGCAGTTCTTGTGTGACTGCCTGTTGGATGACACGGTCTACTACTGTCGGCACAATCACATCAAAATGCACTTTATCACAGCAAGGATTTAGGAACAGCAACCATCCTCCATCCATACCATCCCCTGTTCGGCCAGACTTTCCCTATCCTCAAAATCAGGAAAGTTGATGACCAGAGGCGGTACTCCCCCCAATCCGAGGATGATATTTTCTCTGTTCCCGAATCCTGGACCATGGATACCAGTCAGAATGCCTTTGCTGAAACCTACTTTACTGACGATTCCATTAAATCATTTCTTGAACTCGTCAGTTTACTTCATGAATAATCAGATTTTTTATACCATAAGGTAGACTTTTTCCTTACCTTATGGTATAATCTTATCATGAATACTACTAATAAGATTAGAAGGCCATACAAATCACTAACCACTGACACTCTCTTAGCACGCCGTCAGGAACTCCTTGATAGGATGCCAGATCCAACTCATGTCATAAGAGCTACCCTGATCACCAGATCCATTAAATGCGGCAAGCCAAACTGCAGATGTGCCACTGGCGAAGGCCACAAAAGCCTGTACCTTTCCTCTTATTACAATGGGAAGACCCAGCTTGACTCTGTCCCGAAATCTTATCAGGATAACGTTTCCCAATGCATAAAAGATTATGAGGAAATCACCACGCTGCTCACAGAGCTTAGCTGCATCAATCTGGAACTGTTCCGGCGCAGAGAGATCGACCTTTAGCCTGAAAGGAGGAGGCTTTTATGAAAACAACTCTCATGTATCTGACCGGTAATGATTCCCGGCTCGCTCAAGATCTCATATCAGCATTATCTATCCTGTTCCTCTCCTTCTTTTCAGCGGAAATGGAGGATGAACATGAAACAGAATCCATCAATCCCGTCCAAAGTACGGACGGAACATCTGATGAAGGAAGCCCTGATTTATGTCCGCCAGTCAACGATGGCCCAGGTCCGCTTCAACCAGGAAAGCACCCAGAGGCAGTATGCCCTCAGAGAAAGGGCGCTGTCACTTGGCTGGCCGGAAGAACACATCCGCGTCATCGACGGGGATCTGGGCATATCCGAATCCGGAAGATCCAGACGCCCGGGCTTTACCCAGCTCGTGACCAGTGTGTCACTGGGCGAAGTCGGTGCGGTATTCGGACTGGAGATATCACGCCTTGCCCGCTCCTCAGCTGACCTTATGAAGCTCCTTGAGCTTTGCAGCCTGTTTGGCACCCTTGTCATTGACGAGGATGGCATTTATGACATGTCTGATTTTAACGACCGGCTCCTGATTGGCCTGAAAGGAACCATGGGCGAAGCCGAACTCCACTTCCTCCATGCCCGTATGATCGGCGGCAAGGAAAATGCCGCTTCCAGGGGAGAACTTCGTTTCCCTCTCCCAGTTGGCTATATTTATGACCCGGATGGCAGGACGGTCATGGATCCGGATGAAGAAGTACGGCATGCCGTTTCCACCCTGTTCAGGGTGTTCCGTTCCTCGGGGAGTGCTTATGGTGTTGTCCGCTATTTTGCGGAAAACCACATCTCCTTTCCCAAGCGTGCCTATGGCGGTGCCTGGGATGGGAAAATTTCCTGGGGGACACTTACACACAGCCGTGTCCTTACAGCCATACATAATCCTTCCTATGCAGGCGCGTATGTCTATGGCCGTTATCGTGACAATAAAACCATTAATGCGGATGGTCACTTCGAGCATCATTCTATCCGGCTTCCAAACCGGGAAGACTGGAAGGTTTTTATTCCTGACCATCATCCGGCGTATATCTCCTGGGATGATTTCGAAGAAAACCAAAAATATCTTGCCTCCAACCAGACAAACACCCAGCGTTGCGGACCAGCCCGCAAAGGTTCCGCCCTTCTTACGGGGATCCTGCTCTGCGGCAAATGCGGTCGTCGTATGACAGTCCGTTATACCGGAACCGGCGGCATACGGCCGCAGTATGAATGTGTTGGCCGCTGGGAACACGGTAATAAAGCAACCTGTTCCTCCGTCCCCGCCGATGTCCTTGACCAGGCTGTGTCAGAGAAGATCCTTTCCATTATGGAACCTTCAGGTCTGGAACTCTCCCTGAAAGTCATGCACAGTATTTGTGAGGCTGACAGGATGTCTGATAAACAATGGCTTCTCTCCATTGAGCGTGCGCAGTATGAAGCCGACCGGGCAGAAAAGCAGTTCATGTTTGCCGATCCGGAAAACCGGCTCGTTGTCCGTTCCCTGGAAACGAATTGGAATCAGAAACTCAAGGAACTGGAAAAAATCAAACAGGATTACGCCATATACTGCTCAAAAAAATCCTGGGTTCCTTCCAAAGAGGAAGAACAGGCTATCCTGGAACTTGCCCAGAAAATCCCGGACATATGGAATGCGGCATCTTCTACGCCAAAAGAGAAAAAACGCATCATCCGTATCTTAATTGAAGATGTCACCGTCCTGTCAGAAAAAAGGCAGTCTGACTTTTCAATAGGTATCCGTTTCCGCAGCGGAAAATGTGAGCAACTATTCTTAGCAAAGCCCCTTCCCTATGCTGACCGCAGGCGGCACACAAAGGACACCGTTACCCTTATCCATGAACTGGCTTCCCATATGGATGACCACGAAATCGCAGAGCATTTAAACCAAGCCGGCCTGGCTACTCCAGAAGGAAAAGAATTTACCTATTCCGGGGTCAGATGGATCCGTTATAAACATGGTATCTCCGGACCTTATGAGAGAAACCGTCAGGGCATTTCTGTCACGGAAGCTGCCAGTCTGCTGGGTATTTCCACCGGGAAGGTCTACTACGGTATCTCCAATGGTAAGATTCCTGCCAGAAAACAGCATCCCGGGTGGCCCTGGGAGGTACTGATTGATGATGCCAACCTTGACTCAATAAAAGCTCTCTATACGTAAGATTTCCCCTAAAACCAGCTGCCTTCACGCTAGCTGGAGGCAGTATTCCAAAACATCGTTGGGAGGTGTGCAATATGAAGAAACCGTGGGTATCCCTAATTTCCTGACCTTGCCCTTTTCCTCTTTGGGTATTTCTACCCTGCGGACTGGGTTGGGCTTGTATTTCCCCTCCCGTATCTTCCGGATTATTTCGCTCTGGTTTTCTTTCAGGTAGGGTAGAAGTTCATCCACCTGCATTCCGTCTATTCCACCTTTGCCTTTCTTTGATTTCACTTTCTTATATGCCTTATTCAGGTTGTCTTTCCGCAAAATCAGTTCCATCAGACTGTCCGTCCAAAAATCTGTGATGATGCTGTTGTTTTCAGTAATCCGCTGATAGACGGACACTTCCGCATACTCTTTCTGTTCCGCAGATACCATTTGCAGATAGTCCTCAATATGAAGTTGTCTGTCCTTATACCCATCTTTGGTTACATTCATTTACTCACATCTCCTAAAGTTCAGCCCTTCCCTCCACGTTTGCAACCGCGAAGGTACTATGGCTTCTGCTGACTTCTCATGGCAAATCTTATTTCAACCACGGCCGCAAATGTTTTATTGCATTGGCTGTGTCCATGAGACCTCCCCGGGTACTCACACGCTCTTTCCCTCTTATACTCGCTCCATAACTACTAAATACAGTTCCGTGCAGTTATCGGACTTTGGTTTGTTTGGCAACCTTATCCCTGCATTTAGCCTCAAATGTAGCAGGCCAGAGTTTTGCCTAATCCTTTCTTCAGATTCCGTCTCACGGCGGACACCCTTGGCTTCGGCTGTATCCTTCCCACTGCCGGGCGGATTGGGGACTTTCACCCGTTAGAACGTGTGCCCACCGGGCACACCAAAAAAGCCAGCCCTCCAATCCGGAAGGCCGGCTGTGTTATGCGTTTTTTTGCGGATACCATTTCCAAAACCTTTATCCGCAAGGGGAATGGCGGAATTACTCCTGCCCCTGGACTTCCTTCCTCAGCGCCTCCAGTGCGCTCTCCACGGAAGCGTTCCCTCCGGTGGAATCCGCTACCATGACGGTATTTTGTTTCCATGCATCTTTTTTTTGTGAAATCACCTTAAAGGTGATGCTTAAAAGTTGCTGGAACAACCTTCAAGCCCCGGCCTTTAGGCCTGGGGTTCCCGGCGAATTGTGGCTTCACCCCCTCCCTCCCGCATTGGCATGCGTGATGCAAAGGCCGCCTATCCAGCAGTATGGTACGAAAACCGCCTTGCTGTAGGGATGCTTATCAGCTCTGGCTGATTTTCTCGGCGACCTTTGCCTCCCGCCTAGCGGCGTGATGATTATCAGCTTTGGCTGATCTTTTCCGCTACTTTAGCCGCCAGCCGGCTCCTTGTCGCCTCGGAGTCCAGGAACCCAACCACACAGCAGTCCGGATCCCCGGCCATGAGCTTAATCGCGTGGGCGAGCCCGTTATTGTGCCGGTCAAGCCTTGCGGTGTCGATCTGGTTCAGATCCCCGGAGATGACGATCTTCGTCCCTTCCCCGCACCTGGTCAGGATCCCGTTCATCTGGGACACGGTGGTGTTCTGTGCCTCATCGATGTAGAGCACCTGCTTCACCAGGGAGCGGCCGCGCAGGAACCCAAGCGCCTCCGCCCGGATGGTGTCGTTGTCGAAGAGCCGCATCACGCCGTCGTACCCCATCGGCACGATCTGCTCCAGGTTGTCCATGCACCCGCGCAGAAGAGGCCCGATCTTATCCTCCTCCTCGCCGGGGAGCGCCCCGATGTCCCTGTCAAACTCCACGTTGGCCCGGGAGATAGTGATCCTCTGGTACATCCCCTTGTTTTCTGTCTGCTCCAGGGCACATGCCATGGTAAGCAGCGTCTTCGCGGTCCCGGCGGATCCGGTCAGGATCACAAGCGGAATCTCATCCGCCGGCGCAAGCAGCGCCTCGATGGCGAAATGCTGCCCCAGGTTCCTCGGGTGGATCTTGTAAGGCGCAGACCGGGAAAACCGCAGGGGCTGCAAAAACCCGTCCTTCACGATGCCAAGGAGCTCCTGTTCATCTTCATGGTTTTTCAACACCACAAATTCATTTGGGTACAGGGGTTTCCCGCCCTCCGGCTCAAGATCCATGACAGGGAGCGGTTCACCGTCATGGAAAACCAGGAAGCCATCTTCCGATGCATAAGCGGCTGTCCTGCCCTTGTAGGTAAGATAGTCTTCCTCAACAGCCTCGTGGCGGTAGTTCTGTACCGGGATCCCCAGGATCCGCGCTTTAATGCGGACATTGGTGTCCCTGGAAACCAGGACCGCGCCAGGGATGGCATTCGCAGCCGCCAGGATCCGGTTATCATTCTTTGCCTGGTCCCAGCTGTCCGGGAACCGGTCAAAGCATGCTTCCGATGTAAAGCGCAGCACCCCTCCGGAGTCACCGACCGCCATCTCGTTTTCCATGTCAGCCCCAAAGGAATCCAGGGCACGGCATGCCTTGCGCACGTTGTACCCGGTATCCCCGGGATCCCCCTTATGGTTGTCCAGTTCCTCGATGACGGCGTCCGGGATCACAATGAGGTTGTCATCGAACTTGAAGAAGCAGTCCGGATCCGCCATGATCACGTTGGTGTCGATGACGAACGTTTTCCTTGCGCCTGCACATCCTGTGCCTGTACCTGCTGCCTGAGTGTCTATAGATGTCATAACTGTTCCGTGGGCGCCCGCCCGGGGAAATGCGCCCTGCCTCCTTGCCTGTTTATTGTCCGGCCCCATGGCCTTCCTGTCCCGGGCTTTTCTGCAGGAAGTATGGAGCATGGCGGTGGTTTTTGCGCGGTTTTTGTGTGCAGCCTTATCCCGCCCCAGGCTTCCCGCCCATGCCTCCCTATTCCCTGCCGGATCCCCTGGCTTTCTGCTTCCCATTCCCGGTTTCCTCTCCCCGGGGCTTTCTGCCGTCAATCCCCGCCTGTGCCGGCGTTTCCCGCGGCGTCAGGCTTCACGGCGATCCCGTTTATGAGCATCCCGCCCTCGATGGGGATCACGAGGCAGTTGCGGCCATCGATCTTCCTTACCTCCGGCCTGGACGTCATTCCCTCATTTATGCGCACCACAGCCTCCGGCATCTTGATCTCGAATTTCTTCATGTCAGTCAGGTTGCCCGCGTACAGCCCGCCCTTCTCCCAGTCGATGCCCTTTGACGCTGCCTCGAACTCACGGTCCCCTATCTCCCTGTCGGCCACGCCCTCAATGATGCGTTTGACCTGCTCTTTTTTCAGGATGCCGGCGCCGCCCCCGCCAGCATCCTCGGCATTCACGGCTATCTCATCCAGGCAGTCCTTGATCTCACATACCGCGCTGTACTCCACCGGCCCCTCGCAGATCTCTTCCAGGATGCCGGCGAAGCATTCTTTCTGCGCCTCCGCTGATAATGGCAGCGGGCTCCCGAACACCGCCTCGGCAAAATCCTCCCTGAGATGCTTCGCGTTCGAGGAATAATACAGCGCCTCCCCCGTATCCGTAGAGCGCCCGTTAAAAGACGGGTAGAGGAAAGCGTTCTCCGGCATGCCGGCCACCCAGTCCTGCTTCAGGCTTGAGAATCCCTCCTCCCCTTGGTACGCCAGGCCGGGCTTTGAAAGCGATACCGGGCAGATGGCACAGGACAGGTAGGAATACACCTCCTCGGACGCGTCCTCCATGGTCGTCCCGTCGCTTGCCTTCCCCGGAACATCGTAGCGGTTATGCACCAGCAGGATCGCGTAGTTCTCCGCTTTGTCATAGGAGTCTATGACCATGCTGTATAACAGCTCCAGGGCCTCATCATCGTTAAGCCCTGTGCGCACCAGGATATCCAGCGCCTCGTGGAACTCCTTTTCGTCCCCCTTGTACCCGAACGGCACATTGAACAGGTTCTTGTTAAGTGCCCCGGACAGGGATTTCTTGAAGATGTCGATGTACTTGTGCGCGTCCTCCTCCGGCAGCGCCAGAAAGGCACTGGAAAAGGCTTCTGTCTGTTTATCCTCCCCGTGGACATAACACCCGCAGATCTTCGTAAAGAAATACTCCTTCTTGCTGCACTGCTTGCGGATCTCAGATATCTCTTTCTTTGTCATCTCTCATTCTCCTTCCGTTTTTTTTTGTTCGTCTTTTGGTTATTGGTTATTGGCTGCCGGGGCAGTTCCTTCCTGTATGGCTCCCGGGCCTGCGGCATCCCTTTTGTGTTTCCGGAAGAAGTATGGCTTATCTTTTCCGTGGATGGTTTCTGCGGATAACGTTTTTGGGGAGGAAAATATCCGCGTACAAAAACCTTATCCGCAAAAGCCGCACCAGCAGGGAGGCATATGCCGGGTCAGCAGCATGGAATCATGGGCGGTGAGATAATGGGACGGAAAACCTTATCCGCACAAGAGGCACCGGATGGTTCCCTGCATGCAGGCATCTGAGGCAGGATGCAGGAAGGTGCCTTCTGAGGAGATAACAACCCGAAAAACCCTATCCGCATAGAAGGTGCCCGGCCCGGCCGTGCCGCTATGCGGTCTGCCTATGGCAGGGGAGACGCACGGACGGATGCCTGTGGATAAGAGGATGGTGCGGACAGATATGGGCAGGCATATGGATAAGGGGATGCCAGGCGGAGCATTTCCGCAAGGCCACGAAAATGATAGATGACCAGCCTGGTAAGGGGAAACATGGAAGTGGAGGGAGATGGGAGGGAGATGGGATGGCGGAGCAGGCATGGGGAACCTGCGGAATTATAGCATGGATGCATTTCCGGACCCGATACATTGCCATCCGCCGATGGATGCTGCTGTCCGGATAAGAGAACCCGGAAGATGGGATAGGAACCTCCGCCTGTACGCCGCAATGCGCCTATATACGCCAATGCCACGGCGCTCCCTATACAGGCAGATGAAAGTACCAGAGGATCCAGGCATATAAGATGAGGCATGGAAAGCCATCTGGATAAAGAAAGCCAGCAGGTATTGGATACAGGGGAAGCGTAGCTCCGAAAGCCAGACGGAACCGCGCATGCTGCCGGATTATCCTGTTGTGTGGGCAGATGCAGGCGGAAATATGCCATCGGACATTCCAGACGCTGGCGGACACTATCGGACGCTGCCAGGCATGCACCGGATATGCCGCCATATGGAAATACCTGCATGGTGCCTGCGCAGGCAGGGAAAGCCGGATAGCGGAGGTATCCAGAGCCTGCGGCACCATATGCCGCCTCATATACATCTATCATTTATTTCCGGGGACCCGCATCCCATTGACTCCAGTATTATCCTGCCGGCTGCCGGGGCATGCATCGGACATGCTGCCATGGTACGGTACCGGGTGCTGGCCGTGCGGATAAGGCAGACAATGCAGGCAATGCGTATAAAAGGAAAATATGGGCGGCCTATGCAGATAAGGAAATACCACAAACGCCACAATCCCTGCCAGCGGATGCCCGTCCAGCGGATACCTGACGGGGATGCCGGAAGACATGTCCAGATGTTCAGGCCGTCTCCCCACAACTCCCATATGTCACCGTCTCTTATATCCTGCCTGCCCGTACCATCTGCGGCTATACATAAGAGAACAGCCCGTATCTGCCTGGCGGGAATGCCTCCATACCAGACAGCCGGGCCGTCCTCCTAAAATACTGTTTCCTGCCGCGGCCATGCACCGCCGCACTGCCGGCACCCGCCAGATGTCCATCGGATGTCTGTCAGATGATCTCTTCCGGGAAATGGTCCCGGCCCATCTCTTCCTCGGTAATGCCGTAGTACCTGTAGCTGCTCGTGCTGTCGTCAAACGTGACATCGTAATACCGCCACTGCCCGTCCTCTGCCTTTACCCGGTTCCAGGCATGTGCGATCCTGCCCTGGCCTTCCACCTCTACGGTGCCGGCGATGTAGCTGGCTTCCAGGCCCGCTACCGTACATAGGTTATGGAAAGCCGCCGCATACCCGTTGCATACGGATGAGCCGCCGATCAGGCAGTCGTAAGCCCTGCTCTTGGCATGTGTGTAATCGTACCCGCAGTGGTTTACCAGGTAGTCATGGAAATAGCGTATCTTCTCTTCTGCGGGCTTCCCCTCCACTTCGGAGACGATCCGGGCTACTTCTGCGTCATAGGCCGCCTCCTTCTGTCGGAAAGCATCCATGTCTGTCCGGGGCTTCTCAATGATCACCTGGTACCTGCCCCTGTCCCCGTTCTCATAGTACAGCTTCATGCCGCCCGGCCCGTCTGAGTGGAAATAGCAGACCTCCAGCGCCCTGTTCCAGTTCCCCGACGGGCTGATCCGGTAGAACTTCTCCGTCTGGTAGCTGCCCGACGTGGACGCCAGGAACCCGTTATAGACATCCTGGATCATGGCCCGCTCTTCCTCGGTGACGCCTTCCGCAGCCTGTGTGGCTCCCGGGCCGCCCTGGACATACCCCGGCCTGTAACCGGCAGGCAGGCTGTAGGCCGTTGGCACCGCTATGGTGAGTGCTGTCGCTGCTATGGCAAAACCTGACGCGATCCTGGCGCATGCCCTCCCCCGCTCCCGCTTATTGGTACGGTGTGTGGGTATCGCTGCGAATTGTGAGGCGGATCCTTCCTGCGCTTGCACGCCACTGTATTCTCTGTACATATCCTTCCCTCCCTCCGGGCTGCCTTTAATGCTTGGCCCTTGATTATTACCGCTGGGCTGCAGGCTGACGTGTCCGCCGTATCTCGATGCTTCCTTTCTCCAGAAACCCGCTGCAGCCATGCTGTGGCTTATGTAAGTATGGAGGATTCTGCGGAAAAACCCACAGCTTTGCGTCCCTCCCACGCTATCGCGTGTGATGTAAAACGCTTCCCGGCGGGAAGCCCCATGTGCGGCTATGGCGGGGGCCGGGAGCCTATGTGACAGGCTCCTCCGATCTGTCCCCAACGGACAGCCCGGCGTATCCGTCAGGGTACTGTCGGGATACTCCTCATCCGTGTGCCTGATATGACACCGGCCCGGTATACCACTGGACAGGTATAGCGTTGGCCCGATATGGCGCTGGCCCGATGCGTCCGGTGGGATGCTGACTATAAAGGCGGAATCCTCCCGGCGTTTCCTTATACGGCCATGCGGGTGTCCGCCATAGAGGAAAATAGAAGAGAAAATATGAGGGTGTCTGCGGCTGGGATGCTGGCGGGATGCCGGGGTGCTGCGGCAGTCTGTCAATGGCTTATGCGGCCAGATGCCCGGATACCTGATATGCGCCGGGCCTATGGATGGCAGGCATCCAATATCCGGTTTTCATGTTCGGTTTTCAGGGGATGCTGGGACGGGCAGGTTACCTGGCGCCCGGATTCCACGCTATGATGTCCTTTGGCAAAACGGCCAGCTTAACATGGCACTGGCGTCATGCTGACACCTTTATCCGCACGGCTGGATACTATATCCTATATCCTGTGGCAGCCGGTGCCACCTTAACATGGCCCGGTTTTTCCTTATCCGCAAATATCCGCTTTATGTTCTGGTGCCATCTTAACCTGCACCCGTTTTTTATTATCCGCATGACGGACTGCCCTGCTTTAGTGCCACCTTAACCTGTCCCCTGTCTCCTTTATCCGCTGGCACTGTTGTCTGCTCTGCGGTGCCACCTTAACTTGTCACCATCTCCCGCTGGCTGTGCGGATGGCCGCTGTATTTTGGTGCCACCTTAACCTGACTCTATTCCATGCTGTTTGCTTGTTAGTTTTCTGATTTCCGGTGCCACCTTAAGCAGGCACTGCCCTCTCCTGTCCGCATGGCAGGCCGATATCCTTTAGTGCCACCTTAAGCAGGCACTATTTCCCTTATCCGCATACATTTACTTCCGGCGTTTAGTGCCACCTTAAGCAGGCACTTATTTTTGCTATCCGCATGACGGACTGCCATATTCTGGTGTCACCTTAACACGGCACTATTTCTCTTATCCGCAAATATTCACCTCTGGCGTCCGGTGTCACCTTAACCTGCTCCCATTTTCTGCTATCCGCACAGCATAACCCGCCTTCCAGCGTCACCTTAAGCTGTCTCCGCATTTCCATTATCCGCAAGATGGCACTCCGCTCCGGCACCACCTTAACATGGCACCATTTTCTTTATCCGCACAGTGTCGCCATCTGCTGCCCCTTCATTTCCCGCTTTCGTACCTGTTTTCTTAAAAAAGAGGGCAAAAAAAAAGATGCCGTTCGGAAAGGATAAAAGCAGTACGCCAAGAAAATGGACACCTTCCCTCCAAAAAATCGCCAAGAAACCGGAAGGAGCCGAAAAAAGACCCGTAAAAAAAGAGAGAATCCAGACCCGCGCCCCTATGTCTGGCACCGGATTATACGTATCTGCACCACCTTCGCCGCTACTGCCGCTCTCCCGCATTCCCGTATCATGTGCTTTTACCGGGATTCCGTTATCCGTGTACTGCCGTCATTCGGATTTACCATACTTATACTCCCCTACCGTCCTGCGGATAAGAAAAATCTGTATGTTTTCATGCTCTGCCGTTATGCAGATAAGAAAAAAAAGAAGAGAAAAGCTGAGAGAAAGAGAAGAAAAAACAAAGAGACAGCTTTATATTCGGCTTTGGGATTTCGGTTCCTTGCGGATAATGATTTCTGCGTTGAATTGGCTGTGGGACAATGGGGATTCGCTGCGGATAAGCGTTTCTTGCTGAGTTTGTGGCGGATGGCGGCTTGGATTGGAGGGCGGAGTGATGGAGAATCCGGGGAGAATCCGGGAAAGATGGGATTTAGATTCGGATACTGGATTCGGATTTTTGATGGGGTGATGGCTGTTTGACTGTGTGACAACGGCATAACCTGGATTGGCATAGGCTGGTTTAAGAATTCGGAAGAAGCATATGCATAATTTCGAATCTTGGTCTCTATTTTTTTCGGAAAGAAGAAAAGAAAAAGAAAAAAGCAAAAAGAAAAGGATTTTACTCAAAACATAACGCTGTGCGTCTTTCCAGTACTTAATATAGTTTTTAAATGCCATTGCGTCAATTTCATATATATGGATTCTAAAGGTATAGTTAATGCGTCTTTTCAGTACTTAATATGGTTTCTGGCAGCCTGGGAATACCTAAAGCACCAAGAAAGCAAAACTGCCCTTGAAGCCGTGTACCCATCGCCATACTTCCATTGTACAGACATAAGGCACTGAGCCAGCATCAGGAAGATGTGTTTTTGTCTGTCCTGGGGCATCATGCCTCTGTGATTTTAACGGAGGCTGCCTTAGGCGATCTCCGACTTTTTTGAGAAAGGAGGGAGAAAAACATGGGAAACGAAAAAGTAAACAGACCAAAAGCAAGCAAGCCGGATCAGACAGAAAAGCTGCTGGAGGACTATAACGATGTCTTTGCGGATATTCTGAACGTTCTCGTATGTAATGACGGACAGCATATACAAGAAGATGATCTGGTCGATAGCTCTACCTCAAGCCAATACAAAACCGCTGATGGATCATACCATGAAAAAATGCGTGATGTGTGCAAAGAAGATATCCGCAATGGAGTGCGTTTCGCAGTCTGGGGATTAGAAAATCAGACAGATATCAACAGAGTTATGGTTGCCCGCTGTATGGGATACGATTATGCTTCTTATGACCGCATGATCAAACAAACTCAATATGAAAACAAGCAAAATAGAAATGAAGCAAAATTTACAGAAGTTCTGCATAAGGGACAAAAACTGTGGCCAACAGTTACCATTGTTCTGTATTTCGGAATGAAAAAATGGGATGCACCTATCACATTATGGGAACTGCTCGATCTGCCGGACTGGTTAAAACCATTCGTGCCGGATTACCACATCAACCTAATCCAGGTGGCATTTCTGGAAGAAAAAACGATTAACAAATTTAAGAGCGATTTCCAGACTATCGCAAATTTTTTCCGCGCAAAAAGACTTGGAAAAGAAAAGGAAATGATGTATAATGAGAAAAGAGAGTGGACTCACGTATCAGAAATGATGGAATTTTTTCATACATTCACGGGCGACCGCCGCTATCGTGAATACAAGGAGTATATGGTCGAAGAGTCCAAGAAAGGAGAAGCCAAGATGTGTACTCTGCTGGACGCTTTTGAAAAAGAAGGTATCGAGAAAGGCATCGAAAAAGGTATCGAAAAAGGCATAAAAGAAGGTCAGTATATGATCGCCGAAAGATACTCAAAGACGCACAATGTCAACATCGAGACATCCATGACACAGTTAGACTTTTCCGATGAGGAGAAAGCTGGCTATTACGAATGGAAGGCCAAGAAAGAAAAAGGCGAAAAGACAGCCTAAACAGAAAAAATACGAAAGGCCTGATGCAAGCCTCTGCCGCAATGGCAGGGGCTTTCTTTCTGTCCGAAATTAAAAGAATATCAGTGCCGTTGCATGCCACCCCATTCCCATACTTAACACAGGATATGAGAATAAGGCATTGAGGAATCGATACGGATCCAATGCCTCTTGATAAGGAGGTTGGCGAAAAGAGAATGAAATATGATATGACAGCAATCAAGTACCTGGAACCATCGTTCCTCCCACTTGCCAAAAACCGGAAAAGCTATATCTGTCCAGTCTGCGGCTCTGGCTCAGGACAGAATGGCTCCGGGATGACTTCCCGGGATGGTGAATACTGGAAATGCTGGAGCTGCGGCCAGTCCTACAGCAAAGTGGAACTGTTCCGCATCCAGAATTCCCTCTCCTATGAGGAAGCCTGCGTCGGAATCCTACGGCACTACGGAATCGTGCCGACACCAATGGGTACCAGTACCAAACAGACCCCGGTATGGCTGAGCAGGGAAGAAATGGAAGCGCTCGGTTTCTGCCAGGGCGGGATGCAGACGGAAAACGAGGATGGGACACAGACAGTCCATGACCTGGCTGGGTTGTTCAGCGAAGACTCAGCGACATATTACACCATGGTCATAGACCGGGCGAACGAAATGATCGGAAAATACAAGGCACTGTTTGACGCCTATGGGAGCCGGAACGCCCCCGGAGCCGGCCTTGTATATGACTACCTGGGTGAGTCGTTCGATGACTCATCCTACCAGAAACTCAAACAGGAGCTGATCCGCAAGGCTTCTGTATGCAAGAAAGTGCGGGATCTGTATGCGAAACGGATTAAAGGCGTCTCCAGGTGAGGCGTCTTTTTTTCTTGCGTGATGCTATCCACAAAAAATATTTTAAAGAAATATAAGACATACTTCCTACGGGAAGATAAAAAACAAAAAAGAGGTGATTCCATGACAGACGAACAGTGTTGGCTGTCCTCCATAGCAGGATACTTTCATGAGGGTTGGCAGGATGAGCTTGAACAGAGTCATAGGCGTGATGAGCAGTATGAACAAGAAGAGCTGATAAGGCGTTTCGGTAGCGTAAATAAATGTGTTGGTTGTACCGGGAACAGATCTTGCCCAGATTACAGTTCATCGTGTTTGTATCGGAGATAATTTAGCCCTCCTGCTCTCTCGCATGAAGCAAGATTAAGCGGAGTTTCGGGAAACGGATTAAAAAAATGTCCCTAAGTAAGGTGCTTTTTATGGATACCATTTTGTGGCATGCAAAAAGGAGGCCATTAACTGGTTTCCTCCTTGTGCTGCTATCTCTCATTTTCTTCGATCTCATCTTTATGGGTGGGGCTTGATCTAGCTTCGCGCAATCTTTTGTTTTCAACTACACGATCAAGAAAATCGCTCACGCCTGCCATCGCCACTTCAATATCCTTGGCTTCCAAGTAGTCATCTGACAGGTTCCCAGCTCTTGTCTCCCACGAAGATATCATTTTGCTATGCTCCATGATGTAGTCTACCATGATGATGTCAACACCACCCTGTCGCCCTGCCTGGATCAACTGGTCGATGTCGTGGATCCTCTGGTGCTCGATGCCATTGTTCTCCAGCTGATATTTCAGGCACATTTCCACAGATTGCTGCAGGTAAAATGCGACGTGATCGAGATAGATCTTATTGCTCCCCATCTGCTCTTTAATTATCGTAGCCACCTTATAATTTCCAATGGCCTTATCCAAGAATGTTTCTCTTGGCATATGCTGTCACTCTCCTATTCTGGAATTTTTTTCGGTTTTGTGTTACTGTATTTTCATAATGAAGGTATGGCTGATATTTTCTATGGGGTATTTCCGCAGATAGCATTTTTCAGAACATTTTTCCGCCGTGCAATCCCGCTACGATACCGACAGCCTCCTGGATGCTGCTCACATTCGAGGAGATCGTGCCGCCAGAGCCGAACAGCATATTGCCGGAGAATGTGTAGGTTTCTCCATTGGAACAGTAAATTGTGTTTCCGCTTTGCGTGATCGTCACGCCGTCTCTCGCCATGATCATATTGGTATACCTGCTTTTCGCTTGTTTTTCTTCTAGCGAAAGTATGGCGAATGTCTCCGATTCCCAGAAAATTTCGCAAAAATACAAGAATAATAGCTCCTGGGTAACATTTTCCAAGAAAAAAAAGTTATCCGCAAAAAGCTGTCATCTCATACCCCTTGTCTATACTTCATCCCCCTCAAGTGTCGCAGCAATGAATTCTTCCAGGCTCATTTTCCCCGTTTTTTGATCTCCTTTTGGTGTGTTTTTCATGCTTGTCAAGATACCCCGACCCATAAAGGGATCGGGGCTTGCTAAAGGCTCCCTGCCCTTTATAGTTTCGGAAGATTGCAGCTCACCCATCTGGTCCTCGCGTCACTCCCAAGGGGGAGCGCTCCCAGACTGTACTTTTGCGTGTATCCCACCGGTACAGGTGGACTGTGGCCGCATCGCCGGATGACTGACTTGCACCCGTTTTTTGATCCTGCCAGGCGTTGCCCAGGCAGAAATATGTTAATTCACTTTCTTAGCCTCAAGCCGGGCTCTTTGTTTCCAGACGCGTACATGATCCCCAAGTCATACAGGTTCATAGCGCCTATCCGGTCATCATTGGAACGGTATCCGCATCCATCACAGAGATACTCATGCTGTTTATGGTCCCGGTTCTCCTTATGGATCCGCCCGCATAACGGGCACCGTTGGGAGGTGTATGCCGCCGGGACATTGATGACGGATGAGCCCGCTTCAAGGGCTTTATACTTCAGGAACTGATCAAACTGGTAAAACGGCCAGGAGCGCAGCTCCCGTCTGCCTTTGCGGCTGCGGGAAAGATTCTCCTCCGCAAAACTTACGCCGGCAAGATCCTCCAGGACAAACAGTGTGCCCTTCCCGTATGACTGAACGAGTGTCTTTGATATCTGATGGTTCACATCAGACATCCAGCGGTTCTCTCGCCCGGAGATACGTTTTAACGCACGTTTCGCCGACCTGGTTCCTTTTGCCTGGAGCTCTGCCCTTGTGTCTGCGAAAGCCTGCCTTTTCCGCATGATGTCACTGCCTTTAAAGAAGGTTGTCTTGCATGTATCGTCATAGGCTGTCACCAGGAACCTGAGCCCCCTGTCTAGCCCGACGATATGGGACGGTTTCGCGGCTGCCTCATCGATCTCTTTTGTCGCTGGGATATGGAAATACCATTCGCCCAGCAGCTTTACCAGTTTCCCTGTTCCGAACTTCCATGTACCATCAAAGTACCCCTTAAAGCACTCCGGCACATCGAACGCAACGCGGGTCCGCTTCCCAAGGGTATTTAAGGACAGTGCAGTCCCGTTATCCACGAAGCTGTAATCCCTCCCATGCACCAGATCCGCCTGCGGGCGTTTAAAGTGTATTGGCTCCTGCAGCCATTTAAGCGTGCGGGGGATGTATTTTGTTACATCTTTACCGTCTTCTGTGGCGATGTACTTATAAGGTTTGCTGGCAAGCTGGGTTTCCACAGTCTTATACTTGGACACAACCGTTTTGAGCACGGAGACCGCCATCTGGGACTTCAGCCCGTATCTTTCACGGACTGTCTGGTACAGGAAACCCTGGAGTGTGTTCGCGTTCAGGATAAACTCATGGTCAAACACATATCCGGATACATACTCGCAGGCTTCGGCATAGGCGCTGGTAAGCGCACAGAAATCATTGCCTTGTTCTTTTGACGCATGGATATGGAACTTCACAGTTTTTGTGATCGTTGGTTTTGCCGGTTCCGCTGTTTTCGTTGTTCCAGATGTTTCCGCTGTATCCGCCGCCGTCTTCTTTTTTGGCATTGCCGCAGCCTCCTCTTCGTATCTGTTAAACCGATATCCTGTGAGAAGTATGGCTGTTCCTCACGGTTTATCGTTTCTGATGGAAGTATGGCTTATATTTTTTTTAACGATTTTTTGCGGATAACGATTTTGAACTAAAAAAAATCGATAACAGACATACTTAGATAAAGCCTTGCGTTTAACAGCATGTAATCATTTAGAGGAGGCGGGTATATGGACCAGTATCAGCATCGACGGCACAATAAGAATCTTCTCATGGCGCATCTGATCTTTGCGACGAAATACCACAAGGCGTTGCTGACTGGAGCTATCCGCGATGATATTAAACAGTTCTTATATGACATTAGCCGAGAACATCATTGGTACATCCGCCGGATGGAGACCGATCGGGATCATGTGCATATCCTTCTGCAGTACAATCCATCAGATAGTATTACAGCTATCGTGCGCACCTTAAAGCGGAACAGTACATGGAGGATCTAGCAAAAACACGGACATGTCCTTAAACGCTACTATTGGAAAGAAAGGACATTTTGGTCAGATGGGTATTTTGCAGCTTCTGTTGGGCAGGTTTCCCAACGGACTATCGAACATTATATCGAATCACAAGGATAAAAAAGAAAAACCGCCCCTAAAGGGGGCGTGGCTTCAACCGAATTAAATCTTGGTGAAAAAGAAAGGATTTGCCTTATATACGCGCAAAAAAAAGCCACAGGAGATATTATCCTCCCAGGGCTTTTTCAGAGAAAGAGATTACACGATATATTCGATCATAAAGTTCTCAAATTCATCATAGCTGACGTCAAGTTCCTGGATATCAGCCGTATCATACAGCTCACGCAGCATCTGATCGCACCGTGCCGTATCAGCGTCGATATTGCAGCACAGGCAGATCGTCGTAAAGATGCTCCGTGCGCCGTTTTTTGTATATTCATCATCCCAGTTGTTTTGAATCAGGTAAGTTTTCAGGTATCCGTACAGTTCATCATACATATTATTTTTCTCCTTTTTCTTCTTTATTTTATCCTTTCTTTTTTTTTGAATTTCGATTATTTTTTTGAAATTGTGGTATCGCTGTGGTATCAGCATGGCCCGCCTTCTGCGCCATGGAAAGCCCCAGCCGGATACATCCACTGGTCAGCGTAAACGTCATCCACGGAAAACTCCCCAGTCACCAGGCTCCGCACTGCTGCCTCATCACCGTGGTAAACACAGGACTCGGCATTCCCTACAAAGGTATCCAGGTCACGCTTGTTATCCAGGGTAAACCCCAGGATGCGCTCATCCTGCTTCAAAAGCTCATAGTCTTCCGGGTAGAGTTCCTTGATCCCAGCGAACAGGGGCGGCGTTGAGAAGATGCACATTGCGCAGCTGCAGCGGTTCCATCCGGCACGGTAGCACGGATGAGGGTTGACCTTGTGGCGTTTTAACACCTCCCACACGTCCTTCTCGCTGTAGTCGATGACTGGCCTCCACTGGTGGACCAGCCGGTGTGCCTTCACAGTCGCGTTCGTGCGGTGGATCTCCATCTCGTTATACTTGCTCCTGCCTGCTGACTCGCCCCGGCGTTCCCCTGATACGACCAGTATTTTCACATCATTCTTGGTCTTCTCCAGGTTTGCTGTCACGCTGTCCTGGACGGCGGCCTTTAAGCTCCCACTGCACCAGCGTCCCTGGTGGGTACCGCCCTTTGCGGGGAACTTCTGCCGTTTCCCTCCAAGCCGTTCCAGTTCTTCCAGACGGCTTAAGTTGCTCATTACTGTATCCGCTACCATGATCTTCAGGTAGGCCGAACACCAGCGGCGGCTCAAGTCCCCGGTCTTTGCCGGGAATTTCATCCGGCATCCGTGCTGCTTCAGCTGCTCTTCCATGTCCTCCGTGGCCTTTTCTTTGATCTCCATGCACTGAAGGTAACTGGGGGACAGTTTACACTGACAGATCTCCCCGGTTTCCGGATCCATCCATTCCACCGGTTCCGACGCACCTATCCGGTATAGCTCGCCGAAAAAACCGTTTACCCGCCAGGAAGTCCTGAGCGGCACTCCTTCTGCTTCGGCGAATGCCCTGACATAGTTCTGCGTACACCGCCAGTCCATTCTCCGGCTAGGGTGTCCGCCATCAATGTCATGGTGCCAGAACTCAAACTTCTCTTTCGGGACGCCAAGCTCCAGCAGCTTGTAATAGCAGGCGATACTGTCCTTCCCTCCAGATAACAGGACAACCACCAGATCGTAATCTTCCAGTGGCAGCAGTTCCGGCAGAAGGATCTTCTTCATATGCCCAGAATCCTCACGCCCGGAAATCCTTGGACGGATCCGCTTACCCGTCCCGTATATGGGAGTGTCGGGCACGCCGAATACGACT
The DNA here is from genome assembly GCA_910575795.1 of Clostridiaceae bacterium. Lineage (GTDB taxonomy): Bacteria > Bacillota > Clostridia > Lachnospirales > Lachnospiraceae > Otoolea > Otoolea muris. The sequence goes on along the minus strand of CAJTGE010000040.1, from coordinate 7,594 downwards.
GGCGTATCCTTCGTGCAGTCCCTGTCACGGATGAAGCCAGTATTGGGAAGTTCCTGCTGTTTCCTTGTTTCCTGTTTTGCTGTCATGTCTTTCTCCTTTTCTTCATATGCCTTATACGGTTCCGATGTAAGTATGGGTTTGCCGCATTGGAAGGAAGGAGGGAAAAATCTTCCCGGCTCCTGCCTATGAGTGCCCATGGCAAAGAAAAAGGCCCAGGGGATAACCCCAGGGCGCTTGTAGGAGAAATGTTCTGTATTTTATGTTTTCGATTACCCAAAGCATGCATAGCTGAAACGCCCGATGTGGGCATCCCAGTTAAAATCGTCTGGGAGGTATGCCGCCATCTTATCCTTGAATTCCTGTTTAAACTCCCCATAGGAATTATACGGCCTTCTCTCAAACGCCAATGGTGAATCCAGAACACGGTCAGAAAAGAACATATAGGATTCTCCATATGGGGAATAAGAATCGACATAATCCGGGTTTTTCTCGTCTGTTTCCACGTTTGCGAAGCACACATTTGGCTTCCCATTTGAGTAATACTGATGGAAGTACATTCCTTCGCAGTTGCCAGGTGACACACAGACGCTCTCAAAAACGCGTTTTTCCCGGCCCGTAACAGATAAGTCCGAACCCCAGAAAAATTCCACGTCATTACACTTGATCAAAGACACAAACATTTCCTCGATTTCTGAGTCTTCGACCTTATCATCTTGATAGATCCTCTTGACGATGTCCTTTTTTGTGACGCCGTTAACGGGGCTGTGAAAAAATGAGAAAATCATTTTTTCACAGCCTTTAACTTTTATGGAATGTATAGGATTTCCCCTGAAAAAGGGTATAACACCCCCTTTCCCCCAACACAGTCTCTACTCTGATTAAGCTGCCTGGGAAAGTTTCCTCATCTGTTTATTATAGTATTTATAAAGATTATGACCGATAGAAACCAGAAAAATCTCCATCCGCACTCCTTTCATCCCTTTTCGCACCAGGCGCTTATACCACCGGTCATATTTCATGATCCCGAATGTCCCCTCTGCCTGAATCGAACGGTTCATCCTCAGAAGCGCCCCCTGAATACTTTCCAGATTTTCTATTACCTCTTCGTGTATGGCTGTCAGTTCCATATTCAAACGGATGCTGCGGTTTTTGTCACTCTTTTTGCATTTCTCCGCGTAATGGCAGCCACCGCAGCCCTCACATACATAGACCTCTTCCTGTCTTCCATACTGGTTTCCTTTTATCTGTTTTCGATAGGAAAATACAAACTTCTTCCCATTCGGGCAGCGCAGGTCTCCGTTTCTGTCTATCTTAAAATTTACCGCCCGAAACGGATCTTCACGGTATTTTCTATCTTTTGTTTCTTTCTCAAACATAGGGAATTTCATATATTTTTCCATTCCATGCTCCTGGCAGTAAAGATAATTGTTGTATGAGCCATATCCCGCATCCGCCACCGGATATTTGGGATAAAAGCCGTATCTGGCATAAAACTGTTCCATCAGGGGTACAAAACAGTCCATATCCGAACGGTACTGGTTAATATCCGCTGCTGCGATATACTCATCCGCGACACAAACCTGTACATTGTACGCGGGAAGCAGTTGGTCATTTCCCATATAATCTTTTTTGATCCGCATAAAGGTGGCGGAATGGTCTGTTTTGGAACAGCTGTTCCGGTTATCTCCGCAGATCCGGATTTTTTCTGTGTACTCTTTCAGCTTTTCCGTATATTCGTTTAACATTTCATACTGGCGCTGCTGAATACTTTTTCGATGGCCGCGGCCGTGGACAAACGCTTCCTCATCCAGCTCCCATATGCGTTTGTACCGTATCAGGATTGCTTCCAGCTGCCAGGGGACATATTCCGGGTTCGTTTGATTCTGTATTCCGCTCCATAACAGACCGGCATTGATTTCATCCGGAAGGGCTGTGATTTTTCCAAAGAGCTTGTATCCGGATTTTTCGGTTGCTTTTTTCCATACCCAGGTGTATTTATTCGCATTCGCTTCAAATTTTGAGCCGTCAATATAGACATGGTTCAGATCCACCTGCTCTTTATCAAAAAGAATCCGGTTGATATCGTAAAAAATATCTTCGATGGAACTGCCCAGGACATTGGTGATGAAATAACTGAATGTCCGGTAGGATGGAGTCTGGTGGTCCATCAGATACATATAGCGGATGTTGACTCTGCAGTTGTCTTCCAGACAGCGCAGAGAGATATAGCCTTCCTGCATAAAGCCGAATAAAACCGTTTTCAGCATGTTGACGGGATTATACCTGATGCGCCCGAGTTTATGTTCCGGCAGAACTTCCAGGTACTTTTCTAAGTCAATTCCCTCCATGAATTCGTCAAACACCAAAACCGGATCAGAAATATCCAGGAATTCTGAAAAAAAGATTGGCAAAACACCCTGTTTTGCGGTAGAATATTTTCTGGTAGTGTTTTTCATCTCAAGAAAATAATACCACAAAAAGAGGACTTTGAATGATAAAAATTCAAAAGTCCTCTTTTTTCTTGGGGGGGGGTGTATTATTTCACAGCCCCAAAAAGTCGTCGAATTCCTTTCTGTTTAATCTCAGTCCGCTCCCATAGTATGCTGCATAATATGAACTCATATTGTTTTTCCTCTCTTTCTTTTTTATTATTTCAAAGTCTCTATAGATCAGCCGGATCATATCGGTTCGCCGTCAGCGTAACTGGACCTTCCGATGTAGCTGTCCCAGTCAAAATCCTCCGGGAGATAAACTGCCATCTTACCCTTAAATTCCTGTAGGAACTCCTCATAGGAGATATACGGCCTCTCTTCAAATGCTTCAGGGGAATCCAGTTCGCGCTCCGACGTGAAGAAGTAACCCTCAGAACCCGCTCTGATACGTCCACAGTTCTCTAGGCTCTGTATAGTCCGTGACCATGAAGCTGCCATCCACATACTCCCCATCATCGGGAAGTTCGTTCTCATCCAGTCCCTCTTTCGCCTTAGCCATTGCTTCAGAGGCACTTTTGGCGGAAACCCGGATCGTGCCACACAGTTCCCATGTAACCGGGATCACGTAGCTGGCTTCCGTATTCTCAAGCTGGTCCTCATGGAACTTAAACTCTTCATCGGTTCTGTTCCTGACCGTGTATCCGGTTTCATCCAGTTCTGTGATCAGCACGGACTCTCCTGTTTCTTTCACTGTGACGATATCGCTGATACGGAATCTGTTCACAAGCTGATACCCCTTGTGGCAGAATCCGGTCTTATCAGAGAGGTAATCCGAGATTTCCCCATCATCCGTGATATGCTCCGGGATCTCCATCTCTGCCGGAAGATTTACATCATTCTTAAACTCCTCATCGATATCCCATTGAATGTTAATCGCCTTCATTATTTTTTTTCTCCTTATGGTCTTTGTTTTTTTTTCTTTTTTCCATTCCTTGCGACTTCACAGCCGCATATAGGGCATTCGATAGAATATGCTAGATCACGTCAGGCAGGCATAATTGAACCTCCCGATGTGGCTATCCCAGTCGAAGCCATCCGGAAGATATGCTGCCATCTTGTCTTTAAACTCCTGCCTGAATTCCTCGTAGGAGTTATATGGCCTCTCTTCGAATACCTCTGGGGCATCCAACTCATGCTCGGAATGAAAAAAGTAACAGGCATCACAGACATCTGAAAAATTCACGAAATCTGGGTTTACGGTCTTCGTTTTCTTGTTGATGTAATACACGTTCACCTTGCCATTTACGCAATATGGCTGGAACAGTGCTCTATTGCAGTCGTCTGCGGACTCATAATCAACTGAGAAACAGCGTTCTGGCTTCTCAGCAGACAAATCAGCTCCCCACCGAAAGGCGATCTCATCTGCCATGACCATATTGTCAAACAGTTCCTCAATATTGTGGTGTCGGAGCGCTTCCTGACAGGAAGCGCCCCATGTCTCCTTAACAAGCTCTTCTTTCGTCTGCTTGTTAAATTCCAGATACCGTTCCATGAAGCAGGCAAATTCTGCTTTATTCAGTACCAGCCCGCTTCCTTAATATGCGTAATTTTCCATTTTTTGCTATCCTCTCTTTTTGATTTTGATGGGTTCTAGCCGCGCAGCTTCTGGAATCCGTCCTGGTACAGCCACAGTTTCCAAGGCTCCGTGTAGTTCGTAACCTCAAAGCTGCCATCCACGTATTCCCCATTGTCAGGGAGTTCGACATAATCCAGTTCTTCTTCTGCCTTAGCCATCGCTTCAGCGGCGCTTTTGGCGGAAACCCGGATTTTGCCACACATCTCCCATGTAACCGGGATTTCGTAACTGGCCTCCATGGCCTCAAGCTGGTTCTCATCGAACTTAAGTTCTTCACCAGCCCTGTTCTCGACCGTGTATACGGCTTCATCCAGTTCTGTGATCAGCACGGACTCTCCTGTTTCTTTCACAGTGACGATATCGCTGATACGGAATCTGTTCACAAGCTGATACCCCTTGTGGCAGAACCCGGTCTTATCAGAGAGGTAATCCGAGATTTCCTCATCATCCGTGATCTCGATCTCCTCCGGAAGATCCACGCCATCCTTAATCTCCTCATCGATATCCCACTGAATGTTAATTGCCTTCATTGTTTTCCTTATAGTTTTTTTCTTTTCCGTCCCTAGTACAGCAGCTTCGTGCCGCAGTCCGGGCAGTGTTTCGGTTTCATGTCCTCGAAGTCATCATTACGTGCGACTTCACATCCGCACATGGGGCATTCAATGCCATCGGACTCATCATCTCCCCGATAATGTACCTTCATGCCATCCATGTAGCGCTTCTTCAGCGCAACTATGGAATCAGAGGCTTCCATCAACTCCAGGGCTGCTTTTTCAAGCAGTTCGGGTGTCCCGTCTATCTCCCTCCCATACGGCGGCTCCCGGTACATCTTTGCGTAAGCGGTAAGTTCCTTGGCCAGTTTTTCTATGGCATTTGTTCCTTTCTTTCCCATTTTTTCTCCCTTCTGTTGTTCTGGGTTTTATTGCGCCGCCGGTTTGATTGTCCGGTACCACTCCGCAAACTCAAACTTTTCCATGCGGCACATACGGGATGAAATGTAGATCCCATCTTCAAACACGATGTTCCAGGAATCGTCCCACTCGATGCACTCAATGCTGCGGTTCCCCGGGTTTTCTTTGAACAGCGTGCCGAAGATCTCTTCCATCCTTGGCGTGAGCTTGGCGTACCCATGTTCGCTGAGTCCATACCGGAAGGTTTTCTTCCCGTCTTTCCCGTCATAGATCCGTTTTTTGACGGAAAAGAATACTTCGTTCGGTTGCCGTGGCTGGTCTTTGCTTCGGCTCCCAAGACTGGCGAACCTGGCCCAGGATAACCCAAGTGTTTCCGCTGTGATCACCGGCCTGTGGTCCATCTGCTTATCGAAAGCCGCGATATCCGGGTATGTCAGCCATTCTGGACGGTCTTCCATGGGGATGCTGAAAAGCAGCTCCTTCATACAGCCTAAATGGTTGTCCACAGTCTTCCCCCACAGGCTGGATACCTGTTTCATGCCTGCCCCAAGGTAGTACTCACAGTCGCTCTTCATGCGGCCAAGGAGCTGGTATTTTTCCTCCAGTGTCATTTCAAGATATTTCTGTTCCATGTATTCTCCTTTCTCTGATTTCTTTTTATGGTTCATAGGAAGTATGGAAACAGACAGTCACATAAGCTGACGGAAAATAAGGGAACCGAAAGGATGCGGCGGGGAAACATCAAGAAAAATCCGGGCAAAAAAATATCCTCCCGTTCAATCCGGGAGGATACATTTGCCGCTATAGCTGTTTTTTTATTAAATTTCGAAATTGTTCGTCGCCAGGGCAAAATCCCTGAGTGCTTCGTTCTGGCCGCAGATGGAATAATATTCCTCGACAAGAGGCATCACCTGAAAGACATATCCGCGTTTCACCAACACTTCTGTCAGCTTTTCAAGGCTGCACCACCGGTGGCCGTCGCCTTTCTCCTCGCACATTTCCTGGAGCGTGTGGAAGATTTCGTTCTTCCGCTCGCCCATCGCGCCGATCCCTCTGTTCCACTCTGAATACTTCTGCTGCAATGTTTTCTTTGTCATGATTTTTCTCCTCATTTTTTGTTCTTGGTTTTTTGTCAGTCTTTCGCAATGCTGCATTTCTGGTTAGCCATCCGGCATCCTGCCTTACGCAGCTCTTTGTCTGCCTCATCTAGGCACTCGTAACAGAACTCCATTGCGTTTGTCCCATCAGCATCATCATAGTCCATGGTAGTGACGTTAAAACTCATATAGAGGATGCTGTTATCATCCAGCCAGTAGCCCATATCGTTTGCCTGGTTCAGCGTCATGGTTGTGCGGGAAAATGCATCGGAAACATCCTTAAATGCAACTTCCTCGTCCATGGCGTCAGTTTCCGGGAACTGGACGTCAAATTCGATAGAGATCTTGAATTCGTGTTCGTCATCGTCTTCCTCATTTTCCACGCTTTCACCGGACTCCTCATCTTCCCCGTATTCTTCATGGTCTTCGTATTCCCCGTATATGACCTTTTTATCGGCGTCCATAAAAAACTGACGGTCTTCGGCGGTTAAGGGGCGGGAAAAGAACGATGGTTTCTTTGTGTACCTCTCGGTGAAAAGCCGGATCATGAAATCCCGGAAGAAGTTTTTCTCTCTTATGGTCAGTTTCTTCTCCAGTTCTTTATTCCCTTCGGATTCCGGGAACTCTCCGTAATAATACATAGAGATATCATCCTTATCGAAATCCCACTGGGTAACGAAGTTGAGGTAAGCCGGACCATTCGGCTTGTTGATCGTTGTCCCGAAATACTCATCCGGGTTGAAGTCATATTCGTATAAGGCTACGAATGCGTTTCTTGAGTCATCAAAGTAGAAATTCTCATAATATACATCAAGTTTCTGCTTTGTGATGTCAAATCTTTTATTTGTTTCTGTTCCTTTTGCCATTGTCTCTTCTCCTTCTTTTGAACTTCATTTTTGAGCTATATGCTCTCCATCACCTCACTGCGGATCCGCAGGTCTTCTTCTACCAGGTATTCCGGATCCACTCCGAGGCATTCCAGTTCTTTATAAAGCCTTGCTGCCTCACCGCCGCCCATACATGTCCTGTAATAGGTTCTGTTGGCTTCACGGAACTTTTCCAGTGTCTCATTGATGGCTTTTCTCCTGATCTCCTGCATCATGTACTCTGTCCGGGCCATCATGCTCTCGAACGTTATATCGATCACTCCTTTTCCTTAACCTGGCCATATACCAGTCTTTGCTTGTGTATCCGTGTTGCCATATCTGGATCGATGAAGCATTTCACCACCGGCAGTTCTATAAAGATCCGCGTCGTGATCTCCGGCACAAGGCCCATGAGCTTGCAGATCGTGCCCCATTCCGGCTCAGTCCAGTCATCCGGCTCCAGGATAAACGGTTCATTGTTATGGAATTCCCGGTATCCGCCACAGAATGGCTGATCGGCGTTTCCCTCACTGAGTTTCCCAATAAATGTTTCCATTAAAAATATCGCATGGGTACCCCAACTGAATCTTTTGATTCAGTTGGGGAGGAAATGCGCCGAAAACTTTACAGATCCATTAAAGGAATGCCATAA
>CAJTGE010000039.1:38523-49233 GCA_910575795.1 Clostridiaceae bacterium | reverse complement strand
GTTTGCCGAGTGGGTGTTAAAAACAGCGGGGAGAGGACAGGAGGGAAAAGACGGATGGGAGTGAAGGCGTTTCATATCGGCCGCATTGCGGTCGGGGAAGGGAACCGGCCGCTGGTGATCCCGGAGATCGGGATCAACCACGGGGGCAGCCTTACAGCGGCCAGGGAGATGGCGGACGCGGCCTTTCGGGCGGGCACGCGGCTGGTCAAGCACCAGACGCACATTGTGGAGGACGAGATGAGCCGGGCGGCCAGGGACGTGACGCCCGGGAATGCGGACTGCTCGATCTATGAGGTGATGGAGCGGTCCGCCCTGCCGGAGGAAGAGGAGCGGGAGTTCATGCGGTATGTGGAGGCGCTGGGGATGGAATTTATCAGCGCGCCCTTTTCGCGCGCTGCCGCGGACCGTCTGGAGCGGTTTGGCGTGAAGGCGTACAAGATCGGGTCAGGGGAAATGAACCATTACCCCCTGCTCCGGCATATCGCGGAGTTTGGGAAGCCGATGCTGGTGTCCACAGGGATGAATGATCTCCGGAGTATTGCCAAAGCCGTGGATATACTGGAGGCAAAGGGGGTCCCCTATGCGCTGCTGCACACAACGAACCTGTACCCGACCCCGCCGGGTCTGGTGCGTCTGGGCGGGATGCAGGATCTGATGCGGGAGTTTGCGGGCGTCCCGGTCGGGCTTTCGGATCACACGAAAAACAACACGGCCTGCATCGCGGCCATGGCGCTGGGGGCCGGGCTGGTGGAATGCCATTTCACAGACCGCATGAGCCGCCGGGGGCCGGATATCGTGTGTTCCATGGACGAAGCGGCGCTGGGGGCGCTTTTGCAGGCGGCGGGGGATCTGCCCGCGATGCTGGGAGGGAAAAAGGAGGCGGCCCGGGAAGAACAGGTAACAATTGACTTTGCCTTTGCGACGCTGGTGACCACCGCGCCGATCCGCGCGGGAGAGCGCTTTACGCCGGAAAACCTCTGGGCAAAGCGCCCGGGGACCGGGGAAATCCGGGCGGAGGAGTATGAGGCGGTGCTGGGAAAGACAGCGGCCTGCGATATCGGGGAGGATGTGCAGTTGGAAAGAAGCATGATACACAGATGAAGAAGATTTTATTTATTACAGGTACCCGGGCCGACTATGGGAAGCTCAAGCCGCTGATCCGGGAGGTGGAGCGGGCCGGGGAATTTGAGGCGTATATTTACGTGTCCGGGATGCACCTGATGGAGGTGTTCGGCTGTACATACCGGGAGATCATAAAAGATGGGTACCGGAATGTCTACACGGATTTCGCCCAGATCCACACGGACAGCATGAGCTATAACCTCGGGGATGTGATCTGCCACCTGACCGGGTTCGCGGGGCGGATCCGCCCGGATCTGATGGTGGTCCACGGGGACCGGATCGACGCCCTGGCCGGGGCTGTGGTGGGGGCCCTGAACAATATCCGGGTGGCGCATATCGAGGGCGGGGAGGTGTCGGGCACGATTGACGAATCGATCCGCCACGCGATCTCCAAGTTTGCCCACCTGCACCTGGTGTGCAATGAGGAGGCCGGGAAGCGGCTTGTGCAGCTCGGGGAGGAGGCGCGGCGGATCCATGTGATTGGCTCGCCGGATATTGATATCATGCTGTCAGGCTCGCTCCCTTCGATTGATAAGGCGAAGGCCAGGTATGATATTCCCTATGGACATTACGGAATTTTTATGTACCATCCGGTTACAACCGACTACCCGAACCTGGGGAAAAAGATCCAGGAGGTGGTGGACGCGCTCCTGGAATCCGGGCGGGATTATATTGTGATTTATCCGAATAATGATAAGGGATCCGAGATTTTGCTGAATGAGTATAAGCGGATGGAAGGAGAGCGGCGGTTCTGCCTGTATCCCTCGCTGCGGTTTGAATATTTCCTGACGCTTTTAAAGCATGCGGATTTTATGATCGGGAATTCAAGCGCGGGGGTGCGGGAGAGCAGCGTGTACGGGATCCCGGCCATTGACATCGGGAGCAGGCAGGAAGGACGGTACAGCCTGGAAAAATCCCGGAATTTACAGCATGTGGATGAAAATCGGGAGGAGATTTTAGAGGCGATCGGCCATGCGCAGGAATACCGCTTTGAGGCGAAGCAGTTTGGCGACGGGAAGAGTGCGGAGCGCTTTATGGAACTTTTGCGGGGGCCGGATATATGGGATTTTGCGGTGCAGAAGCGGTTTGTGGATCTCAGTTCGACTGTCTGAAGCAGAGGCAGCCAGGTTTTTGCGGGTTGGCTGTCAGGGATGGACAATCGACGGCTGCATAGATATTGAAAGAAAAACCGCTGTAACAGTTCTGCAAATGCCTGAAACCTCATACAATTCCGTTAAAAATGTGGTGAATACATGTGCTTAAATTTATAGCAATAATGCTGAAATAATGGACTCGTCTGATTGCAAAAGCGGCAAAAGAATGTTACAATATTTATGAAAATGAATGTACATTATTTGTATATTGCAGCATATGCCAATGATATAAGGCGGTAAAAATATAAAGCGAATTTGGTCTAAAGAAAGCCAAAAACAGACGAATTAAAGGAGTAAGATGCTTATGGAAAATCTTAAGGTCTACTTGGACACATCGGTTATTAGCCATTTGCTACAGGAAGATGCGCCTGAAAAGATGGCAGATACGAGAAAATTGTGGGAAAAGTTTAAAGCCGGACAATATGACGTATATCTGTCTACTGTCACATTAGAGGAAATATCAGATTGTAAAGAGCCAAAGAAAACCCGGATGTATCAATATTTGAAACAGATAAATTATACACCTATCCAGATTACAGATTCCATGTCATCTGTTGCTCAGCAGATTATTGATATGGGTATCTTGACAAAAAAGAGTTATGATGACTGCCAACATATCGCTGCCGCAGTCATATACGGTTGTGACTGCATTATATCATGGAATTTTAAGCATATTGTTAATATTAAGACCATTAGAGGCATAAGAGCCATCACCAATTTAAGGGGCTATAAACCGGTTGAAATTATCAATCCATCTGTATTATTGGAAAGCGAGGTATGACTATGGATAAGTTGATAATCAGTCCAGACTTTACTATCGAGGATATCCACAAAATAAGGGAATATAACTATAATATCACAAAAGACATGACACCGCAGGAAAGACGTGATTTTTATAATAAACGAGGCATGGAAGTACACAAACAAATTCAGGAAATGCAGATACAGGAAGTATAAGTATATTAAAATTTAACAAGCATTAAAATCAGGAAATCCGTTTCGTTCATGAAAATACAAAAGCATAAAAATTTGCCCTGTAATTTTACCAGAGAGGGGAGAATAATTTATCTCGCCTCTCTGCGTCAAAGATAATCTCGTTTTGGCGATTCAGTTCCTTATAAATCTTCAGCAACTTCGGATATGCGGTGGCTTCAGCGGATATCACAGGCTTGAATGGGATTTTTGTTGTTTCCTGTGCTGTTGCCTGTGCCTGCGTTGAATGATATTGCCGCCTGCTGCCTTATCCTTTTCCTCCGGATGCGGGGCGTTTTCAGAAGACTTTTCAATTTTATATTCCTGTTGATTTTTGTCATGACATTAATTATAATAAATTATAGCCAGTGTACTGTACCTTTCACCAGAGAGGCAGGAGATAAGGACAAAGAAATTGAGTACCAGTTAAAGACAACAAAGGCAAAGCTTGAAGCACTGGGAATTGTTACAGAAAATCTCAAAGTCAACAACCCCGCTGCAAGCAACGGGGTTGTTGACCCTCGCGGCAGTCGCCAAATGTGTATGTAAGCATGCCCACTTGGCTCGTTGCTCGCGGGAATAAAGGAATAGCAAAAAGAGCGGGCTTAGGAACTGTGCAGAAATAAATTTACCAGATTGCGCTGGATATTTCTTCAAGAGTGCAGAACAAAAATCAGGCGCAGCGAGATTCTGAGGGTAAGTATATTGCCATTGATAGGGAGTGATGTAAATAGAAAAGAAAAAAATGGGCAGACCGACAGAGGCTCCAAAGAACAACAGAGAAAGTTTTCGATTGTCCGATGATGATATGAAAAAGCTAAAATTCTGTATGGAAAGAACCAGTATGTCCAAAACCGATATTGTAAGAAAGGGAATTGATTTAGTCTATCAGGAAACAGCAAACCAATGGAGCGTTACCACCCTGAGAAGTTGTGAACACTCTGTTTTCATCCATTCTAAGAAAATTTACGATGACAGTGATACGTAACATGGAGGAAAATTAGCTATGGCTGAAGGAAAAGATTTATTGCAGGTACTATGGAGCGGCGCGGATGTGCTCAGGGGGAAAATGGATGCAAATGAGTACAAGACGTATCTGTTAGGACTGGTTTTTTATAAATATTTGTCTGATTCATATTTGGTGAAAGTATACGATCTTCTTGAGGACAAAAATCCGGACAGCCTTGAAGAAGCGCAGCGCGCGTATGAAGAAGCGATGGGGTCAGACGACGCCGAAGATTTGCTGAGCGAGATAAAGGAATCAAAGTATTATACGCTGGATCCGGATATGACTTATGTAAGTATTTTAAATGCAGTTAAAAATAATTCATTTAACAGAGAAAAGCTGCAGGCGGCTTTTAACCGTATTGAGGCGTCGGATGCGTTGTTTAACGGCCTGTTTGCAGATGTGGATCTGTACTCAAACCGGCTTGGCGCCAGCGACCAGAAGCAGAGCGCTACGATTGCGGAGGTCATCAGGGTACTGGAAGGTGTGGACATGATCCATACAAAAGGGGATGTCCTTGGAAACGCATATGAATATCTGATCGGCCAGTTTGCATCGGAAACGGGGAAAAAGGCCGGAGAATTCTATACGCCGCATGGCCCTGCGCAGATTCTCTGCAGGATTGCGATATCGGGGCAGGAAGGGAAACGGGGATTACAGGTATACGACCCGTGCATGGGCTCCGGTTCGCTGATGCTGAGCTGCAGGAATTATTCAAAAGAGCCTGATTACATTCAGTATTATGGACAGGAGCTTATGCCGTCCACGTATAATCTGGCGCGCATGAATATGTTTCTGCACGGAGTCCTGCCCGAAAACCAGCATCTGCGCAATGGGGATACCCTTGATGCTGACTGGCCTGTGGACGAAGAGACGGAGTTCGATGTCGTAACCATGAATCCGCCCTATTCGGCTCATTGGTCCGCCGCGGAAGGATTTAAACAGGATGAGCGGTTTATGGATTACGGGGGGAAGCTTGCCCCTAAGTCAAAAGCGGATTATGCGTTTTTATTACATGGGTTTTACCATTTAAAGCAGACAGGCGCCATGGCGATTGTTCTGCCCCACGGCGTTTTATTCCGGGGAGCCGCGGAAGGGTATATCAGGGAGACGCTGCTCAAAAACGGATCGATCGATGCGGTGATAGGACTTCCGTCAAATATGTTTTATAATACGTCCATTCCTACCTGTATCTTGGTATTGAAAAAGTACAGAAAAGGGCGCGACGTATTGTTTATTGACGCGTCCAGGCTGTATGAAAAAGAAAAGAAGCAGAATGTTATGCATGAGGAACATATCGACAGGGTATTGGAACTGTATCATGCAAGAGAAACGGTTGATAAAGTGTCGTATCTTGCATCGTTCGAGGATATCAGGGCTAATGATTATAATTTAAATATTCCCAGATATGTAGATACCAGCGAGGAAGAGCCGGAAGTGGATTTAAAGCAGCTTTCCAGATCGATCCGGGAAACGGACAGGGCGATTAAGGCCGGAAATGAGGCGCTTCTGGAAATGCTTGGGGAATTAACCTTTGCAAATCCTGAAACGAAGGATGCAATTGAGGAATTGATTGGCGTTCTTAAGGAGGTGTGATCGTGGCAAATACACCGAATGTGAGGTTTGAGGGGTTTACGGGGGAGTGGGAAGAGCGGAGGTTGGGGGAATTATGCGAAGTCACAATGGGACAATCACCGGATGGTTCTACATATAGTGATGAACCAAGTGACTATATTCTGGTTCAGGGCAATGCTGATTTAAAAGATGGGTGGGTTTTTCCCCGAATTTGGACAACACAAAAAACAAAAACAGCACAAGCTGGCGATTTGATAATGAGTGTCCGGGCGCCGGCAGGCGCTATGGGGAAAACTGCCTATGATGTTGTGTTAGGACGTGGTGTGGCAGGTATTAAAGGTAACGAATTTGTGTACCAGACTCTTGTGAAATTTGATTCTGATGGTTATTGGAAAAAACTTGCTGCGGGCTCAACATTTGAATCTGTAAATTCTGATGCTGTTAAAGGTGCTGTTTTAATAGTGCCACAAGATGTAGAAGAACAAGAGAAAATCGGACAGTATTTTGCACGCCTTGATTACCTCATCACCCTTCATCAGCGTAAGTATAATGGAATAAAAGAACTGAAGAAGTATATGCTGCAAAAGATGTTTCCTAAAAACGGCCGGAGAATCCCGGAACTACGATTTGCAGGATTTACCGGGGATTGGGAACAGCGTAAATTGGGGGAACTTGTTGAAAAGTACGAAGATCCGGTTGAAACTCCTCATGATGGATATGAAAGATTAGGTATCAGAAGCCACGCAAAAGGAACGTTCCATCGTTATGTGGAGGCGGGGAAGGAACTGGAGGCGGCAAAGATGCATCGCGTGGCTGCTGACAAATTTATTGTAAACATTACGTTTGCATGGGAGCATGCAGTTGCCATAACGGATGACGAAGATGCGGGGCTTCTGGTTTCTCACAGGTTTCCTCAGTTTTCATTTCACGAGAATTTGAGTTCTCATTTCTTTAAATATGTTATGCTTGACAGAAAATTCAGGGAACATTTGGAGCTGTCATCTCCGGGAGGGGCGGGCAGAAACAGGGTTCTGAAAATAGGCGATATGCTGAAATACAATATTTTATTTCCGAGTATTAGCGAACAGGCTAAAATAGGCGGGTATTTTGACGAAATCGACCGCCTCATCACCCTCTGCCAGCGCAGACACGACCAGTTAAAAGAAGTAAAGAAATTTATGCTGCAAAATATGTTCCCACAGAAAGGATAAGCGTATGGCAGAATTAGAATCCGTAATCGAAAAGAGGCTGATAGACCAGCTCTGCTGTGATGAGTCTCAATGGACCTACAGGCCGGATATCAGAACAGAGGAACAGTTATGGAATAATTTTAAATACATCCTTGAGCAGAATAACAAGGCGAAGCTGAATGATACGCCTCTCAGCGATTCTGAGTTTGCAAAGATTAAGAATGATGTATCCCATGCTTCATTCTACGACGCCGGGAAATGGCTGGCCGGAGAAAACGGTAAAGTCTATGTCCATGTCCAGCGCGGGAATGAGACCCTGCATCTTGCAGTGATGAATCATGAGCATGTGGCCGGCGGCTCCAGCGTGTATGAGGTTATCAGTCAATACCAGGCTTTTAAGTCAGAGGATGCAAAGGGCGATCGCGACAGGCGTTTTGATGTAACGCTCCTTATAAATGGCCTCCCCTTCATCCATATTGAGCTGAAAAATAAAGAACATTCCTATATGGACGCCTACCGCCAGATTAAGAAATATATTGCGGAAGGGAAGTTTCGCGGCATTTTTTCAAATGTACAGATGTTTGTTGTAAGCAATGCGGCGGACACAAAGTATTTTTCCGCTGCAAGGGATACGGAATTAAACAAAAAATTTATCACAGGGTGGCTGGATGAGGAAAACCAGCCTGTCTGCGATTATATCGAATTTGCCAAAGCTGTCCTTAAGATACCCATGGCGCATGAGATGATTAGCCGGTATACGGTTCTTGACAACGAAAAAAGGAAGCTTTTGATACTGCGCCCCTACCAGATCCATGCGATTGAGGCGATGAGGGCCGCTTCAAAGAGGGGAGAATCCGGCTTTATCTGGCATACGACAGGTTCCGGTAAGACGATGACGTCTTATAAGGCAGCAAGAAACCTGCTGATGGATATTCCGGCAATTGAGAAAACGGTGTTTCTCATTGATCGCAAGGATCTGGATGAGCAGACGAAAATGGCTTTTCAATCCTATGCCTCTACGGATACGATTGAGGTGGATGATACGGATTATGTCCATTCCCTTATCGAAAAGATGGCGGATGACAAGCGCCAGATGATCGTCACCACGCGCCAGAAGCTGCAGATTATGGTGAACCGGCGTCTGAAGGAGGGGACGAAGCAGTATAATAAAATCAAATCATTAAGGGTTGCGTTTGTTGTGGATGAATGCCACAGGGCTGTAACGCCGAAGACCAAACGGGAGCTTGAGAAGTTTTTTACCAGTTCATTGTGGTATGGCTTTACGGGCACCCCCATTTTTGATGAAAACAGCTATGGACAAAAGGGCGATCTGCCCCAGACCACAGAGCAGTTATATGGAAAATGCCTGCACAGCTATACCATAAAAGAAGCGATCCACGACGAGGCGGTTCTGGGATTCATGGTTGAGAATCTCGGGGCAAAGGATGTAAGCGCTGATAATGCGAAACAGGTTTGTGAAACGGAAGAACATATGCGGAAGGTTCTGAATGTCATCCTGAATCAGTCCTATGACAAATTTGGCATGAGAAATGGCAGGGGAAGAACGTATGAGGCAATATTGACGACCAGTTCCATTGCGATCGCACAGAAATACTATGATTTACTCACAAAAATTAAAGAAGGGAAAGACGAGCTGAAGATCAGCGACGACATACATAAGGCTCTGCCCGATTTTCCCAAATTTGCCATAACCTATTCGCTGTCGGAAAACGAAGAATTCTCCATAGTCAATCAGGATAAAATGAAGAAATCGCTATACGATTATTACAGGATGTTTGGGAGCCGGTATAACATAGACGCCATTCAATCTTATAACCGTAATCTCAATGAGCGGCTGGCGAGAAAAGAGAAGCGGTACCTGGATCGGAGCCAGCAGCTTGATTTGGTTATTGTGGTTGACCGGCTCTTAACAGGATTTGACGCGCCGTGCCTTTCCACTTTGTTTATCGACAGGCCGCCCATGGCCCCCCAGAACCTGATCCAGGCGTTTTCCCGTACCAACCGGTTGTTTGATGCCAAAAAGCTATATGGGCAGATTGTAACATTCCAGGCGCCAAAAGAGTATAAGGAGGCGATCAATGAGGCGCTCAGGCTATATTCGCGCGGGGGAGGCGGGAATCCGATTGCGGAGGACTGGGATGATGTGAAAGCATCCTTTTCCGTATCTCTTAAAGCACTCCGCAATCTGGCGCAGACGTCCGGAGATGCAGCAGGTCTGTCGCGAAAACAAAAAAAGGCGTTTATTCATCTTTTCAGGGCCCTGGATCACGATTTCGCGCACCTGAAATCATTTTCCCTATATGAACCGCAGGTGCTTGACGAGTTCGGGTTTTCCGAAGGGGAATATGAGGATTATGCCGCCATGTATAAAAACGTGATGGAAGAGTTAAAAAAGCCGGATGATAATCCGGGCGCGGACGAAACGCCGGTATGGGATGATTATGATTTAGCAGCCTACAGCAGGCTGAGGATTGATTTTGAGTATATTGTAGAATTAGTGCAGGGAGTTGTGGAGTCTCTGGATCCGTCGGCAGACGATTTTGACGAGGCTGAATTTGAAACCGGGATAAGAGCCGCCAGGGAGGTTATAGCAGAGTTTGCAGGCGATAATCCCAGGCTGAGCCTGCTGCTTGCGCAGGTTGTGGACAGGCTTGAAAACGATAAAGAAAGATTCATAGGACAGGACGTTTCTGTCATGCTGAACCGGATGCGTAATTCTGTGATTGACGCTGAAATCAGAAAATACGCTGAGAAATGGTATCTGGATTTTGAAGATGTCCGGTATGAAGCGTATCATTACAGGGACGGCAGGCTTGCAAACGAGAATCAGTTAAAGGACAGCGCAGATTATGCCGCATACAGGGAAGAACATAAAAATGCCCTGCCGAAAATCAAATTCAGGAAACAGATGATGGATGAGTTCAAGACAGTGCTGATGCCGGAGATCGCGCTGCTGGTGTAGCGGGTGATTTCCGCGGGCAGCGGGCTAGGGGGGCCGGTATTTTTGACAAAAAATGGCAGGGGGAAATATGTTGTCCTTGATATTGAGGATTATGAGAGGGACAGGGCGGAAAAAAAACTTTTGATGAAACTAAAAGAGGCAGAAGAAGCGGTGCGGGAAGGGGACGGCTGGCTCAGTTTAGATGAATTAAAGGCGGCTATGGAAAACAGTTTATGATGAAACTTCGTATTAACCCTTTCGTTGTTACAGATTTAAAAGAGATTTGTGATTATATTGCAGAAGATAATGCCATGCGTAGTATCATGCGATCTGGCTGTGTCAGCGGGGGAGACTGTCCGAAAACTCGGACAGTTATAGAATGAAAAAAGGGTAGATACATCCGGACAAAAACGGATGATTTACAAATATAAACTGCACCTTGAAAACTGAATAAAATACACAAAATATGAAAGAAAACAGAGATTTTTGATGCCATATGTGGTAAAATGAAAGCAGTTCAGAGGATCTTTTCGGAGGTGCTTAATATGCCATATATAAATAAACCAATCGACCGCAGCCAGGTGATGGTCACGACCTTTGATGAGCTGGTGGCGCCAGACAGCATAGCAAGGATCATCAATTATTTCATTGACAATGTAGATCTCGGGGAAATGGGTTTTAAGAACACAACCCCTGCCACCGGGGGCAGGCCATCTTTCCCGCCGTCAA
>CAJTGE010000039.1:0-38462 GCA_910575795.1 Clostridiaceae bacterium | reverse complement strand
CCCTGAACAATATCCGGGTGGCGCATATCGAGGGCGGGGAGGTGTCGGGCACGATTGACGAATCGATCCGCCACGCGATCTCCAAGTTTGCCCACCTGCACCTGGTGTGCAATGAGGAGGCCGGGAAGCGGCTTGTGCAGCTCGGGGAGGAGGCGCGGCGGATCCATGTGATTGGCTCGCCGGATATTGATATCATGCTGTCAGGCTCGCTCCCTTCGATTGATAAGGCGAAGGCCAGGTATGATATTCCCTATGGACATTACGGAATTTTTATGTACCATCCGGTTACAACCGACTACCCGAACCTGGGGAAAAAGATCCAGGAGGTGGTGGACGCGCTCCTGGAATCCGGGCGGGATTATATTGTGATTTATCCGAATAATGATAAGGGATCCGAGATTTTGCTGAATGAGTATAAGCGGATGGAAGGAGAGCGGCGGTTCTGCCTGTATCCCTCGCTGCGGTTTGAATATTTCCTGACGCTTTTAAAGCATGCGGATTTTATGATCGGGAATTCGAGCGCGGGGGTGCGGGAGAGCAGCGTGTACGGGATTCCGGCCATTGACATCGGGAGCAGGCAGGAAGGGCGGTACAGCCTGGAAAAATCCCGGAACTTACAGCATGTGGATGAGAGCCGGGAGGAGATTTTAGAGGCGATCGGCCATGCGCAGGAATACCGCTTTGAGGCGAAGCAGTTTGGCGACGGGAAGAGTGCGGAGCGCTTTATGGAGCTTTTGCGGGGGCCGGATATATGGGATTTTGCGGTGCAGAAGCGGTTTGTGGATCTCAGTTCGATCCTGTGATGTGCAGGCGCCGGAGCGTGTTTGAAAAAGCGATTGCGATAAAAGGGGATGGTAAAGAATGTTCGGGTTAAAGGAAATGCGCTCCATAACCGTCATGCTGCTGGCCGGCGTCGGAACGGGATTTTTCCTGTTGTTTGCGGCACAGCTTCTTCCCACAAAAGCCATATACGAGCATGTGGAAGGTTCAATGGCGACCTTTACCTCAGAGGGAGATTACGTTTGGATGATAAAAGGAAAGGATGGCAGCAAATTAGACAATTTCACGGATGCCTATTTTCTTCAACTGTCACTTTTAAAAGGAGATAAAGGGCCGGTTGATAATGCCTTATCTGCCTATGCGCTGGATCCGTCGGATTATCATGATTCTCCGACAAAAACGATGGAAGCGTGGTTTGACGGAGAAGAAGTCCGTCTGTCCGCCAGACAGATCCGATTTTGGAACGGATACCTGATCATTTTAAAACCTCTGCTGATGTTTGCTGATTATTCCAATATCAGGCAGCTTAATTTGTTCCTCCAGCCGATCGTGATAGCGCTTGTGATCGGTTTTATGATAAAAAGAGGACTTGAAAAATATGTTATTGCTTTATTCCTGGCGTACGCTGGCATGAACCCTGTAACGATAGCGATGAATATATTTTTTTCCTGCATTTTCTATACGACCTATATTCCGGTTTTGTTTATGCTCTGTTTCCATGAAAAAATTGAGGACGGGCCCGGCTATTCCGTGTTTTTTCTTATATTGGGTATGGCTACCGTCTATTTTAATATGAATTCATGCCTGCTCATGCCTCTTGGAATGTGCCTGGTATTGTATGTTCTGATGGATGGGCTCCGAAAGCCAATGAAGGATACCATCAAAGCGTTAGCCGGGTACTGTATTTCCTGGGGGATTGGTTTTATTGGATTTTGGAGTGCAAAGTGGATTTTGGCCTCTCTTCTGACCGATCATTATTCGCTGTCAGAAGCCGGGAGCCATATTTTAAAGAGGCTGTCTGCGACCGATGGCAGGAATGCATGCTCCCGCATGGACGCGGTTCTGTATAATATCCGTATCCAGCTTGAAAACAGATGGTGGGTATTGGCGATGTGCGCATATACATGCTTCTGCGTATGGAAGGTGTTAAAGAAGGAAGGGGGAGACTGGCGGCGCTGGCAGAAATCGCGTCCTTTTCTGGCGGTACTGTTCATGCCATTTGTGTGGTACATGCTTATGTGCAATCATAGCTGTATTCATGACTGGTTTACATATCGGACGTTATCTGTCGCAGTTTTTTCATATTGCAGCATGCTTTGTTACATGACAGAGCCGGGCAGGCCGGAAAGGAAATCGGATGAGTGAGCGAAAAAGAGGAGTATCAATCGTTATGCCCTGCCTGAATGAGGAAAAGACGCTGGGGCGCTGCATGGATAAGGCGAAGGCGTATCTGGAACGGGCGGGCCTGGCCGGGGAAATCCTTGTCGCGGATAATGGAAGCACGGATCGTTCGGTTGAGATTGCGCGTCAGAAGGGTGGGCGTGTGGTAGAGATTGCGGAGAAAGGATACGGCTGCGCGCTGCGGGGAGGAGTGGAAGTGGCTGAAT
This sequence comes from Clostridiaceae bacterium, assembly GCA_910575795.1. GTDB lineage: Bacteria > Bacillota > Clostridia > Lachnospirales > Lachnospiraceae > Otoolea > Otoolea muris. The sequence continues at coordinate 36,075 of CAJTGE010000039.1, read as the reverse complement.
ATGAATATATTGTCATGGGAGATGCGGATGACAGCTATGATTTTTCAGATTTAAGCGGATTCATTCAGAAACTGGATGAGGGCTTTGAGCTGGTGATGGGAAACCGGTTTAAGGGCGGAATTGAAAAGGGCGCTATGCCGTTTTCACATCAGTATATAGGGAACCCGCTTTTATCCGGGCTTGGAAGGTGTTTTTTTGGGGCTGAAATTTCAGACTTTCACTGTGGGCTGCGCGCTTTCAGAAAGGACAGCATTTTAAAATTAGGCTTATACACATCCGGGATGGAGTTTGCGAGTGAAATGGTGGTAAAAGCGCTGCTGTTTGGCATGAAGATCACGGAGATCCCATGTAAATTGTATCCGGATGGGCGGGATCGGCCCCCGCACTTAAGGAGCATACCGGACGGGCTCCGGCATTTGGAATTTCTGCTGATATATAGTCCCAAATGGCTTTTCGCATATCCGGGTATCGTACTCTTTGCAGCCGGATTTCTGTTTATGGTTCGGATCTATATTCAGCCGCTGCAAATCGGGCGCATACAGTTTGAAGTGACAACGATGTTTTACAGCGCCGTGATTATGCTGATCGGGTTCCATATGCTGCAGTTTGCTGTATATACGAAGATGTTTGCAAAGCGGATCGGGCAGCTCCCCGGCTCGTTTGGAATGGCGGACCGAATATGTGCTTTTTTGGACAGAAGGGGATACGGGATTTCCCTTCTTGTGCTTTTATGCGGGGCGGCCGGCGCTGCGTTTACACTTTACCTGTGGAAGGAAAGCGGTTTTGGCAGGTTAAATACTACCTGGATATGCAGGACTGCGATACTGTTTGGTTCTTTATTTTCTCTGGGGACAGAGGGGGTGTTGTTTACCGTGTTTATGAAAATTTTGCGTATGGGGAAGACATATCATGAGTCAGAATAGAGCAAAAATCAGGTGTGTGACATATGGCGGCCCGGCAGGATGGTTTTTACGGAAAACGATGTCCGGATTAACCAGCAGGCTGTATCTGGAAGCGCAGTATTGCCTGAGAAAACGCTTATATAAACGTTATATGAAACACTTTGCCCAGGCGGAGGCTCAGGGGACGCTTCTGATGCCATGCCTGATTTCAATTGAGACGATCAACCGATGCAACAGCGCATGTGAATTTTGTCCGGCAAACCGAAATGCGGAGACAAGGCCGTTTTGCAGGATGGAGGAAGAGCTGTTCCATAAATTAATCAGAGAATTAAAAGAACTCAATTATTCCGGTTATCTGAACCTGTATGTGAATAATGAGCCGTTTATGGATACCAGGATAGAAGAATGGTACCGCTATGCAAGAGAACAGCTTCCATTTGCAAAAATGCTGCTCTATACGAACGGAACGCTGCTTACATTGGAGAGATTTACAAAAATTATTCCCTGCATTGACAAGATGATCATTAATAATTATTCAGATACGTTAAAGCTGCATAAAAATATCTGCCGGCTATATAAGTTTGTCAGGGATAACAAAGCATACTGGGATAAAGATATTACCATACAGATTCGGTATATACGGGAGATTCTGACAAACCGCGCGGGGACAGCCCCTAATAAACGCAAAAAAAAGCGCAGCCGTAAGATCTGCATTATGCCATTTACGGATATCACGGTTTACCCGGACGGGAGGGCGGGGATTTGCTGTAATGACGCGCTGGAAAAAACGAATTACGGAAACTTACATGAACATACGCTGCTGGAAATATGGGACAGCGGCGCTTACAGGCAGCTTCGGAACGCGCTTCGTTTCGGAAGAGAACAATATCCATTTTGCAGGGGATGCGATTTTGTAGATGCGGGAATTCGGAATCAATTTATAAAGGAGGCTCTTTGTAAAAGACAGAGGCAGCCGCCTGAGAATGGTTGGAATTCAAATTGCCTGAATGGATACAAAACGTCAACAGAGGAGAACAAAACCAATGACAATACTGGAAAAAATAGCTGAAAATGCACAAAAGCATCCCCGCCGCCCGGCCTATTACTATGAAAAACCGGCCGGGGGGGGGTATAAAGGGGACGGAGAAATCCCCTGCCATAAGGCCCGCAGCATAAGCTGGGGCGATCTGGACGAACAGTCAGGCAGGCTGGCGTATTATCTTGACAAATCTCTGGGAACGAGAACCCCGGTTGTGGTGTATGGCCATAAGGATCCGCTTATGCTGGTCTGTTTTCTGGCCTGTGTGAAATCGGGGCGCGCGTATTGCCCAATCGATGTGTCGGTTCCTTCAAAGCGCGTGGACGCGGTGATCCGGGAGGTGCAGCCCGAGGTGATTATGGCGACGGAGGAGCTGTCTTTATCTTATCAGCAGATTCTTTTTGCGGAGGACATCCACAAAATCATTGAAACAGCGGCGGGCGCAGCGGCGCGTGAGCGGGCCGTGGCGGCGCAGGATGTGTTTTATATTATATTTACCTCAGGCAGCACCGGCGTGCCGAAGGGCGTGCAGATTACGCGGGACTGCCTGGATCATTTTATTGAGTGGGGGCTTACGCTGGGAAGCCTTTTGGAGACGGAGGAAGGGGAAGGATGCGTGTTCCTGAACCAGGCCCCGTTTTCGTTTGATCTTTCGGTGATGGATCTGTACCTGTCGTTATATTCAGGCGGCACGATCTGGGCCCTGGATCGGAAAATTCAGGGAAATATGAGGGAGCTTCTGGCCTCGCTGAAACGGTCGCGGGCAGCGGTCTGGGTGTCAACCCCGTCCTTTGCGGAGGTATGCTTATCGGATCCTTCCTTCGGTGAAGCGGTCCTGCCGGATTTGAGGACGTTCCTGTTCTGCGGAGAAACGCTGGCGAACCGGACGGCGCAGCGGCTTTTGGAGGCATTTCCCAGGGCAGAGGTTGTGAATACGTACGGGCCCACGGAGTCAACGGTGGCGGTTACAGGCGTGACGGTCACGCGGGAACTCGCGGGGGAGGTAAACCCGCTTCCGGTGGGAAAGGCCAGGAAGGGAACGTGGATTTTTATTATGGATGAGGAGGGAAATCTTCTGCCCGAGGGGGAGAGCGGCGAGATCGTGATTGCAGGGGACACGGTCAGCGCCGGGTACTGGAATGCTCCGGAGCGGACAGGGCAGTCCTTTGGCAGCATGGAGATAGAGGGGCGCGCATACCGCTTCTACCGCACAGGGGATCGGGGATACCAAAAGGGGGAACAGCTATTTTACTGCGGGAGAATGGATCTGCAGATCAAGCTGCACGGCTACCGGATGGAGCTGGAGGATATTGAGCAGAATATCATGAAGCTTCCGGGGATCCGCCGGGCCGCGGTGCTCCCGGTCCGGCGCGGGGGGCAGGTCAGGAGCCTTTCGGCCTTTGTGGCGGCAGAGGAGATGCCGAAAGACGCATTTGCAGAGTCACAGAGGCTCAGGGAGGCGCTGAGACGTTTTCTGCCGGATTATATGATTCCGAAAAAGTTTGTCTTTTTAGAGTCGCTTCCGCTGACGGTCAACGGGAAGGTGGATCGCCGGGTCCTGGGAGGAGACATATTATGAGCTTCTTTTCCGGGTATTCCTTTTTTGTATATGTATTTCTCCTGCTGCTCCCGGCCATGGTTTTGGGATACCTTGAACGGCCGCTTCGCGGGTACCGGAGGCTTCTGACGGCGTTTTTTATCTGGGCCGTATACCGGAAATCTCCGGGAGAGCTTTTGTATCTTTTGGCGTATGCGGCCCTCTCGGTGTATCTGGTCCGGTTTTACCTGTTTTTTCGGGCGCGGTACGGGCGGAACCGGTATCTGTACGGGCATGCAGTGTTCATTGCCCTGGCGCCGCTTCTGGTATGCAAGATATCGGGCCTGTACGGGAAAAACTGGTTTGCCTTTCTGGGGATTTCCTACATCGTGTTCCGGGTCATCCAGGTTGTGATTGAGATCTATGACGGGGTGATAAAGGAAATCGACGAGGCGGAATTTCTGGAGTTTATTTTATTTTTCCCGTGTTTAAGCTCCGGGCCCATTGACCGGAGCCGGCGTTTTGCAGAGGACAGCAGGAGAATTTATATGAGAAGCGAGTATGCGGCTCTGGCGTCGGCCGGGATCTATAAGCTGGTTCTGGGGATGTTTTATAAAATCGTGTGCTCCGCCTTGTGTTATAAGCTTCTGGCTGATGTGTTCGCCGGGCGCTATAAGCCGATTTATCTGGCGGGATATGCATATGTGTACGGGCTGTATCTCTTCTTTGATTTTGCCGGCTACAGCCATATGGCGGCAGGCGTGAGTTATATGCTGGGCATCCGTATGCCGGATAATTTTAACCGGCCGTTTCTGAGCGTGGATATGAAGGATTTCTGGAGCCGCTGGCATATCACGCTGTCCTCGTGGTTCCGGGACTTTATATTTACCCGGTTTATGCTTGATTCAGCCCGGAAAAAGAGGTTTAAAAAGCGTTTGGACGGCGCGGCGGCCGGACTGATGTTCAATATGGCGGTGATGGGCCTCTGGCACGGGTTAAAGGCCCAGTATATCGCGTATGGTCTGTATCACGGGGTTTTGATGGCGGCGACGGAAATTTATCAGAAAAAATCGGGTTTTTACCGTGAAAACAGGGAAAAGGGATGGTATAAGGCGGTATCCTGGTTTGTGACGCTCAATATGGCGATGTTTGGCTTCCTGATTTTTTCCGGTTATCTGGAGGAAGCCTGGAGGGCGGTGCGGATTTATCTGTAACCGTCAAGAAGGATATATGGGGCTCATTTCGTCGTGGACAGGCGGCCCGGGCGGTTATGTTTGCGTTTGTTGACGCGGTTATATTTAAGAAAGAGAGGTTGGAGGAGAGATGGAAGAGAAGATTCTGGATATGCTGGCGGAGGTATGTGAGGATGATATGGTAAGGGAGGATCGCGGGGTACGGCTCTTTGAGACGGGGCTTTTGGATTCTCTTACGTTTGCGGAGCTATTGTTTGAGATCGAGGATCGGTTCGGGCTTATCCTGTCGCCGTCGGAGATCGAACGGGAGGATGTGGATACGCCTGATAAAATCATTGGGCTGATCCAGGGGAGACTGGGGCGATGAAACGGATGACAGCCGCTCTGGCGGCGGCGCTTTGCCTTTTTGCGGCTGCAGCAGGCCTGTATTGGCATGATGTAAGAAAATTGGAAGAATGTCGGGCAGAGCTGATATACCGGAATGTGGATGAGCGCAATTCCTGTATGGAGGCCATGGAATTGGTTTTGGGGGAACAGACGATCCCGGTCTTTGGCTCGTCAGAGCTGTTCGCCGCAGAGGATGTCGCCGCCTTTCCTCAATATCTGTTCCGAAACGGGCAGTCGGATTTCAATATGATTTTGATTGGAAGGGGCTATATGCAGAGCATACACCATGCGGTAAACGCAGGGGCGCTTGAACCGTATATCAAAGACAAAAAGGCGGTGCTGATCCTGTCGCCTCAGTGGTTTACCAAAGCCCATCTCGCGCCGGAAACGTATGCGAGCCGTTTTTCGGAGGAGGCGTATGCGGCGTTTATGAAGAACCCGGCTATTTCGGGGCCGTTAAAGAAACGGGTGGCGGAGCGGATGGAAGCGCTGCTGACAGCGGATCCGGCGCAGCTTGAGCGGATGCAAAAAGTGAGGCGGGCGGTTCTGGAGCACACGCTAAACCTGGCGGAACGGGTGGAGATGGGACTTTACAGCCGGTTTATGGATCTCAAAGCGGTTCATACGCTGGCAAATGCGCTGGAGCCTGCGGGGGCTGCAAAAGCGCCGGATAAGGCGGGGGCGGCCAATTCGCCGGGCGTGGAAGCGCAGGATGCGGTTAAGGCTGGGGAGCTGGATTTCCTGGCGCTTCTTCCTGAGGCGGAGGCGGCGGGGAAAAGGGCGTGTACGAATAATGAGTATTACATTTTTGACGCGTATTATGATACATATGTGCGCGACGCGCTGGAAAAGCGAAAGGGGGGCCAGGCGAAAGACAGCTATATGGATTCCCCGGAATACGGGGATCTGCGCCTGTTTCTGGAGGTCTGCCGGGAGACGGGGATACAGCCGCTGATCGTCAGCATCCCGGTGAATGGAAAATGGTATGACTGGACCGGTTTTCCAAAGGAGGATCGGGAAGGGTATTATCAGAAGATTCGCGATATCTGCGAGGAATATCAGGTTCCCCTGGCCGATTTTTCAGGGAAGGAGTATGAGCCGTATTTTTTAAAGGATGTGATGCATCTGGGCTGGAAAGGATGGGTGTATGTGGATGAGGCGGTGTATCGGTTTTATCAGAGCGGCGCTGAGGAGTGATATGGGAGATGCGCTGTGGTATGGGCTAAGGCTGTGGTTTTTCATGGCGGCAATATGCCTGTATCTGTTGCATGCGGACTTATCGTCTGCGCCGGAGTTTATTTATAATCAGTTTTGACGGAGAAAGAGCGGCGGGAATCCGGTAATAGAAGATCTGTGGGCGATAGCTCATGATATTGGATGTGTATGATGACGGATTGTAACAGTTCAGATAACTTCTGAACTGTTACGGCATACGGCCATTTAGAATCGCTTCGCGATGGGCCGTATACCTGCGGCCACTACACTTTCGTACGGTCAGCGCAGCATGTGTGCAGACCTATCTGAACTGTTATGACAGATTATGGTATAATTAAAGACTCTTTTTAATTTACGCTTGACAAAACAGAACTAATGTTCTATAATTATATATAATAAATAGCTGGTAAAAATTCTGACTGTATGAGAGGCTGTACTTGGAGCCGTTCAGGCTATCCTGAATGGTTACACGTTCTAAATCGATTGTTTCCCTGACACGCTGCGATAAATTGACACATTTTAAGATACATGGTAATATTTTATATTATCTAACAGACAAAAGGAAGGGGGGGCGGTTATGGTTGATGTACGTTATGTGGCACAATATTTTTTGAGTAAAGGGTCAATGACCCACAAAAAATTAGAAAAATTGTGCTATTATGCACAGGCATGGCATCTGGCCAACCATGGGCAGCCGATGATGCCGAACCGCTTTGAAGCATGGATCCATGGCCCTGTTTCGCCTGATTTGTATGCGCAGTACAGGGAATGGGGGTGGACATCCATTCCCCAGGCGCCGGAAAACAAGGAACTGTTTACCTCCTCAGAGATTGATTTGATGGATAAAGTGTATGATATTTATGGCGATTATACGGGAGATGAACTGGAATCATTAACGCACCGTGAATATCCGTGGGAACACGCAAGAATGGGTTGCAGCCCATCTGAGTATTCCAGAAATCCAATTTCGATGAAAGATATGCGGGACTATTATGGAGAAAGGATTGGAAAGAATTATGCGTGATCTCATATCCGTTTTGGAGAGCGCAGAACCGCTCAGCCTGGTTTTGTATCATTTCGGGAATATCAGCGCAGGATTTTTATTTGTGAGCTTAATCGTGGCTGTTATCGTGTCAGGTATTACAGGTTATCTGATTGGCGTTGGAAAGTTACTTGGCGGGTTTCCAGCATCATTAAAGGCAGCGCTGTTCAATATGGATAATTATGTTTTTACAGGTTCGTTAATCGTTTTGATTTTTTCTATCTACATTTCTGCTGTGGATGAAGGTAATACGGCTGCCATCATTATGCTCAATATTTTTTCATCTGTCATATTTTCCTGGCTGCTTACGAAGAAAACATCGATAAAGGACTTTAAGGAAAAGGAAGAAGAGTTGGCTTTGCGTTCATACAGACACATTAATTATATTGAATCAGCAGCGAATACAGCATCCGGAACGATTGATAAATACATATCAGAACACAGTGACATCAGCGCGGAGGTGAAACTGATACTGGCTAATGCAAAAGAACAGATCAAATATGTCCAGGGAGGCATTAATACCTGTAAGATGGACTGGTTTGATTTGCTTTCCACAGAAGAAAAGGGAAAACGTAAGAAGGATGAGGACGCAGATGGCGATTTCGGAACCGTTGATATAGTGATAAGCGATGCTGAGATAAACCAGGAGGACGCATGAGGATGCTTTGACTCCCGCAGGCAGCGGGCCAGGCGGGCATGTTTCCATGCCCATCCGGACTGCCGCCGCCGGGCTCACATAACCTGCTGCTCAGGCAGTATCACAGAGCAGCGCCACAGGATTGACACCTCTCTGCTGGCGTCAGGGCTATTAAGGCTTATTGAATGCCAAAACGAATTCCCCCCTCACCGCCAAATCCCCACCCGCTCCTCCGGCGCTGTGTACATCGCGTCCGTCTCTTCAATATCATACGCCTCATAAAAGGCATCGCACGAGCTTAAGACAGCGTTCACGCGGATCTTGTTCGGCGCGTGGGTGTCGGTGCGCAGCGAGTAGAGCATGAAGTCCGCGGTGTCCTCCGCCGCCCAGTTATAGGCCATCTGGCTGAACGCGTCGTCTAAGGCGTCGGTGTCATCGCCCAGGATGGAGGAGATGCAGGCCGCTGCGCCGAGGTCGGCGATATTTTCCGACAGGGTCAGTTCGCCGTTTACGGGAACACCCATCATTTCATACTGGTTATAATAGTCGATAATGGTCTGTGAAAGCCGCTGATATTCGGCCCGTTCCTCATCGGTCCACCAGTTGTTGTAGTTGCCGTATTCGTCATACAGGGATCCGTTCAAATCAAACGCATGAGAGACTTCATGGGCAATCACAAAGCCTATGCCGCCCATATTGGCGCCGCGGCTGTTTTCGCGGTCATAAAAGGGGGCCTGGAGGATCGCGGCGGGGAAGATGATCTCATTATTGAGCGGGTCGTAGAGGGCATTGACCGTCTGCGGGGGGATGTCCCACTTTTCTTTGTCCGCCCTGCCTCCGAGAAGGCGCAGGCCGTGTTCGACGCCGACGTTCATGCTCCGCATGAAATTGGACATCAGGCTCCCGCCCTCAAAGACAGGCGTGACCTGCATCATATCCTTTTCTTCCGGCCACTCGTCCGGATATCCGATTTTGACATTCATAGTTTCCAGCTTGCGGACGGCTTTCTGTTTTGTCGCCCCGCTCATCCAGTCCTGCTTCATGATAATGGATTCATATTCGTCCAGGATCAGGGCTATGATTTCTTCCACGTTTTCTTTATCTTCTTTAGAAAAATGTTCTTCCACATAGATCATGCCGAAATCCCAGGGCAGCAGCTCCTGCGTCAGGCGCAGCCAGATCGTCTCATCGTCCCATTCCTGCGTTATGCCGTAGAGCGCGTTTTCCATGCCCTTATAGAGCCTGGCCATGGCCGCGCTGCCGTATTCGGCCGCGTCGTTGAGCAGGACAAAGGTCGAGTAGGCTTTTAAAGCCTCTAAGTTTTCTTCGGTCAGAAGAGAATTGACGGTTTTCGCCTGTTCCACGTCGATCACAATATAGCTGTCCCGGCCGTCGATCCGCAGGCCCCGGAGCATTTTGTCCACATCCACATTCGAGTAAAGCTCCTGAAGCTCCCCGGCGGTGTAGACATTGTACGTCAGGGACGGATCATACGACTGTTCGATGGTCAGTGTGGAAGCGCAGATATCGCGCAGCAGGCGCATGACAGAATCAGCCGAACGCCGCGCCTCGCTTTCCCCAAGGCCGAATTCCAGGAACATATTTTCGATATAATCCTGATACAGGCTGACATACGCCTGCGTGCCTTCGCCTTCCATATATTCCTTGCCGATCAGGGTGTCGGCGTACAGCATATAGACCGCATACTGATCTGAGTCCGCCTTGTCCTGCATGATGCTGTAGCCGCCGATAATGCTGCTGAAGCCGTATTCGCCGCTAAGGCTTACCAGGGCGTCCACGTATTCCGCGATGCTCTGCGCATTGCGGATACGGTCAATGTGCGGCTTGAGGGGCCCCAGACCTGTCTCATTGCGGTTCTCTGTATCCGATACGCATTCATACAGATCCCGTATTTTCTGCTCGCTGGAGCCGGCCTCAAAGGCCGTGCGATCCCGCGACAGCCCGCGGATAATATCATCCATCTCATTGCTGGCAGCGATGTCCAGCTCTCCGAACCAGTCCCAGTGTGCGTCAGCAGCGGACAATTCGATCTGATCTAAAAGGTCTTTATTGATAAATTCATAGTAATCGTCCTGAAGGCGCGGGCCGTCAGTGTCTGTCTCCTGCCCGGAGACTTTGTTTCCCTGCGCGGACAGGCCGTTTTCCAGGGGATTATTGTCCTGTCCCGCCGCGCCGCAGCCGGTGAATACGATGAGCTGCACGGCAAGGAGCAGGGTCAGTAATGATCGTTTCATAAATGAGTTCTCCTTTTTCCTGTCTGATACCTGGGTAAAACAGCCTGCAAAATAGAAGGCTGAGTGATATATGAACTTTAATTATAGGAGGGATTGCGCCGGGGTGTCAACTGTTTTTGCGGGATTGTTTGTCCGGACGCCGCCGATTTACCGGGCCAGCCTGGCAGGGGTGCGAATTAATGCAACGCTGTACCAGTCATTATATTTTAGATTTCCCGCCGTCTGAACTGTTACCCATCTCCTGAATCCGTGAAATTTAAGTCGGTACTATTTCCTTTAGAACCATATTTTACAAGGTCTCTTGGGATTTAGAAGTACCAAAATTTCTTCACCCATTGGGTGATAGAATTTTAGCATCTCGAAAAGCTGGAATACAGCATAAATCTTGGTTTTCTATGCCTAATTATGCAATTGAACTTCACGGATTCAGGCATCTTTTAGTCAAATCCGAAAAAACCTCTTACATTTATTGACATTTATTCGTAATAATTATACAATAAACTTGTTACATATTAGACAATGGTTCAGACTGAGTATGGATAATAGTCTAAAGGAGCAGGAAATACGATGAAGCAGGACTTTCATTACGGCAACAGACAGAGGCTTTATAGGACCCTGCCGGAGGATACGCTGGTTTTGCTGTTTTCAGGCCATGCGAAGAAAAAGACGGCGGATGAGGACTATCCGTTTTATGCGGATCGGAATTTCGTTTACTTAACGGGCCTTGACTGCGAGGGCTTTGTGTTTTTGGCCGAGAAGAGCGGGGGGCGGGTGAAGGAGACGGTTTTTATCCTTCCGCCAAACGCCCGCGATGAGCGCTGGAGCGGGAAGCGGATGCGGGAGACGGAGGCGAAGGAGCGGTCCGGGATTGAGCATACGGCTTTTACGGGCGAGCTGCGGGAGACGCTGCACCGTCTTTTGAAACGAGGGTGTTTTGCCCATGTGGCGCTGGATCTGTATAAGGATCAGGCCGGGGACGAGGATACGGAGGCTTTTTGCATGGCGGAGAGGATACGCCGCGCGGCCCCGGCCGCGCAGCTTTTGAATCTCTCCCCGCATATCCGGAGGCTGCGCACGATCAAGCAGCCGTGCGAGATCGAAGCCATGCGCAGGGCGGCGCTGATCACGCGGGACGGGATCGTGGCCATGATGCGCGCTTCCCGGCCGGGCATGTACGAGTACCAGTACAAGGCGGAATTTGACTACGCGCTGGCGCAGCACGGCGTGCTGGAGCCGGCGTTTCCGAGCATCATTTCAGCAGGGGACAATAATTTCTGCATCCATTATCATGAATATACCGGCCAGGCAAAGGACGGGGATATGGTTTTAAATGACGTGGGGGCCAAGTATGACGGCCTGTGCAATGACGTCTCCCGCGGCTGGCCGTGCAACGGTGTATTTTCCGGGCGGCAGCGCCAGCTCTACCAGTGCGCGTACAATACCTCTGAGCACATGTTTTCTGTCATCCGGCCCGGGATGGCGATGGGGGATGTGGACCGTCTGGCCCGGGAATTTAATTTTGAACAGCTAAAGGCCGTCGGCCTGTGCAGCCGCTATGAGGACGTGGATCGCTATATCTGGCACGGCGGCGCGCATCATGTGGGCTGGGATGTCCATGATCTCGTGGACGCGTCCGTGACGGAGCCGGGCATGGTGTTCTGCGTGGATATCGGGATCTACTGCGAGGAATGGGGCATCGGCTTCCGCCTGGAGGACAACTGCCTGGTGACAGAGGACGGGTGCGAGAACTTAACGGCCGTTGTGCCGCGGAGCATCGATGCGATCGAGGCCGTGATGGCGGGGGACGGCGGCGAGGCGCCTTCCCGGGAACGCGAGCCGGTTCCTGGCGGTTTTCTGGGCTGATCCGGGAGGAGGCGCGGGTTCTGGGACGAGCGCTGCGCCGTTCACGCTGCAATTACATACTATGACAGACTGGAGGTACATACAGACGATATGGAGCGTTTATTGGAGCAAATGGAGAAGGCGGGCCTTGAGGCCATGTTTATCAGCCGCCCGGTGAATGTGAAATATGTGAGCGGATATACGGGGGATGATTCGTATCTCCTGATAACAAACCATAAAAAATATTTTATCACGGATCCGCGCTATATGGAACAGGCTTCCATCGAGTGCCCGGATTACATCCTGACAGAGTGGAGAAGCCGCGGCTCTGTGGGGAAGGCGGTCGCGGAGATCGCTGAGAAAGAAGAGCTTTCGGCGATCGGCTTTGAGGACGGCCACATGACGGTTGCGGAGTACCGTTCCTTTGAGGCTGAGGTAAAGGCCGAGCTCGCGCCCTTTGACGGCGTGATTGAGGGCTTCCGCTCCGTGAAGCGGCCGGAGGAGATTGAGTGCCTGCGCGCGGCGTGGATATCGCGTCGCGGTCCTTTGACAAGATCATAAAGGATATCCGGATCGGCATCACGGAAAAGGAGCTGGCGTCCCGGCTTTCCATGTATATGGTGATGGAGGGCGCGGCCACAAAGCCCTATGGGAATATTCTCATTTCCGGGCCCAGGACGTCCCTGCTGCACGGGATTCCGTCGTCCAGGGCCATTGGCTACGGCGATCTGGTGCTGATGGATTACGGGTGCCAGTACCACGGTTACCTGTCAGATATGACGCGGACTGTAGTCGTGGGAAGGGCCACGAAAAAGCAGCGGGAGGTCTACGGGCTGGAGCAGCGGATGGTGGAGGCGGTCGAAGCCTTTTTAAAGGACGGCGTATCGGCCGCAGAGGCTTATGAAGAGTCAAGGCGGATCCTGGAGGGCACGGAGTACCTTCCCTGGCATTATACGGGGATCGGGCACGGAGTGGGCATGTTTGTGCATGAGACGCCCTTTATGAGCCCGGTTTCCAAAGACATAGTCCGCGCGGGAAATGTCATGACGGTAGAACCAGGTATTTATATCCCGGGATGGGGCGGGATCCGGATCGAGGATCAGCTTCTCATCACGGAAACGGGAAATGAAAACCTGATAAGCGCTACAAAGGAGCTCATAGAGATCTAGCGGCTGCCGGCAAAGCCCGGCGCGCGGCGGAAGAAGGGCGTATGCCCTTCTGCCCGCCTGTGCGATCCGGCGGCCGCCTGTCCGTCCAGCTACCTCGGCGCGGTTCTGAAAAACGGCGCGGCGGTGAGCGCGGAGGAGCTTCCGCTCGAGGAACTGGGCGTGAAGGCCCTTGATGACTACACGCTGGAGATCACGCTGGAAAACCCGGCCAACTATTTCCTCGGCATGCTGAGCATGAGCGCGTTTGCCCCGGTCCGCCAGGATCTGGTTGAAAAATACGGCGCGGAATTCGGCGGCGGCGCGGATAAGCAGGCATACAACGGCCCCTTTAAGGTAACGGCTTACGGCGAGGGCAAGCTCGTGATGGCAAAGAACGAGGCGTATTACGACGCGGACAAGGTGAAGCTGGACGGCGTGGAGATCCTGACTGTGGCGGACAAGACGACCGCGGTTTCCATGTTCGACGCGGGCGACCTTGATTTGGTGGAGGTCCCGACCGAGCTCGCTCCCCAGTATGAGGGAAAGACGTTAAGCTATTACAACGGCTCGGACGACTATGCGGCCTTAAACCACAAGAACCAGTACCTGGCCAACAAAAACCTGCGCCTGGCGATGAATTACGCCATCAACCGCGAGGAGTATATTCTCCTGAGCCACAGCGGCCTTTACGACCCGAACCTGCGCTATGTGCTCCCGCAGGTGCACGGCGTGGACGGCGACTACGGGACCGAGTACCCGCTGGAGGCGTTTCCTGTGATCGGCGATCAGGAAAAGGCCCGGGAGTACCTGGAAGCGGCTCTTTCAGAGTTAAATCTTACAAGCGCGTCTGACATCACCTTAAAGCTGGTAGTATCGGACAATGATGCGGCCAAGAAGGAGGCCGAGGTGGTGGTCAACCAGTGGAAGAATGTTCTTGGCATCAATGTGGAGATCAACATGGTTCCGTATGCGACGAGAAACGCGCTTCTCGTTCCGGACAGCGACGAGTTTGACATCATCATGACAGGCTGGGCGCCGGATTATTCGGATCCGTACAGCTATCTGGAACTGTGGTACAGCACCTCCGGATACAACTATTTAAACTATAAGAGCGAAACGTATGACAAGTATCTGGACGCTTCCAAGATCACGAAGGGCAAGGAGCGCATGGATAACCTGTTTAACGCCGAGAAGACGCTTTTGGAGGACGGCGCGTTAGTTCCGCTCCAGTTCCGCGAGATCCAGTACATGGTATCGGATCGCGTGCAGAATCTGGGCGCGTACTTTGTCGGCCTGGACTACAATTTCGTATATGTGGATATGACGGAATAACAGGAATTCCGTTTCCAGTCACCGCAGAGCGCGCCAGGCATGCCTTTCTGCCCGTACGCTTACCTGTCCGGGCCCTGGCGCGCCCTGCCATTTTCAAAGGAGCAGCGCGCCTATGACAAAATACGTTCTGAAACGGATCGGCATCTCACTGGTCACGGTGTTTGTGCTGGTTTCCGTCGTTTTTTTCCTCGCACGGTTAATGCCGGGCGGCCCGTTTAATGATCCGAAGCTTTCCGCGACCGCCCGGGAAAATTTAAACGCCTACTATGGCTTTGACAAGCCGGTGCTCGAACAGTACCTGCAGTATCTAAACAATCTGATCCACGGCAATTTCGGCTTTTCAACGAAATATCCCAGCCGCACCGTGAATGATCTTCTGGCAGGGGCATTCTCCTACTCCGCTGATTTGGGAATCAGGGCGCTCTGTCTGGCCGTGTCCTTCGGACTTGTGTTCGGGATCATTTCGGCCTTAAACAGGGGCAATAAGATAGATTTGTTTTTTGTTCTCATCGCCGTGATCGGCACCAGCGTCCCGGACTTTATTATGGGCGCTTTGCTTCAGCATTTCTTTGGGGTAAAATGGGGCCTTCTTCCTATCGCGGAGTATAAGGGCTTCAGCTATACGATCCTCCCCTCCGTCGGCCTGGGCTTTTACACCATGGCCTCTGTCTCGCGCATCATGCGCGCCAGCATGCTGGAGGTGGTGCAGCAGGATTATATCAAGACCGCCCGCTCCAAGGGGATTTCCCGTTTCCGCGTGACGGTCAAGCACCAGATGCGCAACGCCATCATGCCGGTTGTGACCATGATGGGCCCCACCGTGGCGGCTGTGCTGACCGGGACCTTTGTCATTGAGTCCCTGTTTGCGATCCCCGGCATGGGAAAATACTATGTGGAGAGCGTTCAGAATAACGATTACTCCCTGATTCTGGGAATGACGGCCTTTTACGGCGCGTTCCTGGTGTTCTGCAACATGATCGTTGATATTCTCTACGGCGTCATCGACCCGAGAATCCGCATTGCAGGAAAGTAGGTGGATGATATGAGTGGAAATCAAGCGGAATTAACGAATCAAATGGAGATAACAAGAGACAAATTTCAGTTCTGATAAGACACTTTTTATAACATTTAATAACTGTTATATCTTATCTTCAAAAAGTCTGCAAACCCTTGAAAACGCTAAATTTATAGCAAGTGAGTTTGCCCTTATGCTTTCCCTCGTGTTATATCCTTTTCCCTCATGTTACGAACTCTCATAAGGGCAAAAATAAGGGAAAGAAAAACCTGTAACAAATTATAACATGAAATGAACAGGGCAGGAAGAACTGATTGAAATGCTTTCTAAAATTTCTCCAAAATATAATTAACTAAGAAAGGACAGATAAGATATGAGATTCATATATGCAGAATACAATATGCACCACAACAGTGTTGATATAACCACCTTTGACGAGTATATCCTGCGGATTGACTGTAACAAGGCTGAAGATGGATTAAGGACTACTCCCTGCTCTCAATGTGCCTTAGATGCCTTGGCAATAGATGAGCCGCTCGAATATGCCCGCTTAGCACTCGATGGCAGCTTGCAAATGTGGATTGACGCAGAAGATAGCCTTGAATTATGGTAAGAAAAATTTTAATTCCCCCGAATTCGGGGGAATTAAATCACTTCAAAATCTTTGTAGTCTGTTCTTCCAAAATGGACATCTGATGTATTGCAATTTTATTGAGTTTTATTAAGCGTTCTTTTTGATTCAGCCCATCTTCAATCAGCACTGCATTGATGTTTTCCATATTTGACAGGCATATCAATTCATTTATGCTCGCATAATCCCGGATATTGCCTTTTTTGTCAGGATTCTTATCCCGCCATTGTTTTGCTGTCATGCCAAATAATGCCATATTCAACACATCAGCTTCCGATGCGTACATGATAGAAGTCTGCTGTGGTGTAAGCTCTGACGGAATGAGATTAACTTTGATTGCATCGGTGTGTATTCGATAATTGATTTTTGCCAATTCCCTTTTGGCACTCCAGCCAAGCAGAGCCTGTTCTTCTTTCTTTAACCGTTCAAATTCCTTGATAAGATATAATTTGAATTGTGGAGATACCCAGCTTGCAAATTCAAACGCAATATCTTTATATGCGTATGTACCGCCATACCTTCCTGCCTTTGCTACAATGCCCTTTGAATTTGTGCGGGTTACCCATTGTTTAACCGACATAATAAAGCGGTTTAATCCCGCCTCCAGCATGATTTCTTCATAGGCGGCAGTATTAAAGTCTGCATTGTACATTTCTTCCCATATACCAAGAAATTCTATTGTATTCTTGTTTCGTAACCATTTTTCTATCAGAGCAGGTCCATTGTCAATTTTCCTTACCATATCGGTTAAAGAGATATAATCATCTTCTTCAATCTGTAAGACCTGTATCTCTGTTCCGTCAACATTTAGTTTTCCCATATAAAATCCTTTCATCTATGTGGTCTATAATTGTATTAACTTTCCGTTATCAAAATAATAGATATCTTCTCTTTTATATCCATATTTGGAATCAGGAAGACTGATGTGCGGTTCAAAGGTAAACATTTTAACATCTGATAATCTTTGATGGTTTCCCTTTTCGGTATATATTCTGTCATTTTTGTTTTTCACAATGGAATGTCCAAGGTTGCCAAGAAAATCCAAGTTAAGAAATCCTTTTTTTACAATAACATCATTCATGAGATAATATAATTCTTCAAATGTCATGTCCGGCGTTGCGACATCAATTAGAGTTTTATGCAGATATTCTTCCATCTGCAATCCGCTGCGCCACTCGTTATTTCTTATTTTGTCAGTTTTATCACATAAAATGCCATTTTCAAATACAAGCGTTCTTGCATAATCCCCCCAAATGTTATTCTTTTGAGGACTTAAATCAATCGTAATAATATCATTTTCCTGTATGATTCTATTTGTCACTTTATAATCTTTGCCTGATACGGAAACAGCAGTTTCATCTCCCGCAAAAACAAACGCACCAACATCCCAATACCAAAAGGAATCCGCGCCATGTTCCAACAAATAATTTTCGCACAATGCTTTCATATCCGCCAGATTCATCCCGACTTTAATTATGCCAGCAACATACTTTATTGCTGCCCGATTTAGGTTTTGCATTTCCAAATATAAGTCAAGCGTTTCCTTTGCCACGCTATATCCATTGAATAAATGCTGTTTTGTCATCACTGTTGTACCCTGCCTTTCTGTAAAAATCCAATGTACTTATTTCCTTAGAACCTGTGAGAAGCATCATTTTATAGCAGTTTTCTTTTATGGCAATCTCTTTTGCATAGTTTAGGCATTGCGTTGCCAGTCCTCTTTTTCTAAACTTTTCATCCGTTATCACATTTTCAATAAAAGCATACGGCTGCTGGTTGTGCGTCAGGTTAGGAATGATAACACAGACACAGGAAGATACGATTTTTCCATTTTCCTCTGCAACAATCACATGATGATTTTTATCCTGAAAAATGGTATCCCAAATCTGCAATAGTTCTGCGGTCTTTTCCGGCATGGGATTATTATGTAGCTGCATATACAATCTTAATAAACCCTCTAAATCATTTTTTTCTATTTCTCTAACCATACGGGGCATCCTTTCCTATTCCATAAATACCAATTGCAATTTAATATTATTTATACAATTTCCCATAGAAAAACTGCTCTTGAAATGAAATGTCACCTAATATTTTCTCTTCTGCAATATCTTCTCCATTCAAAGACACAATCCACTTATCCTCCACATCGTCAAAACGATGCCATACTGCGACTACTTTGCCACGAAAACTCTTTAGCGGTTTATTTGTTCCAAATATATAAACATCTTGTTCTGCTCCATCACCGGCAAGTACATTATTTACATATCCATAATTGATTGGATAAATCATCTCCGAATGACGAGGATGAGCGGTGCCTAATGGTCTGTCAACAGTTCCGTCTACCATTTTCCCAATAATATGGCTGTAATCCGGTTCATCTGCTTCCATAACACAAAAAAAATAGTCCAATGTCTGCACAAGCTTCTTGTTTTCATATAACTTTCTAATCTCAGAAACTGTCATCCATTTACAGTCAGCAACTTCATCCGTTGTTGCATCTTCCAAATGCAGGTCTCCATCGTATTCAAAAAGCCATACATCCATAATATCATTAAATTCTTTGCATTCATATTTAACATCAGTGCCTCGGATTTTAGTAAAAAGGAGTTTTCCGGCTTCGGGTTGTAAATCCAGTCCCACTTCTTCCTTTACTTCTCTAAGTGCTCCGTCAATACTGCTTTCCCCCATCAAAACAGAACCTCCAACGCACTCCCACATAAGCGGAAATGTTGGTCTGCTAACTGAACGTTGGGAAATGAGATATTCCCCTTTGCAATTTCGTATCCATACATGCACTACCAAATGGTAGAAACCGTTTGGAATCTTTTCTCCTCGAATCTGCTCTTTTCCTGACTTTTCTCTATATTTTGTATACAAGTCCCATTTTTCCATATTTTTATATATTCCTCCAAAATCTATAAGCTATCTGCTACAAACCTATCATAACATATTTTTCAATATTCATCATTAAAAAACTGTTATGTAAGAGCAAGGATTGAAATATTATCTTGCACTTCGGTCCTTGCTCTTAACCGTCATTTGTTGCTGGCAATCTGTCGTTCTCTTTGGCGGATTTTTCAACCGCTCAAGCACACTTTGCCTATCCTGTTTTTGATTGTCCTTTCCGTAAATTTTTTCCCATTCAGCCTCTTGTTCCCTATAAGCAATATAAGCACTATGAGATTTATGGTAAATCCGATAAAAATTCTGCACATTCTGATAACCATATCTTCTAACAATGCCGGACAAGCCGATTTTTAAGATGTCAATCTCCTCATTTTTACGGTGAATTTTGCTTTGCAGTTCACCTTTCTTGGTAAATTTCGCAAGTCCTTTTAGGGCATCACGCTCAAGTTCCAAAGCATTGCGTTCTTTTTCTGCCTCAAAAATAATCTTATTCTGTCGTTTCAGTTCCTTGTAAATCTTAAACAGCTTTGGATAGGCGGTTGCTTCGGCAGACATAATAGGTTTGGGCGGTATCTTCGGTTTGGTCTGTGCTTCCTTTTCGGATGGTTGGCGGACAGGTTCTTGCACAGGCATCTGCGGTTGTATCTGCTCTGTATCAAAGAGTTTTGCAGACAGTTCCCTTGCTTTTTGCAGCACCTTTGAAATCAGCATTGCCAATACTGCAACTGCACTCATGAGGATTGTTCCAAACCGTTCCGGCTGACTGCCGAATAAATCAATAGATTCTTTGATGCGGTCAGAGATGTACTCTTTTTTTATCTGTTGTATCTCTGTTTCTGCCATGCCGCTTACAATCGCCCTGTCAACTTCACGATTCCAACGCATACGGTATTCGTTGTCCGTCTGTATCTGTTCCGCTTTCGGATTATTTTTCCCTATCTTCTTAGTGGCAAGATACAGACCGTTTTCGTTAAAAACGTGCAGTTTCTCTTTGTCGTTCTTTACCAAAGTATTGATAAGGTCTGTATAAAAATGCTTTACCTCGTCCACAAACTCGTCCTGCTTGAACAGCTTATTCTTGGCGGTAAAAAGATTCCGCTCATATATCTCACCTTTCTTCACAATCTTACAGCCTTTGCGGACATTTCCGTTTTCGTCAAGTATCTCTTTTTTGGTGCGGACATGTTTTCCCTGCTCATCATAGAACATATTCCTTGTTGCAGTCTTTTCTATGGGTTCAGGCAATCTCTCCCTCTCTGAAAAAATAAGGTGGATATGGTAGTTTGTTTTTCGTTTGTTATGGTGCAGAGCCGATACGCACTCCACACCGTACTTTTCCTTAAAGCGGTCTGTGAACAACTGTAAAAGTTTGTCTGGCTCATAGAGATTCGGGAAAGATTCCGGCAGGGCAATGATAAATTCCCTCGCCTCGATACATTCCCCCTCTGTGCCGCTTTTTTGAAATTCCTGCTGATTGAATCTTGCAAGCTCCGTCCAATAATAGCGGTCTGTCGTTTCATAGACTGCATACAGGTTTTCCTGTTTTGCATGGTTGGATATATAAGTGATTCTGCCCCTGACATCAAGCAGCTTGCTCATGCGGATAAATGAATGCCTTTGTATTGTGCTTTGTCCTCCCTCCTGCAAATGGCAGTAGCGGATGCGCGAAAGCGGAGAGGGCGGCGGTTCTCACAAATGCAGCAGCATTTGTAATTCACGCTTGCGTGAATTTGCTCCCTGCAAGGGCGAAATCCCCATTGCATAAACGAAGTTTGTGCAATGGGTGTATTTCGCTCTCAAACGCCGAGGGCTTTAAGAGAAGGTAATATTCTCTTGAAACTGTTCGGATTATGCCGGTAAAATCAGCCGCCATGATAGCAAAAAATGCTGTCATCTGCCTTAGAATGCCATCATTGTGATAGCAAAAAGTGCTGCCACTTATGATAGTAAAAAGTGCAACCTTGATAGCAAAAAAGTAATATCTAAAATGTCAGTTAAATTTTTGCAGCAATCTTACATCACATTGAAAATGACGCCCGAAACATCTGTTGAATTTTTTAACTGAATATACCAAAACAAGTTGATTTTTTCAGTTGGCTGTTCCAAAATTAACTTATTTTTTCAACTCACTTTTTCCGCTTTCCCAAAATTTCCGCTTGTACCAAAAGGAAGCACATGATATAATTTATTTGCGTGTAGGTATATCATGGCTTCGGTCTGATACATACCATTGGGCGGTTTCCTTAGAAGCCGCCTTTTATACTGCTGATTTTCTTGTAACAGACTTTACATCATTCTTATCCCGCAGGTTCTTCCCCTCGTTCACTTCCATGAACTTCTCCAGTATATCAATTTTGATAAGTACCTTTCTCCCGACTTTGAGGACGGGTAGTTTTCCCCACTCTACAAGGTTTCGCAGGGTATTCCTCCCGATACCCGTATAATCGGCAGCTTCTTCAATGGATAGTGCAATTTTCGTTTTGGTCATTAACTCACCTCCCTTTTAATTGCATAATGCAATTTCGATAGTACGCTTACTATAACGCTTTTATAATCTCTTGTCAAGCATTATGGCAATTCAAAAATCATTTTTAAGTTGCATATTGCATTATTGCTTTTTCTATGCTATACTTTGTCCATACCGAAAAAGGAGGCGTATCAGTATGAAAGATAAAGAGTTACGCAAGCTGATCGGTAGCAGGGCAAAACAGCGGAGGGTTGAGTTGGGATTAAACCAGCCTTATGTCGCAGAGAAGATGGGGGTAGCCACTTCCACAATCGTGCGTTATGAGGCGGGAACAATCGACAACACAAAGAAGCTGGTCTTGGAAGGTCTTTCAGAAGCACTCCATGTGTCTGTGAAGTGGCTGAAAGGGGAAACGGAGGAATACCAAACGGACATTACGGATAATAGGGAATTATTTATTCGTGATGTGATGAATTCCATCGTAAACAAACTCCCCTATGATATGAAGCCTGATGAGGCGGATTTTTCCAAAGATTTACTGCTGCTGATGTTGAAGGAATATGAATTGTTCGTGGATTCTTTTCAGTTTGCCTGCAAGAATTTCAAGGACAATGCGGAAAATGCCGCACTCGCTCAGACAATGGGGTTTGAATCGAATAAGGAATATAACGAGATTATGTTTCTCAGGGAAATCACCCACACCGTAAATATGTTTAACGATATGGGCGATATTGTGAGG
Organism: Clostridiaceae bacterium; assembly: GCA_910575795.1. Classification (GTDB taxonomy): domain Bacteria; phylum Bacillota; class Clostridia; order Lachnospirales; family Lachnospiraceae; genus Otoolea; species Otoolea muris. The sequence goes on along the minus strand of CAJTGE010000039.1, from coordinate 13,787 downwards.
CTCTATTCCAAAAATCCCGAAACAGCCACCATAAGGCTTGCAAATCTTCTTTCTATGGTATCGGGGGAAGAATCCGAATCGGTATAGCTTGGCAGCCGGAGTTATGATATACTTACACGCAGAAAGCATTTCATCAGTTCCGATTGCCATACGCAATAAAGGTTGCGTTTATCGAAAGGAGAAACGATTATGGCAAAAGGATCAGTTCGGAAGAAAGGAAAAAAATGGTACTACCGCTTCTATGTGGAGGACGCAAGTGGAAATCTGGTACAAAAAGAATATGCAGGAACAGAAAGCAAAAGCGAAACGGAAAAGCTGTTAAGGCAGGCAATGGAAGATTACGAAAGCAAGAAATTCATTGCAAAGGCGGACAATATCACCCTTGGACAGTTGCTTGACACATGGGCAGAGGAAGAATTAAAGACAGGAACATTGAGCAATGGAACTGTCGGTACTTATCTTCAGGTGATCAACCGCATTAAACAGCACCCTGTAAGCAGACGAAAGCTAAAAACGGTTACTTCGGGGCATTTGCAGCAGTTCATGGATATCATGTCTTTTGGAGGCACGATTGAAGATTTTGTTTCCAAAGGATATTCCAAAGACTACGTAAAGTCATTTGCCGCAGTATTACAACAGTCATTCCGCTTTGCGGTGTTCCCGAAACAGTACATTACGTTCAATCCCATGCAGTATGTAGTCATGAGGCATAAAAAGGACGATATGGACTTGTTTGCGGAAGAAACGGACACCGATAACGGCAAAGTCAATCCACTGTCATTTGAGCAGTACCAAAAGCTGATTGCACAGCTTGGCAAGCGGAGCAAAGACGCAATCCTACCTGTACAGATAGCCTATTTCACAGGTCTCAGGCTTGGGGAAGTGGCAGGACTGACTTGGCAGGATATCAACTTTGAGGAACAATGCCTGACAGTCCGCAGAAGCGTCCGCTACAATGGCGCTACCCATAAGCACGAAATCGGCTCGACAAAAAGGAAGAAAGTGCGGATCGTTGATTTTGGGAACGCCCTCGCTGACATCCTGAAGAAAGCAAGGAAACAGCAGCTTAAAAACCGTATGCAGTATGGCGGACTCTACCACAGGAATTTCTACAGGGAAGTTACAGAGAAAAATCGGGTACATTATGAGTATTACAACTTGGGAATGGCAGAGGATGTGCCGGAGGATTATACGGAAATCTCCTTTGTATGTCTGAGGGAAGATGGCTGTCTGGAACTTCCAGCCACCGTAGAAACAGCCTGCCGGACAGCGGCAAGGAAAGTACCGGAGTTAGAGGGGTTCCACTTCCACACATTAAGGCACACCTACACAACAAACCTGTTATCAAACGGGGCGCAGCCAAAAGATGTGCAGGAACTTTTAGGACACTCGGACGTAAGCACTACCATAAATGTCTATGCACACGCTACAAGGGAGGCAAAGAGGGAATCTGCAAAACTCTTGGATAAGGTTGTGGGAATGAATTAAAACTGAATAAGAAAAACTTTCCCTTGTAACCTACCCATAAGGGCAAAAACAAGGAAAAAGGATACATATTTTGAGGTTGGCATAGCGCAAAGCCTTGAAAACTGGGGAAACTTATGGAAAAAGCTTACAAAAACTGAAAGTTGTCGGCAAAAATCTGGAAAAGATGGAGTCCATTTCCCGGCCCAGCCTGACTTTCTGGCAGGAGGCGTGGCGGCGGATCCGCGGGAATAAGGTCGCGTTTTTCAGCCTCATCCTCCTGATCGCCTACGGGTTCCTGGCGATTTTTGCGCCCATGCTCAGCAAATACGGCTTTGACCAGCAGGACGCCTACGCCATGAGCCAGGGCTTTTCCGGGGCGCACTGGCTGGGAACCGACTCCCTGGGGCGCGATCTCTGGGTGCGCGTGTGGATGGGCGCCCGGGTGTCGCTCACGATCGGCCTTCTGGCCGCGGTTCTCAACACCGTGATCGGTACGGTCTTAGGGGGCTTCTGCGGGTATTACGGCGGGAAGCTCGATATGATCGTGATGCGCATGATTGACGTTATTTACGGCATCCCGTCCCTGATCGTCTGTATTCTGGTGATGGTGGTCTTGGGATCCGGCGTGCAGAGCCTGGTGATCGCCATGGTCATCGTGGGCTGGACCGGGACCTGCCATTTCACAAGGGGCGAGGTGTTCCGCCTAAAGGAACAGGAATTCGTGCTCGCGGCTCGCGTGATGGGCGAGCCGGTATTTACGATCATCATGCGTGAGATTGTCCCCAACATCATGGGCCTTCTGATCACGCAGCTCGCCATGGCCATTCCCAGCGCGATCTTCCAGGAGGCGTTCTTAAGCTACATCGGGCTCGGCATTTCCCCGCCGCAGGCAAGCTGGGGGGGGGTCTCGCCAAGGAGGGCACGAGAATGCTGAAGGTGGCTCCCCATATGCTGTACGTGCCGGCGTTTTTTATCTGCACCACGGTGCTGGCGCTCAACCAGCTTGGCAACGGACTGCGCGACGCCTTTGATCCGAGGCTGCGCGGCACAGAGTAAGGAGGGAGCAGAAAGAATGGCAAATAACATTTTAGAGATTAAAAACCTGGAGTTTTCCTTCCGCACTTACGGCGGCGTGGTCAAGTCCGTCCGCGACGTGAGCTTCAATGTCCGCGAGGGGGAGATTCTCGGGATTGTGGGGGAGAGCGGCTGCGGAAAAAGCGTGACCTCCCAGTGCATTCTGCGGCTGAACCCCGAGCCGCCGGGCTTCTTTGCGGGAGGATCGATCAAATACAGGGGAGAAGAGATCACGGCCAAGTCCGACCGGGAGATGCGCAAAATCCGCGGCATGGAGATCGGCTTCATTTTCCAGGATCCCATGACGTCCTTAAACCCCACCATGACCATCGGAAAGCAGATCGAGGAGATCTTTGTGGGGCGGGAGGGCATTTCCAAAAAAGAGGTGCGGGAGCGAACGCTGGAGATCTTAAAGCTGGTGGGCATCAATGAGCCGGAGCGGCGCTACAAGCAGTATCCGCACGAGCTGTCGGGCGGCATGAAGCAGCGCGTCATGATCGCCATCGCGCTCGTCGGCAAGCCGAGCATCATTATCGCGGACGAGCCGACCACCTCCCTGGACGTGACGATCGAGGCGCAGATCCTGGATCTCCTGATGGATCTGCGCAGGCAGATGAATACCTCGATTATCCTCATCACCCACGATCTGGGTGTGATCGCCAAGATGTGCGACCGCGTGCTCGTCATGTACGGGGGAAAGGTGGCCGAAAAAGGCACGGTGGAGGAGATCTTTTACGAGACAGCCCACCCCTATACGGCGGGGCTTATCAAATCTATCGCGACCCTGGACACGTCCAAGGATCAGAAGCTGGTTCCCATTGACGGAACGCCGCCGGATCTGTTCGCGCCGCCTGCGGGCTGCCCCTTTGCGGCCCGCTGTGAATTCGCGATGCAGATCTGCTATGAGAAGCAGCCGGAAAATTATCAGATTTCAGAGGAACACATGTGCGCCTGCTGGCTGCGCCACGAGTACGCGCCCAAAGTGGATATCATGAAGCGCGGGGCGGGCCGCGCGGATGGAACCGGCGGGATAAACGGGGCGGACAGGACTGATGACACGGCCGCCGCAAATGACACGAGCCGTACAAATGGGATGAAGCGTACAGGTGAAACGAGCCAGTCAAGGGAGGAGGTCCGGGCATGAGCAGGCAAATCGCACGAAACGAGCCGCTTTTTCAGGCAGAGGATCTCTGCCAGTATTTCCACATCGCCAGAGGGAAGATCTTAAAGGCCGTGGATCACGTGAATTTCACGATCTATAAAGGGGAAACTCTGGGACTGATGGGGGAGAGCGGCTGCGGCAAATCGACCACCGGCCGGTGCCTTGTAAAGCTCTACCAGCCGGCCGCGGGGCGCATTACTTATAAGGGAAAGGACATCTTTTCGTATAACCGGGAGGAGGAAAAGCAGTTCCGCAAAAACGTGCAGATGATTTTCCAGAATCCCCATTCGTCCTTAAACCCGCGCATGACGGTCAAGGATATCGTGGGGGCGGGTATGAAGCTGCACGGCCTGGCCACGGATTCGGATCTGGACGCGAAGGTGGAGGCCATGCTCCGGCGCGTGGGCTTAAACCGGGATCACATGTCGCGCTTCCCGCATGAGTTTTCCGGCGGCCAGAAGCAGCGCATCGGCATTGCCCGCGCCCTGGCCGTGGAACCGGAATTCATCATCTGTGACGAGCCGATCTCGGCCCTGGACGTGTCGATCCAGGCGCAGGTGTTAAATATGCTGAAAGAGCTGCAGGAGGAGCTGGGGCTGACGTACCTCTTCATCGCGCATGATCTGAGCGTGGTCAAGTATATCTCGGACCGCGTGATCGTGATGTATCTGGGAACCATGGTGGAGTTTGCGGACGCGGAGGAACTGTATATGAACCCGCTGCACCCGTATACACAGGTGCTCCTGTCGTCAATCCCGGTGGCTGACCCGCGGCTGGTGCGGGAGCGGAAGCGGATTATGGTGAAAGGGGAGATCCCCAGCCCGATCAATCCGCCGGACTGCTGCCGCTTCGTGGAGCGGTGCCCGTATGCAAAGGAGGAGTGCAGGAAAAAGCTTCCGGAGCTGCGGGAGGTGAAGAAGGGGCATTTTGTGGCCTGTCATATGGTTGGTTAGGGGAATCAGTATACTCTTTAAGGTTTGTGAAAAGGCCGCCGGGATGGATTTTGCAGGTTCCGGCGGTTTTTTATGCGCGGATCTGTGTAAGGAACTGTCAAAAAATAACTTTTCATATTGCTTGTTTTTTTCTCCGATAGTACCACTCAAAAATCAGTTACATAGCCCACTATGCGCCTGATTTTTGAGTGGCACTCCCGAAGAAAAATCCTGCGCACTATTGAAAAGTTATTTCTTAACAGTTCCTAAGAACAGTTTGCTGCCAATGCAGCATGCGGGCAGGAGCCATAAATTCAATCCCTTATGTTTCCCCCAAACCCGCCGATATTCCAACTGGAGTTTATGCATATACCGGAAAGGCGCTGTATGGCTCATACCATATTCTGACATGCAGCCAGAACAGCCGCGCCGGAGATGCGTTTAACATAAAGAGGAGAGATTGGTATGAGAATCGCAGTGATTGGAACCGGATATGTGGGCCTCGTGACAGGCGCGTGTTTTTCGGAGATGGGCAATAAAATCTGGTGTGTGGATGTGGATGAGAAAAAGATTGAGAATTTAAACAATGGGATCATCCCCATTTTTGAGCCGGGTCTTGCGGATATGGTGGCGAGGAACCGGAAGCAGGGACATCTGCGCTTTACGACAGGCATTGAGGAAGCGCTGGAGCAGTGCGAGATTTGCTTTATCGCGGTGGGGACGCCGATGGGCGAGGACGGGAGCGCGGATCTGCAGTACGTGACGGCTGTGGCAAAGGACATCGGCCGTTATATGGCGCGCCACATGTATGTGGTTGATAAATCAACGGTTCCGGTGGGGACGGCCGCGGCGGTGCGGGAGGCGGTACAGGAAGAGCTTGACAGGCGCGGCTCGGATCTGACGTTTGACGTGATCTCCAATCCGGAGTTTTTGAAAGAGGGATCGGCGGTAAGCGACTGCTTAAAGCCGGACCGCATCGTGATCGGCGCGGACAGCGAGGACGCGGCGGAGCTGATGAAAGAGCTCTATAAGCCGTATGTGATGAATACTGAAAATTTTATTGTCATGGACGTGGCCAGCGCGGAGATGACGAAGTATGCGGCAAACTGCATGCTTGCCACGAAGATCTCGTTTATGAATGAGATTTCCAATATCTGTGAGCGCGTGGGCGCGGATGTGAATAAGGTGAGGATGGGCATTGGCAGCGACAGGCGGATCGGCTATTCCTTTATTTACCCGGGCTGCGGGTACGGCGGAAGCTGCTTCCCCAAGGATGTGAAGGCGCTGATCCGCACCGCGGGCCAGTACGGCTACCATACAAGGCTTTTGCAGGCCGTGGAGGACGTGAACCAGGCGCAGAAACGGGTGCTGGTGGAGAAGATCACCGGGCGTTTCGGGGAAGATCTGTCGGGAAAATGCTTTGCCATCTGGGGGCTTGCGTTTAAGCCGGATACGGACGATATGCGCGAGGCGGCGGCGCTGACGATCATCTCTGAGCTGACGGCGGCGGGCGCGGCGGTGCAGGCATATGATCCCAAGGCCATGGCGGATGCAAAGGAATTTTACTTAAAGGGAAATGATCGCGTGACCTACTGCGACACCAAGTATGAGGCGCTTAAGGGGGCGGACGCCCTGGTGCTGGTTACGGAGTGGAAGGAGTTCAGGAGCCCTGATTTTTATGAGATTAAGGCCCGGCTTCGCGAGCCGGTTATTTTTGACGGAAGAAATCAGTACAGCCCGAAGCGGATTGCCCGGTACGGCCTGGAATATTACCAGATTGGCGCGCGCCCGGTGATCGGCAGGGATGAAAGAGGCAGACAGGAAGAAATCTTTGCCTGAAAGGCATTTATGTACTCCCGGAATCTTGCCGCGTCTGATGCTGTGAGATGATTTTTTGCCGGATGTGCACAAATTTATGAGGAGTAAGTTGATTAAATTTGGGTGCATCCGTCAGAAAATCAGCCGCAAAGGCAGGCTCGGCGAGACTCCGGGAGTTCATATTTATGGTTCCTGTTTTTCAGATATAGGAGATTTTAGCGGGATGTATAACGGTGTAACAGCTCTGGTTGTCTGAATGGTTACGAAACGAATTTTTATTTCCCGAAAAATTTAAAAATGGGATTGACTCTCCCCTACGGTCAGGGTATACACTGTCCATAGGCTCGAGTCAACAAATCCCGCGCAGGCAATGGGATATGCCGGGGCAGCCGCTAAATGTGCATGAAAGCCTGCCTGTTGCCCGCGGGAATCCATTATATGTACTTTCAGAATCTCTCTGCACCTGATTTTGTGAGTACATTCATCACGAAAGGAGGTATCAGGGGATGCTGCAGATCGGAGAGTTTTCCAAGATTTGCCAGGTCAGCGTGAAAACGCTGCGCCATTACGATAAGATCGGCCTGCTGGCGCCGGCAGAGGTGGATCGTTTTACAGGCTACAGGTACTACCGTGTTGAACAGATTGACACGATGAACTATATTCAGCGTCTGAAACGGTATGGCTTTTCTCTGGAAGAGATACAGCACCTGATTGCCATTTCGGAGCCAAAAGAGCTCGCAGCCCGGCTCCGGCAGCAGAAGGAAAAGCTGGAGGCAGGGCAGCAGGAGATGGCCATGATCCTGAACGAGCTTAGGACACATATTTCTGTATTTGAAAGGACAGGTGATATTATGACGGTTCAGAAGGGGTATACAATTGAAATCAAGGAGTCTCCGGCCATGTATGTGCTGGCAAAGCGCGCGGTTATGGGCGTGGACGAATTCGGCAAGTATTACGGTACACTCTTTGAGCGTGTGCCTAAGGAAGGCGTTACGCCTACAGGACTTACGGGCGCCAGGTACTATGACAAGGAATTCAACCATGAATCATCAGATGTGGAGGTGTTTGTCGAAATCAGGGAAGCGGATAAGGCGGACGCGGCCATAGAGCCGGTAACATGCGCGGTGACCATGCATCATGGCGCATATTCCACGCTTTCAGAGGCATACGGCGCGATCGTATCCTGGATTATTGAGAACGGCTATGAATATGCCGGCGCGCCGTTTGAGCGGTACATCAAAACACAGTTCAATTCACTGTCTCCGGAGGACTGGGAGACGGAGGTGTACTTCCCTGTCCGCAGGAAGTGATCCCCGCCAGCAATCGCACTGCCTGAATATAATCGGGACAGTACACTAGAGCGTGTTTGAAAATTCATTCCTGGCATCTGCACGCCCCACTTCGCGGTATATTTGTGCCAAATTCACTTAACGTAGCCCACTGCGCCGCGTTCATTTGGCACAAATCTCCCACAAAGTGGCACGCACAGCTACCAGAAAGCAATTTTCAAACACGCTCTAGTACAGCATTGCGTAAATAATGATGAATTCAGCGCCTGCTCTTTGCGCCAGCGCCGCGTTGTCGTCAGTCAACGATGCCACCGCATCGCCTCCCTCCTCCGCCTTGCCCTGACACAAATATCAGTGATTAAATTGCTAATGGTATACCAGCATATGTCCACTTAAATGGGTGTGCTGTAAGATTATATTGTTCAATAAAGCGCTGGATGCCTGCTTCCAGTTCTTCTACTGACAGGTAGCTTTTCCGCTTCTCCCTAAAATATCGGTAGGAATCCCGGTGTTTTTTGGTATAATAAAAGTAAGACAGCGATTGGACAGCAGCCGGAGAACTGGCGGCAGACAGGCGAAAGCGGAATTGTGTAAGCTTAAGGCAGAGAAAAACAGCAGTAGGAGGTGTGGTTCCCATGTATCTGAAACGAAAAATATATGATCGACTGATGGAATGGAAGAACGACAAAAGCCACAGCACCTTGGAGGTAAACGGCGCCAGGCAGACCGGAAAGACCTACATCATCAATAAATTTGCAGATGAAAATTTCAAGCATAAAATCTACATTAATTTGTTTGACCTTTCCGGAAAGCAGTTTATGGAGTGCTATCAGAAAGCAACGGAATGGGTTCCGGGAAGCAGACGGCCGGAGTTTCACTATGCCAGCGGGGATATTACAAAGCTGCGGATTTATACCCTTTCCTTTGAGGAATTTCTGGAGGCATTGGACGGGGAGCTTTGTCAGGCATGGAGAAGGCTTCCTTTGCCTGAGGCAGATGACAACTGCCCGGAGGTGTATGACCGGCTGAGACTGGCCTATGACCAGTATTGCCAGATTGGCGGCTATCCGAAGGTAGTGGAAGCATATCTGGAAAGGCGGGACATTCTGGCAGCCCGGAAGGAGCTGGTGCGGATTATCCAGATTTTTTTGGAAGAATCCATGCGGTATTTTAAGGATATTACGGATATCAGTGTGTTTACTAATATTTTCTTAAGTATCTGCCGTATCCTTTTGCGGGAAAAGGAGGGACTGGAGGAGGACAGTGTCAGTGAGGAACTGCAAAAACTGGTGACGAAGAATTATTCCAGCAACCTGTCAAAAGAAACCTGCAACCGGGCGATTAGCTGGCTGTACCATTCGGGGATTATCGGATTCTGCGGAAAGATTATTGAAATGGACTTTCTGGATTTTAAGCCGGGAAGACGGTGCTTTTTTATGGACCCAGGGGTTGCGGCCTACTATTTTAACAGGGCAGGAACTACGGAGGCGGCTGTTTACGGAACGCTGAATGAAAACTATGTATTCATCAATCTTTTGAAGCGCCAGGATTTCCCGGAGGAGATTACCTTTGAGATGCCGGCATTTGCCACATATAAGGGCGGAGAGATCGACTATGTGGTGCAGACAATCCGGGGACACAGAAGATATCTGGTGGAGGTGAAATCAGGAAAGGGAAGGGCGGCTACTGCCCTTAAGGCACTGGAGGCTGGAAAGGCGGATTACCTGCTGTATCTGAAGGGCAACACCAAGGGCGGCAGGGAAGGGAAAATTTTCACGCTGCCTCTTTATATGCTGGAGCAATTTGAGTTTTAAAAATAAGAAAGAATAGAGATTCTATTAAGAAAGGCCGTGGGAAACTGCGGCCTTTTGTGATACCACAATATGCGAAGGATTCGGAAAAAGAAGAAGGAGTCTATGGAGTTAAAGGAAAAATGGCTTGATGAATACTGCAATAGCTGTGGCCGGCAGATCAGTACCTGGGACAAGCGGATATCAAAGGTACCGGCCTACAAATATCCTTGCTGTGAGGATTGTATTGCAAAGGAATATGATATGGAGCCGGAAGCTCTTCGCAGGCGCATGGAAAATGTGTTTGGAATGCGGCCCTGTCTGGGACTGTAGGGGTCTGCCATGAAAGAGTACAACCTTTTTACACAAAAACTCTTTGAGCAGGGCTATACCTTTGAACATTATCCAAACTATGCCAAAATGTCAAACCCGGTGATTCCCTGCCCTTACAAAAAATTCCAAAAAAGTCTTATGAGAATCCTATTTATTTTATGAAAGGCCCAAAAGCCAGTGTACCTTGACAGCAGCATAGGTTCAGTTGGGACAAATTGTCTCGAACTTAATAGGGGCTGTCCAGAAAATGCGCCTCGGCCTCCTCCAGCCCCCGGCAGTCGAAAACCTCATAGAGCTCGGCCGCCACGCGCCGGATGTCCTCGGGGGAAAAGCCGCAGTTTTCCATCGCGTAGATGGCATAGCCCCGGCACCCTATGGCTTGCCGGGCAGATTTCGCTTGTTGGGAGGAATCCCAAACCCTCTGAAATACCCCGTATTTCCCACAATGCCACACAGGACAGCTTTACCAAAGTTATGCAAAAATTCTTTTCCGTCATTTATGAAAATGGTATAAACTTTTCGCACCCACTTGACAACTGAAATGTGTAGCAGTAAAATAAATTCCTGTAATTAGAATTCTAAGTAGAAACGGGTGATACCATGAGGGACGAAAAAAAGCTAATGGAAAAATATGACAAGTTGAATCGGAGAATGCTGAGATACTTTTCAAGTTTTTTCACAGGTACACAGATAACCAGTATTCAAGGTCTTATCCTGCATTATATTATCGTTGAATCGGAGGCAAGGGACATATTCCCCAAAGACATAGAAGAATTTTTAGAAATTAAAGGTTCTTCTGTCACGAGCCTTATCTGCAATCTGGAGCGCAATGGCTATTTGCGCCGTGAAAGTTTGGACAGCGACAGGCGTTATAAGAAACTTGTATTGACAGAACAGACGCTTGCGATAAAGGACGATATTACAAGCCGTGTCAATGAGTACATGCACAGTATGTTCGCCGGTATCTCCGAAGATGATTTGGAAGTCTTTGAAAAGGTCATTCTGCAAATGACGGAGAATACAAAATAGGTATTCTTTTGCCTGTATAATTAGAATTCTAATTAAAAGGAGGATGGATTGATAAAGAAAAATTGTATTGGCTGTTTTTTTATGATAAGATAGATTGTATGAATAAGTGATGTTTGAGATTCTGAGAAAGGAATGGGGATATGGGACGATATTTAGACAGCAGAGATCCTTTTGAATCATACAGGGGAATTGCCGGGACCCGGTTTTTTGTGGATAAAACATTGCTTTTGGAAGATATTTTGAAGGCGGTTGAAGTAGATGGGCAAAGGTATTTGTGCATTACAAGGCCGCGGCGCTTTGGTAAGAGTGTTATGGCGAACATGGTGGCGGCATTTTTAGGGAGGGCAGAGGAAACAGGAGACCTTTTTGACCGGTTGGAGATTGGGCAGTCGGAATGCTGCCATGGGCATTTGAATCAATATCCGGTTATTTATATTGATTTTAGTGAAATTCCGGAGAACTGTGTTTCCTATCGTGAGTATATCAGCCGGGTGCTGGAGGGCTTGAAACAGGATTTGTCGGAAGCATTTCCGGAAATCGTTACGGATACGGGAATATCGGTATGGGATATATTGAAGCAGGTTTTCCGAAAGGCAGGGATGAAGTTTGTTTTTGTAATTGATGAGTGGGATTCCATATTCCATATGTCTTTTATTACAGAGGAGGATAAAAAGGCGTACCTTCTTTTTTTGAAGTCTCTTTTAAAGGATAAGGCATATGTGAAGTTTGTGTATATGACAGGGGTGCTTCCCATTACAAAATACTCCAGTGGTTCGGAACTGAATATGTTTGTGGAGTATGATATGACGGTGATGGAGAGGTTTAGTGACTGCTTTGGGTTTGTGGAAAAGGAGGCTGACCGTCTTTTTGATATTTACCTTCAGACAACGAAAAAGCCGAAGATTACACGGAAGGATCTGGAGGTGTGGTATGATGGGTATTATACGGCAGCGGGGGAGAGATTATATAATCCCCGTTCTGTGGTGTGTGCGCTGGTTAATAATCAGCTGGCAAATTATTGGACCAGCTCCGGGCCGTATGATGAGATATTCTTTTATGTGAAAAATAATGTGGATGATATGCGGGATGATCTGGTTCTGATGGTTGCCGGTGAAGGGGTGGAAGCGGAGATTCGGAATTATGCCGCTGTTTCTATGGAGCTGAATACAAAGGATGAAATTTATTCGGCTATGGTAATCTATGGCCTGCTTACCTATATGGATGGAGAGGTGTTTATTCCGAATAAGGAGCTGATGGATAAGTTCCGGGAGCTTCTTATGGGCAAGGAGTCCATGGGATATGTGTACCGGCTGGCTAATGAGTCGAAAAGGATGCTGGCGGCAACCTTACATGGGGATACAAGGGTTATGCGTTACGATTTAAGGGAAAAATGGGGGAGAAGCCAAAGTATACGGGGAGGATTTTAGCTGTGGGAATCAGTTACAGCACAAAGACGAAGGAGCATTCCTGCAGGGTGGAAGTGTTGTAGAGGATTTGCAGGGTGAGACAAGTTTTGTGTTGGTTTGTTTGGGCGCCATTATGACATAAAGAAGAAATGTGTATTTAGATGGTGTGGAATCGTAATGGCTGCTGAATTTAGAAGAGAGGTCCCCAAAAGGTATAATTTATCAGAAAATATTGAGGAAAATGGTAAAAAAGGGTATCAGGGAAGAACGGATTGAGGCTATAGATAGAATGATTAAGGCCAACGCTGCCAAAGAACAGATTATTTTGTATGGATATACGGAAGCGGAATATATAGAAGCGGAAAAGTTTATGTATATGAATGCATAGATGTGGCTGGCTGCTGTCTGGGAGAAGGAGATATAAGGCATGGAGAGCCATAGGAGTTGAAACTGAATATTGCAAAATGGGAAGCAGTCATCAGATTTGGTGGCTGCTTTTTTTGTGCCCAAATGGGCGGAACGGAGGCTGGCGGTATTGGTTCGGAAGGTAAAGAGTGTCCTGGAGGATGTGGGCAGAAAGACGGAGAGTCAGATTCCCCCTGCTCCACTTTCCGGCCAAATCATATTTTAACGGCTCTGGTTTACCTGGCCCTACAAATGGAGTCCTTTTGATATCCTTAATCAGTTCACTCACTCTTTTAACAATTTTCTTATCCATCTTTTGCCAATAAAGATAATTTTCCGTGAAAGATACATTCATATGCGAATCCTCCACATCAAAATTCACTAATTTTCCCTCTTCCGCCTGTTTTATCGATTCCTTTAACCATTCATAATTCGGCTTACTGTGTCTGATATGAAGATTTTCCATCAGGCTGTCATATTGGGCCCGGGACATTAAAACAACATTTTCGTCATTTTTTCTTGTGATAATTGCAATTTCAGAATCCCGGACAACACGATCGCATACTTCTTTAAAATTATTTCATACATTTGAAAAATTAGCCGCTATCATTTTCCACATTCCTTTGCTTATAGTATATAAAAGGAAAAAAATAATTATCAATATTCTGTACTGAGAACGATTTGATGCCGAAACAGTTCAGGTTGTCTGAACTGTTACTTGTCAGGCGCGGTTTAATAGGGTTTCACTTCTGAAATGTAGTATGCAGATGGCTTTAAAATGATTTTACGGTTTCATTTTTGGATTTCGTAGAATAACGTATTCTAAGAAATTTCATTTATTATACTACGGTTTTCCCCTTATTTCAATAGCAGTTTCTCTCATAAATGTTTTAAAATTCTATAAATATTCTTTGTGAATTTCTTAATTAAAACTCATCAAAAAATAAATCAGATAATTAAATAAATTTTAACACAATTATCTTTCGTAGATTACGTTATTCTACGAAATCCGGGAGGTTTCTATGTGGTATGTGCTGGAATGCCGGCGCGGGCGGGAAGAGCGGATGCTCGACGCCTGCCGC
>CAJTGE010000038.1 GCA_910575795.1 Clostridiaceae bacterium | reverse complement strand
ATAATTATATGATGGCAATGAGTAGATGGTATAGATGAAGTTTATTTTTGTCACTATTGGATCGCAAAGGCAAAGGTCGTCTGCCCGGAGCAGTACGACAGCCGGCAGGACGATGGGGCCGGGCTCAGCTACCGCTACGACCCGGACGGCCGCGTGACCGAGATCACAGGCCCGGATCAGTCGGTTTTAAAGAGGTTTACATATGATTATAGCGGAAACCTGAAAACTGTCCTGGAAGGCGGCCAGGTCTACACCGAATATGACTACGACCTGGCCGGGAATCCGGTGGCCGTCTATGCCGGGCGGGAAAAAGCGGCGAAAAAGGCTGCCGCCCAGAGACTGACCTACGACGCCCGGGGCAATATCACAGGAGTTGAGGACGGAAACCGCAGCCGGACAGAATTTGTGCTCGATGCGTGGGGCAGGATTACAGAGATACACACCCCGGAAGGCGGCGTGGAGCGGTATACATACGATTACGCCGGCAACATCACGGGGGCCGAAGACGCCAACGGGGGGCTTGTCACCTACCGCTATAACAGCCTGGGCCAGGTATATGAGATTACTGACCAGGAGGGGAATACGGAATCCTTTTACTGCGATAAGGAAGGGCGGCGGGAGACGCATATTGACCGCAGCGGCAATGTGGAGCGCACCCTCTATAACATGGACAACCGCCTGTCCTACCAGCGCGCGGAGGACAAGAAGGGCCGGAACCCGGTGGTGAACCAGTACCTTTACTATCCGGACGGCAGCTTAAAGGAGGCGTCCGGCGGCGGGATTGCCTACCGTTACGAGTATACGGAAAACGGCCTGCTAAAGAGCAAGGAGTCATCCGGAAAAATACTGCTGGATTATGGCTATGACAAAAACCGCAGCCTCTCCAGCCTTACAGATGTGACAGGGAAAACGATCCGGTACGTATATGATGCCATGGACCGCCTGAAGCGTGTGGAGGATGGGACGCAGGGGACGGCGCTGGCGGGGTATGAGTATACGGATTTCGGAAAAATACGGGCGCTGGAGTACGGAAATGGCGTACGCAGCGAATACCGCTACGGCGATGACGGGATGCCCTCCGGCCTTGTGACAGTGACGCCGACGGGAGAAGTGGTTTTAAACTATGACTATGCGTATGACGGGAACGGGAACTGCACGAAGAAGAGCGGGGAGCGCTTCCAAAACGAGTATACATATGACCGGATGAACCGCCTGGCCGGGGCTGCATACAACGGGGAATGGGAAAAATACACATATGACCGCGCAGGGAACCGGCTGGGGAAGGAGACGGAAAAAGGAAAGGAATTCTATGCGTATAACGCAAAGAACCAGCTAACCCGACTGGAAAAGGGCGGGAAGGCGACGGATTACTGCTATGATGCGCAGGGAAACCTGCTGGAAGAGCGCGGGGATGTGCAAAAAGCTTATGAATATGACGCGCTGAACCGCCTGACCGGCATCCGTTCCGGCCCCGGAGTGTATAAAAACCGCTATGACGGGGAATCACTGCGGTATGAGACGGAGGAAAATGGCAAGGTTAGCCGTTTCGTCTTTGACAGGGGCGAGCTGTCGGCGGAGGGAAGCGGAGCTGGTGGGATCCGGTATATCCATGGGAATGACCGTGTGCTGTGCTCGGAGCGGGAGAACATGGGCATGGGATACCATATCCGGGACGAGGCGGGAAGCACGCTGTTTATCCTGGACAGGGAGAGGAACATCCGGAAATCATACCGTTATGACGCGTTTGGCCGCGTGCTGGAGGAGCGGGGGGATATAGAAAACCGCCTGACGTATACGGGGCAGATGTATGACGGGGGGACGGGGCAGTATTATTTGCGGGCCAGGTTTTACAACCCTGTGACAGGCAGGTTCCTGCAGGAGGATGTGTACAGGGGGGACGGACTGAACCTGTATGCGTATTGTGCGAATAATCCGGTGAAGTATTATGATCCGAGTGGGTATATGTCGCTGTGTCCTGGGGGGAAGACGTTTCCGGGGAATGGTGATATCGATAGTAACCCTTTTGGAAATTATACTTTTAAAGAGGGGATAGATGTTGATTTAAGAGGAGAAGGAACATATAAAGATGCTTTAGATATGGCTTTTGAAAAAACAGGTTTGCCAAAAGAAGAGTTCAATGTAACAAAATGGGGAAGAGATAAAAATAGTAAATCTTTTCCGGTAGAATGGAGAGCAAATAATGGCGCAGAGGTCAGCATTGATCTTGGTCATTCCCCGGCAGGAAAAGCACCTACAGTACCGCATGTTGGATGGCAAACAGGAGGAAAAAGAGGTTCAGGCGGTGCAGTCAGGGGACATATTTTTGTAGATGATGTTCCCTATAATAGGTAATTTAGGAAGATGATATATGTTTAAAATTAGTAATCATATTTGTAATGAATTAAAAGATAGCAAGATAATAATAAGAAAATTGCAACTAAGCCAAAGAAGGGAGATATTAGATTCTGTTTTCAAAAAGTACATTAATATAAGTGAAAGGGGTGTTTGTCTGTGGGAAAAATTTATTCAATATGAGGCACTAAGCGATGGTATGGCATGGAGCTATATAAGATATTTTGTAAAAGATAATGAGTGTATTATGTTTTTTAATCAAACAGAAGAGGAGGAGATGATTTTAATACAATCAGGAGAAGATTTAAATTATATTTTATCAGAAACATATGGTTTTGAATTTTATATCACAGATAAACAGTGCTCATATTTATTGTGTTTCAGCGATCACGATATTTTGTATGGTTGTGGGACTGCTAAAGAATGGATAGAAAGAATAAAGAAAAAGGATATTTTGAATAGTAACGGGATATTTTATTAGTTGTCATAATGGATGAATGAGAAAGATTATTTGCTCTTGATATATTTTGACTTTAACCAGGAATCCTATTTCCAAATCAGTCTAACACGTTAAAGAGTCTTGGAAGGAGGCCAGGTCTACACGGAATATGATTACGACCTGGCCGGGAACCCGGTGGCCGTGTACGCCGGAAGGGAAACAGCGGCGAAAAAGGCCGCCGCCCAGAGACTGACCTACGACGCCCGGTGCAATATCACAGGAGTCGGGGACGGAAACCATAACCGGACAGAATTTGTGCTCGATGCGTGGGGTAGGATTACAGAGATACATACCCCAGAAGGCGGCGTGGAGCGGTATACATACGATTACGCCGGCAATATCACGGGAACCGAAGACGCCAACGGGGGAATTGTCACCTATCGCTATAACAGCCTTGGCCAGGTATATGAGATTACCGACCAGGAAGGAAATACGGAATCCTTTTACTGCGATAAGGAAGGGCGGCGGGAGACGTATTTGTCAAGTTATGAATTGTTAATACAACATGAGCAATATAAAATTTTTATAGATCTATTAGAATATATAGATTATCTTCGGGAGCAGGAAGAAAAGATTTTTTTTGTTTCAAATGAAAGTTTTAATATTCGATTATATCGTAAAAATTTTGGTTCATCTATGGGAGTACAGCAATTATTGCGAGGAGTGGAAAATTCACTTAATTATTCAGGAATTATGAATATGCCAATTGTGTTGGATAAGTTTAGGAGGATACGAAGGCGTATTGATGAAAGTTCTTGTAGATTACAAAATATAAATGAATGATGGCAAAGTAGGATGAATTTGCTCTGAAAAAATTTATAGGAATTAGAATCAACAAATATAATATATAAGATTGCAATAAACATGAAATTGATCTACGTACTTGTGAAAGAACCACTTGACGCGGATATTCCATATGCTTCCAAGATTTAAAGTTCCAAGGCAGTTTAACAGAGAATAAAGATGGAGGATAGAAAGAATGTACTATATTGTAATGTATGGCTCAGTTGTTGTAATGCTTATATCTATATTGATAATGGGTGTTAGCATGTTAATTATCCCGGCTGATAAAGTTAAATTAAAACCAGGGCAGGATCGCGATACCGCTGTCAGGAATATGCGCAGGCAGGGAAAAATGTGTATTGCAGTATTTGTAGCAGTTACAGCGTTGCTGGTGTGGGCGGTTGTTTCGATAGGAGTTGATTATCTGCCAGGAATTGGTTACTGAGCCTTAGTGTTCCATCCAGCCAGTAATTGGATTGTCAGAGCCGCCTGTTTTGCCATCTGCTGCGTTGTCGTCCGTCAACGATGCCACCGCATCGCCTCCTTCCTCCGCCTTACAGGCTGACAAAATATTCGGCACTGACAATCGAGTTACTGGACGGATGGAATACTAGAGCGTGTTTGAAAAATGCTTTCTGCCAGATGTGCGTTCCGCTTTGTGGGAGATTTGGGCCAAATGAACGCGGCGCAGCGGGCTGCGTTAAGTGAATTTGGCACAAATATACCGCGAAGTGGGGCGTGCAGATGCCAGGAATGAATTTTCAAACACGCTCTAGAGCGTTGCTTAAATTTCAGTGAATACATTGCTTGATATCGGTGTCATCTGTGCGTCTGCGAAGCGACGGCGTAGCGGTGGCTACGTCGATTGACGACAACGCGGCAGATGGAAATTTAGACCAGCGAAATGTACGGTTAATTAGTGTGGGGTATACCAGGCAATCAACAATAGAAAAAAGGCGCGGCCGCCGTAACGGCTCAGTAAGCCCGGGCGGTTACGGAGCATTTAACTGAACGGCTGCGCCTTCCTTTTTCTTTTTTCTCAGCTCCTTAAAAAATTCACTCAGCATCTGCGAGCATTCCTCTCCCAGAATTCCCGTCTCTATGCGGACCTGATGGTTAAAGCCTTTTTCCTGCAATAAATTCAGCACGGATCCGGCGCATCCGGCCTTGGGATTCATGGAACCAATCCTGATTTCCGGAATCCTGGCCTGCACGATGGCCCCGGCGCACATCGGGCATGGTTCGAGCGTTACATACATCGTGCAGCCCTCCAAGCGCCAGTCCCCCATCTTCCGGCATGCTTTTCGGATCGCCGTAATCTCCGCATGGGCCAGCACATTCCTGTCAATCATTCTGCGGTTGTAGCCCCTGCCGATAATTTTATCCTCATAAACAATCACGCAGCCAATCGGAACCTCGCCCAATGCGCGGGCTTTTACAGCTTCCCGCATGGCTGCCCTCATGTATTTTTCCTCTCCTGTCATCCTGGGCATCTCTTTTATCCTCTTTACATTACTGATGTACTCTCGGAATCCCGCTGCGCCTGATTTTGTGAGATGATTTTAGATGCGCACAAATTTATGAGGCGTACGTGGATGTACGTTGATTAAATTGGGGTGCATCTGGCGGAAAATCAGCCGCAAAGGCAGGTGCAGAGAGATTCCGAGAGTACATACTGATAGTACGGTTCGCAGCCCGGCAGAGCCGCCGTCCTGCTGCCGGCGCGCTTCAAGCGCGCCTTAAAAATCATTCCCACAAAACGGAACGCTGTACTAACAGAAAACATTTTTCAAACACGCTTTAGTATAAACGCCTCCCGGCATTTTAGCAACGTTTTTATTCCCCGATCTTAATATCCGTATACCAGTACCCGAAGCGTCCGTCCTTCGGCGGCTGGTTTTTTGACAGGACAAAATCAGGAAAACCAAACATGGCCGCCATGTATTTCTCATTACTGTAGTAATGGCCCGGTATGCCCAGGAGATAGCGCGGCCGGCCGTTCGGGTTATTGAGCCTTGCCAGAATCAGATAGCGGAAGCTGTAAAAGCCATGCAGCAGAAAGCTGTTATTCCCATATACCCACGTTTCCCTGGGGAGAAGACCGATATCCTGCGGCTTGATGGTCAAAATTTCGCAGCCGTCGGCATAGTCAAAGGCCAGAATCTTGGGATAACGCTTTCTCAGCATTTCCCACATTTCCTGTTCGTTCTGTGTATCGCTCCTTTCCCTGAAGGAAATAACCGAACCCGATTGTGCCGGAGCCGTACCTGGCGCTTTCTGCTCCGCCGTCTGCGGACAGGGCGGCGCGGACAGCGCCGGGGCTGCTTCCTGCTTCTGCACGCGCTCCAACGGCGCGCCGGGGCGCATGGAAACCTGATTCCTGATCTCCCGCCGGAGCCCTCCCTGTGCCAGCGCAGGCCCGGCCTGCCGGACAGCCTGCGGGCTCTGGGAAACCACAGCCTCTGACTCCATGGCAGGATGCGATTCCTCCAGAAACCCCAGAGCAGGCCCGCCCGCAGTTCCGGCAAATGCCGCATGGGAGCGCGCTCCATTATCTGCCGCGGCCTCCGGGACGGCGATCTCATGCGGCATGCTTTCCCGGACACTCTGCGCAGGCCCGGCGGCCTGCCGGACAGCCTGCGGCACCTCCATTCCCCCTGTCTGTACGTTCTGCGCTTCTGTCATGGCCTCTGGAACGTCCGGCATCTCTTCCACGGCTTCCGGTACGCCCGGCATCTCTTCCACGGCCTCCGGTACGCCCGGCATCTCCTCCACGGCCTCCCGTATGCCCGGCATCTCTAAAGCCTCTGCCGCGGCGCCCGGCTCAGACGCCGCCTCCCGCGCCGTCTGCGGCCCGGACACAGCATCCCGGACGACCTGCGCCTCAGACGTATGTTCCAGGACGATCCCTGACTCTGACACTTCCCGCAAAACCGCCTGCCCGCCGGACGCGCCTTCCTGAGACGCCTGTGCCCCGCTCACAGACTCCCGGACGGCCTGCGCCTCTGTCACAGACTCTTCTCCATGCGGCTTCTCTGACGCCGGCTCCAAATTCATATCCTCATACAGTGCGGCGCGTTCATTTTCACGAAAACCAGATATCCCGGCCGCGGCCCCTTCCTCCTCCTTCGCGATCCGCGGCTCCGGGATTAATTCCGGAAGGGTTCCCAGCCGCTCTGATCTTCCGTCTCCGTACAGACGGACTACATTTCCTGTCCTTGTCTGTTTGGGATGGATCTCGCTTTCCGGCATTCCCATCTGCTTTAATTCCTCGCGCTCCAGCTCCCTCTCAATTTCCGCTGAAATGGGAAGCGGGGCTGTCCGCGGTTCCGGGGACGGCGCTTTCACCTGTACTGCATCTGTTTTTTGGGATGTATCCTGAGACATATTATGAGAAGTGCTTTGAGGCATGCTTTGAGGTGTATTTTGAGATTCGCTCTGTGTGTTCCCGGACGCATTTCGGGCCGCTTTGCCGGCTGTCACGTCCGCCAGATCCACTTCTGCCGCATGGGCAACGGCGTCCTCCCAGATCGTCGTATACGAACGCCAGTTACTTTCGACATCATGGACGCTGAGCCCGTAGCAGTCATCCAGGCTGTGCCCTGTATGCTCCAGATCCTGGGTATGTATCACTGTGCGGAACTCTCCCGATCCGTTTCTCGCAAACAGCGTCCCGATCCGGATCTCCTCCCGCCCTGTCAGCATATATACGCCGATCGGATTCCCGCCCACAAATATCTTTTTGACATTGACTGTGATACGGCATTGGCTCCCCCGGACTTCCAGTTTGGCAAAGCCGATATTTTTTCCCTTTATCCCGCCTTCGTAGGTATAGATATATGAAATTAGCCTCTGAAAATTCGTCATGCCCTCACTCCTCTTTATATAAATTTCACTGATAACCCACCTTATCCTTTGCTATTTATTTTATGCGGATATCCATTGAAACTATGACTCAAAAATGGTATTCTAAACATTGAACGCAAATATTTTTCATATGGAGGAGTTTACATGAAAATCTATAAGGTAAAAAACTATGACGAGATGAGCAAAAAGGCCGCTTCCGTAATCGCGGCGCAGATCGTAACGAAGCCCGACTGCGTATTGGGCCTTGCCACCGGCTCCACGCCAATCGGAACCTACGAATGCCTTGTTGAAAAATACCGGAATGGAGAGCTCGACTTCTCAGAAGTAAAGACCGCAAACCTTGACGAATACAAAGGGCTGACAAAGGACAATGATCAGAGCTACTACTATTTCATGAACCATCATCTGTTTTCCCATGTCAATATCGATATGGCGCAGACCAATATCCCGGATGGAACCGCGCAGGACGCCGCCGCGGAATGCGCGCGCTACGAGGACGTGATCCGCTCTCTGGGCGGCGTTGATTTACAGGTGCTTGGCCTGGGCCATGACGGCCATATCGGTTTCAACGAGCCAGACGATCATTTTGCCGCCGAAACCCACTGTGTGGACTTAACGGAGATGACGATTGAGGCCAACAAGCGGTTCTTCGCCTCCGCCGACGACGTACCCCGGCAGGCGTTTACCATGGGCATCGGGACCATCATGAGAGCGCGCCGGATCGTTTTCCTGGTCAGCGGCAGCGACAAAGCCGAAATTCTCAAAAAGTCCCTGTACGGACCGGTTACGCCCGCCGTTCCCGCTTCAATTCTTCAATTCCATCCCGACGTTGTCGTGATTGCCGACGAGGCGGCCATGGCCGGGTGCTGATTCTGAGAACATAAGCCGGATCTGCAAAATACGTAGCCCGCGCGCCGCATTTGCGGCATATTTCCGGTGCGCGGGCCTGCACACAAAACAAAAGCCGAAGGGCGAAAATACCAAAAAAAGACTTATCGCCCACGCAATAAGCCTTTCTACAAGTGCCGCAGACCGGAATCGAACCGGTACGGGTATCACTACCCACGGGATTTTAAGTCCCGGGCGTCTGCCAGTTCCGCCACTGCGGCAAACCAAACTGGATGGAGGTGGATTCGAACCACCGAAGCGAGACGCAACAGATTTACAGTCTGCCCCCTTTGGCCACTCGGGAACCCATCCATAACTGATGTAATGCTATAAAAGCATATCACAGGAACCAAAAAAAAGCAAGCATTTTAAAAAATTTCCCTACCCCAACAGTTCAGCCACCGTCACATCCAGTTCCGGAAAAATGCCAAACACAATCCCTGTATCAAACGGATAGATAGCCGGGGCGGCGTCTTCCTCAAAACGGTAAACCAAAGTCGTTTCTTTGTGCGGATCCACGATCCAGTATTCCCTGACCCCCGCATCCGCATAAAGCGCGTTTTTCGTGATATAATCCATCTTCCGGCTGGATGGCGACAGAATCTCAATGATCAGATCCGGCGCGCCGGAGCAGCCCCTGTCTGTCAGCTTGCCGGGATCGCATATAACTGATATATCCGGCTCGACCCAGTTTTCATCATCCGCGTCCAGGTTGACGGCAAACGGCGCAGGATAGACTTTACAGCCGCCGCTGTGGGAATCGATATAATTGCCTATGAGCTTTGTAAACTGCGCCACCAGCTCCTGGTGAAGGCGGCCGGGCGGGGCCATATCATAAAACTTGCCGTTGATAAGCTCCGCCCGCCGATTCTTTGGCAGGCTCCAGTAATCCTTTGAAGTATAAACCTGCTTTTCAGACCATGACATACAACAACCTCCGCATCCGGCAATTTTTCATAAAAGACAGCCCGGACGCCTCCTACGCCATCTCCGCCGCCAGAACCGCCGACCCGGACGGCGGAATCTCGATCTCCAGGATTCCTCCCCCGACCTCATAGTCCACAACACCTGCGTTATACCCCTCTTCATACGTCAGCATCACGCGCCTCATCTTCTCAAAATCCGTTATGCCGATCTTCCACACAGGAATCCTGAAAATCCGCACATCCTGGCACGTATTAACCGCCACCACCACGCGGCTCTCCTTTGTCTCCTTTCCCGCCGCCTGAAAACGCCCGTAAGCGATCATCCCCGGCTCCTCCAGAAGCTCGGTGAGCGAACCCGTGCGCAGGGCCGGATTCCGCCTGCGGATTCCCGTCATATAGCGGTGAAATTCGATCAGCTCCAGATCCTCATTCCCCCAGGGGTATGTCCGGCGGTTATCGGGATCCGTCCACCCGCACACGCCCGCCTCGTCCCCGTAATAGAGCGTCGGGCACCCGGGCCACGTCATCTGCATCACCACGCCCTGGCGAAAAATGCCGTAATGGATCCCCCGGCCCGCCGCTTCAGAGCCCAGGGTGTTCAGGCGTCCAACCGTCCGGTTCGTCCTGGTCAGGAAACGGGAATGATCGTGGTTTGAGAGCTGGTTCATGGCGCACATCAGCGACGGCGTCTGCATCCGGCACATATGATAGCGCATGGTATCAAAAAAAGCGCGCCCATTGCCGTACAGTCCCTCATCCGCCTTATCGCTGTGCTTCTCCATCCCGGTCAGGAACCAGGAAACCGGTTCCATAAACGCGTCGTAATTCATGACAGTGTCCCACTGATCGCCCTGCAGCCACGAGGACGCGTCTCCGTAGTGCTCTGCAATAATCACTGCCTCCGGGTTGGCCGATTTCACCGCATTGCGGAAATCCCGCCAGAACTTATGGTTAAACTCCGGCGTATAGCCCAGATCCGCGGCGACGTCAAGACGCCATCCATCCGCATTAAACGGCGGCGACACCCATTTCTTTGCGATGTCCATAATATACTGGTACAGCTTGTCCGAACCCTCGTGGTTCAGCTTCGGCAGGGTAGAATGTCCCCACCATCCGTCATAACTGTCATTAAACGGCCACCCCTGCTCATTATGGAATTTAAAAAAATTCCGGTAAGGGCTGTCGGCGCTGACATACGCGCCGCTCGAATAGCCGCCCTCATGCTGGTAAATCAGCTCTGTGTCCATCCACTTATTAAATGAACCGCAATGGTTGAATACGCCGTCCACGATCACGCGCATGCCCTTTTCATGGGCCGCCTCTATGAAGCGCGCAAAAAACAGATCGCTGGCCGTTAAATTCTCCTCGTCCGCCGTCCTGCACGCATACTTTTCCGCGTTAAAATTGTCCGGCGCCCCCGGATCGATCAGGCCCTCCCGATCATTTCGTATCACTCCGTAGTGGGGATCCACATGATCATAATCCTGGCAGTCATACTTATGGTTTGACGGCGAGACAAACACCGGGTTTAAATAAATTGCCTCCACCTTGAGTCCTTTGAGATAGCTGAGCTTATTCCAGATACCCCTGATATCGCCGCCGTAAAAGCGCCCCACATCCAGCTCTGCCGGCGGCGCGTTCCAGTCCTCCACCCGCTCCACGGGCCTGTCCAGGTAAATATACTCATTCGTCTCCACATCATTCGTCGGATCCCCATTGCAGAACCGATCTACATAGATCTGGTACATCACCGCCCCCTTGCTCCACTTCGGAACATGGAAGCCCGGCGTCAGGCGGAACGCATAGTCCCTCTGCGCCTCCTCCGTCACGCCAAGGCGGTCATAAAAACAGATCTCCTCCCCGCTGTCCACGCGGAAGAAATACTGCATCTGCCCTTCCCCCGCCGCGAGCCTGCACACATAATAATCAAACAGGCTGTCGCTGTGGCTGTACTCCATGTCGCGCTCCCTTAAGCGATCCTGTCTGGCATACTCTATCAGATAAACTGCATCCGCATCGCCGCGCCCGGTACGAAAGTAAAACGCCACCTCCTGCCCGGCATCCGCCTCAGCGGGGCTGCGGTAATTTTCTGTCTCATCGCAAAACAATGCTTCTCTGTTCATAAATCATCTCGATCCTTTTAAAGTCTTTTTAGTCACTGATACATATTCTAACGACTCTATGGCAAATATACAACAGGAAATTTCAATTTTATGAAAATCTTACAAAACAGTAACCGTTCAGACAACTTGAACGGTTGCGCAAACCGTCCCCATTCCCCTCAAATCCGCCAAAGTAAAAAGGCCAGCGGGGTAGCTGGCCTTTTTAGGAGAAGGTATCTCGTTTTTATGGGGTGTAGCAAAAACTATATAATGTATTGGGGGGGTTACGTCTATTATAATAGCACAGGCCGCATCAAAAGTCTGCACAAACATCTGTAAATTTTAAACCTTTTTTTGTGCAAATTCAGCCATATATATTCCACCCCTGCCGTATCACGCATTATCCTGCACAAATAATGCCTCAAATTCCTCTCTGCCGATCTTTTCCTTTTCCATGAGCAGGCTGCAGCAGGTATGCAGCACGTCCTCGTGCGCTAAGATAATCTCCTTTGCCTTATCGTGGCATTCGTCGATTATCCGCTTGACTTCACTGTCAATCGCGCCGGCCACCTGCTCGCCGTAGCTCCTGGCCTGGGCCAGATCGCGGCCGATAAATACCTCATTGTCGCTGCCGCCGTAATTGATCATGCCGATCCGGTCCGACATCCCGTATTCGGTCACCATGGCGCGGGCGACAGCGGTCGCCTGCTTGATGTCCTGTGACGCGCCGGTGGTGATATCGTCAAAAATGATCTCTTCCGCGATACGGCCGCCCAGGGATACCATGATATTCTGAAGCATCCTGCCTCTTGTCATGTGCATATCGTCCCGTTCCGGCAGCGGCATCGTATACCCCGCGCCTATACCGGTGGGGATGATGGAAACCGTATGCACCGGCCCCACATCAGGAAGGACGTGGAACAGGATCGCGTGGCCCGCCTCGTGGTAGGCCGTGATGCGCTTATCCTTTTCCGTGACCACCCTGCTGTGCTTCTCCGTGCCGATCCCCACTTTAATAAACGCCTTGTCGATATCGTCCTGCACCAGGAACTTTCTCCCCGCCTTGGCCGCATTGATCGCGGACTCATTCATGAGGTTCTCCAAATCCGCTCCGGTAAAGCCGGATGTCGTCTGGGCGACCCGGTGCAGATCCACATCCTCTCCCAGGGGCTTCTGCTTCGTGTGCACGCCCAGAATCTCCTCGCGGCCCTTTACGTCCGGCTTCCCCACCGCCACCTTGCGGTCAAAACGGCCCGGGCGCAGAATCGCGGGATCGAGGATATCGACGCGGTTCGTCGCGGCCATGACAATGATGCCCTCATTGGAGCTGAAGCCGTCCATTTCCACCAGAAGCTGGTTTAAGGTCTGCTCACGCTCGTCGTGGCTGCCGCCCATACCGGTTCCCCTCTGGCGCGCCACAGCGTCGATCTCATCGATAAACACGATACAGGGCGCGTTCTTTTTTGCGTCCTCAAACAGATCGCGGACGCGGGACGCCCCGACGCCGACGAACATTTCCACAAAGTCAGAACCAGAAATAAAGAGAAACGGCGCCCCCGCCTCCCCGGCCACAGCCTTGGCAAGCATCGTCTTACCCGTGCCGGGAGGGCCGACCAGTATCACGCCCTTGGGGATCCTGGCCCCGACGCTGGTGTACTTCTGCGGATTCTTCAGGAAATCTACGATCTCCTGAAGCTCCTCCTTCTCCTCCTCAAGGCCCGCCACGCTCTTAAAATCCACATCGCTGGCGCGGCTCATCCTCGCGCGGCTTCTCCCGAAATTCATCATCCTTGTGTTGGCGCCGTTTCCGGAACGCGCATTCATAAACAGGAACAAAAAGATCAGGACTCCGGCCGACAGGGCGATCGGAAGGATCAGCGACAGGAAATAATTTTCCTGCACGATCCCTTCCGTACTGTAGCTGATCCCCGCCTCGCGCAGCGCCATCTCCACTTCCCTGATATCAAGCACATGGAAGCTTTCCCGCTCGCCGGTGCTCATGTAAATCTCCACCTCGCCGGTGGGAATCTCCCGGTTCGGGCTCAGCCTCGCGCCCGCGATCGCGCCATTTTCCAGGTAAACCATAAACTCAGGAAAGCTTAAGTGAGCGTCCTGGCTTACGCCCTGGCCGCGCGATGTAAATAACATAAAGAGGAGCAGGGCCAGGATCAATAGCCCCAGCCCCCCTCCGAATGACTGTCTCTGCCTCAACTGACTTCCTCCTTAATACTTCGTAACAGCCCGGATAGCCTTAAATCACCGAAACTGCCGCTATACCTCCACTACGCCGATATATGGCAGATTCCTGTATTTCTGATCGTAATCCAGTCCATAACCCACCACAAACTCATCCGGAATCGTGAAACAGGTATATTTTACCTTCACCTCTTTCTTTACCCGGCGCTCCGGCTTGTCAAGCAGCGTACAGAGCTCAATGCTCTTTGGATTCCTTTTCTTTAAAATCTCTATCAGATACGACAGTGTCCGCCCGGAATCAATGATGTCCTCCACAATAATCACATCCTTGCCCTCCAAAGGCTCGTCCAGATCCTTGATAATCCGCACCGCGCCGCTGGACTGCGTGCCGGATCCATAGCTGGAGACCGACATAAAGTCCAGGGAAACCGACAAATCCAGCCGTTTTGCCAGCTCGCAGGTAAAGAACACGCCGCCTTTTAAAACACACAGCAGATGGACGTGCCGCCCGGCGTAGTCCCTGCTTATCTCTGCCGCCACCTCGCCTATCCGCCGCGTAACCTCTTCCTCGGTCAGCAATACCTTAATCTTATCAGCCACTGCTTTTTCCTCCGTCTAATTTCGCCTGTAAAATGGTTTTCGTTTCCCCTGTTATCTTATAGTATTCACTGATCCGATAGCCCACAATCCATAAAATATGGCTTCCGTCAGCCAGGAGAGGAATCCTCCCCCGCTGCTGTCGCGGAATTTTCTCATCAATCATAAAGGACTTGACTGTCTTCCTTCCTCCGGAGGGCAGCATAAAATAATCGCCCGGACAGCGGAATCTGACCGATAACGTATCCTTTATTTTATCATAATCAAACCATTTCGTATACTGGTTTTTCGGAAAATCAGCCGGATTTTTACAAGGAAAGACCTCCAGGCGGATCTCCTGCTTACATGTCCCGTCCGGATTTGCAGCAAAATCCGGATCAGCGGAAGCTGTTTCCCGCCGCCTGATGCACAGCCGCCCATACTCCGTCTGCGCCTCAATACCGTACGGCAGCGCCGCCGTTTTCCCGGTTCCCTTGTCCGCCAGCGCCAGGATCTCTTCGATATGGCGCGCCGTCACATCCTTCAGCGGACAGCCTGCAAGCCGGAGCATCCCGCGCACGATATAGCCTCTCCGGATCTCCTCGCACTCCATAAGCTCCTTTATGGAAATACCGTTTTTCGGGGAAGCGCCGCTTTTTTCCTCCGTACTGCCCCTGCCAGGCACACAGGCGTCCCCCATACGGGCCGCCAGCCACTCATCCGCCTGTTTTTCAAAATAGGCGTCCGCCTGCCGGATGCGCATTCCCGCGCGCAGGATATTGGAAATGGCCGCCGTATTGATCCGCTCCTCCAGAAGCGGCAGGATCTCGTTGCGCAGGCAGTTGCGCGTATAGATATTCTCCCGGTTGCTGGAGTCCTCCACCCATGAGATTCCCTTTTCCGAGAGGAATTCCCGGATTGCCCCGCTCTCTGCCCATAAAAGCGGCCGGATCACGCGCCCCCGCGCCGGGGCAATGCCGCCAAGCCCCTTTAGGCCGCTCCCGCGCAGAAGGTTGTGGAGAATCGTCTCGGCATTGTCATTGGCGTGATGGGCCGTGGCAATGCGCGCGCGCCGGCAGGCCAGAGAGGCCGTCCCCGCCGCCTGTCCGGCCTCCCCGGCCTCCCCATGCGCCTCTGCCTCCCTCCGCGCTTCTTTCTCCCACGCCCGGGCTTCCTCCTCAAAAATATGGTACCTGGCGATCCTGCCCGCCTCTTCCACGGAGATCCCCTTCTCCGCCGCCTCGCGCGGCGCGTCAATCCGGACCACGCGGCAGGCGATCCCAAGCCGCCCGCAGAGCCGCTCGCAAAAAGACGCATCCCGGTCCGCTTCCCCGCCCCGTATACCGTGGTGCACATGGACCGCCCGCAGGCCGATTCTCAGCGTTTTCTCCAGACTGTGCAGCAGAATCAGCAGGCATACGGAATCCGCCCCGCCTGAAAGACCCGCCACCACCCCGTCCCCCGGGACGGTCATCTCATTTTCCCGCATATAATCAAGCGTCTGCCTCAAAAATGCGTCTTTTGGCAGTCCGTCTTCTGACCATACTTTTTTACGCATAGCTTCCCGATCGTCTTTTGTCATGTCCATTCCCATCTTTATGCTTGATATCCCTGAAACCGTCTATCTCTCAAAAATACCTCCCACGAGCACGGTCATATCGTCCCCGGGCTTGTCCTGGAAGGAGGCGGCAAAGTCCAGTATCCGATCCGCCATCTCCTGCGGATTCCCGTTTCCGGCATCCTCCAGAAACTCCTTAAGCGTCTCTTCCTTATTCTCCCCCGGCAGCGCTTCCAGCACGCCGTCGCTGACCATAATAATCCGGTCATTATCCCACAGCTTTCTGGACAAAAGCGCCGGCTCCACGCATTTGACCACGCCCATGGGGAGATTCCCTGACTCCATGATCTCAACCCCGCCGCGGCAAAGGACAAACGTGGGAACCGCTCCCAGCTTCATGGCCTCCATCACTCCCGTGTACAGATCCACGCAGCACAGATCGAGCGTAGCCGGATTCTGCTCGGTCCCGGCCAGCAAAAGCACGGTATTCACAAGCTTAAGCGCTGATCGGGCCGAAAATCCGGTTTCCAGGAGCTGTTCGGTCAGCTCCACCACCTTGCCGCTGTCCTCGCTGGCCAGCATGCCGCTTCCCATCCCGTCCGAAAGGCTCATGATCACCTGGCGCGGCAGGCCCTCATGAAAGGTAAAATTATCGCCTGACACCAGCTCCCCGCCCTTTGCCGCCTTTGCGATCCCGTGCAGCATCCTGTACTTTCCTTCCTCCACAAACCGGAAGGTGGCCGAATTTCTGGTAATGATATTTTTACTGTCCCTGGCCGGCGTCCACCGGCTCCCGTTCGTCGCCTTCCCCACCAGGCTGGCGGCGTCCCGAGCGGTCATGCACCGCCCGTTCACGCTGCGCAGCGTCAGGAAGGCTTCCTTCTGCTCATTCTCATACTCCAGGATCAGCAGATTCTCCACCCTGATGTGGCAGCGGCGGAACAGGCAGCGGATGGACTCCTCCCACGTCCCCGTGATATCCGTGGCGTGCTCCATCTGCCCCGAAAACTCCTCCAGAATCGCCGCCAGCTCGCGAAACTGCACGATCACCGTATCCCGGCTCTCCAGAAAGCGGTTCTTCCAGGACAGGTTCATGGTCGCCCGCCCCAGATTCCGGTTTAAGTGCAGGATATATTCATCCTTTTTCCGGCATGCCTCCCTGAAAAGCCGGGGCATGTCCTCCATATCGATTTTTCCCTTCTGTTCAAACGACCGGAGAAGGTAATACAGATAATAGCTTTCTTCCCGGCGGCTCCCGCAGTACAGATTGCACCTGGTACATTCGCCGCACACCGCCGCGGCCGCCGTCTGCATGGCCGCCAGCCCGTCGTCCTTTGTCAGACGCCCTCCTCCCCCGATCTCATCCGCAAAGGCCTGCGCAAGCCCGCTTAAAGACATGGCCATATCCTTCAGCCGCTTAGCCGTGTAGACGTTCACATCCGCCATGTCTCTATGTAAGCTCTTCTTTTTAAGCACAAAAAATCCCTCCTAACCTGCATAGAGTCATTATATACAGGGTGGAGAGAAATATTTGTCAAATCAGTCAAACCTCCCCCCGGAATTGAACGACAGATTCCGAAACGATCCGCGCTTCTTAGCCCCTCTCACTTCTTTTCCGACGGCTTTAACAGTATCTCATCCTTATTCACCAGGCCAAGCTTTTCCTTGGCCACCTTTTCTATGTATTCCTTTGTCTGCACATAAATGCGGTACTCTTCAAGCTCCTGAGCGCGGGCCTCCTCGGCCGCAACCTGGGCAGCCAGCTCCTCTTCCCTGTAACGGTAATCAGCGTCCTTCTGCCTCAACTCAATTCCCTTCAAATGTACGGCAGCCGCCAGGCTCATCACAACCAGCGTGACACCCATAAGTGCCATGCGGTTGTTCAAGCGTTCTTTCTTCTTTTTACGAATCCTTCTGTTTTCCCGCATGCTCTCAGGTTCCTGTTCCTTTCTCTTTTGGCCCCATACTCATACTGCCCGGCCGCTTCTCCTTTACCTGCTCCTCCCGCTCTGGCCTCCTTCCACGCCGCATTCTTTTCTTCATTGTAAAATATTTTGCCGTTTTTTTCAATAACTTTCTGTAAAACCGGCTGACTGTAACATTGTACGCTGTCATGCCCAGCAAAACGCCGCCGATGGCATACCACCTCAAAATTCCGTCATTCTGATAAAACAGCAGTAAAAAGGTCGCGCCGCTTGACAGCAGCCAATACCCCGCGTCCTCCAGGCCTGTCCACAGTGTCCCGTGCGGAACCAGCGCCCGGAACAGCCGCAGCCCGTCATATGCAATCATCAGGCCAATCCCCACAGCCAGGCTCGCCGCAAGGAGAAACGTCTCATAATAAATCGCCCCGCTCATCCCGCCGCCCTCTTATTTAAACAGCCTGCCGAACAGGGACTCTCCTGATTTCCGGTAGCTGTCATTGGAAGAATAGGCAAAGCTGTCAAAGCTCCCTTCAATATCCACCTCTCCCTTTTCAAGGCTCAGGCGGCTCACATGCAGGCTCTTTCCCTTGATGGTCAGAAGCCCCATATCTGTATCCAGGATAATCTGGTTTTCGTCAAAGGAAACCACATCCTGGATGCCGGTAACGCCGCCTGTCCCGCGATTTAAAATCTCCAGCCTGTGGGGCCGCCGGTTCAGCTTTTCATCCATACAAAAAACCTCCTGACATATCTAACTATAGTTAAATATATTAGGAGGCGGTTCGCTTTATGAATAATCCGGCCCCGCAGGCCCTGTAAAGCTGCGCGGGCCCTGGCCTATAAATAGCGGTAAAGCTCCTTTGCCTCATCCTTTTTCACCGTCTCGGCTACGTCAAGGATCTCGGCTTTCACTGTCCTTGCCCCAAAGCGGATCTCAAGCACATCCCCTTCCTTAACGGCAAGGGACGCCTTGGCCGGCTTCCCGTTGACCAGGACGCGGCCTGCGTCGCACGCTTCATTCGCCACGGTCCTGCGCTTAATCAGGCGCGAAACCTTTAAAAATTTATCTAATCTCATTACTCGTTTATCATATCCTTTAACGCTTTGCCCGGTTTGAATTTCGGCGACTTGGAGGCAGCGATCGGCATCGTCTCGCCGGTCTTCGGATTTCTCCCTTCTCTGGCCGCGCGCTCCGCTACCTCAAATGTACCGAAGCCAACAAGCTGAATCTTACCGCCATTTGCCAATTCCTCAGAAACAGCCTCAGTAAAAGCCTTGATTGCCTTCTCCGCATCCTTCTTAGAGAGCTCTGCTTTTTCTGCCACGGCTGCGATTAATTCTGTCCTATTCATTACAATATTCCTCCTATAATCTTTTCACCTGAATCTTTCGTCTTGTCTGCATGCTCGCAATCTTACCTTACATTTATATACATTTCTTTGTATTTTGTCAAGGTCTTTTGCTCTTTTACTCGCGATTTATGTGGCAATTTTGTAACCGTTCAGGGTTATCTGAACTGCTGCGCAATTGGCGCAAAAAAATCGGGCAGGAAAAATCTTTCCCTGCCCGCGCATTTCTCCCGCACCCTCAGAGTGCGTCCCATATTTAACTTTATGCTTATTTACCTGCCGCCGCATAAACGTATCCGTCCACGGATCCGTTCTGCTCCCAGTAATCAAAGCGTTTATTGATCTCATCATGGGTGTCCTGGCAGATGGACGGAAGGCTGGTTCCCCACTGTGCGCCGGCCTGCTCAAAGCCTTTCTCCACAGCAGCGCGCATCTCGGAAAGCTTTGAGGAATCTCCTCCTGATAAGGATACGCACATATCCACAATACGGGTTGCCACAGCGTTTACGCCCCACTCGCCGTCCTCAGAGATTGCCTGCTGAGCGGCCAGCTTCTGCTCCGGCGTTACGGTTAAATCGGAAAACAGATCAGCGCTGAGTCCATTCGACGCCAATTTTGCCTTCTTGGCCTGGCTGGTCAGCATGCCGTCCAACATCCTTGTAAAGGACGCCATCTGCTGATCCTGGATCTGCTTAAGCTGAGTCGAGCTCAGACGCTTCTGAGTCTTCTCATACGTATCAACGTCAGGGGTTTTCGAGGTGGAAGCGCTCTCCACTTTTCCTTCTGTCTTTTTCTCATCCGCAGCCGCCTTCACAGCGTCCACAGACGAATATCCACCTGTCACTCCATAGCTTCCAGAATTGATAAGATTGATCGCTGACATTCAAATCCTCCTTTCATATCCCAAGGCGCGCGTTGCGTCAGCCAAAGGAACCGCACCGACGCCACACGCCTCACCTATTAAGAATTTCGGCGTTTTCCCCCAGAACATAAGCAATCCTTTACATTTTATGCAAAATAAGGATCAGACGGCATACGCCGGCTCATACCATGCATGCGGTAAATCCCCGCTTAAAAAGAGAGCCTGCCGGGCAGACTCTCTTTCAAATATCAGTTTCATATGTGACATTAATACTTGTCTCCACCTGCGGATACATACGAGGAGGAGCTATACGTACTGTCTGAGGCTAAATCCGGCATCGGCGCAGGCGTCGGAGCGGGAGCCGGGGCAGGACCTGACACGCTCATAGATGAAGACATGCCGCCGTCTCCAATCTTGAACTGGCTAACCAGATTCTTCAAGATCTGCGCCTGGCCTGACAGCTCTTCGCTGGCCGCCGCGCTCTGCTCTGCCGTAGCGGAGTTTGTCTGAACCACGCTGGAAATCTGATCGATACCAAGCGTTACCTGCTTTACTGCATCTGCCTGTTCCTTGCTGGCAGAAGAAATGTGCTCAATCGTGGAGGCAACTTCAGCTACTCCGGATACAACCTGGCCCAGAGCCTCGGCTGTCTCATTCGCAATCCTGGTTCCTCTCTCAACCGCCTGAAGCGTATTCTCAATCAGTGTAGACGTATTCTTGGAAGCGTCCGCAGACTTGCCTGCCAAGTTGCGCACCTCGTCGGCAACGACTGCAAAACCTTTGCCTGCCGCGCCTGCCCTCGCAGCCTCTACCGCCGCGTTCAGAGCCAGAATATTCGTCTGGAATGCGATATCCTCAATGGATTTAACAATCTTGCCAATCTCGCCGGAGGTATTGCTGATATCCGACATGGCGGACAGCATCTCCTGCATGCGCCTGCTGCTCTCGCCGGCCTGATCCCTTACCTGATCAGACTGAGTGCTTGCGGAATGCGCGTTCTCTGCATTGTTGCCGATATTGCTGGAAATCTCGTTAATCGTAGCCGCCAGCTCCTCAACAGAGGAAGCCTGCTCCGTAGCGCCCTGGGAAAGAGCCTGCGCGCCGGAGGATACCTGATCCGCGCCGGAAGCCACCTGATCCGCGGACTGGTTAATCTGGGACATCGTATTCTTCAGGTTTTCACGAAGCTTGTTCATAAATATAAGAAGAGATTTGTACTCGCCCCGGTACTTATCGCCCATCTTGCTCACAATCGTAAAGTCGCCGTCGCCAAGACCGGCCAGCATGTAATCCACATCGCTGATGACATCCTGCAGGAACTGAAGCACTGCGCGCAGGCTGTCAGCCAGACGGCCCATCTCGTCCGTAGCCTGATACTTCACATCGATCTTGAGCTCGCCGCTCTCCATCCGCCTCATCGCTTCCTCAAGCTCCTGTACCGGACCTACAACGGAACGGATGAGCGTAAGAGCCATAATCACCGCAAACACTATCGCAATGATGCACAGCACTATCGCAACGCTCATCTGAACCTTACGGCTTGTCATGGCGGCATGATAATTGTCGTCCGCAATCTCGTTCTGCTGGTTAGTGAACTGCAGCACGATATCGCTGGCCTCAACCGCAAGAGGATTGTATTTGTCAACCAGCAGCTCCTGCGCCTGGGCGTTTGACGATACGGTGTTCTCCTTGCACAGCTCGATGATCTGCTGCCTGTAGGCTCCCGCCTCCTCCAGCTTGGACTTAAACGTGTTCAGAAGGCTGATGTCGCCGTCAAAATTGCTCTGGAACCAGCTCATCTCACTGTTGAGCGTATCGAGATTCGACTGCGCCTCGTTGAGCAGGGTATTGGTCGCGTTCATATCCGGTTCAACCGTGGCCAGCGTAACGTTCTTAACTGCTGACTGGAGCTGAACGCGCATATTGCGGGCGCGCATGGTAGCCTCATGCCGTAAGGTATAGAATGTGGTATACTTACCTGCAATGTTGCTCATGCCTGACATCGTAAATATCAGGGCAATCAGAAAACATATGATTACGACGCCGAGACTGACCGTAATCTTTTTTCTCATATTCAGATTTTTCATCGTTCCCATCCTCTTTTATTAATTTTTGTTTTGCCGACCCCCGTCTGCTATGCGTATACATCCAATGCATGAAAGCTGGGCGCCGCCTCAATCATGTTCTGTATTTCCTGCCCCTGTATCTCAGCCAGATCCTGCGTCTTCGCCATCAGGGCCATGTTTACGTCAACCATCATCCTTGACGTGCTCATAGCCATGCCCAGGGAGGCTATGCTCATAACATCCATTCTCTGTCCTCCTGTCCTTATTATTTTGCCGCGCGCCCCTCCCTTAAAAAATCAGACTGCTTTTTAAGCGTGCAGGGGCCCACTGTTTTTATATATATCGACAAATGTGTTCCAGATTGTAAGCCCTTTAAAACATTTTTTCCTGACTTTTTTTAAAAACATGCCATTTTAAGCCTCAAACCAAAAAAGAACTCTTATATTTTTCTTTTTTTTGTCGATATACAGATACAGGATTGTAATGAAAACTTTAAAAAGGCGGTGCTAATATAATGGATAATGGTATGGAAAGCATGCTGGATACGTACCTGTATGAAACGAATTCTCTTCTGGACCGGCTCGACGAGATGCTGGTTGCGGATGAAAAGGCCGGGGACTTTTCATCCGATGATGTAAACGAAATTTTCCGCATCATGCACACGATCAAGGGGTCCTCCGCCATGATGGAGTTCGGCGCCCTTGCAACGGTCACGCATCACATTGAAGATCTTTTCTTCTACATACGTGATACGGGGATTGATTCCCTGAACCAGGAGCATAAAAAAGAGCTGTTTAACCTGATGTTCCGTTCGGAGGACTATCTGCGCGGGGAGATCTCCAAGATTGAGAATGGCGAGCCTTTGATCGAGAACATTGATGATTTTGCAAACGATATCAATATCTTCCTTAAAAAGATCAGCGGCGATTCCGGGCAGGACAGCGCGGCCGGGGAGGAAGCCCCCGCAGCCGATTCCGTTTCCAGAGACGTGTCTCTTCCCGACGATCCGGGCGCGGAGTGCTTCCTGCACATGTTCCTTGACAACGGCGTGGGTATGGAGAATCTGCGCGCCTATATGGTGGCCAACGCGGTCAGGGAATGCGGCATTGATTTCCGCTATTATCCTCAGGACATGGAGAGCAACAGCGCTACCTCCCAGGAGATCATCGAAAACGGTTTCTTCTTTGCCTTTGACTCCCAGGACGCCGCCTCCCAGGCCGTGGATATCCTTAAATCGCAGAACCACATCAGCTCCTATGAGCTGGTGACGCCGGAAGTTCCGGAACCCCCGAAGGAAGCTCCCGCATCTGCATCCGCTCCCGCGGCAGGCCCCGCTGCTCCGGTTTCCCAGGCCCCGGCCGCAGGACAGAACGCCGCCCCCGCAAAGCCTGCTGCGCAGGCAAAGACGAGCGCGCCTGTCAAGCAGAGCCTGATCAGCGTCAATCTGTCAAAGCTGGACGCTCTCATGGCGATCGTGGGCGAGATTGTAATCACAGAATCGATGGTAACCGCCTCTCCGGAGCTTCAGCTTCTCCCGAGAGACAGTTATGATAATTTTATGAAGTCAGGCCGTCAGCTCCGCAAGCTGACCGACGATCTGCAGGATATCGCCATGTCGCTCCGGATGGTTCCCATCTCCGGCGTGTTCCAGAAGATGAACCGCATCGTGCGCGATATGAAGCAGAGCCTGAACAAGGACGTGCGCCTCACCATCATCGGCGAGGACACTGAGGTGGATAAGAACATCGTGGACAGCATCCAGGATCCGATCATGCATCTTGTCCGCAACAGCATGGATCACGGCATTGAGGAGACGGCCCAGGAGCGTATCGACGCGGGCAAGGATCCGCAGGGCGAGCTGATTCTCTCGGCTTCCCATACGAGCAGCGAGGTTATCATTTCCATATCCGACGACGGCTATGGCATGGATCCCGACAAGCTGCTGGCAAAAGCCCGCGAAAAGGGACTTTTGGTAAAACCCGAGAGCGAATATACGCAGAAGGAAGCCCTGTCGCTCATTATGCTTCCCGGCTTTTCCACAAACCAGGCCGTTACGGAATACTCCGGCCGCGGCGTAGGTATGGATGTGGTTAAGAGAAACGTGGAATCCATTGGCGGCATGGTGTCCATCAACAGCGAGCTGGGCGTAGGCACGACGATGACCTTAAAGATCCCGCTCACGCTGGCGATTGTGGACGGCATGAAGGTAACTGTGGGCAGCTCCATATTTACCATCCCCATCGCAAATATCCGCCAGTCCTTTAAGGTGACTCCGGAGCAGATCATCCGCGATGAGAATGGCAATGAGATGATGGAATGCCTCGACAACTTCTATCCCATCATCCGTCTCCATGAGTTCTATCACCTCGATACAGAGGTTCTGTCCATGGAGGAAGGCATCGTGATGTGGGTAGAGGCAAGCGACCGCTCCTACTGCCTGTTTGTGGATGACTTAATCGGTGAGCAGCAGGTGGTTGTAAAGCCGCTCCCCGTGTTCCTGAATCCCTTTAATTTAAAGAATTACGGCATTTCCGGATGTACGATTCTGGGCGACGGAAATATCAGTATTATTCTTGATGTGCTTAGCCTGCATACCGCAGCGATTGAAAACGTATAATGGAGGAATGAATCATGTCAGAACAAGTGATGAATCAGAATGAAAATGAGACTCGGCAGGTTCAGGAAGAGTCCTCCTCCGTGGAGCGCTGCCTCACATTTGAATCAGCCGGACTGGTGCTGTTTTTGAGTACAAACTATGTGATTGAGATTATCAACGGTTATCCCATCACGTATCTGCCCCTGCTTCCTCCTTATATCAAGGGGATTATCAATCTGAGGGGCCAGATACTTCCCGTGGTTGATATCCGCATCTGCATGGGGCAGTCAGATATGATGGACTCCTCCGGCAATTCTTCCGGCCAGAGCTGCATCATTGTCATCGATGTGGATTCCCTGCCCATGGGGATCATTGTGGATTCGGTCCGCCAGGTTATGGATATTGATTTACAGGATGTGCGCCCGATACCCGTGAAGCGCCAGCAGAAGCTGCTGGACGGCATGGTAACCTTAAACGACGGCAGCGTGCTCATGTCCTTTGACTGCCACGCCCTCGCCGAATGCCGCTATTAAAAATACGGCCATCCCAGCCATTACAGCCCGATTCGGGCCGTAATGGCTGTACTGCGCTGTAACGGCCCCGAACCGTTGCAATATATGTAACAGTTCAGACGGCTGGGAATCTGGCGGAAATTTAGGCGTTAATCTTGTTTATAAGCCCAAATTTCCGCCAGATTCCACATCGGATGGACATCCGATGCTTCTTGTCCGGCGCAGACGGTCAGGAAGATGTCCCGTTTGAACTGTTACCAATTCGTAATATAATACGATAGGAGTGAAGACGATCTATGTTGACCTTAAGTGATGCGGATTTCCAGAGATTATATACGTACATCAAGACCAATTATGGCATTGACTTAAGTAAAAAGAAATCTCTGATTGTGAGCCGTCTCTCCAACACGCTCAAGGCGGGCGGCTATACCAGCTTTTCCCAGTATATTGACGATGTCATTTCCGGCCGGGATAAGGATATGGTCACTTCCATGCTGAACAAGCTGACCACCAATTACACCTATTTCCTGCGCGAGGAAAATCATTTTAAATATCTGTGGGATACGGTTCTGCCCATGCTCTCCCAAAAGCATGCGCGGGATAAGTCGCTCTCCATCTGGAGCGCGGGCTGTTCCTCCGGCGAGGAACCGTACACCATCTCCATGTATCTGAAGGAATTTTTTGGGGCGCAGGCCGGTTCATGGGATACCAGGATCCTGGCTACGGATATCTCACAGCAGATCCTGAATACTGCGCAGAACCCAAGGTATCAGGAGGACAGTCTTTCCCGTCTCCCGGGCTCCTGGAAGCAGAAATATTTTGTCAAAGACGGAACCTCCTACCGGCTGGCTGATTCCATCCGGCAAAATGTTATTTTCCGGACCTTTAACCTGATGCAGCCCATCCAGTTCCGCAGGCCCTTTGATCTCATTTTCTGCCGGAACGTAATGATCTATTTCGATCAGCCCACCAAGGACGCTCTTGTAAAGCGGTTTTATAACGCCACCGTTCCGGGCGGGTATTTATTCATCGGACACTCCGAGGGGCTTAACAAGGCAGATTGCCCCTATCAATATATTATGCCTGCAATATATCAGAAAAAAATCTGATATACTGCTGTGCTGTTTATTTACTTCTGACCTTGCACAAATATCAGAGCGCGGCGGCCGCCTGCTCCGTAAATCCTTTGGATTTATGGACAAATGATTGAACCGTAGCTTAATATTGAGAAAGAGGGTTTTCCTATGCAGAAAAAAATCAAAGTAATGGTAATTGATGATTCTGTTGTATTCCGTACATGGCTGATACAGAACATTTCGCGGGATCCCCGCTTTGAGGTCATCGGCTTTGCGATCAATGCCTTTGACGCCAAGAATAAAATACCGATTTTAAAGCCCGATGTGGTTACCCTGGATATCGAGATGCCCGGGATGTCCGGCATTGATTTCCTGAAGGAATTTCTTCCGACTTACCCGCTCCCGGTTATCCTCGTCTCCTCCTTAAATGTAAGAGTGTTTGACGCGCTGTCCGCCGGAGCGGTTGATTTTGTGCGCAAGCCCGACGCTGAGAGCAATATGCAGAAGGATGCGTTTTTAGCGAAGGTTCTGGCAAAGCTGACCATTGCCTCCGCCTCGCATGTCCGGCTCGCCGCCCCGCAGGCTTCTGCTGCGGCCGGAACCGGCGTGCCAGTGCGCAGAAACGTCAGCTCCGGACTCCCGGGCGCTGCGGCTCCCGGCGCTGCACCCGCAGCAAGGGCGCTCGCCCCCTCCAAGTTCGGCCCCGGCGCAAATGAAAAGATCATCGCGATCGGCGCATCCACAGGAGGCACAGAAGCCATCCTCGAGGTTGTCCGTCAGTTTCCGGCCAATATGCCCGGAGTTGTCATCACCCAGCATATGCCCGCAGGCTTTACCGCCATGTATGCAGAGCGCTTAAACCGTCTCTGTAAGATGGAGGTCCGCGAGGCAAAGAACGGCGACCGGGTGCAGCCCGGACTGGCCCTTCTGGCTCCCGGCGGCCTTCAGATGCGTGTTGTGCGTATCGGCATGGGTTATGCGGTGCAGTGCGTCCCCGGGGATAAGGTCAACGGCCACTGTCCGTCCGTGGATGTGCTCTTTGACTCCGTGGCAAACCTTGTCAAGGATAAGGCCATTGGCGTGATCCTCACCGGTATGGGCGCCGACGGCGCGGCAGGACTTCTTCGCATGCGCAAAAACGGCGCTTACACCATCGGCCAGGACAGGGAGAGCTGCGTCGTTTATGGTATGCCCATGGAAGCATATAAAATCGGGGCTGTCTGCATGCAGTCCTCCTTAAGCTCAATTCCCCAGGCGGTATTTGCGAAGTTATGATGAACAAGAACCAACATACCGGCGCTGGCAGGCCAGCATCAGGAAAAAAGCCGGTGCGTCATGCCGCTCCCGGCGCGGCGTCCTCGTCCGGGAGCCGTTTGCTGCCTGCCGTTGTAATCTCAGGGGCCGTTGTGTCAGCGGTGACTGTCATGGTCAGCCTGCTCGCTTACTTTCAGCCCGTGATCCTCACGAATCCTGCAGACTGGAAGGCGGTGGCATGGGTCCGCGAGATGATCAGCGAAAAAAAGCAGGCGGCGAAGGCGGCCGGGACAGATGCACAGGCGCACAGGGAGTCAGCCGGCGACGGAGGCGGGGCTGCGGATATATCTGCTAAAAACAGGCCCGACCTCTCTCCCGGGGAAGTTCAGCCGATCGAACTGGGAGAGCTTTCTGAGCTGGACATGGAATCCTTTCCCACAGAAGAAGGCACTATGTATTCCGCGGTGCTCGACACCTCGTTGGGGCCCATGGTCTACTACAGCCAAGGCGATGTCAGGTGGGCCGATTATCTCTATGGCGGAGCGGATCCCATGAAAAAATACGGCTGCGGCCCTTCGGCCACAGCCATGCTGATCAGCAGCTTTTCCTCAATGGGAGCAGATGTGACTCCCATCGAGATAGCCGACTGGTCTGCTGCCAATGGCTACTACGCTGCGCAGGGCGGTTCTTATCACAGCCTTATACCCAGATCTCTTGAGGCCTATGGGTTAAAGGTGGAAAGCGTCCAGGACCGCTCTCCCGCACACGTTCAGGAGCTTCTGCGATCCGAACACGTCCTTGTGGCTCTTATGGGAAAAGGCGCCCTGACGAATAACGGCCATTTTATTCTTATCACAAGATCACTGGAGGACGGCTATGTCTCCATCGCCGATCCGAACCGGTATGAGAACTGCAAAAAAAGCTGGGAGCTGAATGCGCTCTTGGCTGAGCTAAAGAGAAGCTATGACAGCGGCGGGCCGCTTTGGGCGGTGAGCCTGGCGGAATGAAAGAACCGCCCTGAATTTCGGATTCAGGGCGGTTCTTTTGTGGAGCCGTCTTGGCGTTTGATTCGTCAGACACGCTCCAGCATCTCCTTCACACGATGCCGGTATGTATGCGCGGCCGAAACCTTATCATGCCCATTCCTGGCAATTGCGGCCCTCTCCTCCTCATGTGTCAGATAATAATCGATCTTCTGCAACAGATCTTCCTTGCTTTCGTAAAAGAATGAAGCAGGCATATCATCTAAGTGATATGCCTGCTTCATTAAAAAGCTTGCGTTTACCGTGGGCGCACCCGGAATCAAAATTAAAGATGGTTTTTTCTTTCCGCATATGCTATAATTTCTCTGTCAGTATCGATCCGTACATCTATTTTTATTAAAATATTCAGAGGAGAACCATGGCAAATATCGCACTTATCATAGCAGGCGGCTCGGGCGCGCGCATGCATCAGAATATACCAAAGCAGTTTTTAACGGTGAATGAGAAACCGGTGATTGTCTATACCCTGGAGGCATTCCAGAACCACGCTGATATCGACGCGATCAGCGTGGTCTGTATCGAAGGCTGGGAGTCAGTCCTTATGGCCTATGCAAATCAGTTTAATATCACAAAATTGATCTCTGTCGTAACCGGCGGGAAAAACGGACAGGATTCCATACGCAACGGTGTCTTTGAGCTAGAAAAACGTTATACATCGGATGATATCGTCCTGATCCATGACGCGATCAGGCCCATGGTGTCAGCCGAGATCATATCCGACTGTATTGTAAAAACGCAGCTATACGGATGCGGTATCGCGACCGTTCCATGCGCGGAAGCTATGATGATCACAGAGGATGGCGTCATCTCTACAGGAAGCTATCCCCGCGATCAACTGAAGCGGACCCAGACTCCTCAGGGCTTTCGTTTAGGAGGAATCTGCAGCCTGCACCGAAGGGCTCTGGAGGCTGGCATTACCAATTCGGTCGCCTCCTGCACGCTTATGATTGAGATGGGGGAGCAGGTGTATTTCTCCGCCGGATCCGAAAAAAATATCAAGCTCACAACCGTGGACGACATCGATATCTTTAAAGCGCTCCTAAACACGCAGCGGACGGAGTGGATTAAGCGGTAGGAACCCTATGTCATAAGATCAGCAAATATCATAAAAAGAGGCGAAGCAGATTGAATTTATACAACAGCATCACTTATCTCAAGGATTTGAAGACAGCAGCCGG
The DNA here is from genome assembly GCA_910575795.1 of Clostridiaceae bacterium. GTDB lineage: Bacteria > Bacillota > Clostridia > Lachnospirales > Lachnospiraceae > Otoolea > Otoolea muris. The sequence continues at coordinate 22,148 of CAJTGE010000038.1, read as the reverse complement.
ATGTGTCCCCGGCATAGAACGGCTTGGCGGGGCATCCGTGCTTATAACAGGGGCGACAGGCACGATTGGATCCTTTGTCGTCGACATGCTCCGCACATATATGCAGGAGCATGGAGGCGGGCGGGTGATTGCCGCCGGAAGAAGCGAAGACAGGCTCGCCGGACGGTTCGGCCCTGAGACAGATATACTGCATTTTGTCCGTTATGACCTTATGGAGGCAATTGATTTTGACATAAAAGCCGACTATATTATTCATGCTGCCGGCAATGCACACCCGGCAGCTTTTAACGCTGATCCGGTCGGAACCATTGTGGGGAATATAGACAGTACCTTTCATCTCTTGGAATACGGCAGGGCGCATGGGACAAAGCGCCTTCTCTATGTCTCGTCCGGAGAGGTATACGGCCAGGGGGATATGTGCTGCGATTCTTTTGACGAGTCCTACAGCGGCTGTCTTGACCTCACTTCCCCCCGCTCGTGCTACCCGTCCAGCAAACGGGCGGCAGAAACCCTGTGCGCATCTTATACAAAACAGCTTGGCCTTGAAACCGTCATCGTCCGCCCGTGCCATACCTACGGGCCCGGAATCACGGACAACGATAACCGGGCAAACGTACAGTTTATGCGGAATGTATTGAATAACGAGGATATCGTCCTCAAAAGCGCAGGGGCGCAGATGCGTTCCTACTGTTATGTTGCAGACTGTGCCAGCGCCATCCTTACTGTTCTCCTTAACGGTAAGAGCGGCGAAGCCTATAACAGCGCCAACCCGGATTCCCGGGTTACCATCGCTGATTTTGCAAAAGCAACCGCCCATGCCGCCGGAAAAATCGTGCGCTTTGCAGAACCGACTGCCGCAGAGCTGGCAGACCGGACACCGATCCCCAGACAAGTCTTAAGCAGTGAAAAGCTAGAGAGCCTGGGATGGCGCGGGCGCTATGACATCGCGACAGGCGTGCGGCACACGCTGGATATACTGCTTGGAAAATAACCATCTCTAGAGCGTGCTTGAAAAATGCTTTGTGGCATATGTACGTTCCGCTTTGTGGGAGATTTGGGCCAAATGAACGCGGCGCAGTGGGCTGCGTTAATTGATCGGCCGCCTGCTAAAAATTTTCTTTCCGATATCGGTCCTGAATCTCCTCCAGTGTAATATCGATCAGCCTGATGCATGACGCTTCCCCGGGTCCAACCCGTTTTTCCGGAGGCGGAAGCTGCATGTAATCCCCGTAGCAGAGATTCAAATATCTGTCATAGTCAGCAAGCACGGAAAACATCATCCCTTCAAATTCCATCTGTATATAGCGGTCAAAGCAGGCGGACGGAAACCCGTAATAACAGGCCGGTCCCGGATTCGGATATGTCGTATGGCAGACAAGCTCTGTTTTTTTACGGTTTATCAGCGATGCGATGCGGTTTCTGAACCAGAATACGGAATCAGCGGGGATCAGCCTGTACAAGACCCCATACCACATCCGCATAATGCCTGTCATCTCGATCTCCCTGCCCAGCTCCGCATACAGCAGCTTGCGGATGCAGAAATGGACTCCGTGATGCAAACGCCGCAGGAGCAGGTGATCCGGCACGTTATCATCTGCAAATATGTCGATACATACGCCTGTTTTGTACTTCATATGTTCCTGGTTTACCCTGACAAATTCCGTCCCCCTGCGCCGGAGCTTTGCATATCCCCAGCGGTAATGAGGATCGGTCCGGTGTTCCTGCAGAAAAAAGCGCTCTGTATCAAGATCCTTCTTGCAGGCGCGGTAAAACTTTGCGTACTCATGACGCGTGAATACGACATCCGCGTCATCATCCCACGGAATGAAACCCTTATGGCGGACCGCTCCCAGCATGGTCCCCCCGTCAAGCGAATAGTGAATCTTATATTTCCTGCAGAGCCGATCCACCTCAACCAGCATCTCAAGCTCAATTAGCTGCAGGGTTCTCAGATCATCTCCGGATAAAATGACTTTTTCCATAATCTTGCTCTCTTTCGGTACCTTACATTCTGGACTGCCGCGCTGCCAATGCACAGCAGCAATTATATTATAACAACAGACTCTTTTTAAAGCAATATTATTTTCCATACACAGAAAATGGTTAATATTAACCCGCTTTTTGACGATATACTATTAATGGCGTGACAGTCCCTGACATTTACGGGCTGTTATTATTGATGCCTGTCAGGAGGTACTACACATGCAATTTCCCGATTCCTTTTTTGAAGATGAGGTAAGAGACGGTTTCTATGTGCCCGCGATCATGAAACGCTCCTGGGCCGCCGAGCTGGAGGTCTTAAACGAGGTTGCGAAGGTCTGCGAAAAGCACAATATCCGCTGGTTCGCTGATTTCGGCACGATGCTGGGAGCCGTGCGCCACGGCGGCTTTATCCCGTGGGACGATGATGTGGATATCACAATGCTGCGCGAGGATTACAACCGTTTTGTCGCTATCGCGGAAAAGGAATTGCCGGAGGGCTATTATGTGCCTCAGAACTCGCCGGATGAATACCGCTCCCTCACCAGGGTGTGCAACGGGCAAAATATCCGCGTCGATAAGGAGCGCATGGAAACTTATCATGGCTTTCCTTTTGTGGCTGGTATTGATGTGTTCGCCCTGGATTATATCGCGCCGGATCCGGAGGACGAGGAATTCCGCAAAAGCCTCTGCCTGATTGTCTATCATGCCGCGCTGACAATCAATGAGGAAAATCAGGATACAGAGGAGATGCAGGCCCAGGTTGCAGGCATTGAGGAGCTTCTCTCCGTAAAACTTGACCGGAGCCGCTCCCTGAAAAATCAGCTCTACGATCTGCGTGAAAGCCTGTTTTCCATGTATACGGCAGAGGAGGCGAACGAGATCGCGCGTATGCCGAGCTGGGTCTTCAACCGCTCGCGCAAGTATCCCGCATCACTGTACCGTGATACGGTTCTGTTTCCCTTTGAGGGCATGATGCTCCCGATAGCGGTGGAATATGATCACGCCCTGCGTATTAAGTACGGCGATTACATGAAATTCAGCCGTTACGGCGGCGACCACGATTATCCGGGTTACAAGACACAGGAGGAACAGCTCCTGGCCGCGCTTGACGGGAGCGGGCCGATCCCGTTCCGGTATGAGTTTTCTCCTGAAGATTTAGAGGGAGCCGGCAGGCCGCAGGCGAAGAAGGAAAAAAGCAGGGAAGAGGATGGCAGACGCAGGGAAATCGTGTTCCTTCCCTTTAAGGCATCCGCCTGGGCAGCTTTAGAGCCCTGGTGGAAGGAGGCAGGCAGGCTTTCAGACTGTGATGTGTATGTGATTCCGGTTCCGTATTATTACCGGAATTTTGACGGAAGCTTCCGCGACATGCGCTATGAGGGAGGGGAGTTTCCGGATGATGTGCCGGTCACGGATTATAACAGCTATGATTTTGCCGTTCGCCAGCCGGACATGATTGTGATTCAGAACCCATACGACGAATATAATCTCACAACCAGCGTTCACCCGTTTTTTTATGCCCGGAACTTGAGGCAGTTTACAGAGCGCCTGGTCTATATCCCCTGGTTTCAGCAGGATGATGCGGCGTTTGACAGCCCGCAGGCGCAGAAAAACATGAAATATCATGCGGCCATGCCCGGCGTTGTCCTTGCCGACAGGGTGTACGTACAGCCCGGGAAGATGCGGCAGGCATATATTGATTTCCTGACAGGATTTTCCCGGGGAGAGGGAAGAACAGTTTGGGAGGAGAAAATACAGGAGGGAGACGAACATGCAATTTCCGGATTCCTGGTTTGAAGATGAGGTACGGGACGGCTTTTATGTTCCGGCTCTGATGAAGCAGGCATGGGCGGCTCACATGGAGGTCCTCCATGATGTGGCCAGAATCTGCGAGCGGCATCACATACGATGGTTTGCCGATTTTGGAACCATGCTGGGAGCCGTAAGGCACCGCGGTTTTATCCCCTGGGACGACGATATGGATATCTGTATGCTCCCGGACGATTATATCCGTTTTAATGAGATCGCCGAAAAAGAGCTCCCTGACGGGTGCTATATCCCGCGCGGAGAGGGGAATGATTTCCGCCTGATTACGACGGTATGGAGTACGCGCGACATCTGTACCGACCAGGCCTATCTTCAGAAATACCATGGATTTCCCTTTGTCGCAGGCGTGGACATTTTTCCGGTCTTCTATGTGCCGTCGGATCCGGAGCTGGCCGACAGACAAAAGCAGCAGCTACGGTTCACATACCGCGCCGCGTGTTCCATTGATGAGGGAAATCAGGCTTCAGAAGAGGCTGAAGCGATCCTGTCGCAGGTGGAAGAGATGCTCGGCGTCTGCCTTGACAGGCGTAAAGCTTTAAAGGATCAGCTTTTCCTTCTGGTTAAACAACTGTTTTTGCGCTACACGGCTCAGGACGCGCAGGAAGCCGCGCACGGAACCTGGTTTCTGTATGATTTGCCGCGCAGGTATCCTCTCACATGCTTTCGCGATTCCATGCCGTTTCCGTTTGAAACGATGCAGGTTCCCGTACCGGCCGGATATGATGTGATGCTGACCACTGTCTACGGCGACTATATGAGCCTTATACGCAGTGGGAATTCCCACGCATACCCGTTTTACGACGCCTATATCCAGCGGCTGGAAGAAGAGATGGCAAAGCAGGGAACCAGGATCCGCCTTTCCTGGCATTTTTGCGAAGCGGACCTGGAGAAAACGCGTGAAACAACACTTGCTGAGGAATTTGCCCTGCTGGCGGATTCCATACACAGCGATATTCTGCATTCGATAGAGAGGAACGACTTTGACGGGGCCCGGACGCTTCTTGAGAGCTGCCAGGGCACAGCCGTTCAGATTGGCCTTGCGCTGGAACGCGCAGATGCCGAAGGCGCTCCTGCCGTCGGTTTTCTGGAGGAATACTGCGAACAGATCTGGCAGCTCTATAGCCGGCTTGGAGCAAAACCGCTCAGCATGGAGCGCGCCGCAGAGGACATAAACCGTCTTCAGGCGCTCCTTCGCGCCGCGGCAGACTGTGTAAACAACAGGAACAAAAAAGAGATCGTCTTCCTGCCCTGCAGGGTCTCCCAATGGCGCAGTATGGAACCCGCATGGCGCGCTGCTGTGGCACGGCCGGATCTGAATGTCTACGTGATTCCCGTTCCATATTTTTATAAGCACGCGGAGAGCGGCGCGGGAGAGATTTGCTGTGATTTGGAACACTTTCCGAACGAGATTCCTGTTATGGATTACAACAGCTATGATTTTAAAAACCGCCGGCCGGACATGATCATCATTCAGGTTCCTTATGACCAATATAACCCTGCGTTCAGCGTACATCCGTTTTTCTACTCCAAAAACCTGAAGCGATATACGGATCTGCTGGTTTATATGCCCGGGTTGGCACTGGATGAAGCTGAATTCACGGAAGCCTGTTCGCTGAAAAATCTCAGGCATTACATTGCCATGCCGGCCCTGGTTCATGCAGATGAAACCGTCGTGCCTTCCGAAGATGTCCGGAAAGGGTATATCGATATCCTGACAAACTATGCCGGAGAGGCGACCAGAACGATATGGGAGGAGAAAATCACATGCAATTCCCGGATTCCTTTTTTGAAGACGAGGTAAGAGACGGCTTTTATGTGCCGGCTCTGATGAAGCGCTCATGGGCGGCGCAGATGGAGGTTTTGAGCGATATAGCGAAGGTCTGTGAAAAGCACCATATCCTGTGGTTTGCAGATTTCGGGACGCTTCTGGGGGCGGTGCGGCATGGCGGCTTTATCCCCTGGGACGATGATCTTGATATCTGCATGCTCCGGGACGACTGGCTCCGTTTCAGGGAGATTGCGCGCCGCGAGCTGCCCCCCGGATATTATATCCCGCAGGAATTACATGAGGACTACCGCCTGCAGCTCCCGGTGCAGAATAACCGGAATATCTCCTGGGAGAAAACCCGCCTGGAAAAGTTCCACGGCTTCCCTTTTACGACAGGGGTTGATATCTTCGCTTTGGATTACGTCGCCCCGGATCCGGAAGACGAGAAGCTTCGTAAGGATCTTACATGCATTGTCAACTTTGCCGCCGCGCGTATCGACGAAGACAATCAGAATACAGAGCAGGTGCAGGGCATTATCTCACAGATAGAGGATATACTGGCTGTGGATATCGACCGCAGCAGGCCGGTCCGGCCGCAGCTCTTAGACCTCCGGGACAGCCTGTTTGCACTCTATACGGGCGCAGAAGGATGTACGCAGGTGGCCTCCATGCATCACTGGGCGAACGGCGAGCCGTGGATCTATCCCCTTGATGCTTTCCGAAACCCTGTGAAGCTTCCGTTTGAGACGATGGAAGTGTACGCCCCCTCGTGCTATGATATGCTCCTTACGATCCAATTCGGAGATTACATGAAATTCTGCCGTACCGGCAGCGCGCACAATTATCCGATTTATGAGACCCAGAAGAAAAAGGTGATCCGGCTGCTTGGCGAAGAGTCTCTGCCCTGTATCTACCGCTTTTCTGTGGACGACCTGAAAAAAAGGCGGATAAAAGGCAAAAGCCGGATATGGAAACCGATCGAAGAATTTCTGCAGGCGGCGGAGAAGATACACCATTCCCTTCCTGACTTCATCAAGGCCAATGACACGGACACTGCCAAAAAACTTCTGGAGAGCTGCCAGCAGGGTGCTGTCCTTGTCGGAACTTCCCTGGAGGAAACCGGCTGGAACGCGTCTGCCACTGTTGGGCTTCTGGAGGAATACTGCGCCGCTGTGGGCAGGCTTTATGAATCGCTCCCGGGCCCGGCCGTTCCCTGTGCAGATACGGGCTGCCGCATTCCGGATGATCTGCTCACCCGCATAGGCGAAAGCTCCAGACATGATGTACAGGAGCGCAGAGAAGTCCTGTTCCTTGTTTGGAAAACTTCCTTCTGGAGCAGCTTTGAGCCTTACTGGAGACAGGCAATGGATGATCCAAACTGCGATGTCTACGTGAGCCTGGTTCCCTGTTTTTATAAAAACCGTGAAACAAACGGTTTGAGCTCTGTGTGCTTAGAAAGTCAGACTCTGCCGGATTATGTACGCGTTACGGATTACCGTTCCTATGAACCGGCGATCCGTCAGCCGGACATTATTTTTATCCAGAATCCTTACGATGAATATAACCTGACGCTTACCGTGCACCCTGCCTTTTACTCCAGGATCCTGAAACAATACACGGATCAGCTTGTGTATATCCCTCCCTTTGCGCTGGACGGGGAATATATGGAGGATCCGAAAACGATCGCCAATATGAAATATTATGTGACCATGCCCGGCGTAATACATGCGGATACGGTAGTTGTCCCGTCTGACACGGTCAGGCGGGCATATATCGATTTTCTTACGGAAACTTCCGCAGAAAGCCCGGCGCAGATATGGGAGGAGAAAATCACATGCAATTTCCAGATTCCTTTTTTGAAGACGAGGTAAGAGACGGCTTCTATGTACCGGCCATCATCAAGCGGGGCTGGGCGGCGCAGATGGAACTCCTTGAGGATATCGCCGCTATCTGCAAAAAGCATCACATCCGCTGGTTCGCTATGTGGGGCACCCTGCTTGGAGCAGTACGGCATGGCGGCTTTATTCCATGGGATGATGATATTGATATCGCTATGCTGCGCGATGATTATAACCGTTTTATGTCTGTCGCAAAGCAGGAACTGCCGGAGGGATATTACCTTCCTCTGCGGGGAAATATAGACACCTCGAACATGGTGGCCGCTGTCTGGAACGGGACGGAATTTCCGCTTAAAGGGGCGCGCCTGGAAAAATTCCACGGTTATTTTTTTCCACAGGGCATTGATATCTTTCCCTTTGACTACGCAGCTCCTAATCCGGAGGATGAACAACTGCAGAGGGAACTTCTGTCCATTACTTTTGAAATTAAAGCTTCGGTCGGCAGAAATGAGGATACAGACAAACTAAATGCCGTAATCACAAGCCTGGAAGAAATGCTGCGCATTACCTTTGATAAGAATAAACCCCTGGAGGAACAACTGGACGTTTTGATAGAACAGCTCTCCTCACTATATACCGCCAGGGAAGCGACGGAGGTCATGTACACACCCGACTGGTATTCCGGAAAACCATTTAAATGGCCGGCCAGCTATTTCCAAAATCTGCGTATGCTTCCATTTGAAGGATTCGAGCTCCCGGTTCCCTCCGGATATGAGGATATTCTGAGGGTGCGATATGGAAACTATATGGAGCGCTGCTACAGCGGGGAATGCCATGATTACCCGATTTACCGGCATTTGGAAAAACAAGTGGACAATGCTGCCGTTGACAGGCTGTTATACACATACCGTATTTCTGCCGGGGATATAAAACGTCCGGACAGACAGACAGCGGCGGCCCCGGAAAAGCTGGTGGAACAGTTCCTTCTTCTGACAGAGAAGCTCCATACGCAGATCGCTCAGGCCATCTTTTCGGAAAACCCGGAACAGGCAAAAACGCTTCTGGAGCTCTGCCAGCAAAGCGCCATTCAGGTTGGCGATCTCCTGGAAAAGAAATGGGGCGCGCGCTTACATACCGTTGCCCTGCTGGAACAATACTGCGAACTGATATGGCAGATCTATGAGCCTCTGGCACAGGGTGGCCCGCTGCTGGATATGTCCGGTATTCAGATGCACCTTGGCGCGCTGCGTGACCAGATCAGCACCTGCGCCGGGGAGGAGCTGGGCAGGAAAAGGGAAGTCGTGTTTCTTCCCTGGAAAGCCTCCGGGTGGAGTATCCTTAAGCCGCTGTGGGAAGCCGCGCAGCGTGATCCGGACTGCACAAGTTATGTGATCCCCGTTCCGTACTGCTATAAGAACCTGGATGGCGGCATGAAAAGTATACAGTATGAGGGGGAGCTATTTCCGGATGATACAGCCATAACCGACTACAGAAGCTATGATCTCCAAAATCGGCGGCCGGATGTTATAATTATCCAGAATCCTTATGACGGGCATAATCTCACAACCAGCGTCCCGCCATCCTTTTACGCTACAAACTTAAAGCAGTATACGGATAAGCTGGTCTATGTCCCGTACTTTACACTGGACGAAATCCGCCCTGGGAACCAAAAAGCATTTATAAACATGGAGCATTACGTGTCCATGCCCGGTGTGGCGCATGCGGATATAGTGATTGTCCAGTCAGAACAGATGAGGCAGTCCTATATTGACTTTCTTGTGAAATCTGCCGGAGAGGACACAAAACAAATATGGGAGGAAAAAATTACATGCAATTCCCGGATTCCTTTTTTGAAGACGAAGTAAGGGACGGCTTTTATGTACCGTCCATGATGAAGCGGGCCTGGGCTGCGTCGCTTGAAGTATTGGAGCATGTGGCAGGGATTTGTGCAAAACACAATATCCGGTGGTATATCTATTTCGGAACCCTGCTCGGGGCAGCCAGGCACGGCGGGTTTATTCCCTGGGATGATGATCTGGATATCTGTATGATGCGCGACGATTACATACGCTTCAACAGATTGGCTCCAAAAGAGCTGCCAAAAGAGTATCTGATTAAAAACCAGCCAAATGAATACCGTATACACACGACCATATGGAATTCTGACTGTATTTCACTGGAAGAAAAGCGTCTGAAAAAGAGTCATGGCTTTCCGTTTATGGGCGGTATTGACATTTTTCCATTCGATTACCTGGCGTATGACGGGAAGGATGAGGAAATACGCAGAAGCCTCGCCGCTCTAACCTATCATACAGCTATGCATATAGGGGAGGACGGCCGTTATTCACCCGAAATAAAACAGCAGATTGCCGAGATTAAGAACTATCTTCATATCACCTTTGACAAACGCCGCCCCTTAAGACAGCAGTTGTTCTCTCTGGCGATTGATCTGTTTTCGATGTACACAGACAAAAAACACCGGGATGAGGTGGTGCGCATGCACTGCTGGATCTCCGATGGGCCCCGTCCGCGGCCCTATCCTCTTGAATACTTTGGAGAGCCGGCCATGCTCAGTTTTGAGGGAATGGAGTTTCCGGCTCCTTCTGCCTGGAAGACGATCCTTGAGCTTGAGTACGGCGATTATATGAAGCCTTCCCGCGGCGGCAGCGGCCATATTTATCCCTTCTACCGCGCCCAGGAGGAAGATATGATCGAACAGATTCCGGGGGGACGGGCGCCCTATAAATATTATTTCGACGCCAGGGAACTGGATGACAGGCGGGTCAGTCCGTCCGTCCTCGTGAGAAGCTTTACTGCCATGGTATCAAAAGCTCACCTGGAAATCGAGAAAAGCCTTAAGGAGAACTCCTCCGATACAGCAAAAGGACTCCTGGAAGTATGCCAGACCAGCGCCATTCAGACCGGAACAGCCTTAGAGCAGCTTGGTGAAGACGGGCTTGTCAAAATCCTGGAGGAATATTGTGAAGCCGCCTGGCAAATTTATGAGAAGCTCGGGACGTCCGCCGGCCGGCCCGAAGATATCCGCCGCGGCCTGGACCTCCTGCTGGATCGGCTTGCGCAGCGCAAGTCTGAGCCTGCCTGCCAGCGCAGGGAGATCGTATTCCTTCCGTTTAAAGCCGCCGGCTGGGAAAGAATTGAGCCCTTCTGGAAAGAAGCAGCCGCAGATACGGAATGTGATGTATATGTCATTCCTGTTCCATATTACTATAAAAACCTGAATGGCAGCCTGCGGGATATGCAGTATGAAGCCGGGCAGCTTCCAGACTATGTTCCTGTTACTGACTACAGGCAGTATGATTTTAAAAAGCGCCGTCCGGACACGGTATTTATTCAGAATCCATATGACGAATACAATCTGGCTATAAGTGTTCCGCCGTCCTTTTTCGCCCGCAACTTAAAGCCATATACAAAGAAGCTCGTATATGTGCCTCATTTCGTCCTGGACGAATCCGAAATGGCTGATCCAAAGGTCGCTGAAAATATGGAATATTACGTTTCTACCCCCGGCGTCGTGCATGCAGACACCACGATTGTGCAGTCCGCAGGAATACGCCAGGCTTACATTGATTATCTGGCCAAATTTGCCGGAGAGGAAACCCGGGGAATCTGGGAAAAGAAGATTCACTGCCGCTGAGGCTGTCAGATGATATCCATATCGACCCGTTTCTCAAAATCGTATATGACTCCGGATATGGCTTTCGTTATATCCGGGTCAATATACGACATGCTTTTTTGTGTCTCAATGGATTTTACGAACGACACCATCTCATACCGTATACCTTCCCCGTCCAACTGATAAAAGTAGCGCTTATTATCTGCGGGATTTTCATAGCGGATCTCGAAATAATCGGTCTTCCACCACGGCGCCGGGACATAGATGTATCCCTTCGTTCCAGAGATAATCATCTCCCCTTCTGATTTAATTCCCTTTCCGACCTTTACAGACGCAACTGCGTCCGGATATAGAAAATCGATCTTCGTAAAGGAATCCAGATTACATTCTTTATCTGCAAAGCTTGATATAATATGCTTTCTCGAATACTGCGTCCCCAAAAGCTGGAACACAGGCAGCAATGCTGCAGGACCCCATGCACAGATGCTGTTCCATATCAGCTTTCTCTTTTCTTCCGGTATATGGTAGATATCGCTCAGGCTCGTACATGTTGTGTCCACGGAAACCACCTTGCCGATTCTTCCGCTTTTCACCAGCAGCAGAAGCCTTGAATAGGCTGTCGAATAAGCTGTTTTGATAGCGTCGCCCAGGATGCAGCCTTTTTTTACGGCCAGCTCCGAGAGCTCGTCAAACTGAACCGGATCCAGCACGACCGGAGACTCACAGATCACATGCTTTCCCCTCTCAAGCGCCATTTTGATATCCCTGTAATGCCTCGTGGGATGCGAAGCGATATAGACCGCTTCCACGCTGTCTAAAAATTCCGGATAGCTCTGCTCCCATCTGTAAAGCTTCTGAAGTGTCTGAGGCAAAACATAGTAGTGTTCCGCATATACAGCCGTTACTGACAGTCCGTTTACGAATCTGCACTCCTTCTCAATCTTGCTCAAAACACCCGATTCTCCAACCAGCCCCAGCTTGACCTCGTGTCTCTGCGCCCGGATATTGGAGCTGGATATCCCCTGCGTCCTCTCAAGATAAATCACTTTGCAGTATTCGTTTAAATAGTCAAACTTTCCGACCCAGTCAGAGCCTACGGTAAAAATATCGATCCCATACCGTTTTATGTCATCGATCTTCTGCCCCTCATATTCCTCGATAATGATCTCGTCTGCAATTCCTGTCGCCCTCACAGCCTCGAGGCGTTCCATCAATGACTGCTGCACATTGATCTTGCCCCGCAGCTTATCAAAATCATCAGCCGTTACCCCGACGATCAGATAATCGCCCAATACCTTCGCCCGCTCCAGCAGACGGATATGCCCATAATGAAGCAAATCAAATGTGCCATAGGTTATAACCTTTGTCATGCATGCCGTTCTCCTTTCCGGATATTTTCGTGACCGCCTGAAAGCGCCCTGTTCTGGCTGAATCATCCATTTTACAAGCTTCCGCTGAATGAAGCTTCCAAAGCCCTTTCCAGGGCAGGCCACCCAAGTGTTTTTGCCGCTGTTGCAAGTATCTGTCTGTCCGCAGAAGATTTCATATCGTACAGCTTACTTAAGAATGCCGTTGTCTGATCCGCAGGCGTCGCAGGCTCTTCCCTATCCCCCTTCAGACATTTCAGCAATACGACCAGAGATGTCGTCGAGTGCGGCGCGTATTTCAGAACAGCTATACTGCAGTGAATCCCCTTCTGAAGCTCACCCTGGTTCAGATAACAGAGCGCCAGTACCTCATAGGCATCCTGGATACCTGCCTGAAGCCTCATAGAGCGATTGTTTGTCCCAAAACGTTCCAGTTTGGCGAGAGCCAGCTCCAGATGCGCAGCCCCCTTTTCATATTCGCCCCGCGAAGCAAAAGAACGGCCCATGATGTAATCAAAATCAGCCTCTCCGGGAAGCAGCCTCTCTCCCTTGCTGTAAATACGATCGATCTCCTCATCCGGCGCCTGTCTGTCTCCCAGAATCTGCAGCAAATATGTAAAGGTAGCAGCGCTCCTGGCATCCAGCTCATCTAACACAGACGGCATCGCTTCAATGGCCTGCCGGTAATACTGCTCTGCCCTCCCGCTCTGCCCGGCTGAGTGATACTCATCTCCCAGATACCCAAGTATCTCGCTGTCTCCCGGATGATCCTCCAGCTCCTTTTGCAGAAGTCTCAGATTCCGTTTGCTGACATTCTTCTTCTGATAGGCTTCACCGCAATACCCTGTGTGGAACACAGACAGCTCCTTCGTGGCATCCAGCACGCGCATTGGCCGCCGGCCCTCCTCTGCAAGAAGCTGCTCATGGATACGCCTCCTGTAACGCAGTTCCGGTTTGTTTCTGAAGACCCGTATCTGTGTCGCGATACTTCCGGGCTTCCCCTTCTCATTCAGATTGATACATGCGGCAGCAATCGCCTCGGTTTCCGTCCCATGAAGCTGTGTCAAAAGAGTTTCCAGTGTTTTCACATCCTGGGGGGCAAAATATTCATCCGCATCCAGGAGTGCAATCCAGTCACCTTTCGCCAGGCTCATTGCAAAATTCCTCGCAGCCGCAAAATCGTCAGCCCATTCCAAATCGTATACGCAGGCGCCCATCGATTTGGCAATATCCACCGTCTGATCCGTGCTTCCCGTATCCACCACGATCTGCTCCCAGACGAAACCCTTTCCCCAGCTTAAGGCTCTCTCTATATTTGCTTCCTCATTCTTTACAATCATACATTGTGAAACCCGCATTTTCTACCTCCTGTCCAGAGAAGACGGTTCTTCGGAACAAAAAGAAAGCCATTTCGCAGGCTTTCCGCTTTTGAAATGGCTCTCTTATATGTCTGATGCTTAGCTCTCGAGACGCTTTCACATTCGACTGTTCTATTACTGTAACATACTCAGAACGCCCTGCGGTGCAGCATTGGCCTGAGTCAGCATGGACTGAGATGCCTGCAGAAGAATATTATTCTTCGTGAAGGAGGTGATCTCACTAGCCATATCAGTATCGCGGATACGGCTCTCAGCAGCGCTGATGTTCTCAGATGTTACCTTCAGGTTGTTGTAGGTGTGCTCCAGACGGTTCTGAGCCGCACCGAGTTTAGCACGGTGAGAAGCAACCGTATTGATAGCTGCGGAAATTACGCTAAGAGCTGCATTACCACCGGAAACGCTCTTAAAGCTCAGAGTGGTGAGTTTAAGAGTTGCTGCATCCATTTTAGCCTTGGAAACAGTCAGGGTCTCAGCCTTGCTCGGTCCAATCTGGAAGGTCATCTTGCTGGTGCTGCTGAACGGCTTGATACCGTTGAAGTCACAGTTCTCAGAGATACGGGTAATCTCAGCCTGAAGCTGCTTAACCTCAGCATCGATGTTGCCGTATGCTGTGGAGTTGTAGATACCGTTCGCAGCCTGGGTAGCCAGAACGTTCAGACGCTGTAACATGGAGTGAGTCTCTGTCAGAGCACCCTCAGCCGTCTGGATAAGACCGATAGCGTCTTTTGCGTTCGTAGCAGCCTGATCGAGACCGCCGATCTGACGTCTCATGTTCTCAGAAATAGCAAGACCAGCAGCGTCATCGCCTGCACGGTTGATTCTGTAACCGGAAGACAGTTTCTCTAAGTTTTTGCTCAGTCCGTCCTGGTTGATGCCTAAGTTTCTGTAAGAGTTAATAGCCTGTATGTTGTGCTGTATAATCATATATTTTGCCTCCTGTTTTAATTCTTTTCAGCAGGGACATCCTTGTTCCTGCCGTCTTCCCCTGCACGGGCCCTGTGTCAGGAGAAAATCTTGAAAACAAGTATATTTGTTTTGCTTACATCTTATTTATCGTCAGGTTTTGATAATTCTTAAGGGCTTTTTGGTACTTTTTTCATAATTCTTTTTACTGACGAAATCCGGTTCCGGCCTGTGGCACACAGTTGCATGACTTTATTAGTTGAGCATGCTCAGAACACCCTGCGGAACAGCATTGGCCTGAGCCATCATGGACTGGGAAGCCTGAAGCATGATGTTGTGTCTCGTGAAGTTTGTAAATTCATCCGCCACATCCGTGTCCCTTATATAACTCTCCGAAGCCTGAAGATTTTCTTTATTAACCGAAAGGTTCCTGTGCGTGTGCTCCAGATGGCTGTAGACGGAACCATACGCGTTTCGTATCAGCGATATGGCCTGTACTGCTTCTTCGATCTTAGGCATTGCCGCATTCGCGTTTTCAACGCTGTCAACCTTGATACCCTGCAAATCCAGCCCTTCCTTGCTCAGGCAATATCGCGTAGCTACCAGAGTCTCCTGCTGTGAACAACCGATCTGGAGCTGAATATCTGGATCCGAACCCTCACATGGGGGCGGTAACTGTGCCGGGGGATCCGGATCAAATAAAGGTATCCCATTAAAATCCGAGCTGCTCCCAATCCGGTCGATCTCACTGAGTAACTGGTTAATCTCCTCCGTTATCGTACCCCGGGACGTGTCGTTATATGTCCCGTTCGCAGACTCCGTAGCCAATACGTTCATACGCTGAAGCATGGAATGTACCTCTGTCAGCGCACCCTCTCCTGTATTCACCAGACCGATGCCGTCATTGACATTGCGCATTGCCTGATCAAGGCCATATATCTGCCGCCGCATTCCCTCTGAAAGAGCAAGGCCCGCGGCGTTATCTCCTGCACGGACAATCTTGTAGCCGGATGACAGCTTCTCAAGCGACTTACCCATGCCCAACTGGTTGATTCCCTGGTTTCTTGCTGAATTAAGTCCTGCCACATTCGTTTTTACCCGCATCTATCTTCACCTCGATTCTTTCTGATATATAAATTTATCGGCGATTTTGCCGAAACTATAAGCGGTTCGGCTGATCTTTTCCAGCGGATGCTTAAATGCGCAGGGCCGTATGCCCTGGAGCGCCGTTTAGATTCCCAATATGCTTAACGCTTTATCCGTGAGGAAGAGGTATTCCAGCCAGAGGAAATAGTATTCAACCTGCCCTTGTTTCAGCTCGCTCAATCCTCTCCTTTCACCTCCGGCTGACTGAAAGCGTTCCGGGAAAATCGGATATTCTGCTTTCCATGGCTTAAACGGCACGCCTGCGAAGTGAAGAACCGCCGGCTGATAATCCGGCTTTCTTTCATTGTAGTCATAATAACCAATACAGAAATTATAAGGGCAGTACCACAGATCCCGGATCTCAGGATAGCCGTAATACTTAAGTGATCCGATAAATGCCGCCGACAGAAGTCCCTGATCGCCGAAACAGACCGTCTTTTCCGCTCTGGAATCCGGACAGAAGCTGTTCCTCAGATCGCGCAGATTCTCTGTAAAGGAGCAGTACCAGGACAGATCAAGTTCTGCCCTGCGCATCTTTTCCAGGTTTAATATGTAAGAGCCGGAATTAAAAAGTCCCTTTAATATACCGGGAAGAAAGGCGGGATTGGCTATATCTTCTGCGGAAAGCGGAGCAGCCAGGCCATTCTCATCCTTATATCTCTGTACAGTCACAATAAGAAAATTATCTTCAAAATCACAGGTGTAATACGGCGCTATGTCCCCCACTACCAGGGTATCGCCCGCGTCCAGATACATCGCGCGCTCCATCGTGTCCGGCAGCAACTGATGGGCGCAGAGAGGATAATAGGTCTCCCGCTGCCATCCCCCTGCCTGCACAAGAGGATCATAACCTTCCGGATTGCCGACCCGGATTTCATGAAACGCGATATTTCCATAGCCTTTACATAACACGGAAAGCATCTGTATGTTTTCAGGGCTTACCCGGCTGTGAAGAAGGTAGAAATCAATGTGCGCATGGCTTAAATTCCTCGCCATAGCAGTAAGCGAAATCGCTATCTGGGGAACCAGGGCATCGTCAGATGAAGTCAAAATGTTGAATTGGTTTTGTATGGTCTGTTCAGGATTCATCCGCATATCCTCCATATTCCTGTATGTTTTTTATCAATTTTTCAAACACGCTCTAGAGCGTGTTTGAAAATTGCTTTCTGGTAGCTGTGCGTGCCACTTTGTGGGAGATTTGGGCCAAATGAACGCGGCGCAGCGGGCTGCGTTAAGTGAATTTGGCACAAATATACCGCGAAGTGGGGCGTGCAGATGCCAGGAATGAATTTTCAAACACGCTCTAGCATCTCTCTCACCCGATGCCTGTATGTGTGACCGGCTGCTATTTTTTCATGGCCGTTTTTCGCAATTTCCATTCTCTCATCTTCATGCGCCAGATAATAATCGATCTTTTGCAGTAAATCTTCTTTGCTTTCATAATAAACAAAATCTTTTCCCGGCACAAAATAATCAAGAAACTCCGCCTGAAAATTGCTCAGAAGGAATCCGCCTTCCCCCATTATATCAAACGCTCTTAAGGGAATCCCGCTTTGAATACTGCGCAGTGTGATATTCAGGTTGATTTTACTTTGCTTCATCACCCGGGGCATCTCAGTGTCATAATCAACCTTCCCGTGATTTTCCAGATTCGGCAGAGTGAAACCTTTATAGTGAGTAAACAGATCAATCTTATGCCTCTGTGCAATCACATCCAGTATATCCATACGCTCTATAGCCGTGATCCTCCGGTTGATAATACACTGGGCATAAAAATTTTCCCTCGTCTGCATGGACTCCGCCGGGATCGATATATGCAGCGCTTTATCCAGGTCATTTATAACCGGCCCTAAAGATTCCTCAATGAAATTATACCCATGTATTTTCATCTGGGCGTTAATCAGGCCATCCAGGTACCCATTCGCATAATCTGGCAGGCGGGGTTCCATCGCGCCATAGTAATCTTCGCCTTCTAAATAGAGCGATCCCACAAAGGATATATCGTAAAGAAACGGCAGCTCCCCCCTCTTCTCCAGATCATCCGGACTGTCTGCATCAGCAGCTAAAGGCATATAATGTACGGTAGAAACGCCTGCGCTGCACAATTGCAAATACAAGGTTCTGTCAAAAATGTAGATGTGGTTGCACGAATTCAGCACCGTTTCATAATACAGCATAATATGCGGACTGTCATAAACCCATGAGACATATCGGATTTTTTCCTTCTGGCATTCCCTGGATATCACCGGAAAAAAGTCAACTGAAAACACAATATCCGGTGTTTCCTGGCGCAGTGCCTCCATGAATGCGCGAGCGAATTCCGGATTATGATAATAATTATCTTTATCAATATCCAGTGGAAAATAGACCAAATTATGTCCTTCTGATGTAAATGCCTTCTTTATCTTCTTCTGGCCCATTCCGTTCCATTCAACCATTAATATTTTCATTCAGTAAGTCCTTTCCTGCATACATCCCCATCCAATTCATATAAATTCGCACATGGATACCGGGTCTGTATCACAAATTGCCTGCTCAGCCTGAAAACCCCGCTCTCAATAACAGAAAAATGGCATCTCGGATTGGTATAGAGAATGCGTATTTTTCTGGGTTTTCTCTTATATGAGCGCTCGATCTGCCTGATTGTCTGCCTGAATGTCTCTCCTGCAAAGGGGCCGTAAAAATAAAAGAGATCGTACTCGTCAATCTCCTCAAGCAGAGAGGCATTCCCGCATATGATGCTGGTATTATATCCCTCCCCAATGAATTTTTCCGTTTTTTGAATATTATCGCACGCAACAGGATACAGGTTCCGGTTCATCTCGATCCCGCCGGCCCGTTTTACGCCTGCTAACAGGGCCGCCATGACAGCCGCCCCCTTCCCGCAGCCGTAATCAAAAAACGCCGAATTCTCATCCAGCTTCATATCCCTAAGAATATGAAGCAGATCAATCATATCTATGGAAGTGAAGCCGTGCGCATCCTGATTGCACGTGGACTTGGACAGCGGATTGCTGATACCGTCCACAAGATCGAATCCTTTCCGATACTGTAAAAACGATTCATAACAGAGCCCCTTTTTATTGTACGAACCCAGCTCATAACGCCTGACGCTGAATACATTCACCTCCTCTTTGTAGCCGCGCCGCGCAAGCTCTGCGTTCACATCCGACAATCCCGCGTCCATGCCCAGCATGCACAGATATATAACGGTATCGCCCGGATCGTAGTAATCCAGGACATCCCTGCAGTAGATGGGATGTTCCGGTAGCTGCACATACGTATGGCACAATGCGTCGTCTATGATGCAGTCCGGCCGGCGGTGATATCTCTGCATCAGCAGCTTTTCAAAAAATATACCGCTTCTGCCGTATCCCCACAAAACCATCTTCTTATTCTCTGATTGGCCGACCAGCCAGTCAAGGTGCTCAAAAAACTCGTCAAACACTTCCATTTCGTCCGCCTCCTCCTGCGTATATATTATAAAACGCGGCGGTTCAAACCGGCCTGCTGCCGGGAACCGCCGCAAAATCATTGCATAACTGCCGCGCTATTATAAGGTCAGCGCCCCCACATCCTTACTTGCATTCATCATGGACTGAATCCGCAGCATCTGAATCAGGCTGGCATATGTCTCCTTATCCAATGTCACCGTATTCTCATCCTCGCTGAGCACTAACCCGCCGTATATAGAAGAGGACAGGCCCGCGCCGTACATGCCGGACAGCCCGGAACCGCTAAGGCCGCCCATTCCGTACATGCTCCCGCCTCCAAGTCCATACATTCCCGACATACCGCCAAGCCCCAGAGAGGATGAACCGCCCGCGCCGCTCTGGCTTCCCAGGCCGCCGATCCTGGACGCGCCGCTCATGCTGCTCATCGCATAGATCTGCGCTGCAGAGGATAAGCTGCTGCCGCTTCTCCCTCCAGTCGTAACGCTCCGGTTCGCGTACAGCGTATCGCCGCCCAGATAACCCATAATCTTCTTTACATAGTTCTGCGTCTCGCTGTAGGGCGGAACCCCGCCGTATTTCTTTACGCTGTTCGGTCCCGCATTGTAGGCGGCAAGCGCGAGGCGCACGTCGCCGAAGCGGTCCAGATTTTCTTTCAGATATTTCGCGCCGCCCATGATATTCTGCCGCGCGTCATACGGATCCGAAACTCCCAGGCTTCTGGCCGTGGCCGGCATAAGCTGCATCACCCCCATGGCGCCCGCTTTGGAGACCGCTTTGGGGTTAAAGTTCGACTCTGCCTTGGCCACTGCCTTCAAAAGCCTGGAGGAGAGGCCAAAGCAGCTTGCCGCATCCTCGAAGATGGCGTCCATATCCTCCGAAACCCCGGAGATCTTGCCGCCCAGCACGCTCTTAAAGCTTTCGGCAGAGCCTGCCTTCTTTTTCGAGTCCTCTGTCCTTCCGAGCAGGGCGTTCGCCTCTGATACTGATGTTATCAAACCCATTTTTTATAAAACTCCTTTCCGATGCCGCCGCATATGCGCACAGCCAGCGCGGATATATTCCGGATGCCCCTGCGTTTACTGTAAGGCCGCCCCGTCCGGCCCCAGCGGCCGGCCGTCTACGGTTGTGTTAAAGGCCATGGTTCCGTCGCCGTTTAAGTAGTAGCTTTTCCCGTCCACCTGAATCCAGCCGGTCTGCATGTAGCCGTCCTGATTCATGTAGTACCATGTGCCGGGCGCAGGCTGGATCCATCCGGTCAGCATCGCGCCGTCTGAATTCAAAAAGAATTTCGCGCCGTTTCCCAGGTCAAGCCAGCCGGTCTGCATGGCGCCGTTCTGATCCATATAGTACCAGGTCGGGCCGTCGAGAACCCAGCCTTTGGCTTTATTGCCGGCTCCGTCAAAGTAATACCATGTCTCGCCGATCTTTTTCCAGGAATTCACGGCCCTGCTGCCGTCCGGCAGCACGTAGCTGTCGCCCTTCACCGCTCCGCCGTCGCCCGGAGTCTGAGTGCGCGCCTCCTCCCTCTGGTAATCGTCCCAGTCAAATTCCTGATCCGTGGAAGTGACATACGCCCCCTCTTTTAAGTATTTCTTCTGCTCCGATGTGATGGGAACCGCTTTTACTTCATAATAATAAGTCTTATCCAGATCCGTCATATATTCGGACAGATCCGCGCTGTTCGTCTCGACGTTTAAGCGCTTTACTACCTTGTCGTCCCCGTAAAGCGTCAGGGTATAGCCCGGCGCGTCGCTTACAGACTTCCACGATGCCTTTTTCTTGCTCCGGCTGCTCCAGCCCGCTTTTTCCGTCGTTCCCAGCACGGTGACCGGCTTATAATCCACCTTTACCTGCAGGCTCGAATCGTCCAGCGCCTTGGCGGACACGTACTCCGCTCCGCTCACCTTGCATTTGGAGCGGTTTAAGGATACCGGAAAATACTTCCCGTCCTCCGCTACCAGCGTAATCTCTACCCGGACCTTTTTTCCGGGCTTCCACTTCTCATATTCGGTGCGGTACTGGATATCCCCTATAGAATAACTGCCCCCGCCTGCCGTGATCTCGGGATCAATGATCTCCTCCGGCTCCCCGTATGTACTTTTAAATGTAATACTCACGCTTTCTATCACACTGGACTCCGCCGCATAAGTATCTATATGCGTCCCTGTCCCGCCCGATGCCAGAAAACATGCCGCCAGCGCAAGGCTTACGCAAATGCGCCGGGAAAACGCTGCCACATTTCCTCTTTTCTTCAACTTTCCCATCCTTTCCTGCCCAACAACTATCACGTTATATTTGGCAACCGTCCAGCCGCGGTATTTACCCGCCCGTCTGCATCGCACGGGAAGATCCCGCGGCCGCTCTTTATCTCATCACTCCATATTCATCCACATAGAAGCCGTCAATATTCGTGCTCACCGCCATCACTCCTGTGCCGGGGTAGAAATAGTACCAGCTCCCGTCTATCTCGTACCAGCCCTCCAGGCGTTCCCCGTTGGAATCCATGTAATAAGTCGCGTTATCCCGCTTCATCCAGCCCGTGAACATCGCGCCCTGCATGCTGTTGTCCAGCTCGTTTAAATAATACCACTTCCCGTTCTGTTCCAGCCATCCTGTATACATGGAGCCGTCCGCATTGATATAGTAATGCCATGAGCCGACGACCTGCCAGCCCGGGCCCATCATCGTCCCTTCCGTGTGGCCCTGATCCGCCGCCGTATAGAAATAGTACCATTTATTATCCAGCTTTGTCCATCCCACGGCCATGGCCCCGCCCCCGTGAAGGAAATAGCGCTGATCCCCAATCTGCTGCCAGCCTGTGAGCATCACGCCGTCCAGGTTGAAATAATAC
>CAJTGE010000037.1 GCA_910575795.1 Clostridiaceae bacterium | reverse complement strand
GGAGGCATGGGTTATGCCGTGATCTTTTATGGCATTCCTTTAATGGATCTGTAAAGTTTTCGGCGCATTTCCTCCCCAACTGAATCAAAAGATTCAGTTGGGATACCCATGCGATATTTTAATGGCAGAAAAAAGAACTTACAGATTCCGGACATTCCGGACCAGGATCAAGGAACTGCCGCTCGCATGCAAGGCGGCGATCATCCTGGCAGTCATCGTCCTGGTGAGGTTTGGGTCATCCTACCCGCTCCCGTTCGTGAATACGGATTACATGCGGATGATCCTTGGGATTCAGGGGCTTGCCTTTTTAAATACCATAACCGGCGGCTCCATGCAGCAGATGTCATTTTTCGCACTGTCGATCAGCCCGTATATCACGGCATCCATCATCATGCAGCTCATGACGGTGGTGTTCCCGTCCCTGGAGGAACTGCAGAAGGACGGCAAGACAGGCATGGAGCAGTTCAAACGGATCACGCAGGGCGTAGCGGCTACGCTGTCCATCATCCAGTCTGTGGCAATGGCGGTCGGCCTTGGGGCCAGGGGCCTCCTGGTATCCTATACCCCGGCAACTGTTGCGGCGGCGTCCGTGATCTGGAGCGTTGGCGCCATCGTCCTGATCGGGGTCAGCACGTTTCTGGACTGGATGGAGGTAGGGAACGGCATCTCGATCCTCTTATGCGCCAACATCCTGTCCACGTTCCCCACTGACGTGTTCTCGTTAAGGGATATGTTCGTGTCTGGGAAGATCCCGGCAGTGGCGGTACTGAATGCCGTGCTGATCACAGCGGCATTCCTAGCGGTCATCGGCGTATGTGTCGTCCTGGCATCCACGTACCGGGAGATCCCGGTCACGAACTCCAGAAAAATGTCCGGGCGGTTAGACCGTTCCGCGTTCCCGGTCCCGTTAAACACCTGCTCCGTCATGCCAGTGATCTTCGCCAGCTCCATTTTGAGTTTGCCAATCATTGTGGCGCAGTTTGCAGGCATAGCGGACCATAAGATAGCCTCACAGGTTATACGGTTTTTGAGTACAGGGGAATGGTTTAAGCTGGATCAGCCGCTGTACAGCGCCGGGGCGCTTTTGTACTTCATGCTCACAACACTGTTTACCTATTTTTACCTGGATATTGGGTTCAACCCATATGAGATCGCTGATAACCTGAAGCGGTCAGGCGCGACCATCCCGGGAATCCGGCCGGGCATGCCGACTGTGGAATATATCAGGAAAGTGAGCACCCGCATCGCTTTGACAGGCAACACGGCGACAACGCTCCTGATCCTCGCCATGCATGCGGCCTGCAACGCCTACGGGCTTGGGACGTTAAACATCGCCGGGACTTCCATCATCATTCTTGTTGGCACGGTGATCGAGGAGCGAAGGCTTTTATCCTCCATGGCGGCTGTCAGGCGGCTTGCCGGACGGAAAAAGCTGTAGGAAAGGAGAAAAAGGCCATGAAAAAATGGATCAACGGGCTCGGGCTCACATTCCCGGCAAAAAAGGAAGTAGCTGTCAGCACCGCCATCACGGCGGCAGTCATGCTCGCAGGGGGAACATTCCTGTTTATCATAGATACGGCCAGTATGTACCTGTTCGCCATCAGCGGATAGGCACAGGCCAGCAATGCCAAAAAGCAAGGCGTACCAGCAACGGCAGCCTTGCTTTTTTTTGTTTTTTTGGCAGACAGGTTCCGCAGGCAGGAGTTATCAGACCATCTTCCAGCTGTATGTGCCGATCTCCGGCTTTCCGGTCTCATCGTACCGGCATGGGCATTTGGTGGCAGTGCCGTTGATGATAGGCGGGTCTGCCAGGAGGCCGTGTTCTTTTAACACCTTATCGGGCACATGGTCCAAATGGAGGTTGAAGTAATCGGTGAGGGCAATGCCGTCCCCCAGCGCCGATCCGGTTTCACAGCCGTACTCACAGATGGAGATCTGGTGGCCGCCTTCCCATTTCGGGATACGCAGCTCCGATGCGGCGTAAAATTTAAAGGAACCCTGGCTGTGGGTGTAAGCCTGCATCGCGGCATAGTCCATTAGTGCGGCGTCAACGAGGGGCTTCTGTTTGAGCGGGACGAAGCAGTAGCCGTCCAGGGATCCGGAAAGGACTTTTAACTGAAGCAGTTCATGGCAGTACACCTTGATTCCGCGGCCTCTTAGGAAATGCAGCACCTGATGGACCAGCGGGATGGAGAACCCGTAAAACTGCCCAGTCTTGAAAATCCGGTAGCCTTCGTCCTTCTCTTCCTGGGTAAAATGGAAGTCGATGTAGGCGCAGCGCATAAGGTACTGCATGAACATGGAGTAAATGGCCGGGTATACCACGATCAGCTGCCCACTCATGTCGTCCTCCCTGGCGCCGGTCTCGGTTGCTGACAGATGGCGGGCCAGCTTGGGGCTTACCTTGCCAATGTCCGTATAGCGGTGCGGGATGTTGAACTCCAGCAGGAGGCATTCAAGCTGCTGGGCGACGAATTTGTAAACGTACATGGCCGAGAGCGCGGAGTTGTCCGCATAATCCTTTGTAAAGCTGAACAGGTGCTCATCCCATTTCTCCGGGCGGCGGAACCATTTCTCAATGGCTCTGGGGTCTGTGTCCACGCAGTAGGCGCTGTTTTTGTAGTCTTCCAGGGTCAGCCCTTCATCATCCGGCCTCGGGTTTTCAGAGGTCATCATGCAGGACTTGAAATGGAAGAGCAGTTCGTTCACCATCCGGTCGGATTCCCTCTTGGAAAAGGAAGTGGAGAGCTTGTCATAGTACTGCTTTACCAGGGCGTCAAACGTCGTGGTGTAATTAAAATACTCCGTAAGCGGGATGCCAAATTCATTCCCGATCGCCGTGACGCGCTCTAAGTCGTTCATGAGTTCAACGATGAGCTCTACCTCGGCAGTTGAATACTGGTTCCGGGAGATAGGATAGGCATTGAAACTCCGTCTCAGTACGGATTGGCCGTGGATATGTACCCGAACATCATACAGGTACTCATCCCTGTCGTAAAGCGTGTTATCAATTTCAATAAAATCGCCATACTGGATCCGGGGCTTGTCGTAGCCGAAGACAAAGAAGAGCTGGGTTGTGCCCTGGAAGAACACCCCGCACATGCCCCTCTCGCTGGCTGCGGTGGGCAGGTATCTCAGTTCCGGTGCCTTCCGGAACAGTTCTGCTGTCTTAAAGTTACCTTCTAATTCGCCTCTCATAATGATTTCCTCCTTATATAGTTTTCCTGTTTTTTTAATTTCTTTTCCTCTGGCGCTATTATAGGACAAAAATCCGGATTTCCCACAAACTTTTTTATATTTTTTCAAATTTTTTTCGGCCGGAAAAACGCGCAGGATCCGCCATACTTTCCACAGTAAGGCATGATGGGGTACTACCCCTGTAATGTCTGTAAAAGCCTGCCTGGTACCGGATACTGATTATCCAGTGCCCAAAAGCAGGCTGGAAAAGACAATCAGCGTCCCGGTTCCCGGCGTATCGTCCGGGTTCCGGGAGGGAAGGAGGAAATATTCGTGGGACTTGACGAAAAAGCACTGGGGACTGCCGCAGCGACGATTGCATACGGAATGACCGGGGTATTATCCCTGATCCCGGCCCTTCAGGAGATTAGCCTCGACCGGAAGCTCAATGAGGATAAGACAAGGCTGGAGAAAAACGGGTTTCATCCGGATCTGGTAGCCAGGCATATCCATAATAACGGGGCCGTGTTCATCGGATGCGGGCAAGATACCCTGGAACCCATCCGGCAGGAGCTGACCCGGGGCGGTGTCCCTTTCATCTCCATCAACAGCAGCATGATCGAGGATGAAGGGAAACGCCCGCCTTATTTTTATACGGTAGTGGTCCGTGACATTGACGGAGAAAGGGCGGCAGACCTGTTAAAAGACCTGCTCAAAGACCTGGATAAAAGCGCACAGCAGCAGGAGCAGGAAGAAGAACTTGAGGAAGAGGAAGACCTGGAGCGGGAGATCGGGGAGCAGGAAGAGACCGTGGAGGAGCCTGATAGGGAAAGCCAGGACGGGCAGACAGAGGAGGAAGATGCCCAGGACAGCCTGGATGAAGAGGAAGAACCCGGCGGGGAAGATGAGGATGTAGCAGAGGAAAAGGCAAAGGAAAAGAAGAAGGCCGCAGCGAAACGGAAAGCGGAGAGGCGCCGGGAGCGCCGCAGGGCGGAGGAGGCGAAGCGCCAGGAGGCACAGAAGCATGAAGACTCCGTAAGGTGCGAAGAGGAAAGCCGCCATACCGCAGATTCCGGGCACCGGGAGCAGGAACGCCGGGAGGAAGAACATAGAACCCACCAGGAACGTGACCGCGAGCAGGAACGTGAACAGCAGAGGGACCGTGATGCCCATGCAGCCGCCGCAGCAACGGGCGCAGCATCTGCCGTCGCTTCCATGACATCCACCGGGGAGCCGTCATGGACGGATTACCGTGACGCATATGCCATCCGGGCTGCGGAGATTGAGGCGCAGTGCGAACGCTACGCAAAAGCGGAACTGATGCGCCGGGAAATAGAACGGATGAAGCTGTCCGGGAAGGACACAGGCGAGGAATACAGCCGCTTAAAGGAACAGTACCGGAATACTAACGATGAGATCCAGGCACACCATGACCGGTTCCAGAGCGTCGGGAAAGGCGGATGGCAGGAATATGCCGCAGAAGCGGCGGAGCGTGCCAGGAACGCTTCCACGGAGGAGTTAAGGGAGCATACATGGGAGAAGCCGGATGGCGCGGACTACTTAAGGCGGAACCAGGACGGCAGCTACAGCACATATACCAGGGAGGAGAAGAAAACCTACCTGGAGGGGAAATACAAAAACGGTGAGGCTAATGTCGCCCTGCACGGGTATGCGCAGGATACGGTAAGGCATGAGGAGTTAAGGCGCCAGGAGGAGTTAGTAAGCGCAAGGGCACGCACGGACACACAGGATGGCATGTCGTACTACAAGTCCCTCCTGGATAAGTATAACGTGACCGACCAGGAAGTGTCCAAGTATAAGAGCTGGGAGACCGTAAAAAGGGAGGTATACGCTTCCGAGAGGAAACTGGAGGAGACGGAGAAGAGGCTTGAGAGCCAGGGATTTACCGGGGTACGGGAATACCGGGAGAGGCTTGAGGATTCCATTAAGGATACGGAATCCAAAAGACTAAGCTGGCATACCGTCGCGGGAGAACATAAGGCACCGGATCCGTCTGCCTCTGTCAAAGGCCCGGACGGGGCTCCGGTTGTCGATTTCCGGGAAAGGAAATTCAGCAGGAGTGCTTATGAAGCCCTGCCAGTGCAGAAAGAAGTGCATGAGGCCGGGAAAACAAACGTTTCTTTTACCCGTGTCGCCCCGGAGGATGCCACCTTAAAGCAGATCGCTAACGGAAACACCATCCTGGCTTATATGGAAAAGCAGGGGAGTACGGCTTACGGGGCGGTTATCCCGTCCCAGCAGATGCCTTATGTCCCTGTCAGGCACGCTGCCCGTGCAGATATGTGGGCAGGCAAAGGCATAGGCACATCCCCTGGTACCGCAGCAACTACTCCGGGCGCACCGGGCGGTGCAGCACCTATGGGTGGCGGTGCGGGCGGCTTTAAAGGCCAGGCTATGCGGGCAGTACCGCACGCTCAGACGCCTGCAAGCGGCGGGATCCTTATCAGCGCGGGTGTATGCGCAGTAAACGCAGGCGCTTACCGCAGGAAAGGAAGCTCCGGGCAGGAGTCGTTCCAGGGGATCGCCAACGGCCAGCCAGTAGCCGCCGCTGGTACCCAGCCGTATGCTTCCTCTGCTTTTACCGGAAGCACGGAAAGGACTCGTGCCGCTTCTGCCATGGCGGCGAACATTGGTGTTTTGCCGATGAAAGGAAACATTAAGGCAGAAGGCGAACAGTCTGTCTATATGGGAAAAGCCGGGGAGATCCGTCAGGACAGCTTAAGGCGGATTGAATCCATCAATGCCAGGACGGCGCATGCGGCGATGGATATGATGAAGAACCGGTATTTCGCCATGGTAGTAAAACAGGGTGCGAGAACTGCCGTCCAGTCAGTTACCGGCGACACCGAGGCAGGGCGCATGGCGATGTCAGCCATGTACGCTGTGAAGCTGCCGGCCCATATGGTCAAGCAGCAGATGCTCAATATGGGACGGACCAGCCTGGACCAGGGAGATACGGTGATGACGGCGCTCAACAGCCATATCATCCGTTCCAGGGCTGCCAGCGCCTGCGCCATGGATGGTGAGGCCCTGGAGAAGTTCGCCAGGAAGTCCGGGCTGGATGTAAAGATGCTCAAGGCAGCACAGAATGACCCGGCCGCCATGGAGCGCCTGGTTGCCATGCGGTACGCGGGAACCTTCCGGACACCGGGGAAAAACGACATGCGTGGGCTCATCCAGGCGATGGGGATCCGCAGGGATCTTCTGGAGCAGGATAACGTCAGCACAGAGGATATCCTTGGTTTTTTGAGCCGCCATAAGCAGTCAACTATGGCAGAGCGCGACCGGGCTTTAAAGAGCCTGGAAGGCGGCCTGGACGGCTTAAGCGTGAGCCAGAAACGCCTGGTGGAGTCCTTATTCTCCCAGGAAAAGTTTTTCGATAAGGAAGATATGCAGGCGATCCTGGAAAAGAACGGGGTTGCTGCAGACCTGGTGGATAAGTTGGCCGGGAAGAACTGGGCGGCTGATGGGGATATCCTGGCAGCGCTCAGGCAGGCCGGCATCTCCGAGGACAAGGCCGGGGCGCTCATGAAGCAGCTGAAGGGGGTCTCCATGGAGGACCGTTCCGCCATGATGGGCCTGTTCCAGCTGTACGCAGGTGACAGCCTGGACGGGTTTGACATGGATAAGTTCCGGAAGCTGTTAAATGTCCTGGATGTGGACCAGTCCCTGAAAGACGAACTTGGGCGCAACTTCATCCATCTGTCCCATATGTCCATGGAGGATATCAAGAAGCTGCTTGTGAAATACAAGGGGAATGCGGAAGCGGAAGCGTTCTTAAACCGCCTTTTAAACGAGAAGGTCTGCCTGATCCTGGGCCGTAACCGGGAAATGTCCCGGTTCGAGCTGATGAACGGGATGGAGAACATGATGTTCCGGATGGCACAGAGGACAGACGCGATGATGGGCTTCAACCAGGTCATGGGGCTTGGCCGGGGCCTGGCAAGGGTGACCAAGGGTGGGTACCGCCTCCTTTATAACATGGCCTTCCGGCGGATGACATCGCCGATCGGGATCGGGAAACTAAAGGTAACTCCGGCAGACCTGACAGCGGCCAATATAAAGGCAGCCGCAGTGGAAACCGTGAAGCAGACCAAGGTGGCGGCTACATTTTCCAAGATGCTGAACCGCAGGGTTCCCCAGGGGCTGAAGCGTGTGGCTGGACACGCCCTGCACCCGGGGCGTTTCATCGGGCAGGCAGTCGCCAGGAAGGTGGAATGGATCCTTGCCAAGCATGGGGTGGATACCCTGGCGATCAAGGCCGGGGTTAAGATGATCGCCGGGAAGGCCACGGCGGCAGCGGCGGCGGCTTCGGAAGTCCTCCTTGCAGTCTGTGCGGTCGTTCTTGTAGTCATCATCCTGCTCATGGCATACGAGAGCATCGACCTTGGCGGCGACGGCAATGGGGCCAATAACTATTCCGCAGCTTATGTATCCGCTGCGGACGGGAAGGATGCGTTTGTACAGGAGGCAGTTGATATGCTGAGGGGATACACAGACGATTTTATCACGGAGATCAACGACGCCCAGTACAACCGTGGGATGTACGCCGGCATGAACGGCTACAACACCAACGAGAATGTCGGGGCTTTCGAGGCCGGGGCATACCAGGTGGTGTTCCGTGGGGCAGACGGGCAGCCCATTGATGACATTACAAGCGTGGATCTCAATAATTCCAAGGATATCATCTCCATGGCGTCTGTGTTCATCCCGACTGTGTTTACGAAACCCAGTGAGAATGCTTCCCAGCAGGCGAAGACGGAATACGAAAAAGACAAGGAACACTTCCTGGATTACTGCACATTCCTTTGGGCGGCTTCCCACCAGATCTCCATTGAAGAGTACCACCCAGGCAACGCTTCGAACCCGGATGCCAATGACGAATCGGGCCTCCAGACGGATGCGCAGACCGGCAAGTGCGGTATGGACTACACACTGAACGGGGACCAGGGCGCCGGCGTCAACTGGTGGATCGGGACAGGGGCATCCCCCACGACAGGGGAACTCTGCGGTGTCTGCCAGAAGACCGACTGGTATGAGACGGATATTGCGGAGCATGCCTGCGTGGTAAAGCCTGCCGCTGACCCATGCACCCACGGGCACTGGCAGACGGTATCCACACCGCTGAAGCACAAGGCCTGTTCCGGGCACCACCACCACTGTTCGAAGCATGATTACTGGTACAGCTGCGCAGATAAGGGAAAAACGAGATGGGATAAGGAAGGGAATACATACAAGCGCGTCTGGGTCTGTGACGGGCATATGGGCGCTGTTGTGTATGCGACTATCGGCCGGATCTCCAGGATGCCCAATTTCGGCACGGCGGCAGATTATGACTTTGACAACCCGGAGACTTATGGCGGAGGCGGCGGCATCTACAGCTACTTCGGCGGTTCGGGCGGCGAGGGCAGCACGGCGTTCCAGGGTGCTTCCTATTCCCTTACGGACGCACAGCTGAGATACCTGGCGGCGATGTGCATGGGAGAACAGAGGGTCTGCGCGACAAACGAAGTGACCATGCGCTACCAGGCTTCCTTGATGGTGAACGTCTATGAGCTGTACGGGAAGAAGAAGGGCCTGTCGCTCTATCAGTACCTGACACTCCTGCCGAAGCAGGGCGGATGGTTCGCTACCACGTCGCACACCTATGCGGACAAAAACGCGGGTTCCGTATCGGCCCAGGCGCTGGAATGGATCAAGGATGTCATATGCAACGGGAACCGGATCACCAAGGCAAACGAGCAGGGCACACTGGTCACCGGTTTCGTGAAGGCGGTCTATAACGGGAAGGAATACACCGGGAACGCCATGAAGAACGAGAGCATTTACGTGCCAGGGGAGACGATCCTTTATACGTCCGGCGGGCAGGCATGCCTGTTTGAGGCATTTCCGGGCGGGCACCCGGCAGGGTGCGGGACACCGGTTGTTGAC
The DNA here is from genome assembly GCA_910575795.1 of Clostridiaceae bacterium. Classification (GTDB taxonomy): domain Bacteria; phylum Bacillota; class Clostridia; order Lachnospirales; family Lachnospiraceae; genus Otoolea; species Otoolea muris. Next base: position 42,915 of record CAJTGE010000037.1, on the reverse strand, counting down.
CCGTTCGCGATCATTATCAATTAAGGAAGGAGGCTGATTTCATGGACAGACAAGGACAACTAAGTGAAGGCTGCATGCCTTCGCTGGAACAGACGGATACAGGCAGCAGGAAAAACGGGAAACAGCCATGGACAAAGATGCGCCATGGTCTGGCCATCACCGCAGCCGCCTTGGCCATTGTGGCGGCCTTCTTCCTGCCGAACGGGCCGCTGAGGGCTTCAGCGGCGCCGGACGGCAATAAGGTCAAGGTCAGTTTTTACGGTGAAGATGAGGAAGGCAACGAAAAACTCCTTACGGAGAAGACGGTGCGTTACGGCAGGGGCATCACAATCCCGAAGATCAGGAATCAGTACCTCCCGGAAGAGTTTAAGGACAGGGAGGACATCAGCTCCTGCTGGGTCATCCGGGACACGGAGGAGGCCTATTATCCGGATGATGACTTCTGGATCGAGGACTACATGGAAGAGGATAACCTGATGGACATGGAGTTTGTCCTGGTGCCGGATGACAGTGTGCTGGATTATGAAAAGACGGACCTGTATTTTTATGACAGCGACTGGAATGAGATTGAGAAATACGCAAAGACAGACATAAAAGTCGGCGGGAAGTTCAAGCTGCCTGATCCAACACCTTATGGCGGAGGCTTCTGGGCCTATGATGATGAGAATGGTGACAGGAAGCTGGCTAAGGGTGGGATTGAGTTCACCACCACGGAATATACCACGGAGTTCTATGCCTGCGGGAACGGGACGGTCTCCATCATCTACCGCTACCCGGTGGACGTAGGCAGCCTGGTAACCGACCAGGAACCGGGGGATATCTATGCCACAGCCAATGCGAAAGTCGGGGATTACATCACCCTGAAGCATTCCCCTGGAAGCGTCGTGTGGGAGCACAGCTTCCGTGGCTGGGAAGATTACAGCGGGCATTATGACGGCCTTTTGCAGCCCGGCGCCGTCATCCAGATCACTTCGGAAGAGGATATTGAGTTTGTCGCTTACTACGAGGAGGATGAGAACTGGGATCCGGATGATGACGGGGGCGGGCCGGATGATGAAAGCGGGATCCAGATGAACCCGGACGGCCTGACCAACCAGTATACCCAGCAGCTGGAGGAGAATGCCGGAGCTGGTGTGGAGGTGACCCTCAACAACAACCCGGTGAACCAGTCCTTCGGCGGCCTGATCTCGAAGCCGGGCGGCACTTATACCGGCTTTACCCAGGACGGGACGAAGAAGACGGCCCAGAACGGCTCCATTACTTCCACCACGAAGATCGACAAGACCCTGACCCATACGGAAGAAGACCAGTATGGCAGGCCCATGGATAAAGACGGGGACTCCACGAAGCCGTTAAAGCAGGATGATTCCCTGTTCGCCATGGATATCTACGGGAATGCGTTCGCGTACCCTTACTGGGCGTCATCGGAAGCGGAGCGGATCGCGATCGTTACGGAACGCTTAAAGCAGTACAAGGGGAATTCCTGGCTTAACTTCATCAGCCGCCACAGCGAGCTGGCAGAGGCGGTCAAGCGGTTCGAGGAGCGGGAGTTTAACCTGTTAAAGGATTCCTGCAAGGATAAGTTAAAGATTGACCGCCAGCAGTGGCGCGGGTGGATGGACTATTACTCCGACATCCCGTCAAATATCGGGAATGCCAATGTGAACAACATTGATGGGGATACGAACCGGCTCCTTGCGAGGATCAAGTTCTCAAGCAGCTGGGAGAATGTCACCTTCTACCCATATTACTATGACCCAAGCAGGCTGAATAACAGCTCCTATGGGTTTGACGGGATCTCGTCGCTTTCACAGGATGCGAGGGATAACCTGACCGTACTCTATAACACCCTGATCCGGGGCGGCTACTCTGAAGCGGCGGCATGCGGCGCATGCGCTTTCGCATGGCAGCAGACAAACGGGACATTCTCGCCTGCTTATTCCGGGACAAATGGGAAAGGCCTCGGCGGCTGGAATGACGAAGATGTTGACTGGCTGAAAGGGATCGCCCAGCAGACCGGGGAGCAGTGGGATGCCATCAATGCGCAGTCCGACCTGTTCACCGTATGGCTGGACCAGAACATGGGTGACATCAACGGGCTCCTGGAGTCCAATACCGGCATGATGATCAAGGAGCTGAAGAAATTAAGCTCCGAGACGAACGCTTCGGATGTCCTGTGTGCGGCCTTCCTGGAAGGGAAAGAAGAGAAGGAGAATAATGCGCTGCAGCTGTTTGACGGGAAGTATTACAAGGATGCCGCCAAGATGCGGGAATACGCCAAAAAGCTGAAGCAGGCGCTGAAAAAGACCGAGAGCGGGTACGGGTTTGATGTTTCCGGGCTTGACCTGGCAGACTGCTCCGAGGCCAGGAAACGGGTTGTGGAGCTTGCCTGCGCACAGGTCGGGAAGCAGTATGTATGGGGCGCGGCAGGGCCGAACACCTTTGACTGCAGCGGCCTGACCCTGTGGGCCTACAAGAACGGGGCGGGGATCTCACTCCCGCACAGCTCGTCAAGCCAGATCAATTACGGGCGGAAGATCCCGAAAGAGATGTTAAGGCCTGGTGACCTGATCGTCTGGGACGGCCATGTGGCCATGTATATCGGCGGAGGCAAGCGCGTGGAAGCCGTAGGTGCAAAGTACGGCATCCAGATCCGTGACCTAGATGCCAAATCAAGCCATCCGTTTCTTGGGTACACCAGCCTGCTGGATTAACGGCAGCATCAGAAAACCAGAAAACATAGAGAACATGTGGCGCCATCATGGGGCCGGAAAGGAGGAGGCGGGGGAGAGCAGGATCTCCTCCGCCATATTTTAACATGAGCAATGTAACAGGAAGAAAGGATATGCGTGCAGCCGGGAAAAGGGCCTTATGTACGGCAGCTTCCGCATTTGTCATCCTTGTAAACGGCATGGGGCAGGTTACGGCCTTTGCGGGGAACACAAACATCGTTGTGGATAACCAGACAGGGGATGACTCTATCGAAGTGGAAGTTTCGGTAGGCGGCGTCCCATGCATCCTGTCCGCGGATACCGGCTTCCGATATAACCTGGACGCCGTGCCGGATATTGTCGAGGTGGATGCCAGGGTGAGCGGGGATATCTACGGGTATTACGACCTAGCTTATGAGCCGGAAGCTGACTTACAGGACGGAGGGATCATCCGTATCACCGTGTCCTACAGCAGCCAGTTTGGTGACGAAGGGATTGAGGATGCGCCGGATCTTAACGGGGCTGGGGAAAGCAACATCTGGGATCCGGCTATGTATGATGACGGGCTCCCGGATACCGGGATGGAGGAGTTTGATTTAAGCGATGGGGCGGCAGAGACCGGAACCTTGGTCATCCAGTGCCAGCCGGTGAACGCATTTGATGAGGCAGTGCTGACTATTGTGGATGAGGATTACAAAACCTACCAGATCCCGCTCCATATGGAGCCATACTTCTTTCGGGCGAAGGTGAAACTGCCTGCGGGGAAGTACCGGGAATCCGGGGCGCCGGCGATCACCTTCAATGAGTCCGCAAGCAAGGATACCTCCCTCTCTTATGTCTGGGCCCATACAGGCGGGGCTGCTTTTGGAGGGTTCTTTGATATCCATGCAGGGGAGGAAACACCTATGAAGGATCTGGCGATCCGGACCGTGAGGGACGGGGAGATCACGGATACGGACTCCCGTTATTATTTCAATAAGAAGACTTACGAAGAGGAGAGTAAAGCGGTGCAAAAGAGCGATGCTGAATTCCAGAAAAAGAATTACCCGGATCTCTCCCTGGAGATACAGGAGCCGTCAGATGATGACAGCCTGTACACGAACCCGGGCATCTGGGAGAAGATTGTGATGACAGCCGCCGCGCTGGTAAAGGTACTGATTCCGCTGGCTCTGGTGGCTGTGCTGGGCATTGGGGTGCGTGCGCTGCATAAAAAGTATAAGGACAACAACCGGATGTACTGATGGCGCTTGGAATGCCCGAAACCAGGGGAGAAAAAAAGAAAAGAAGGAGGGAGCAGGCAGGCTGCCCGCACGGCAGATGCGGACACTGCCTGCGTTTTATTATATGGAAGAGCATAACGACGAAACCACGAAAGCTGTAAGGCACGGGCAGGATGCAGGCCAGGCTGGCAGCGCAGAGGAAAAAGCAGTGCGCCTGACTCACCATACGGAGCGTGTCGCGTTCCCGAAGGACGGGAAGAAGGCAAAAGCGTATTTCCAGAATCTTACGGATGGGTATTCCCGGATTTGGTGCGTGAACCGGATCCAGAACACTTTCCGGTCAGAAATTTCCTATTACAAGGGGCATTATGAGGACATGGTGGAGGCCAGGAACCAAACCTACAGGAAGAACAGGCATGCAGACCGCATGATCACAGCAGAGGCTCTGCACGGCAAAAGATACACCTGCCCAGAGGAACTGGTTATCCAGGCGGGAAAAAATAACGGGGAGGGGATCCCAGGCCCTGATGTATTCCGGGACTGTATCATGCGGTACCTTTCCTGGATGCGGGAGTGGAATAAGGAGCACGGCGACCACCTGCATGTCCTGAATGTGCATATCTCAGATAAGCCGCCGTACCGTGCCGTAGTACGGAGGGTATGGGACTGTATCGGGAAAAACGGGGTAAGGACAATCAGCATGACCGGGGCGTTAAATGACGCAGGTGTCCCGTATCCGGATGAAGGCGTGGAGGAGTCCCGGTACAATAACCGGAAGATGACGTTCGACCGGATTTCCAGGGAGGCGTTGTATGGCTGTTTTGAAGATGCCGGGATCCTGGTTAACCGGGAGCCGGGGATCCATACCCTGCGCCAGGCGCTAAAAGCCAGGGAAGACGCGGAGATGGAGGAAGAGTACGCGAAGGATATGCTCCGCCAGGTCATGGAGATTGAAGAACAGGCCCCTGCCATGGATATGGATGAAGAGATACCGGGCGTCATGGAAACGCCGCACGGCAGCATCCTGGTACCGGAAGAAAGCTACCGGCTGTTAAAGATCCGGGAATGCCTATGCGGGGCATACGCATCAAAGAGCAGGCAGGCGGCAGAACATCTCTTAAAAGCCCTGGAGGATGAACAGGCGGCAGATGAAATGCGTGCCATGCGGGAAGGGGAGAAAAAAAGCCTGGAGCTTGAGTACGCGGCCCTGCGCATGGGGCTGTTAAGATGTGGGTATTATGCGGGAGGCCAGGAAGGAGGGGAGACAGATGAAGGTATCACACAATAACTCCCGGACACAGGGCTCAGCGAGCCATAATGACCGGACGTTTGATGTCGATAAAGCAGACCATATTGACCAGGAAAGGCTGAAGGACAACCGCTACTGGTGCGTCTATGAAGATTTAAGTTTTGAAGAGGCGGAGAGGAAGTTTTACGAAGAGCATTACGGGCAGATGGTTAAGGATCAGAACCAACACAGGCCGGAGAAGCTGGATATCGATGATTACCTGAGGGTGAGCCGGTACTGCCCGGAGGAGCTGATCCTTCAGATAGGGAACGTGGATGAAACAATCAAAGACCCGGCTGTGTTTGATGCATGTTTTGATGAGTATATAAAATACCTGGAGGAATGGAATAAAGACCATGGGAACCACATGCATGTATTAAATTGGGCAGTCCATAAGGATGAGGCGACTATCCATGCCCATATTCGGAGGGTCTGGGATTATACCACGAAGGATGGCACGGTACGGATCGGCCTTGACCGTGCTTTAAAGGAGGCGGGTGTACAGCCGCCGGAGCCTGGCCTGCCGGAGGGCAGGCGCAACAACCGGAAGATGGCGTTTGACCGCATGATGCGTGCCAGGTGGATCGAGATCTGCGAGGAGCGGGGGATTACCGTCGATAAAAAACCAAAGAAGGCCAGGCATTTAAAGATTGATGATTACAAGCGGGACCGGCACATCGAGGCAATCGAACACTCCCGGGGGAATACCCGCATGGTCGGGGAGCTGGTAAGGGAGGCACTGGGGGAGATCCCGGAGGAGAAAAAGACCGTCGCCAAAGACGGCAGGGGGTATGTATCCCTGGCTGCGGAGGAGTATGAAGCGCTCCGTCTGGCGGCAGCGCAGATGGGCTTGGATAAGGAAGAGACGGCACGGAAGGAACGGGAGGCGGCTGAGGCAAGGCTGAGGGCAGAGGAAATGAAGGCCCATGCAGACCGGGCGCAGGAAGGGAACTTAGGGCTTCAGGCAGAGATCGGAAGGCTTAAAGGGCAGATTGCGGAAGGCGGGCCAAGCCTCCTTGCTGATGTGATGCGGGAAGGCATGCAGGCAGTAAGGGAACCGGATGAGCGGGAACTGGGAGTGCTTGGCGAGGCAGGGCAGGCGTATGACATTTCCCGGTATGCGTCGGTGTACGAGGCTATGGACAGCCTGGAAGATGCTTATCTCGGCAGGGAACGGCGGCATGAAGAGGAGGAGCGGTGACAAGCGGACATCTGGTATATGGGGTGCCCGGAACCTGCGCCGTCCGGTGCGATGTAAGAAATTTTTAATAATTTTCTTTGTGTGTTTTCCTGAATCTTGTCCTATCATCCCCGTGTCAGCAACAGAGAAAAAATAACAATTGTTTCATCAAGAAAGGAGATTTTAATTATGGCTGAGCAAGTAAAGAAATTTGAGGTTGTGTTTTCGAGGGATGATCTGGCGAGACTCAGTATCGTCGATGGGGAGCTGTACGTGGATGTGCATGGGTTAACATGTCCTAAGGCACAGCGTTTCTTAAAGAACATCCTTGCGCTTTTAAAGGGGAGCGTCAGTATGTATATCATCCATGGCTATAACCATGGCTGCGCTATCAAGGAGATGCTAAGGAACACACGCCTCAGTTCCCGAAATTACCAGGTTCTGCATGTGGACTGGAACCCGGGGATGACGAAGCTGGTGATGGCGTAAGGCGCATAGGAGGGAAAGAAAGATGGCAGAAAGATGCATCCAATGTGGGAGCAGAAGCCTTTCCAGAAAAGGCCAGATGTTCTGTTCAAAGGAATGCCGGTATCGGTATTACCACAGCAGAGATATGGTTCTGACACTGAAAAAACAGTGGTTCGACATGATCCTGTCTGGGCAGAAGAAGGAGGAATATAGGGAGGTAAAGCCGTACTGGACGAAACGGTTCGAGAACTATTTTGGAAGGCACTATGATTTTTCCAATGGGGAGCCGGAGGCTGTCTGGAATGAGGAGAAGAAAATGATCGTGTTCCGGAACGGGTATGGCAGCAACAAACCGCAGTTTTCCGCTGAGTGTACCATAAGCGAGGGAACCGGGCGGGAAGAGTGGAGAGCAGAGAGGGGCGTGGTGTACTATGTGCTGAAAATACATAGGATTTTTGAGGTAAAGAATATTGGGGAAAAATAGTATGTGACTGGCCTTCTGATAGTTCAAAAATATCAGGAGGCCAAATCATTTTGAACTGTCGAATGCCTTAATGACTGTATAAACAGCGCTCTTTTGTTCGACTGTCAGATTCACCCAATGCTCAAACAGCTCCTTGAGTTCCGGAGTCAGCTCCACCATTTCGTCTTCAGCGAAAAACTGGGCCATGGAAATACCGAATCCACTGCAGATTGTTTCCAGCGTGGCGATGGACGGCATGGTGTTGCGGCGGAATATATTCGCGAGGGTCGATTCTGACAGGCCGCAGGCTTTTGCAAGTTTGTATTCCGTCCATCTGTGTTGCTCCTTGAGCTTGTTCAATCGCTCATGAACATCCATTTTCATCACTACCTTTCTTTTGAAAATATTTTACCGTTCAGATTGGATTAATCATACCCAATATTTGTACTGAAAATACCATTATGTTAGACTGTAAGAATAAAAGGACAAGAAAGAGGGGGTAAATGTAATGGAGTTTGAGAAAAAATATTACACAAAAGCGAAAGAACTGATGGATGAGGTGGATGAGGAGTTGCAAAGACTCCAGAGTTCCATGACAGAGGAGGAAAAGCTGGCTGAAAAGGAGCAGAACGAGCAGGGGTTCCAGAAGCTGCTGGAAAGGTGCGAAAATGAGCTTGAAAAGACCAGACGGATTTTTGATCCGAAAAAGAGGGCATGTTTTGAGGATATGGTTGCGGCCGGCAAGGTATTAGCGGAGGCAATTGAGGCGGACATTTCTGTGAAAAGCGATGAGATGCATGGGACAATACGCTTAGAGACCGGCCTGGTGTTGTTTGGAATACCGTGCGGGTATGCCGGGAGGGATGAGCTGATGCTGCTCATGCGTATGGCAGATGATGTTTTTGTGATACCGGAAAACGATACTATTAAGTGGGAATTTAGTTTCGATTTTTTCGATACATATGTGGGGTGAGGAGTTCTGAAACAATAATATAAAAAAAGACTGAAACAATAATATAAAAAAAGACTGGACGTATCCAGAAATGTGTGCTATATTAATAGACAACTTCTTAATTCTTTTTGGAAGTGGATAGAGTAAAAAAACGTAAAATTGGTATATAAGAGCCAGTTTGGTGGGAAAACATGATAACCCATAGGGTTATTATGCACTTTTTTGCTAAGCTGGCTTATTTTTGTCCGGTTTGGCGATTAAAAAACTTATCAACCCATTCCACCAAAAAAGAAAGGAAGTGTTTGTGATGAAATCATTCATCGGAAAAGGTTATGATAGGCAGCGTGCGGCAGCATATGCCGTATATATGATGGCGGGGAGTTATTTTTGCGGACGTAATACGATGAATTACCACGTCTGAAGTCGCTGGAAACAGCGCCATCAGGCGTGGTTTCCAAAGAGCAGCGATAAGTGGCTTAAGGCTATTCACGAAGCCCTGTTATCCCAATGGGATTACTTTTTTAAAAAAATCAAGCGGCGGAAGACAGCCTTAAATTCTGCTTCCTGTGTTCCCTTTTTTGCCTGGATCTGCTGACATGTTTTTCTCCATTCGGCTGAATCCCTTTAGCCAGCTGCTTTTCGCGGTTGGCTTTTTGCTTTTCGAGATCCGGGTGCTTAATGACCTCTACAGTGGAGAAATCAGGTATCTGCCCAGCCTGGAATGCTCCCAGGAAAGCCTTCCGCAGGATATTTGCGGAACCGTTCAGGTCAGAGTTGATGATAGTCCCGTCGGCAGACGTATATAATCCACGGAACCCGTCTCCCTTATAATTCCCGTGATACCAGTACGGCCTCCTTTTGCCAGAGAACAACGGCTTTCTGGGCGAATCTTCCCCTCCATACACCGGGATCGGGTCCATATCCAGGAAGCTGGCTTTCGAGGTGTAGCTTTCTTCCTGCTCCACGCACCGGATGCCATTCCACTCACAGAGATACCGGATTATACTGCGCAGCTTGAAGAATGGGAGCTGCACGAACTCCTGGTTGTTCTTATGGCCGAGCTCTGACTTCTGCTTCCAGAGGCGGTTCACACCCATTACCACGGTGTCGATACGGTTTTCTACGCACCAGGCAACAAAGTGTTTCGCGCACTTCTTAAAGCAGTCGTCGATCCGGTCATTCCGCCTGTTCGTGACTGCATAGTATTCTTCCGTTGGGATAAACTTCTTCCCGGTCTCAAGGGTCTGCTTACTGACGATATCCGCAGCCTGCTTGTTGTACTGCTGGTTTATGGATTTTGGCACGCCGCCTTTATACAGGACGCAGGGCAGCCCGCAGTTGTTCGTGACAGCCATCAGGTTATCCACGCCAAAATCAATGGCGCAGATACGGCTGGATACCGCCTGCGGCTCCGGCAGTTCCTTATCCATTTCAAACTTAAACGAGATCTCATACCTTCCATTCCTTGGCGTGATCGTCGCTTCCTTCAGTCTTGCGTCAGGGATAGGCATGCCGATGCAGAGCGGCGTATCCTTTTTGAACGGAAAATACGCGTACCATTTCCCATCAGGACCGACCTTGATCTGACAATCCTGGTTCGAGACATAGACGGTCGCATGGCCGCCCTTGCGCTTGTAATGGGGCAGCTCTGGCTTCCCTGTGAATGCGGATGGCTTTTCTTTAAACGCTGCACATGCTTTGAGGAAAGAGAACATGTCGGCAGCAACCTGCTTTAGGACATGCTGGGCGCTTTGCCTTGGGAGTCCTTCCGCATAATAGTCCGGATTGCTGCAAGCTTTCATGACATCATCCAGACATCCGCTTGAAAGCGCAGCCTTCCCTTTTTCTGGGAGTTTCCATTTACCGCCACGCAGGCGCTTTGCATCGTGGAGTTCGTTCATCACCTGGCGCTCATTATCCGTCCATTCAGCCTCAGGCTTATCTACAGCGGTCATCGCCTGGCGTTCCCGGAACAGGGCAGCGTTCGAGAGGTTGTTCGCGAGCGCAGTGATGCGCTCTACATAAGGGCGCAACGGATGATCGTTATTGATATATACTTTGTTTGTACGCATATAGCCAGTCATCAGTTGCACCTCCTTAAAGCACTTGCTGACCATCGTTCTCAACAGTTATAAGGGACCTCATCGCTCCTGATAAGAGTATGTCTCATGCCGCAAAAAAGCAGGGAGATATCCATCGAAACGCAGGTATAAAAGAAAAACCGTCCCAAAGTGACGTGGTTCCGATCAGATCTGATCTTTGTGAACGTTCACATTCAAGGCCCAAAAGAAGATGAGTGATCGTGATCTGTTATAGCCTCTTATATCTGCGCATTCACCCACGCCTGATCCAGTGGGTCAGACGTGGCACTCTGCGCTTTTTGGTAGAAAATCCTGCTGGCTTTTTGTTGTTCTGAATGGATGGCTTGCTTTGTTTTCCTGGAATCCAGCAAGCAAGAAATGCCAAATCCTTTTTGTTGCGTGCATTGCGTTTCCATACTTAATATGTTAAGTTAAAAGATACCGAGAAGAGGAGGATGTAAAATGGCAACGATTAACAAAGAACATGAGGGCTACTTGTTTAATTTCCTGTTTGGGCGGAAGAGCAACAAAAAATGGACACTGGGCCTGTATAACGCACTGAACCAGACAAACTATACGGATCCAGATGAGATTGAGTTTGCAGCCATAGAGGATGCCGTATGCATGGGGGCGAAGGATAAATTTTCCTTTACTCTTTGCCGGAACATGAACGCCTATGAGCCAAAGATCACTTATAGTCCTATTGCGCCAATGCAGCAGTTAATGTATGCGGTGATGGTGTATGAGAAGTACATCGAAAAGAATGGCTTCGACATATATGGTACAAAACAGATCAAGCTTCCTGCCCCAAAGCTGGTGGCCCTATACAATGATGAGGGAAGCGGTGCCTCTTCCAAAGAGATGGAAGTAAATGAGGGAAGCATTTTCGCAAGAATCCGGCTGTTCAACATCAACTACAAGAAAAATGGGAACGTACTGAATGCCTGCAGACCACTGAAGGAATATGCATGGCTGATCGACCAGATCCAGGAGAACCTGAAACATGTGGGGATCAGGGAAGCGGTAGACAAGGCAATTGGAGATATCCCAGCTGACTTTGAGACAAGATCGTTCCTGGTCGAGCATAAGACAGAAGCAGCGGATATATGTGTTACGGAATATAATGAGGCAGAAAAATCCTGAAAAGCACAACTTCTCCAAGGCTCCGGAATCTCCGGGGCCTTTTTGCCTGCAAAAAAAGACCAGATGGAGAAGATCCTGTTGTTTTTTGGGAATTGTGATGTCAACAATACACAAACACACCCTTGCTTTGTACAGCATATTCCCATACTTAATACGGAAAAACAAAAGGCATGGCAGGAGAGGAGGACATGCAAAATTCCACAAATAAAATGCGACTACAAAAAAAATAAGGATTGCGGGAAAGCCTGGCTTGATATATAATAAGAGTAGGTTTATTCCTGCGAAGGAGGAAGCATGACAGAAGCAGAGAAAGCATTGGCAATGCAGTTTAAACCGGTAACGATCCGGGATGACTTGATGTTCGGAACGGTAATGGCGGATCCAAAATATTGCAAGCCATTCCTGGAAACTATTTTGGGAGTGAAGATCAAGAAAATTGAATATCCCGAAAGACAGAAAACCATTGATATCACGCCTCGGGCGAAATCGGTCCGAATGGATGTGTATGTGGAGGACGACGAGCACACAATATACGATGTTGAGATGCAGACTGGGAAAAAGGATAATCTAGCGAAACGTTCCAGATATTACCATGGGCTGATCGACTTGAACAGTCTCCTGAAAGGAGAAGACTACAGTAAGTTGAAAAAGAGTCTGGTAATCTTTGTCTGTATATTTGATCCATTTAATTTTGGGCAGTATGTTTATTCATATGAATATCAGACTGAATTGTTCGATGGCTCACATCATTTTCTTGGGGATGGCACTCGCACAATATATGTCAATGCCAAAGGATATAGGGAAAATGTGAGCGATGAGTTTAAAGCTCTTATGCGCTATATCACAGATGGGGAAACAAGCGATTCCTATACAAAAGCATTGGATGAGAAAGTATCGCTCGTCAACAACAATGAAGAATGGAAGGTGAGCTATATGACGTGGGCAATTAAATTGGCGGATGAACGACGGGAAGCTCGCGAGGAAGGCCGCGAGGAAGGCCGTGAAAAGGAACGGATTCAATCTATCAAAAGCCTCATGGATAACATGAAATGGACAGCAGAGCAGGCAATGGGAGCTTTGAATATCCCACAGACAGAGTGGGCGGGCTATCTGCTAAAATTGCGATAGACTACCCTTAACGTGGCGCAAGGCGGAAACAGAACCAAAAGCATAGTCTTTTTAAGGCTCCGGAATCTCCGGGGCCTTTTTGACTGCCAAAAAAAGACCAGCCGGAGAAAATCCTGCTGGTCTTTTGCGTATGTGTGTCAATAGGTAAATACTTTAACTCCGGTTTTAAACCTCACTGAGAGGATGCCGGAACGGTTGGATACGACCGTGCCCCTGCCAAGGGACAGGTGATGCACCAGTTCCCCCTTCGTGAATTTACCAAGATCATCTGTCCGGAACCCGGAACGCATGGCAGAGATGCCGCTTTCCCGGAGCTTTTTCTGTTCCGTGCTGGAAACAGCAGCTTTGACAGGTGAGCGCATCTCTTTGATAAACTTGGATGGCAGCACCTTTGTCTCTGTATCCTTCTGTCCTTTCTTTGTCCCGTAATTCATGATATGGAGTGTTTCCCGTGCCCTCGTGCAGGCCACATAGAACAGCCTGCGCTCCTCTTCGACATCGCATACGGCATCTTTCCGCTCATATGGCACGGTGCCGCTGCAGCAGTCGATGATGAACACATGATCCCATTCCAGCCCTTTTGAACGGTGCATTGTGGCCAGGATCACGCCGTCTTCCCTGTGGGTCTTAATTGTATTGTGGAACTCACGGATGTGGTTCTTGGCATATTTCATCCACTGTTCCAGGCTCCCGCAGGCCGCAGCGTCCTTAACGAACGTGCTGCATTTGGCATCCATGGCCACGCTGGATATCCCGGACTGCTCCGCATATTCTTCCAGGAATTCCGAATACCGCATCTGATTTAAGAGGTAGGGGATCCGGTCTTTGAAGGGAAGTGAAGAAAGCCGCCGCATCTGGGAGAAATAATCAATGATGCTGTTTATAGCATAATTTTTCCCAGAGCGGTAAACCGCCTGTATGATCCTGTCCTTGTCATAGGGCATGCCAGCGAATATTTTCTGGGCCAGATACCGTTTTGGACGGTTCAGGATCCGTAAAAAGTCCGCCATGTTTCCGATCCCGTCAGCCAGTTTTAAGTATGCGCACAAGTCTGTGAAGCACCAGTGCTCGTACACGTCCCTGACAACATCCTTGGAAGAGAACGGGATCTTGTTTTCCGCGAAAATGCCTGCGGCCTGCTCCAGCTGTGCGTTTGTCCGGGCCAGGACAGCACACTTGGAGAACCCGGCCCTGGAGCCATAGGAAGCCGCTGTCTTTTTGACTTCCTCCGCCAGATGCTGCATTTCCTCATCGCGGTCATGGGCCGTGTCGTAGATGACAGCCCCATGCGCATTGCTTTCCCGGAAGGCTGTGATGTCCTTTGGGAAACGGTTTTTGTTATAAGAGATCAGCGCACTGGCCGGCTCTATGATCCCCGGCACGGAACGGTAGTTCGTGGACATATGGATGACCTTGCATCCGGGGAAGTCCTTGTTAAAGGACAGCATGATCGACGGTACGGCGCCGCGGAACCCGTAAATGGACTGATCATCATCGCCGACGACGCACAGGTTCCCGTTTTCCCCTGCCAGCAGGTAAAGGATTTCCTTCTGGATGGGGTTGGTGTCCTGGTACTCGTCACAGATGATGAACCGGAACTTTTCCCGGAACGTGGAGAGAACCCTGGGTCTTTCCGTAAGGAGCCTCTTCCCATGGATCAGGAGGTCGTCGAAATCGATAGCCCCTGCGGCGTCCTTGGCGTTCTCGTAAGCCTTCACGAAGGTCTTGAACTCCATTTCCGTAAGGGCCAGCTCTGACCTCCCTTTTAAGCTGCCTGTGTTCTTGAACAGGCCGATGTCGTTTTTGATATTTTTGAAATCCTCAAAATACTTCTGTACCGCAGCGGCTGCTGACCGTAATGCGGTGTCTGTTTCCGAGGCGTCCATGATATGGAAGCCGTTCATGCCTGCAGCGTACATGATCCGGATGCACAGGGCATGGATCGTGCAGAATGCCACGGGGGCATCCCCATAAGTATCCGCAAACCGTTTCTTCATCTCTTTTGCCGCAGCCTCCGTAAAGGTCGCCATCAGGATTGAAGAAGGGTCGATCCCCTGGCTGATCATATGCTCGATCCGCCGCAGCATCGTTGTCGTCTTGCCGGAGCCAGGGCAGCTGACAAGCAGGACCTGTCCGTAGACGGCCTGAATCGCTTCTTCCTGGGCTGTGTTCTTTTGCATCATACGTGTTTTCCTCCTATATCTCTGTATTCTTCCTTGATAGTATGGCTCATGCCGCAGCCCGTTTTTTCTGCGGATAGAAAAAATATGGGAGAAACAAAGAAAAAGAGCAAGGGAAAACTGGAAACAAGGAAAACAGAAAGAACAAGCCTATGCCATTGCCATACTTCCTACAGAAAAAAAATAAAAGACAAGGAGGATGCGCAGATGTTAGTTGACGCAAAAAGAAACGAAGTGTGGTTTGTAGACATGGACGGTACCATTGCAGAGTGGAGGTCAGGTATGGATGACCAGCTCAGGACACCCGGGTATTTCCGGAACCTTAAGCCGACCGGTTTCCTGGCGCCGTTTAAGGAGTATGCGGCAATGGGCGGGGAAATCTACACCTTAAGCAGTTACCTGACTGACTGCCAGGCACTGCCGGACAAACACGGCTGGGTGGATGAATATCTCCCGGAGGTGAAGCGGGAGCGTAGGCTGTTCGTCCCATGCGGCGTAAATAAGGCGGATTTTGTAAAGAAGTGGTTCGGACTGGACACCCTGACCGAACAGATGATCCTGTTTGATGACTATTCCAAAAACCTGCATGAATGGAAAGCGGCAGGAGGGAAAGGCATCAAGTGCTACAACGGGATCAATGGGAACCATGGGACATGGATTGGGGCCGGGGTTATGTGGAGCGTGGAACTCATGGAACTCCTGAAAGCATCCATGGAAAGAATGCTTATGGAGGACTCCCTGAAGGCATCAGCGGCTTAAGGCACAGAAAAAAAATCGAAAAAAACGCTATCCGCAGAAAATGAGCGATATTCCGCCACTGGTGCGGCAGAAGCGTAGCGAATCCAAAAAAACAGCAAAAAAACAGCGGAAAAATAGCGGAAAACTGACGGAAAATCAGCGAAAAGTGCGGCGTGGACAGGATAAAAACCATGCCGTACTTTTTTATACCCCAAATCCCAGAAAAATCGCGGACATAAGCCATCATTTTATATATGGAATGAAAATTAATAAAGGACACTGCGCCTGTATGGGCGGGATTCCATAAGGAAAGGAGGATGTGTTGTGCGCCTCTGTGTAAAAGGCAGAGGCATGCGGCACTTAACCAATGGCAAGGCATAATGAGGTAACACTATATGGGCAGGTTTCAGATGAGCCAATTTTACTGCGCGAATCAACTATGGATCCGAAGAGCAGGATCATCCGCGCCCTTGTGCCCGTTACAGTCATCCGGGGGATCCGGGATTTCGGGGCAAAAGACAACCGTATGAGGTTAGATGAGCTGACCATTATGAGCGGCAATGAAAAAATCATGGATTTCATAAGGGAATGGAAGCTTGGTGATATCGTATCCCTGCGGGGAACACTGGTCACAATCAACCACCAGAAGCACTGCAAATGTATGGAATGCGGACATACACAGGCTTACAAGGGCTATTCCGCTTACGTCTATCCGATCCATGCTAGGCTGGTAGCCCAGGGCTATACCCCGGAGCAGGGGCTTACTGACCTGCGCAATAACGCCGAGGTCTCAAACCGGATCACGGTAATCGGGAAAGCATGCGGTAAACCGAAACTGCACAGGCATGAGAAGAGCGGCACGCCAATCGCCAGTTATATCCTCGACATCGAGAGGAAATACCGGGTGAAGGAAGACCTTGATTCCAACCGGCATGATTTCCCAGCGGTCAAGTCTTACGGCGAGATTGCGGAAAACGATGCTATAGCAATTGAGGAAGGAGGGCTGGTATTCATTGACGGGCAGCTTCAGGTCAGGGATTATACCAGGACATTTACCTGTGAAAACTGTGGGGCAGCTATCCAGCAGAAGGACCAGGTGACGGAGATCATTCCGTATTCCACGGAATACCTGACCGGATGTTACTCCATGGCGGATGTTATAGCTATGCGTGAGCAGGCCAGGGAACAGGAAGAATTCGCGGCAACACAGGAGATGTTCGGCAGGAATATTCCTGACGGGGATGCAGGATGGGGGGACGGTGGCGAAGAATGAGCGATATGCAGGAACAGCAGAACAGGAAACACAGGAGGGAAAAACTATGGCTAGGCACAATGAAGTAACTCTATATGGCCAGGTCGCCAAACCCCCGGTTTTATTGCGGAAGCCCCAGAACGATCCGGACGGTAAGCTCATCCGTGTACTCTTGCCCCTCACCGTCATCCGCGGAATCCGTGATTTCGGGGCGAAAGACCAGAGGCTGAAGCTGGATGAGGTGGTCATCATGAGCGATAACGAGAGGTTCCTGGATGCCATGAAGGAGTGGAAACAGGGGGATATCATAACCATGCGCGGGACGCTGATCACAAACCGCTACCTCAAACGCTGCACTTGTGAGCAATGCGGGCATGAGCAGACATTCCAGGGGTATTCAGCTTATATCTACCCAATCTATACCCGGCTGGTAGCCCAGGGATACACTCCGGAGCAGGGGCTTTCCGAACTGCGCCGCAATGCGGAAGTCTCAAACCGGATCACAGCGATCGGGACAGCATGCGGCAAGCCGTCGTTCCACAGGCACGAAAGGAGCGGCAACCCGATCAGCAGCTATACCATCGACATTGAGCGGAAGTACCGGATCAAGGGAGTGCCTGACTCTGACCAGCATGATTTCCCGATTGTCAAGTCTTACGGCGAAGTGGCAGAGAATGACTATATGGCGATTGAGGAAGGGGGCCTGGTCTTTATCGACGGGCAGCTGCAGGTCCGTAATTATGAGCGGACGTTTATCTGCGAAAGCTGCGGGGCGGAGATTAAAAAGATAGACAATATGACGGAAATCGTGCCGTACTCCACCGAATATCTGACTGGCTGCCATTCCATGGCGGATATCATCGCCGCAAGGGAACAGGCGAAAGAGCAGGAGGCGCCTGAAGCTGAAGCGGCTGCAGATGGCTCAGGCGATGAAGATGATAATAACGGCGGCTGGGAAGACGGCCGGGACGATTGGGAAAACTAAAAAAAGAAAGGAGTTTTGTTTAATGGAGAGGATCTTAAAGCCTGAACAGAAGACATATCTGATCCTGTGCCTGGCAATGGGCATGAGGGATGAATGTGCGGGAAAAGAAGAATTAAAGACCGATTACCAGATCACTTCCCGCATCTACTCAAACGCATTCGCGAACATGATCCGGTACGGGTTCCCGGCTGCCTGCGAGGCGAGGGACGGGGTGGCATTCCTGATAATGGAGCTGGAAGGATGCACATACAGCTGCCCGGCGAGGACAGTAAAGAATATCTTAAAAGCGGAATTTGCCACTGTAGAGGAGAAACTTCCGGAAGTGGCAGCAATGGTTGTGGAAGAGGAATCCAGGCTGGCGGCAGAGTCGAAGGGCCGGAAGAAAAAGGGGAAAACGGGAGCTTCCGGTGAAACCGCCCAGGCAGCGCCGGAACCAGTGAAGAAACAGGAGGTACAGAAACCGAAGCCGGTGCCAGCGCCAAAGGCAGTCCAGGAAGCCCCGGCAATCCAGGCCCCGCTTCCAAGGCAGGAAGTGCGGCAGATGTCAGTTCCTGAAAAAGCTGCCGTAGAACCAGCGGCGAAAGAAACAGCCAGACCGGAAAGGAAGGAGTCACCCGTACAGACTGCGCCGGCAGAGAAAAAAGTACAGACAGCACCCCCAATACCAGCGGAAAGGAAAGTGCAGGCAGTACCACCGGTGCCAGCGGAAAGAAAAACACAGGAAATACCGTCCATGCCAGCAGAAAAGGAGGTGGAGCCGGTTTTAGAACCTGTGCCTCTCCGGGTTACGGTTCCTATGATGGAATCCGGGGACGAATCCCGGAGCGGATCAAACGGCGGCAGCGCTGAGTCCAGCCATTATGCGGGTACTACAGCCGTAGAAGAGACACAGTTACCAGACCCGGCACCCGGGCCACTCCCACAGGCGAATGGATTTGGCGCACCATCAGGGGTATTCCAGGGCGGCATGCAGGGCAGCATGGACTCATGGGATACGGAAGCGGCAGTATCCCAGAAGGAGCAGATGCCAATGCCGCCGGTACAGCCGGTGCAGCCGAAAGTGCCTGAGACCGTGGCAATGCCAGAGCCAGCCAGAATGATGGAGCCTGCCGCAGAAAAAGCTATGGCAGCACCGGAGCCTGCCGTAAGGCAGACAGAGCCGGAGATGATCCCTGGGCCTGCTGTGAAACCGGAACCTGCCATAGAACCGGAAAAACAGGGAACCCGGGAGGATGCAAAGGCCCAGGCGCCTCATGCCTTCCAGAGAAAGCGGGTGCAGGAAGAGGATGTATTCCGGCCCATACCGCAGCAGCCGTCACAGCCTGCAGTAGAAGAACGTGAACCAGGGCCTGTGCATGAGCCGGAGCCTCCCATGCAGGCCGGAGCAGAAGCGGCTCCCAGCCAGAACGCTGCAGCCAAGCCTCTTCCCGGGATCTTCTCGCGGTTCCTCCCGAAAGGCAAAAAGGAGGCACTGAGCACTGTGCCTGCTGTACAGCCAATGCAGGAGAAAGCCACAGGACCGGATGTGATCCCGCAGGCAGTGGAAGAGGAACACGGCGAGCGGATCTGCCACACCCATTATGTGATGCTGAAGAAGACCTATGGAACCCAGGTCACTGGCCCGTACACGATCCAGGTATGGCCGACAGAAGTGATTGAGATGCACCCGGAACGGCTCCCATCAGCAATCTTTGTCCGTGCCCAGGCACCGAACGGAACGATTGTCTGCAAAGTAAATGAAGGTCGCGCCAAATATATCGTTCTGGAGATTGACAATAAACAGTTCAATGTATTCGGGTTCTGGGAAGCCGGGAAGTTTATCACCGAGGTTGCGGCGATCAATAAGACGGCGAGCATCTTCACCATGAGCGAGGAAGTGGAGCAGGAATGCCCGGAGCAGGTGTCGGATGCATTCCTTGACCAGTTCCGGTCCAGGGAGCCGCACCGTCCGGAATTTTTCGTAGTCCCGGTCAGCAACGTGATCCAGGAAGAGGGGACGGTTCCCATTGCGGCGTTCATCAGGGTCAGGGATAAAAACTACCCGGTAAGCGCCAAGGGGGATGGGAACACGCTGCGCTTTACCTACGAAAACGTGCTTTCCGAAATCATCGGGTGGTGGGAGGATGGGAAATTCACCTTCGCTGTCCGTCCCGTGGAGGAAGAATAAGACCGGATACTGGCAAAATAAGCGTGTTTCCCGTCAAAAAGAGCAAGGCAGCTACCAAAAATACAGGGTAGCTGCTTTGCCTGCGAAAAAAAATAAAAAAAGTTTGTGGGAAATCGCGATTTATCGCCTATAATCTCCGGGCCAGGGGAAAACCTGGCGGGAACAGGTCAAAAAAAACAGACGGAAGGAGGGCTGGTTTGCGGCACAATACAAAAAAAATAAACGGTTTTATCCGGTATGTTGAAAGCAGCCAGGAAGGGACGCCGTACAGTGATATCTTGAATGGCTGGCTTGGAATGACCGGGGAGCGTATGGATGCGGAAGAACTCAAATACTATATCGGGCTGATCCCGATGATCCACAAGCGGAAGCGTCTGAGGAACCATACAGCGGATGCAGCGGTGCAAGGTTAAACTGATAGCTAACAGTCAACGGCCAATGATAATGGCTGAAAAATGAGGAGGAAAGAACATGAGAAAAAATATGGCAGATTGGGATTATGAGGCAGGGACACCAGTGGATGAGATGGAAGAAGGATACGCAGAGGACGGGCTGCAGGCAGATAACTATACCGGGCTGTACGGGGACGAAGAGTCCTATGATGATGGTTATGATGATTTCGATGATTACAGTGAGGATTTGGGGAATTACGGGAGCGATTTGAGCGGATGCCTTGAGGAAGGGGCAAGCCTGGAAGACCAGGAGCGGGCCGATCGATCCAAGGAAGCAGCGTTCCTTTTGAACGAAACGAACCAGTTCTCCAAACGCGCAGACGCGGAGCTGATCCACAAAAATTTCAAAAAGTATGTAGAGGACGTGAAAAGCGGCGACGCAACAGCAGTGCAGGCAGCAGCTGAGGGAGCATGCCGGGATCTGGAATTCTTCATGATCAGCATTATCACCAGGAGTTTCAGTACATACACCGAGAAGGACCGCAGCTTCTATGAGGATCTGATGCAGGCGGGACGGATGGGGATCATCCAGGCGCTTCCGAAATATGACCCGGAGAGGACCATGCCGACCACCTATTTCTACAACCCTATCAAGCATGAGATGGTTCTGCAGGTCAATTCCATGAAGCATGACACCAAGTCCCATGTGGCGACCACCAAGCGGAAGATCCAGGAGGTGGATAAGATGTTTGCCAGGTATGGCAGGACACCTACCCTGCACGACTACGTGTACAGCATCAAGTGCCCGTTCCACCGCATCGTGAATGCGCTTGCGGAGCTGAAAGCCGGGAACACGAAGACCAGCATCGACGACCCGGATGCGGCGCCCCTGGCAGACAAGCAGTCCTCCATGTGCAGCCCGGAGGAAAACGCCATCAGCAATATGAACGCCGGGAAAATTATCAAGATCGCTTATGAGCTGGAACCAAGAAGGGAAATTGTTGAGTGTTTCCTGGAGATGCGCCTGAGCGGCAAGGTAAAGACATCCGAACTGTCAGAGAAGTATGGCCTCCCCGCATCGGAGATCACGGAAGGGGTCAGGAACCTGGAAAACCTCCTGCGTTACCATCCGGATATGAGGAAGATGTACCCGGAGAAGTTCCGGATGAAGGAGCATGAGCTTTCTGAACAGATGACGTATATGCCGGTTGAGGAAGGCGAGATGGCGATGGAGAATGTCCTGGATTCCTTAAGGGCCATGGCGGACGGGGAAGACCTGGAGATTTCCATGGGCTGATCCGGCAGAAAAAAAAGGAAGAGCCGTCCCGGCAGGTATCAGGCCGCCAGGGCGGTTCTTTTTGGGTCCACGGCCAGTGGCGCGGAGAAAAAACAGCTAAAAAAACGCTATCCGCAAAAAATGGGCTGAAAAAATTAAGCCATACTTTTGGCAAAAACGAATGATAGGGGTTGGTGAGATTGGATATCCAGTGCCTGTTGGAAGAAAGGCTTTATACGGACAAGAGCGGGATCAGCGAATTCCGGGTTGTTGAAGAGGGCAGTGGAAAACGGTTTACTGCAAGGGGGTTTTTACATGAAGCCAAAACAGGGGAAAGGCTTTTGTTGAAGGATGTGTCCGGCCCGGACATGGGAGGGAACATTTCATACGGATCTGCCCATACCGTGACCAGCACGGAGGAGGAAGCCGTATCTGTCCTCGCCTGCGCGGAAGGGATTTCGGAGAAAACTGCCAGGGTGATTATCGGGGAGCTTGGGATTGATGTGTTCGGATACCTGGACCGGCCTGACTTTTTAAAGGAACTGATGCGGGTTCCCGGAATCGGGCCATCAAAAGCGGCCTCTGTCGCCAGTTTCTTAAGGGGGCAGGTAAACAGCAACGAGGACTATACCTGGCTGATGGGGAAAGGGTTCCCGTATCTTGGCGCCATGCAGGTGATCAAGGAGCATGGGGCCGGGACAAGGCAGTATGTGCTGTCTGACCCGTATGGCCCCATGTATAAGAGGCAGGCATGCTTTGAAGTCTGTGACGGCATTGCGAAGGGCGCCGGCCTGGATGCCTGGGCTGTTAAACGGGTACGGGCGGTAATACGGACTGTGCTGGAAACGGATGCGGCAAACGGGAACACGCGGATGCCGATGGCGGAGTTCATCCGGCGCTGCTCCAGGCTGTCGGTCTGGGACGGCGGTACGGCTATCCCGGACGAAGTAATCTCGCTTGCTGCTTATGACATGGGCTGCTATGAGTTCGGCCCGGATCATGAGGAGTACGCCTGTTTAAAAAGGCTTAAGGCGGCCGAAAGCGGTATTGCTGTGGATTTAAAACGGCTGAAGACATCCGCACGCCACCAGGAAGGCGCTTCCATGGAAGATATCAGGAAGATCGAGGAGGAAGCTGGAATCGCTTATAACGAAGAGCAGAAAGGGGCGTTCGGTATTTTCGGGCATGGCGGGGCAGTGGCTTTGACCGGCTATCCTGGTACCGGGAAGACTACGGTGATTGACGGCCTGATCCGGTATTACGCAAAGACCTGCCCGGATGGGAAGATCCTGCTGTGCGCACCGACAGGAAGGGCGGCTTCCAGGGCCGGGGAAGCCAGCGGGAGGGAAGGGCTCACCATGCACAAGGCTATGAAGCGCACGCCGTATGACAAGGGCACAAGGCGGACAGAGCCGCTAGATTACGATTTCATCATCGTGGATGAGATGAGCATGTGCGACACGGAACTGTTCGCAGGCTTCCTTGAGGCGGTGAAGAGCGGGACAATACTGCTCCTTGCCGGCGATCCGGACCAGCTGCCAAGCGTCGGGGCGGGCCAGGTGTTCCGCGACCTTGTCAGCTCCGGGGTTATCCCGGTCTACAGGCTGACAGAACTGGTAAGGCAGGAAGCGGCCTCCGGCATTGTGAAAAATGCCAGGGCGGCCCTGGCCGGGAAAACGATCCAGGAGTACCAGGATTTCAAAATCTCCGTATGCGGGGAAGCGTGCCCGGTTGCGGAGCAGGTGATACGGGAAGCGGAGTCATTCCCGTCCATGCCGCTCATCTTAAGCCCCGTCAAGAAAGGGGAGGGCGGCGTCTATGAGCTGAACCGGAAGATGCAGGAGCGGTTTAAGAAATCCAGCCGCTCTGTTGTGATCAACGGGGTGCGGTTTTATGCCGGGGATCCGGTCATCATGACACATAATAACTATAAGCACGGCTACTACAACGGGGAAGCCGGCACTCTCATGCGGGTGGAAGGAGGCGTCCTCACGATCAGCCTCCCGGGGCGCATCCTTGTGCTGGATATCTCCGATGCCACGGAAATGGCCCTGGCTTACGCGGTGACGATCCACCGGGCACAGGGGACGGAAGCGGATTACTGCATCGCCGTCCTGCCAGGGGAAGCGAGGGGCATGGTGTCCGGGGAGCTTCTGAACACGGCATTTACCAGGGCGAAGAAAGCAGCCACAGCCGTGGTGGATGGGCAGGCGCTTGGAAATTACGCAAAAGAAGGCCGGATGCGCAGGGAACACAGGGAATGCGGGCTCTTTGAACTGCTGGCCGGAACCGCAAGCTAAAAAAGAAAAAAGACAGGAGGGATTAATATGGGGCTGGATGCCAATACCCAGCAGCTCATCCGGGCTGTTGCGGAAGGGGATATACGCCTTGCCAGGAAATGGGCGCTGGAAGCCCTGGATGCTGACAAGACACAGAAGAACCGGCCGTTTGTGAACCGGTACCGGTCAATCCTGTCCTCTGAGGGGGCTAACCGGATCGAACTCCCAGGGAACTTAAAGGACATCATGCTTTGCGAGGATGTTTCCTTGTCATTTAAAGAAGGACGGTATTACCCCGGAGAACAGGAAGCACGGACAGCGGATGAGATCGTCAAGATGGCGAAGGTCAGCCAGAAGCTGATGGAGATGCAGATACCATATAAGAACGCCACGCTGCTGTACGGGCCGCCCGGGACGGGGAAAACGACGTTTGGCAGATATGCGGCGTACTGTATGGGCCTGCCATTCTGCTACCTCAATTTTTCCCGGCTGGTAGACAGCCTGCTTGGCGGGACGTCGAGGAACCTGGCCCACGCATTCTCGTATGCCTCAGCGAACCCGTGCGTATTCATGCTGGACGAGGTTGACACCATCTGTGCCAACCGGGAGAAGTACGGCGGAGGCGGGGCGGAAAAGGAACTGGGGCGTGTCACAGTCACACTGATGCAGGAGTTTGACCGCCTGACCAATGACGTGGTTATCATCGCAGCCACGAACAGGCTGGATCTGCTGGACGCGGCATTCGTCAGCCGATGCCCAATCAAGTGCGAGATGCTTCCGTTTGGGGAAGGCGAACGCAGGATCATGGCGGCCAGGTTCCTTGCGGATACCGGGATACGGCTCCCTGAGGAGCAGATAGAACGGGTTGTGCGGGAAGCAAAAGACCAGAGGCAGCTCATCGACCGCCTGGTCCTGGCAATCGCTGAAAAGCTGGCAGAAGAAGATGATGAGGCCGGCTAAAAGAATAAGAAAGAGAGGAGAAACTTATGGAAGGCATCATTAACATTGCCGGGGCTATCCCCCGGATGGGGACGACGACACTGGCCCTGCAGCTGGTGCGTTTTTTGCAGGACAGCGGGTATGACGCCTGCTACGTGGAGATGTCGCGTCAGAATTATATCTGGGGTGCGATGAACGTGTACTCTGAGGTATCTGCGGACAAGGCAACGGGGAAGACGACCTGCATGGGGATCCATATGTTCCCGAGCGACCGCATAGAGGCACTGCGGGAAGGGAAGCCCGCATATGACTATATCGTGTGCGACTTCGGCAACCTTTCCGATACAGCATTCAATAAGCAGCAGTTTATCGGAGGGGACTGCGCGGTCCTCGTGTGCGGGAACAAGCCGAATGAACTGTTTCGGACAGAGGACGCCATCCGTGACCCGATGTTCGAGGATGCGCTGACGGTATTCAACTTCACAGACCCGTCCGACCAGGCGGAGATCCGTGCCATGATGATGGGCAGAGGGGAGATGACCGACTTCATGCCGTATATCCCGGATCCGTTCCATGCGGGGAAAGAGTATGCCAAAGGGGATTTCTTCCAGCGGCTCATGGATATGGCAGTCAGGGCTATTGAACAGTAAGGCAGAGGAGGGATTCACCATGTCGAAATATCAGGATATTCTGGTACGGAGGATTGAGACAGGGAAAAAGAGAGAAGAAAAGCAGGAACAGCTCCGGGAAGAGAACGGGATCCGGGATACCGGGTACTACTTAAAGGAGAAAAGCTGGAAGTCCTACTTAAAGGATGCAGTAAAGCATGTCTGCTTCCTGGCCTATGCGGCCCTTGCGTTTATTGGGGCTGTCATTGTGCTGCACCCGGAATCCAGGCATATCATCCTGCAGATTTTCCATCTGTCGTGAGTTTTTTGAATAATATAAGAGGAAAGGCGGATAATTTTTTCGCCTTTTTTTGCTATCCGCAGA
This sequence comes from Clostridiaceae bacterium, assembly GCA_910575795.1. Lineage (GTDB taxonomy): Bacteria > Bacillota > Clostridia > Lachnospirales > Lachnospiraceae > Otoolea > Otoolea muris. The sequence goes on along the minus strand of CAJTGE010000037.1, from coordinate 17,080 downwards.
TTAGGAACGATAAATGGCCGTTTGGAGCCATTCTATATCTGCGAATTAATTTTTGTTTTTTGAGGAGGGGAGTGGTGTGTGAATGGAAAAAACGGACCTTTGTTACCTGTACGACTCCGTATACAGCGGAAGCTGCAGCTCGATCTTGAACGAAGTCGGCAGGGGCGTGTTAACCAGCAGCGATATTGGCTTTTTATGCCGGTACGCGTGCGGGTATTACCTGCACTGGAGTGCTGAGGAAACCATACGGAAGCTGTCCAGACCGGTCTTGCGGATGATGAAGTTAGATAACCTCGTGGAGGAGATGGAGCTTCCGCCGGAGGTTTCCGCACCGGAAAAGAAGATTTACCTCTTTTCCTTGATGTACCCGGAGTACCTGGGAGAGTACAGGAAAGAATTCTTTGTGACGGCTTATTACCAGTCCGTACTTACGGGGTGCAGGAAGGAATTCCCGCGCTGTTTCTTTTCCGGAGGATACGGTGCGGAGCAGAACGCCAGGATCTGCCTGATGTATGCGCTCCAGGCATTTGCAAACTGCCGCACGGCAGGAGACTGTTTCCGGATCATGTCGTCCAGGGTGGCTGTCACGTTTTTAAAGGAGGCGAAGCTGTACTATGTCATGAAGCGGAAGTACAAGTCGCCGATGGCGTATACCCAAGACGCCCTGGCGATGGTTGGGTTTTTAGATCTTAGCAGGACATGCACGAATTTCCGCAAAAAACACCTATCCGCAAAAAGGCCGGCTGTCATATACCGCCGGGGCGGATTGTCAGTAAAGACAGGCTAAGACGGATTTTCTGCGGATAAGAGAAATACACGTATGTTTTGCGGAAGCAGGACAGACGTGCATGGAATATCCGCGGATAGGATTTTTTTTTGGCGAAAACAGCCAGATGCTCCATAATGTAGTTAGACCGCTATAAAAATAGCGGGACATAAAAAAAGAAAAGGAGCATCAGTTATGAAAACATTAAAAGAGCCAAGCGCATACATGCCGCAGGCAGAGGAGAAACCGGGCATCCTGACCCGCCCGGTACGCGTGACCATGGAAAGCCGCATGCCGGGTTCCAAACATACAGCAAAAACCGTTACGGAGTGCGAGAGTGCGATTATCCTCTCCGAGAAGGTGACGGGGGCGGCCCGTTCCCCGAAAAACCCGGACGAATTTATGGAGAAACGGGAGGGTTCCGTTGAGATTGCGGGCTTTAAACATCCCGGAGACGCGGTGAACCTGATCGTGTCATCCGTGGTGGCCGCAGTGCATCAGATGAGCGGGGAGGACACGAAACGGTTCGAAACGAATTTCCTGACCGCCGCCCAGATCATGCTGGACCGGTCAGGTATCAGCAAGGAGGATCTGACGCTCCATGCGTCGGAAGGGCTGATGGTGCGCAGGCAGGAGGTCATTGAGATGGACCGCCAGGCATCGGCAGCAGCGGCGGCGCAGTAAACTGGAAAGCGGTCAGGGGGATAAGGAGGAATATATGCATTTCAATCGCAGGCACAAGCGAACTATCAGGAAAAGCACAGCGGCATTCCTGGCCGTAACCCAGAGCGTTATACCCGCATTTGCGGCCATGGCCGGGGTGTGGGAAGTAAAAGACGGGAACTGGATGTACAAAGGGGAGGACGGGAACTATCTGGCTAATACATGGCTGCGTGACCCGTCCGATAACCGGCTCTACCATTTAAGCGAGAACGGCGTCATGGATTCCGGCTGGAAACTGATCGACGGGATCTGGTATTTCCTGACCAATGAACATAACGGGTTCTTCGGCGCAGCCCTGGAAAACACATGGGCGTGGGTGGATGGATACTGTTACTATTTCGGTGCGGACGGGAAGATGGCGGCTGGCTGTACGACACCGGACGGGTTTACTGTAAACAGCGATGGCCAGTGGACCGAGAATGGGACGGCTGTGTATATAGCCGGACGGGGCTACCAGACGAAACCGGCGCCCACAGGCGGGGCATCCGCTTCCGGTACAAGGACATCTGGAGGCGGCGGAGGCGGTTCCTCTTCTGGCGGAGGCAGCCATACCTCCGGCGGAGGGAACAGCGGGAATGGCGGAAACGGAGGCGGCCAGTCATCCGGGGAACAGGGAGACGGCAATCCGGGCAGCGACACTGCGCAGACGGGGGATGGCAGCGGAAGCGGCGACACCCCAAAGGATACGGTATACTCATACACCGTGCGTTATACGGACACAGAAGGGAACCTTCTGGCCTCCTATGAGCGGAAAGCCCTCAGTGACGCCATTGTTACTGCAGATGTGAAGGAATTTGCCGGATACCGGAAACGGGATGCCGGGCAGGATCTGTTCCATCTGACTATGGACCAGGCTGTGTTCGTTGTTGTTTATGAGAAGATAGAAACAGGGAACCAGGGTGGGCAGGAAGACAAGAAGGAGCCGGAAGAGCAGGCCCCCACTCCGCCGAATGATGAATATACTTACATCATCCGTTACAAGGATAAGGAAGGCCATGTGCTGGCCCAGTCGGAAGGGAAAGGGAAACCGGGTGAGATCATCCAGATCCCTGAATGTAGCTTCAGCGGCTATGAAAAGGAGTCCGGGCAGGGAGACACCCGGATCCTTGGGAAGGACGAAGAGGTCTTTGACATCATTTACAAAAAGACAGAAGCGGCCGCCCAATATTCCTATACGGTCCGCCATATCGGCCCCAAAGGGGAAATTCTCCTGGAAGAAACCGGCGCAGGCAGCCCGGGGGATGTGGTAAAGCTGAATGCGCATGTGTTTGACGGCTGCCAGCTGACAGGCAAGCAGGAAAATGAAGCAACCCTTGACCTGGACGGCCAGGTGTTCAACCTGTATTACGCCAGTGCAGAAGAAAACACTCCCATAGAAGGGGAGGATGACGCCTGTTCCTATACCGTATATTATGTAGGCACAGACGGCGAAATCCTCCATACCGTGACAGGAGAAGGAAAAGCCGGCGATAAGCTGTCCATTGAGCTGATGTCCTTTGACGGCTACAGGGAAAAGAAAGGGCAGGAACACGAAAAGACGCTCCCGGAAGGGAACGCGACGTTCACGGTACTCTACCTGGCAGAGAAAACAGATGTTTTATGTGCCTATACAGTCCGGTATGCGGCCATGGATGGGACGCTTCTGTTCGAAGAGGCTGGGAAAATATTTTCCGGCCAGGCAGTGGAGATTCCGGTAAGGGAATTTGAAGGCTACCGGGAGATTGAAAACCAGGAGCATACCATAACGCCGCTCTCTGACGGCAATATCTTCTATATCAAATATGAAGCGCTCCGTGAAGAGGAAGAGCCGGAAGAGCCAAAAGACCCGGAAAATCCAGGGAAAGACCCGGATGGGACAGAAGGCGGGGATACCGGGGATCAGGATAAGGGAGAGAAATACTCCTACAGCTTCATCTTCGTGGATGGGTCAGGCAAGCAGATCGGATCCAAAACAGGGTTTGCTCTGGCCGGGACTGTCCTTGGGATTCCAGATATTGTGCTGGAAGGCTACAAGATCGGGGAAGAGGTACAGGAATCCTATACAGTGGAGAAAGAAGGGGACACCTTCTCCATCCAGTGTGTGGAAACTGACAGCCTGGGAGACGGCGGGGATCCGGATACGGCAACGCCGAGCACACCCCAGGAACAGACCTATTATTACCTGCTCCGCTACTGCGACAGGGATACGGGTGAACTGATCGCTTCGGAATCAGGCCTTGCGTATGCAGGCACAGAGATTACGCCAGGGGAAGCGCCGGAAGGATATACCCTTGCCGATGATAAGCCTTTCACCGTGGAAGCCACGGACAGCCCAAGAGGGAACCGTTTTACGGTATGGTGCATCAGCGACGAATACACGCTGCCGGAGGGGAGCGTAGAGTATACCATCAGCTGTGTGGATCCGGACGGGAATGTTATTAAGACCTTTACGGGTACCGCACTGTCCGGCACTGTGATCCGCCCGGATTATGAGATCTACGGGTATGACATGGATCCGGAGAGCGTGTATGAGTTTACTTTAAGCGAAGACAACTTCACCTTTGAAGTCCTGTATATCCCATACCGGATCATGAAGTATGAGTTCCGGATCACGGATATCGACACAGGCGAAACCCTTGGCACGAAGGAGATGGAAGGCAGGGCCGGGAGCCGGGTGGACGTCCCGTTTACAGGTGAGGATTTCGCCATAGACGGGTACGACATTTTAAGCAATATCCCGGAAAATGTCCTGATTTCTTCCAACGAATCAAACAACTACATGAATATCTACGCCAGGAAGATTCAGGAGCCGGTGGAGGTTGAGGACATCCGGACTTATGTGGTCCATTTCGTATCCTACCATGACAGGAGTGTCAAGATTTTTGATGACCGGGTAGGGACAGCGCCTGCAGGGGCAGACATCACTGTTTCCTTTTTAACGAAAGTAAACATGGCAGACGGGACATATGAGGCGATTGCCCAGGGAGACACCCTGACCTTTACGGTCGAGCCGCAGGTAGATGTAAATGAATTCTATGTCTACTATTACCGGACAGAGGAGTTCGACAATACGGAGGCATCTGAGGTGGATTATTCCATCCAGTTTACCGCCACGGACACCAAAAGCGTCCTGGCGGTCATGACCGGGAAAGCGAAACCAGGGGAGCGGATCTACTACCGCAATACCTTCAAGGAATACGCATTCCGCACAGATGAGGCAAACTTCTTCATCGTGACGCCGGATACAAAAGAAAATTATGTGACGGTGCCCATGTACCGGGTGAACGGGAACCCGCCAGCGATCAACAATGTCACAGGGAAGTATGACGGGGCCGAGTGGCTGATGACCTTCACGGATGAGCTTGGGAACCAGCTCCTGCCATGGCGCCACGGGTACACAAGGAAAGGGGATACCCTCTACATCGATTACCCGGATGTCATTTACGGCGAAGACGGCGCTGTTTACCGGGTCATGAAGGAAGGGCCTTATGTAGAACCCATGGAAGGGACGGTTTACCGCCAGTACAACATCAAGTACAAGAAGGGCGATGAGTCCGGGAACCTTCTGGATAAATGGAAGAAAGAAGCACAGGCGGCTTTCGATGCCATCAAACGGACCGTCCCCTATAACTACACCGTGATCTACCGGGAAGAGGATTCCTGGAATGACGTGGCCGTGTATGCGGGTGTCGGCGGGAAAGGAGAGACCATATCCGTACAGGGGATATCGATCCCGGGATACCGGCTGCCGGATGACACAGGCCATACCTTCATCCTCGATGTGGATAAGAAGCAGGTGGTATTCTACTGCGAGCCCATTGATGGCAACCATTCGATGCAGCAGCAGAGAAATGATTACCGGATCCGGTTCACGGACGGGAAAGGAAATGACGTGCTGGACAGCGTAGAAGGCGATATGGCCTTTGAGACCGGTATCAGCCACAGCTATATGACGCTGCATTACCCGGATACGTTCCGGGATAAGAACGGGGATATCTGGGAAGCGGATGAGAAAGGGCCAAAACAGCTTGCCATGTGGAACCTGGACGCGAACCAGCATGAGATCACCTATCACCGGTATTACGAGAATGGATATGACAACCTGTTTGCGGACAACGCGGAGGATGCCCGCAGGATCCTGACGGAGGCGGCGGTCTTTACCGTAGACGCGGAGAAACACTCCTATATCGTGATCGGGCGGGATTATGACCCGTCGCACACGGAGGTCAGCTCTGTCATCTCCCGGTATGATATCGCCAATTACGCGACTGAGAAGCTGGATGAGTTCGTAATGGATGGGGTGACCTACCATATCACCAGGATTACATTCAACCGCGTGTGGCACCAGGAAAGCTGCACCCATGACATGGAAGTCACAAGCAGGGTGGAGGCAGGCTGTGAGGTAACCGGCATGGAGACACGCACCTGTAAAAAGTGCGGATATTCAGAAACCACCTATTTCCACGCCTACGGGCATGAGGATGCCAACCATGACGGCATGTGCGACAGCTGCGGGGCCATGATGGCTATGAACATCGGCGATGAAATCACTGTAACCTGGAACCCGGGGGCACTGGGTAAGGCTCCGATCAGCTTAAACTTCATCTGTATCGACACGGACTACAAGGGCACAGGCAAAAAACTCCTGTACGCCATAGACGCACTGCCGCCGGAGTATTACGGCAGTTACAGCACGGACGGACGTGCAGATTATGTATCAAGCGATCTAAAGGCATACCTGGAAGATGAGTTCCTTGACGGCCTAAGCAGCAGGGATGCGCTCACCTCCGTTGATGGCCGCTCAGTCGGCCTTCTGACCATGGAGGAATACAGGATGTATAAGGCCCAGGCGGCGAATGTCTACAAGTTCCCATCCGGGCTTACGGTACTCCATGAGGAGGCCGGGGCAGACGGGCTGGTAGCTTTAAGCAGCGGCAAGAGAGTGACGCCGGCAGAAGCAGGGACGAAACCGGTGCATCCGGTTCTCTTCATGAATGCCGGCGGGGCAGTGGAAGGCACGGTCAGCGGACGCTGGGAGGTCGGTGATTACCAGTCCAGGCATATCGGCGACAAATCCTACCTGTTCCGGTGCGTGGATGACAACTGCAAGGACAATTCGAACCTGGATAAGACCATGGCGGTCTTCCTGTGCGACACGGTCATCCCGTCTTATGAAGGGCTTGGCTTCAACGAGGACAACACGAAACGGGATACCAGGTTCTTCGGTGACAGCAATAATTACCGCTACTCCGTGATCCGGCAGTTTTTGCGGGAGAACCAGAGGGAGACCGGGAGCATGGTCACCATGGACGTGGGGGTTAAAAACGAATACGAGGGCTCCACAGCGGCCGGGAGCTTTGAAGCACTGAATGAAAAGGATCTGACCAGGCATAAACGGAATGTCGCCCAGTACCTGGAAGAGAAGCTGTTCATCCCGTCTGTGGAGGAGGCCCTGGATATGAGGGATTACCTCTGGAAGTTTGACCGGAGCGACCGGGATAATATCGACGCCGTATATGACGGGAATTATCTGACCGGTTACTGGCTCAGGACACCTGTATACGGGACAGATGATAAGGTCTATGTGGTCAATTTAAAAGACGGGACTATCGAACCTCATTCCGTAAAGGAAGAGTACGGGATCCCGGATACGCATACGTATATGGAATATTCAGCGGATAACGGGAATACCTGGAGCCCATGCACGGAAGGGAGCACGACCGTTACGGGGCCGGGGAGCTACCTGGTACGCGGGAAGGCATCCGGTACCACGGTGATGCCGGCACTTTCCGGAGGCATATATGTCCTGCAGGGCATCACAAGCGGGCAGGAGTACTCCACGGACGGAGGAGCGACCTGGAACCCGTGTTCGGACGGGCAGACCGTAGTGGGTGTAAGTCGGGCATGCCTGGTACGGGTAAAAGGCTATTCCTACCAGGTAAATGCTTCTGTGGCAGTACAGGTGCTGGCTTCCACAGATCCTTCCATAGAATGGTCAGCAGACGGAGGCATAACCTGGAACCCATGCGGACAGACGCTTACGCAGGTTCCGCAGGCAGGGAGCTATACCATGCGCCGGAAGGAGAACCCCGAGGGCCTGTGGGAGCAGGCTTCCCTGACAAGATACCGGATCGACGGGACGTCCTACGGGTATGAATACTCCAAGGATAACCGGACATGGCAGATCTGCACGGACGGGGCTACCTATGTAACGGAGTCCGGGCAGTATACCATACGGCGGACGGAGACAGGGGAAGACCGGGAAGCGGTCAAGAAGACCTGCAGCATCGGCATCCGGCCAATGTACGCGGTATATCAGGAGCAGTAATTTCAGAACAGACGCCCTCCCGGTTTTGGCTGGGAGGGCATTTCTAATATCGGAAGGAGTGTTTTTCATGGCAAGGACTTGCCCGCAGTGCGGTGCGTCATTTGGAATCAGGGAAGCAAAGTGCTCCTACTGCGGCTATGTGGACGCAGAGTATGAGCAAAAACTTGCAGAACACAGAGAAAAAGAATCAGAGCAAAAGATCAGATATCTTAACGCCCTTGCGGAAAGGGAGAAGATCCAGACGGATTTCGAGAAGGAACGGCTGGACTCAGAACGCGATACTGCCGCAAAAAGAGCAAAGGAAAGCGGGGAGCGAAGAAAGGTGTTCTGGATCGGCTTTGCGTTTTTTGTACTCCTTAATATGTTCCCTATCATATACGGGATTCTGATTCTGATGTTTGAGATGGGATCTTAAGAACCTGGTTCAAACAAGAGCAGAGAAAATCTTCTGGATGTGCAGCAATGCGGCCAGAGGATTTTTTTTGTGCGAAAAATGCTATCCGCAGAAACTGTAACAGGTCCTCCAGGCCGGGAAAAACGCCAAAAAGCAAAAAAATGCTATCCGCAGAACGGGGCCGATACTCCGCGAATACCGGATTTCAGGCCAATAACCCCGAAAAATATCCCGTTTTCTAAAGAAAAAAAATATATTTTAAAAGACGGCAGAAAAAATCCACAAAAATCCCAGACGTAATCCATACTATCTACGATACTGTGTTGGCTGGAATCCTGGCCATAGCAGGCTGATAAATTTCCTTGAATTTTTAAGGGCACAAAAAGAAAGGAGTATTGCAGTGAGAAAGAACAGAGCAAAGCTGATGAAACGGTACACTGTTGGGATCGTTTCTGTAGCTACAGCCCTTCCCAGCGTGGCACCCGCAGTACCGGCGCTTGCGGTTGAGAAGGACGAAACTGTTGCCACAGCGGAGGGAGGGGATGCTGAAGCCCCGGAAAGCTCCGGAGGGATAGCCGACAATGCTGAGATTAAGGAAAGCGGGGACGGCAAGGATACCGGTGATGACGCCGATGCAGCCGGCAAAACAGACGGCACCGATAAAACCGAAGATCCCGGCGAATCAGACGAGTCAAATGAGTCAGGTGACGGAGAATCCGATAAGGCTGACGGATCTGACAAATCCAATGAAACGGATAAGGCTGATGAAGCTGATGAAACCAGCAAGAAAGACGAGGCCGCAAAAGATGACAAAGAGCCGGATGAGGATGAGAAAGATGACGTCTTAGCGGATACCGTGCTGGAGGACAATGAAGTCCCGAAGGCTGATGAGCCGGAGGAAAAGGAAGATACAGATGCCAAGACTGATGAGAAAGAGAAAGAAGAACTGGTCGGCGATATGGATCTGTCCGACAAGGCATTTGCAGATTACCCGGAGTTCGGTTCTGCAGAGTTCGTTGCATGGCTCTCCGAGGCATCCGAGGATGAGATCAAGGCATGGTATGATGCTGCCGTGCTGTACTTAAGCGCTGACAAAGCGACCAGCTCTGACGCCGAGAGAGAGGATGATAAAAAGGATGTCCTCCCGTTCGGTACAGACGCATTCTGGGCCTGGGTCTATGAGGACGCGGCTGAGATGAAGGACGGGGAATGGCTTTATGATATGGATGCCATCCTGGCCTGGATGGCAGATGCCGGTTATGAGGATGCCATGGCCTTTATGGATGAGTTCTTCCTCAGCGCCGACACCCTGGCCAATGTGGCGGAATATCCGGAGTTTGGTTCCGCTGAGTTCTTCGCATGGCTGGAGACGGCGACAGAAGACCAGGTACGCGGCTGGTATGAGGTCAATAAGAAAGCATCCGATGACGCGACGGAGGAGCAGAAGGCTTCCTATGCGTTGGAGTATAATTCCGATGAGTTCTGGGAGTGGTTCACCGATAACTGCGCTACCATGATCGATGAAGAGGCAGGGCTTTTCTCCTACCGTTATGACGTGATCTATGACTGGGTATGCCATGTGCCGTTTGAGACCGCTTACCAGTTCCTGCAGTTTCTGATGCTCAACGCGCAGACGGCTACGTTTGCCGCAGCAGGCCGGCTCTGGCCGAACAATTACGGCAGCACAGGCGACCTTTACAGCGATGGAAGGGGTACGAAAGAGAACCCCTATATCATTGACAGTGTGGCAGACCTGCGGCTGTTTGCAGTCACGATTGCCCAGAACCAGTCCAAGTACAACAATAATGACGTGTACTACCTGATCGAGAACGGAACCTACGATCTGAACGGATCCTGGATCCCCATCGGCGGCGCACTGAACCCGGGCGCAAACCCGACAGCGTTTATGGGCCATCTGGCATGCGAGAAGAACGTTGTGATCGAGAACTTTGGCTTTAAGTCCAATACCGCTATCGGCATTACACCGGATATCGTAAACGGCGTGATCGACCAGACCCATGTAGGTTTCTTCGCGAAACTGGGCGCAGGTTCCAGCGTGACAGGCTTAAGGATCCAGACTGACAATAACAATATCGCTGCTTCCGCTGACTATACCGGCATCCTGGCTGGTGAGGCCGTGGACTCTACGATCAAGGAGTGCGTGGTAAGCGGATATGTGAAGAGCGCCTATGGATATGTAGGCGGCCTGGTAGGATACGTTCACAGCTCCAATACGGCTGACAGCAACCGTGGATGCGTGATCGAGAACTGTACCGCAGACGAAGTGGCCGTGTGGACAGATGTTGCGGCGCCGAACGGTTTCTGTAACGGATATTCCGCAGTCGGCGGTATCGCAGGTTATGCAGCTAACGCCTCCATCCTGGATACGTCCGTGGATACCAACTCCGGTTCCGGAAACCATATCTACGGAAATGCCGCATACGTCGGCGGCGTGGTTGGCGCGATCAAGAATTCCAACATCATCAATACCCATGTGGAGAGCGGACAGGTAGGAAGCACCGGCTCCTATGCGGTCGGCGGCATTGTCGGCGGCTATGAAGGCGGACAGATCAAGGTCGGCAGGTTCTCCGGTGACATTATCGCGCCTGCGAGCGGATACAACTATTCCGCATGCTTCGTTGGCGCGGCGATCCGCGGCCACAGCTTCACTTATGGTGAGACAGGCGATCTCTGCTATCTGTTTGCGGATACCAAATCCAAAGCGGATAAGGGCGTGTTCGGCGGCAAACCGGCGGATGTCGGCGGAACCTTCGGCACGGATGCCCATATCGGGTACTGGCATGGCGGCGACAAGGGCTATACCCTGATCTCCGGATCCATCGACCAGGACAGCGCAGACGGAGACTACTTCTATGAGGAGCTGGAGCGCGGCATCCTGGCATGCACAAGGGCGGCAGGCAGCGAGTCCGCAGTTGACCCGAACCTGGATACCCTTGACCACTTTACCTGCGACAGCAGCGGCAACCCGATCCGCGGCTATCTGCTTACCGTGGCCACCCCCATTGTGGACGGCAAGGAAGCGGCCCACATGACTGCGTATGTGCTGGGCAACAATTACCGGAAGCCCTGCACGGCTACCCACCAGGCGGCGTTCGCAAAGGGTGATGTGATCTACCTGCAGTTTGAGGATCTGGAAGATGCGGATGCTTACTACCAGATGAATTCCGAGGTGGCACAGAACCCGTGGTATTCCTACCATAACAGCGATATCTTCTATGTATTTGAAGAGGATGTGGCAAAAGCTGGCGTAAACAAGTCCGGCGGCTACCACTTCACGATGCCTTCATCCGATACGACCGTAGGCGCCGTATATAAGAAGGTAAGCGAGTCCGTAAGGATCAACCCGGAAAGGGTAGTGTTCGAAGTGACCCAGATCCGTACCGGCACCAGGGAGCGCCCCACCATCGAATGGCGTGTGACCGCTTATGACGCTGATCCGGATATCTCCTCTGCCGCAAGAGTGATCACTGACGGAGCAGGAAACAAATGGGATAACCGCCTGGTTGCGACCCAGACATCGGACGGCAAGCTGCGTGTTGAGCCTGATGCCAAATTCTGGATGGGTTCCAAGGTCAACGGGCAGGCCAACAGCGGTTATAACCTGATTTGGCAGTTTTCCAACAACGCAACCCTGGCGGATGAAGCCGGGAACGGCCTGATCTATAACCTGTCTGCAGGTTACGGGAACACGGCTGCACCGACCGCATCGTTCATGCTGAACTTAACGGATCCTGGCACATCCGCCATCGCAAAGCAGGCCCACCTTCTGGAAGAAAAACAGAAGAATGAGGGATATAAGAACAGTATCACCACCGCAAGCCCGTACTGGTACCATTCCATCGTAACAGCGACCGCGCAGGTTCAGGACTCCACAGATCAGAACAATCCGCCGGTAGGTACGCTGGATGTAACGATCAAGTTCAATATCATCGACCAGACCCAGGTGGCTGTAAACGGTGTGGCCTTAAGCCACAACAACATCACCTATGACGTGGTCCGCACTTTAAGCGGCGACCGAAAGAACCCGACTGTTAAGTACACGGTGAACGGGGAGTCTAATTCCACAGCAGGAAGCGTCTCCGATCTGATCGCCACCTTTAACCCGGATTATTTTACAAAGGATCAGGTGAACTGGTACATCACCAGCACCGGCCTTGATGAGAATTTTGAGGACATCAAGAACGAGGAAGTCCAGAACGTGACAGACGTGGATGACGGCACGATCAACTTAAGTTTAAGCCTGAACAGCTATAAGAACGCCTATGTGAACTTAAAAGGTGTCACAGACCGTTCAGCAGATGGGAATATTACGATCAGTGCATGGGCGAAAGATGAGGATGCCAGATATACTACGCTCCTTAAGAAAAACCCGGGCGACAGCCATACTTACCAGAAGCTGGTAAAAGTGACTGCTCATGACGCATCCAGGAATTCCGTGACGGATACCTGTCTTGTGACAGTGAACTTCCGAACCGAGGATCAGACCGAGATTATGCCTACCGAAGTAAAGATCGATGATGATTCCCATATCTACGGATATGATATCTACTATAGCTTCGCAGGCGATGTGAATTCCGAGATCAGAAACCGGACGATCACCCTTGCAGGCGGAAAACATGATATCTTAAAGGACGGTAAAGGTCAGACACTTTCCGCCACCGTAAAGAGCAACGGCGAGATGTATGACAAAAACGATCCGAGCTACAACCCGTATGATGATGGAGTGGTATGGAGTATTACCAACCCGAAGGCGGCAGAGGGAAGCCTTCTGGATGTCAATGATATCCTGCGGATCAACCCGGACACCGGCGAGATCACCATAAGGGGCTACAGCGATACGGATAATAAGGCAGATCTGGGATATTCTCCATGGGTGTGGGATCTGATCAATAACCGGAAGCTGAACGGCATTACTGTGCCGGTGCGTATCTATGCCACCTCCACCAGAGACGCCAATGTGTTCGACTATAAGGATATTAACATCACATTCCGCGCATCGACAGCATCATCTGAACAGCAGGACGGCATGGTGTTCGATATCGTAGAAACCAAAACTACGGCCAAAACGGTTGACGGCACGGATATCGTGGAAAACTCCGTATGGACCGGGAATCTTCCGCAGGAGTTCGAGATGACACTTTCCGGCAGCGGCGACGGCGCACCGATCCCGAAGATCTATGACGAAAACGGAAAAGAGCTGAGCGGAATGAACCGGATCCTGAACTTAAGCGATACGATCCAGGACGGCGACACACGTCAGACTAAGGCGAAGCTGAACGTGAACACGGATGCTGACTGGTTTACTGCGATCCGTAACGGGCGCGGAGATGACAACCATGGCACAGTGGCCTTTACGATCAAGGGCACATCGGAAAACAGCACGTCGGAAGTGATGATTCCGGTAACGATTAGCTACCGCTATGAGGGCCTTGACCTGACCGCAAAGACGATAGACAGCCTGCCGCAGGGATATGAAGCGACCCCGGAGGCTATCACAGAGGAAACCCCGGAGGAGACTTATGACGTATCCAAGGGCAGCGTAAAGGATCGGAATATTAACTTAAAGGTAGTTGTAACCCAGGGAAGTAAGACTTCCAACGTGGAAGCAACCAAGAAATGGTCCTACGGCATCGTAAAGCTGGATAATACCCATTATTCCGAAAACGGCGCGGCTGTGAACACAGGCGCCTACACCCTGACCGGCGATCTTGCCAGGTATGCAAAGGTTGACAGTAAGGGATACCTGACGCCCATTAAGGGAAACTGGGAGGATTTGATCGGCAGGAATGAGACCACCGGGCAGGTGGGCGGCGTTGTGACCTGCTATAAGGAAGAAGCCGGGAAGCTGAGGGTGGCGGACAGCTACAAAGTGACCATCGACTTCCGTTATGACATGGCCTACCTTGACCAGCATGAGAAGACATTCGACATCGTATACACGGATAATTCCTTTACGGTTGATACGGCAGGTAGCTGGTCCGGCGAAGATCCGTTTAAGCTGACCGCCCACTTTACGGATGAATCCGGTGTCAGCGTGTCCCCTGACTTTACCTTTGACTCTGACCTGGTGAACGTGGATGCTGACGGCAACGTCACCGTGAACAAGGAGACCTGGATCAAGGAGATCATTGACGGGGCGAAGGAGTATGGCTCCGGTACATTTTCCGGAAGCAGGAAAGCTGTAATCACAGCCAACGGCAAAAACGGGACGAAGGATACCTGTGTGGTGACCATCAACTTCCGTTACGACCAGGCAAGGCTTAACTCCAACCAGGAGAACTTCACGATCATCCGCACACAGACCTCCAGAACCAATAACCCCAGCCATATATGGAGCGAGTTAAAGGATGGAGTGGTATCAGAAATCAAACCAAGGCAGTTGAAAGCCTCCATGCATTTACAGGACGGCAAACCGACTATCCCTTACTGGAGTTCCGATAATACGGAGTATGTGACGGTTAATGATGCAGGTGTGATCAGTCCTGCAGTTGACCAGGCATGGCAGCAGGCTGTCATCGACAATGGCAGTTACCAGGATTCCCGCATCGGCACAATCCATGTGACGGACAGCGAAAACACGGTAAAGGACAGCTGTAACGTCAATATCAACTATATCTATGAGGATATAGAGCTGACCAGGAACGAGGCGACCCTGAATGTGACACTGCGGGCGACCGGAATGCGTGATGACGCCACCTATGTCGTTGAAGGATATGAGCTTGACAACCCGGCAGTGCTTCATTCCTATGACCCGGATGAGACGGGCGTAAAGTACAGCGTGGACGGCGCAGGATCCGCGTTCCTGGAAGTAGATAAGAACGGCAGGATCAGCCTGACGCTCCCGAAAGACAGCGAAGGCAGCCTCCTGTCCGGGCAGGCGTTTAAAGACAGCGCTTCCAAGTTCATCCAGGATGCCATGACGCACCCGTATACTCCGGACGGAAGATGGGTGTCCACATCGACAGCCGTGATTACCGCACAGAGCGAAGACGGGCGGATGGCCGACCAGTGCAATGTAAGGGTAAACCTGATCTATGAAGATATGCAGATGGCGGAAAAAGAACAGACGCTGGATGTGAAGATCCGGGCTCTGAACCGCCAGCAGCAGACTTACGACATCAGCAGGTTCGATGGGAAAGTGGACTTTGATATCCATTCCCAGGATCCGGATGATACCGTTACCTTTACTTCCAGCGACCCGATCGTGACCATTAAGGATGATGGTACCTATGCCCTGGTAGTCCCGGGAAAAGCTGAGACTAACTGGACCGGTGAAAATTTCCTGTCTAAGCGGAACGAGTTTGTGAAGGCTGCCATGGCTGAGCCGGGCGTTACTCAGTCCAGGGATGTAATCCTGACTGCGGAAACCAAATACAGCCATATGAAGGATACGGTCACGCTCCATGTGAACCTGACCTATGAGGAAGTATCGTTAGACCGAAGCGAGGCTGATATGGCCATCACAATGAAAGCCGCAGGCAATGCCGAGTCGCCGGATTATTCCTTCAGCGGGGACACCATCCTGAATTTAAAGAGTGTGATTAACTCTATTGATTTAAACAATACCGATGTCACCTACGAATCGGATAATCCGGACATCCTGACTGTGGATAAGTACGGCAATGTAGCCCTGACAACCCCGCGTTATTCAGATTATGACCGGTTTATGAAAGAAGTGAATGAAGGCGGGGACAAGTTCGAGTTTATCAGGGAAGCCATGAGATTCCCCTACGAGAAAGACAAATCCGACAGCATACGCACACGGGATGTCAGGATCACGGTACGCGACAGCAGCGGACAGGAGGACGAATGCACCATACATGTGAACCTGATTTACGAAAACCTTGTTATGAGAAACAAGGAAGTTACCGTAAAGTTAAGACTGCGTGCAAGGAATCTGTACCGCAGGGAATTTGAAATTATCGGAGAACCGGTATCTGTGGCGCCTGATATAAATTCGCCGAACTACACGAAGGCCGTCTACACGTCATCGGATGACAGGCTTCTGACAGTGGATAAGAATGGAATGGCATTTATCACGCTGCCATCATCCATGAGCGGGGATGCATTTATGAATGGGATCCATGATTTCCTGAAAGATGCAATGCTCCACCCGTATGACAAAAAGAACTCATATATCTGTACTGCCAGGGCGACCGCGACTGCGGCAACTGAGGACGGGACGATGCTTGATACCTGCACGGTGAAATTTGAACTGATCTATGAAAATACCGACCTGGTGGATGCAGCGAAGACCATGGATGTGACGATCACAGCGACAGGATCCAGAAGCAACCCTGCCTATACGGTGACCGGGAACAAGGCGACGCTTGCCACCCTGTTGCATAACACGCAGACAGACGAGCATGGGCCTGTTTATACCTCTGGCGATCCATCGGTCTTAAGCGTGGATAAAAACGGCCAGGTGACAGTGGTACTCCCGGGCAACGCATCAGGAACCGCATTCACGAACAAGGCCAACGCCTTCCTGAAAGAAGCGCTGCAGCATCCGTACACGGCAGCAAACCCGTATATTGCATCCAGAACGGTTATGATCCGGGCAACAAATGGCGAAGGGGATCTGGCAGATGAGTGCCCGGTAAAGATACGGTACCCTGGGGCATATGTATACCGGCTGGAACTGGATCGATGATAACGGTGACGGTATTTACGAATATTATTACTTTGAGCCAGAGTCCAACGGCAGACGCGGGCGGCTTTATAAGGACACGGATATCGGAGGATATATGGTCAACAGCAAGGGCCAGTGGGTAGATTCAAATGGAAATACCGTAACCTGTACTGCAGATCAGGTGAAAGCACTGGCGGCTAATGTCCCATCCTTTGTGATCGTGGACGGAAGATGGAT
>CAJTGE010000036.1 GCA_910575795.1 Clostridiaceae bacterium | reverse complement strand
TCGGTAGAATTGTGCATTCACAGACAGCACTGCGCAGTCAATTGGATAAAGGTTGGAAAAATAATTCGTCATTTGCGTCTCCCTCAATTCGCCGTCCGACAGCTAAACGTGCGCCGCAGCTAATTAAAATGCTTTTCGCTGTCTTGCCAGTGACGTTTTGTAAAGGACTTTTTAATCAAGTTCACAGAAAATTTACATTTCAGGACAAATCGAGTAGGGGGAATTTAATCCCCCTCTCACACCACCGTACATGCCGTTCGGCATACGGCGGTTCAACATAACTTCAAAGCATGACGTTCTAAGTAATAATCGTAACATCTGATAAGCCCTGCCTGTGACAGCTTTTCTTTTGAGATTGCCCTGACTACACATGTTTTCGTCACTACCCATTGATAGCGGTCTCCCATATAGGCTGTCTGCCTCGCCAGGTCTTTTCCTATTCCCAGTTTCTGCAATCCCCATTGCCGCTTTTTCGCTACTTTCCATTGCTTCCAGATAATTACCCGCAATCTTGTTCGCAAATGCGCGTCTACATCGTTCATTACCGTTTTCATAGAGCCTAACGCAAAATAGTTTATCCACCCTCTGATTACCCAATTTAGCCTCTGTACCCTTACCGCAAATGCCATGGACTGGCTCCGGTTTGTCAGCTTCTTTAGTGTCCACTTGAATTTCTCCACCGAATCCTTGTGCGGCCTGCACTTCCATTCTTTTGCTTTGGAGTCCTCATAGAACCCAAATCCCAGATATTTAAGCCTCCCCGGCCTTGTGATTTTCGTCTTTTCAGCGTTCACTTTCAATCCGAGTTTTCGCTGTATCCAATCTGTTATCGAATACATGACACGTTTGGCACTTGCTTCGCTTCTGACTGCTATCACGCAGTCGTCCGCATACCTCACAAACCGCAATCCCCGTTTCTCCAACTCTTTGTCCAGTTCATTTAACATGATATTTGATAAAAGTGGTGACAGGTTCCCTCCCTGCGGCGTTCCCCTGTCCGTCTTTTCATATCTTCCCTGTACCATTACCCCCGCTTTCAGATATTTCCGTATCAGCGATTCCGTATCCCCATCGTTTATGATGTTGTGCACAAGGCTCATCAGTTTGTCCTGCGGTACGTTGTCGAAAAATTTTTCCAAATCAATATCCACAATCCACTCATATCCCTCGTTCAGGAACATAAGCATTTCCCTGACTGCCATTTCACAACCCCGGTTGGGACGGAATCCGTAACTGTTCTCCGAAAACAGCGGCTCGCACATCGGGCTGATTACTTGTGCTATCCCTTGCTGGATTACCCTGTCCATGACGGTTGGTATCCCGAGTTTTCTTTTGCTTCCGTTTGGTTTGGGTATTTCTACCCGCCTCACTGGATGGGGTTTATAACTCCTGTTTCTGATTTGCTCCCTGATACTGTTCCAGTTCTCTCGGATATATCCGTCAAGTTCTTCCAGTTCCATGCCGTCAACGCCTCCTGCTCCTTTATTGGCGCAGACTTTTTTGTACGCTTCATTCATGTTTCTGTTGTCCAGTATCTTTTCTAACAATTCCGACATGCTTTGTGTGCTTCGCTCCTTTCCGCTCCCTGTGGTAACTCCTATGTTTTCACGTTTACGGCTCATATACGTTTCGCCTACATCCGCTGTCAGATACCCACAGGTACATACATTCGTTTGCACGGTTACATTGTTCAGCCCTTCGGCAACTTTTTTTTAAATTTAAGACTGCCTACTATGACTTCTGCTGACTTCTCACGATAAATCGTTTTCAACCGCAGGCGGGATACTTCAACCAATACTTGCGTCCGTGAGACCTCGCGGGATAAGCCCGTGTTCTTTCCTCGTCTACCCTCCTGATTTACGTACATGGGTTACGGCTACTTTTAGGGCTTCGTTGCATTTTGCCAACTTACCCGCCATGTACGCCTTATTATCAGGTTTCTATCCGTAGGGCTACGATTTCGCTATCCCTTCTTCTCGCCCACACTTCACAATGTAAACCTTGGGAGTCGCTTTATAGTTCGTCAGTAGCTACGCCTATGTGGACTTCCACCACAGAACACGGGCATGCCCGTCATACAAAAATAGAGCCAGGAACCCGTTTTTTAGATTCCTGGCTCATTAGTGCCATTTACATATTCTGGTCTGTTTTCAATTTTCTCACTTCGTCAACTGAAAGGCCAACAAATTCCGCAATCTTTTCAAGCGTTATTGTTCCATCTTCCAGCATTTTCTTTGCAACATTTATCATTCCTTCTTTCAATGTCTGATTCCTCATATCTTCCATAGCTCGGCACATAATCTCGATTCCCTCCTTGCTCTCTTTGAAAAATCTCACCCTGTCTGCCAGTGTCCCATAGTACATGTCCGCTGCGTCTGTGCAGGAGAAGTCATGCATTAACTTCCCGATTGGCGTATCTCCACGGTAAGCGCCATTTACATACAGTATGTGCGAACCGTCCTCAAATCTTTCCCCGGTTCCTAAAAAGCACCGCTCAATCGGATAGAGCGGCAGTCCTTTTCCCATTACGTCATTCTCTGTGATAAAGATTACCCACGTTTCCGGTAGCTTGTCAAAGTCCTCGCCTTTCTTCAAAAGGTTTGCGTCCATCATGCTGCTGTTGTACCTTGCCCTTTTTCTCCCGGCTCCTTTATCGGAGCGCTGTACCTCCACATTCAGTTTCGCCCCTGTGCTGTCTGTAGCCAGGATATCCAGCCTCACCGAACGGTTCAGCAGGTTCTCCACAAATACCTGAGTGCGGACGTCCAGCACCTTTAAATCCGGCTTTTCCAGCACAATCTGCAATACCAGTTCTATGCTTGCCGTATCTCCCTCAAAACACTTTGTGAGGAAATCATCATCAAGCAGGCGAAAACCTCTTAGCCTCTGTAAATCTTCCTGATGTTTCTGGTCTATCTGTTCCGTCACTGTCAATCTTCCCACCTGCTTTCCCTTCCGTTTTTGTATCTCTATACTACCATACAATCGAAATATTTTCAATCATATCCAAACTTGTCTACACTGAAGAACCAAAACTCTCTATCCCTATCTTGCCCAATTTTCAGTTTTCGGTTTTAATTGAAGACGCAATGTTTGAATTATTAAATTCATTATCATTTCCAATAGTAACACTTTGATCATTATAAATCAGAACATAAATATGATTCACTATTTCTTTCAATTCTTGTTCGCTCTTATTATCCACATCAATGTCTAACTCATCCAAATTCCCAAATTGTTTTTCAAGATAGCGCAAAATATCCAGTAACTTGTTTTCAACTTTCGGGAAAATATTTAAAATTTGTGGCATATTTAATTGTATCTCAGCTGATTGTATGACCATCCCCATATCATTATTACACTTTGCAATATATGGATAATATTCAGCAGGAATTATTCTTCCTATGGATGTTCCCTTTTTTTCATATTCATGTATTGTCCCTTTTAACGCACCTACACTTTCTCTCATATTTGCATAATAAAATATTTCCCGCTCGTTTTCAGGCATATTGCCTAGCGATAAAGGCACATTACTGTATTTTAAGAATCTTGACATAGTTCCTTTTATATAGGAGCAAAATGACTGTCCCGAAATCCGTCGATATTCAGGCACTTCCACATCATTCGGATATCCCTCTATTTCATAATTAACCCATTCTAATAATCTTTCGTCATCAAATTCCTGTAATAATACTTTTGTCCTCTTTAATGCTATCTGTGTATCAATGCTTCCATTTGCTAAGTCCTTAATTATCTGACTCTTAGCCATCAAAACCACCTCTCAATCCAGCAAATAATATCTGTCCAAAAAGTAAATAAAAATAAAAATGCAACAATAGCTGAGATGATAAATCCAGAAATCCAAGGATGCTGATCATAAAATCTTTTCTTTTGTTTAGTTTGTCTAGACTCTTCTTTTTCTACGACATTAGAATTTATAATTTTTCCTTCAATTTTCTCTGCAATATTGGAATTTGTAAATTTATTTCCATCGCCTATTTGTATTCCCATGAATCAATTTCTCCTTACTTGTCAAAGAACATATTATATCTGCTTATATAATGCCAAGATGAATCTTCTATCTTAGAAAATCTAACATCGACCGTTTGCGTATATTCGTATCCTACTGTGTTTCTTAGCTTAAAAATAAATTCAATATCTAAATAGTCTTTTTGCAAATCAGATTCTTTTAAATTTAACAAAACTTTCAGTTTATTAAACCTATTATCTTCTGTGAAAAATCCATCTACTGGTTGTCCAATTTCATATGTAACTCCATTAACACTATAACTTGTACTCCGTAAAATTACATCAGCTTTTATACAATAAAAACCAATTCCAATACCATCATTTAGATTAAATTGGTCTAAAAACCTTACTTCCTCGCCTTTTATCGTAGGTATATTACTTTTTTGTATGATAAAATATCCCTTTTCTCTCGATATAGTTTGCTGGTTTATCTTCCGACTTAATATAAGCTGACCAATCAATATCGCTGCTTGCGTAAACAAAATAATAACATTCCATATTTCTGCTTTGCTCATATTTTTTAGTCCTCCTGCAAAAATTATACAGTCTTACCAAAGAGATAGAAATGTTCCTTATTACCTAAATTTCTATTTCACGTTCACATATTTTCTAAAATTAAGTCCAAGTGCAAATTCTTTGCTATAACTGAAAGGTACTTGCAACAGCTCTAATAATTATATCACTAATGAAAGTTGAATTCGTAATATGGATATGTGTATTATACCACGAAAGGAAACTACCAACAATAAAAAAACAGAACTTAATCTGCCAGTCTGATTTTACAAGCCGGGAGCCAACGCATTTCTGATTCCCGGCCTGTTTCCGTTATCGCTTTTTCACATCTGCTGTATCTCATTTTTCAGCATACGCTTGATTTTGTCGCTCATGGTTTCCTTGCTCGTCTTGCTGAAATGAACCCGCACAATGTAGGTCGTCCGGCCAATCTTCTTCACCAGTGCAGGAGCGTCCTTAGCCGGTGCATTGGTGGTAGTGTCCTCTATGATTTTCTCGTTACTCATAAATGCTCCTTTTCATGCAATCAGGTTTTGTTATCCTTTCCTCACAATCTCCTTCGCCGCCGCTTTAGTCGCCATGGCTCCTTCCTCCCGGAAATTCTTTCCAGAAAAGAGAACCGGCGCACACCGTTCCAGTATGCGGCCATAAATCCTTGCGTGGGCAAGGTCTGGCGGGTTCTTGATTTCTTCCAGTTTCAGGTTTGTCGTGACAATCAGCGGCTTCTTGCTCCGATACCGGCTGTCAATGACGGTAAACATCTGCTCCATGGCATACTCGGTATTCCTTTCCACCCCTAAATCGTCAATGACAAGCAAGCTGTAATCGTCCAGACTGGCAATAAAGGCCGCCCTGTCCTCGGCAAACACACCGGTCAGCCGGTTTAGGATAGACGGGAAATTTGTCATCAGTACTGGCACGTCACGGTCAAGCAGGGCATTGGCGATACAGCCTGCAAAAAAGGATTTCCCGGTTCCCACGTCACCAAAGAGCAGAAGGCCGGTATTGTCCCGGTACGCCTCCTTCCAATGTTCCACATAGGCGTGTGCCTTCTCCATGACGGGATTCTGGCCGTTATCGTTGGCAAAAGTGTAATCATAAAGGTATCTGTCCTGAAGCCCCTGTGCCTTCCGGCGTTTGACACGCTTCATGCGTTCCCTCTGTTCCTCCATGGCTTTCCGTTCCTCCTGCGCTTTCTGCTGGCAGGGGCAGAGGCAGCGGGGCATGAAATAGCCGGAGCCTCCGAACCTCGGCACAACGGTCTGGCGGCTGCCACGACATTTCTTACAGTGAATCAGCCCGTCTGCCGGTTCTATGTATTCGTCCCCGGCAAGCTCCATATCCCCGGCGGCTCTGTCAATGGCCGCCCGGACTTCTGCGGTAATCTCTATCATATGGTTTCTCCTTCTTCTACGCTGTAATCACGGTTCCGGGCAGGCGGTTTCTCTTTCTTTTTGTCGGCATTCGCCCAACACCGGATTGTGGCGGCATGGTTTTTATATTTTTTTCCGCTGGATTTCATATACTCGGACAGCCGCTCAATGTACTGTTCCCAGAGGGTGGGGAGTTCCGTTTGGAGTTCTGCTAATTCTACAGAAGATAGAAATACATTCTGGTATCTCCCATAGGTGTGTGTCTTATCCCCCTCTCTATTCTCTATACTCTTATCTCTAATCTCTTTATCTCTATACTCTAATATAGGCGGACATTTGTCCACCCGGCCATTGGACGGACAAATGTCCGTTTCCCCGGACGGGAGCAGGTTCTGGCGTTTCAGCCTCATGCGCTCCTTTTTCTTCCGCTCCCCCTCGCTGGACGACTGGCCGATCAGCAGCTGGATGTCGCTCATGTAATAAGCCCCGTCCGTCAGTATCTCCACAAGGCCAAACTCCTGGAATATCTTCAAAGCCCGCTCCACCGTGCCTACTTGATGCCGGGTAAAGGTGGCTATGGTCTGCACGGTATGGGGCAGATAGTCATTCAGCAGGAGTACGCCGCTGCTTTTCAGCGACATTAAATACATCTTGAGCAGGAGATTGGAGTATAGAAGGCCGTCCTGCATACTCTCCAGGATGACCATGGTTTCGCTGTTATAAAAATTCTCTTTCAGCTTGAGGTAATAAAATCGTCGGTTCTCTGTCATTTAGTTGCTCCTTTGGTTCAGAATGGGTTATTTCGGCTCTTGTACGCATTTTAAGGGGGCTTTTGGGGTGTCGGTGATAAAAAGTATTGCCTCCCCTCCGACACGCTCCGAAAGTGCTTGATTTACAAGGCTTTTTCCGCTCCTAAATGCGTAGAATCATGGTATCTTTTCCGCTGTCGTTCTGCCTCCTTCCTCCGGCGCACCCTGGCGGCACATTCCCTACAGTATTTCGCCCGGTTGGAGCCGGGCAGGAAAAGAGCGCCGCACTCGCTGCACCGCCTGTTTTCCAGCCGGTGGTAAAGGGCCGTTTCCAGCTGGTGGTCTAAAGGCAGCACCGCCGCACGGAACCAGCGGCAGAGCAGGGAGTAGGAAACGCTCTGGACACAGACGCACCCGTCCCCTTCATCAAGCACCATGCACTGGCCGTTGTCGTAGTTGCAGCACTCACGCACCAGCCGCCTCGCCCTGCGGTACTGCCGGTAGTCCATGGCCGGGATTCTCTCATGCTGCCTGTTTCCCATATCTCACCTTACAGCGGCACAAAGGCGGCTGCCCCTCCCTGAAAAGGAAAACCGGCTCCGGCGCTTTCGCCCCCGTAGGCGCTGGCGGCGTGGGCGGCACGGGTATCTTTATGGTGATGGTGATTGTCATGGTGATAAACTGCTGTGTCATAATTCCTGTTCCTCCTTCTTTCTGGCTGGTTCATTTTCCGTCCTGGCCAACTGCTCCGCTGTCTTTTTCAGGTTCTCTACCGCCTTGATGTCCTCCCTCATGGATTTCATTTTCTGGTACTGTACCGATTTCTCCGCTTTCAGGCGGTCAGCCTCAGCCTGCCATTTTTTCGGGGTGACTTCTTCGCCGGTAGCTTTCAGCTTTTCCAGATACCGGACGGCGGCCTCATATAACGCCAGTTCCGCACTGTGCTTCTGCTCAAACTGCTCCTTTTTCTTTCCCGGCTTCATCTTGTCGAACTGGCGGCGGGTTCCTTTGTTCCTCTCGTATTTCTCCCACATGGAGAGATGTTCGTCCAGCACTTTGATACGCCGCTCGGCGGTGACAATCTTCCCACGCAGGGCATAATATTCTTTGTTCATGGCAGCCACTTTTTCATAAAGTTGCTCCATGGAAGTGATGTTGTTGCCGTTCAGGAAATTGAACAGGGCGGCGCTTTCTTTCAGGTTCTTTATCTTCCCATACCGGGAGCTGGGTTTCCCCGCTGACAGCTGCACCTCATAAAGCTGCGCCATGATACTGTCTTTTCCTTCCGGTTTCCCCGCCTGCTCCTTTGTCCATTTGTAGAGCCGGGTAATCCGTGCCTTGATTTCCTTCAGCAGCTTATTGTCGGCAGCAATCTGGCGGTTGATATTTCCCTTCTCTGTGTCAATGCCTTTCCGCTCCATCTGGCTGGCAGCAACTCCCAGATGGATGGAAGGTATCTTGTCAATGCCCTGACGCTCGTAGGAGCGGTGGTCAATCCGTTCCGGCCTGCCAGCAGCCTCCAACGCTTTGTTGGCGTAGGTAGCCCAGGCAGCCCTCCACTTCTCTACATTTCCCTTGTCGTTCCAGTCAGTGGTGTCCTCCCGGTGGTTCTTCCAGCCGCCTTTGCCGTTGGGGATTCGCTGGCCGCTTTCGTCCAGTTCGTAGACCTTCCGGCATTTCGCTCCCCACTGCCCGTCCTCTTTTAGCGGCCTGATGGTGAGCATGACATGGAAGTGGGGATTGCCGTCTTTTTTATCGTGGATAGAGAAATCCGCACACATACCGGCGGCAACAAAGGTATCACTGATAAAAGAGCGGGCAAGCCGTAATTGTTCCTCCCGGTTCAGTTCTACCGGCAGGGAAATCTCTATCTCACGGGCAAGCTGTGCGTCACTGGTCTTTTCAACCATTTCCACGCTGTTCCAGAGGGTGTTTCGGTCTTGGTACTCCGGCGGGGCATGGGGTGGCAGGATAATCTCGGAATGGACAACTCCCCTCTTTCTGGTGTAATCATGGGTAAGCCCGTCCCATTCGTTGGTCATTTTCGTTCCGCTCCGGTAAGCGGCAGCGCCCACGGCAGACTTGGCCTTACTGCGCTTGATGATTTGAACGGGCATATGAAATATGGCTATGGCGGTTCGCCTCCTTTCGGGTGGGATATATCAGCTTCGCTGGAAAGGGCAGACGCAGGGCGGGTGTCCTTTCCGGCGGAGCGCACAAGGGGTTTGGGGAGTGTAGCGCCCCATTGCGTCCAGAGGACGCCACGCCCCCGGCAGGGCGCACGCACCGGAACGGTGTATAAGTGCGCCGTTGGATTTTTAAAGCTGCTGTAAATCCTGACTGTCAGATTCATTTTTCAGCAGCCGCACGACTTCTGGCAGGCGGGAAATAGCAGATAAAAACGCCTTGACTTCCTCGCCGGTCATAGCGGTAGTGGCCGGGAAGATACTTTCCAAAATTGCCCCATACTCAATCAGGCGGCGTGTCCTGGCTTTCCGCTCTGCGTCCGTTTTCCGGTTCAGGAGAATCTTCTGGCGGTTCTCCAACTGGCGGATTTCCGTCTTTACTTTTTCCTGCTGGTTTTTCAGCTTGTCTATATCTGGCATTTGTAATCACCTCCTTCGGGCGGCAAAAAAGACAACCGTTTCCGGTTGCCTCGTGTAATAAAAAATTTGTTGTTACTGTTTTTACATGAAGTGATTCCGTTCCCCCTTTGCTGTCTGTATTCTCTGATAATCGCTTTTTATATTCCAATTTAGCATATAAAGGGGGGCATACACGCACCATATGATTAAGGCTTGCTGACAGTTAAAATACAAGGGAAGGGAGCTGACAGCATGATTAAATATGACCGGCTCTGGTCTACCCTCAAAGAGCGGGAGATAAGCCAGTACAGACTAATCAAGGATTTCGGCATAGATAAAGCACAGCTTCATCGGCTGCGGAAAAACATGGTTGTCAAAACCATGATTCTTAATAACTTGTGCCGAATTCTAAACTGCCGTATTGAGGACATCATGGAGTATGTTCCAGACGAAGATACGGACTAAAGGGGCAATGCAGATTTGGATTTGCGGAGCCTCTTTTTTGTTGCCTTCACCGTTCCTGCGCCGGTGGCTTCTTGTCCGGGTAGAGTTTCCCGGCCATGACAGCGGCATGGTTCCTGATTTTGATTTCTCCCCGCTTCTCACTGGCTCTGGCGCTTTTGTAGCCTTCGTCAGAAAGGAAAAAACGGTATCGCTCTCCGGGGAATCCCACTGGGCTGTCACTGTTCAGGATATCCACCGTTACCATGTGCCTTGTTTCCGGCAGGAACCTCTCCATGCCTGCCAGGTCATGCCCCTGCAGAACCGGCTCCCCCTTTCTGGCTTTAGCAGCGGCAAGCCTCTGGCGGATAGAATTATCCCGCTTTTCGATAAAGGCGGCCCGGTTATCCGCAATAAATCGGCTGCACTCCGGCTCCGCCAGTTTTTCCAGTTTCCGTATGGTATTCTCGACAATCACTTTTGAGAGTAAATCGTCCTTTCGTTCCAGAACCGGCACAATCTCTTTCAGCCCGGCAAGGGTTTCTTCCTTCGTTGGTGCGGCATACTGGTAGAGCATTTCCAGTTCGCTTTTAGTAAAGTTCATTTTCCTTATTCCCTCCACTTCTTTTTCTCAAAATAATTCCGCATTCGCTTTAAGCCGCTCTTAACGGTCTGCTGTACCACGGATACGCTCACACCTTCCTCTGCGGCAATCTCAATCAGTTTTTTGCCAAGTATGTAGCGGGCATGGATACGCCTTGCCTGTATGTCCGTCAGATTATCCATAGCTTCGGACAAATGTTCCAGTGTGGCAAGGAAAAGCTGTTCTTCCTCCTGTTCTAGCAGAATCTCCTCCGGGGATTTGGCGGTAAAATCAAAGGCACAGTTTTCAATCCCGTCCTCACAATCAAGGGAATAGTACGCCTTGTGATACCAGATTTTGCGGATGCGGTTGTTTTCCTCCCTCCGCATAAGCAGCAGAGCCTCGGCCACCTCGTCCGATACCTCAATCAATGTGTCTGTGGCAAAAAGCGGGTAATAATATTTTTTCAGGTTGATTGTCTGCATAGGCCGCACCTCATTCCGTCTGCTGACGGCTATAAAACTCACGCATACATTTCAGGCCACGGTGTACGGAACGGTTTACCACACTTTTGTCAACGCCTTCCTCTTTGGCAATCCGAGTAAAATCTAATCCCCTGATGTAATAGCCCTTAACACGTCTTGCCTGCATGGGAGTGATAATGGAGAGCGCCTCGTCCAGCATGGCAAGCAGCTTTTCATGGGCGGCCTGTTCCTCTTTCAACAGGATAATTTCTTCCGCTGACGGGCTGTGTTCCAGTGCGTACTTCTCCATCCAGTCAAAAGCGTCCAGGGAGTAAAATGCCTTGTGGTAACGTGCCCGGCGGTCATAGTTGTACATCTCCCGGACAGACTGCACCATGACCTCGGCCACTTCGTCCGATACCTCCACAAACACGTCCCCGGTGTAGTAGGGATAACAGTACCTTAGATTGATTGTTTTCATGACTGACCTCCTAAAATACAGAGAGGACAGGCAGCGGTTTCCTGCTTGTCCTCCCCGAAAATATGATAGGGAAAAAGTTCCCTTCACTGCTTAGCCCGAAATCGGCCAATCGTAGGGTCTGTATCAGAAAAATTTTTTGATTTTCTTCCGTACCGCCTCAATGCTGTCCTGTATGGCAGCTTTGGAGCAGCGGCAAAGCCCGGCAATCTCGGCATAACTCAAACCGTCCAATGCGTAGAGCAGGAACCGGCAGCGCTGCGCCTCGGTACAGAGCGCAAGGGCGGCCTTAATCTCCAGCATGGTTTCTTTCCTGCATACCCACTGTTCCGGTGTCTGGTAGTAGCAGGAGCGCCCTTCGGTGAGGATTATGTACTCATCAAACTCCCGGCTGTCCCAGTGCCTCCGCTTTTCATGGGCAAGGTTTTCTTCCTTGTGGCCGGCTTTGTCCAGATACTCGTATACTTCGACTGTGACCTCCACGGACAGGGCTTGTCCGTCTATATTGATGGTGACTTCCATCTTCCTTTCCTCCGTTCAGATTTTTTGCAAAGATTCCTGAACGGAGCGAGGCGGGGAACGGCAGTGGGGAGCATGTGCGCCTCCCAAGAAAACAAAAGCGCCCGGATGGTTAAATTCCATTCGGACGCATAAGATACGGTATTCAGTTAGAATATGACAAATTTCGCATTTGTGTGTAGACAGTTCCCTTTGTGGGAAATGGATTTTTTTAATCGCTTATTTTTTAGCCGATTTTGTAAAAACAGGTTATGATTCATGACGGCTCCTTTCACCAGCCGCCAATTTGGGAAATACTAGGGCAACAATCTTTTTGTAAATAAAGAAACAGCGGCTTTGCCTTTCTCAAAACCGCTGTCTTATGGGCACATACAAATATGTCTGCTGTATAACGGCTTTTTTTCTTTCGCCATTATTCGGCAGATGATTTTTCTTAATTCAAATTCTACTCATTTGTAGTTCATTATCAAAAACAAGGGTAACACCTTCTTTCAATTTACATTTTTTTAAATCCTGATTGGGAAAACTCTTTATTTTCCCACTTGTAATCAGTTGTAGATATTCCTTTTCTGACAGAAGTAATTTGTTTCTCACAATAGAAGATACCTTAACAGAAAGAGAATACTTACTTTTGATTTCAAGTTGTACGGTTTCATTCAGAGAAAAGCAATCACCAATAACAGAATATTGGGGCAAACCGACTTCCACACCATTCTCTTGTAAAAACTGGCTATCCATTGCATATTTCTCTACAAGTTTGTTATCATTTTTATAAAATCCGTCCAATAGCTGCGGCTTTATTGCTTGTGGAGAAATACGGGAATAAACAGTAGCGTTCCATGTGGTATTGCAATCACAGCATTTGTAAATTAACCAAATATCCAGGTATCTGCGCTGGGCATTTACCCGGAATTGCCGTGAACAAGCAAACAGATTTTTTCTTCCACATTTCTTGCAATATTTTAATACAGGCAACAAGGAAAGGCTTTGTACTTCCCATATAATTTTTTTCACTCCGTAATTCCTCCTGATTCTTAAATCTAAAAACTAAAAGGCGGATTGTCACAACATTTTTTCATAAAAGCCATACCTCCTTATGTTTCTTGCAAATAAATTGTATCATCATATAATACAGAACCAAACCTAATACTCTTTTTATAAATAAACATAAGAAATGGGCTGATATATTTTGAAATAATACCAGCCCATTTCTGTCAATTATATTCTTTTTTTAACTGCCCGATAATTCTCTGAATACTTTTCAAAGATAGAAAATATTTTTCGGCAAGGAACTCCATTCGTTTCCCTGCAAGGTAGTCATCATAAATACGTTGGTTTCTATCTTGTAATTCCTGACGTGTTGAGGTGGTTTCTCCCCAGCTTTTTTTGTTATCAGAAATTCTGGGGATATACAAAAATTCTCCATCAATGTATTCCTGAACTTTCAGAAGTAAATCATGCGGCAGAACGTGTGTTGCTTTTTTGTAACCCATTTTGCACTCCTAATGTGATTTGTCTACCAGGAACTGCAAGGTCTATCCGCAACACCTATTCACTTTTTAATCGTTGCGATAGCCTTGCTTACGCAACAATAACGATAGGATTAAGCATAAATCCCCAATCCTCCTTTCCTTTTACTCCACACTAAAAAATTTTATTGCAGAGTGCGACAAGGTGAAACCTCAAATTCATTTATGAAAAGAAAATGAGGAATATTTTATTATTATACCTTGCCTTTAGTTATAAATCAATTCTGCGCAAATGATTTCTTCCGCCTGCGCCTTACAGTTATTTGCCAGCCCCACCCATTTCATCTGGTCGTCCGCTTTCAGTTCCTCGGTCACACCGGCGGCCTTCATCAACTGTGGCATAAGAATATCCATTCGCTCATTGGCGGCCTCGTCAATCTCCAACAAATGGGGATAGAGCTTTTCCGTTAGGAGCAGGCTGGTATACAGCCCTTTCCGGTGTTCTTTCAGATAACGGAGCCTCATGCGCCCATACCTGCCGATTGGCGTGTCCGGCTGCTCCTTCAATACCAGATTCGGGATATAGTAATCGCCAACTTTTGTATAAGTCAGTCCATTCATGTGTATGCCTCCTTGTCCTTTCTGTGATATGCCAGCCGCCTACATAGCGGCTCTGTCCGGTACTGGTGCTTTTTGGGGTTCTTTTTTTGGCAGGTTGCTGGCCGGGATAAACACGCCTTTTTCCATATCCTCGGCACGGATAGCGGCTTTCTTTGCCTCGATTTCAGCCTTTTTCTTTGCCCTGATTTTATTTTCGTACCGTTTTTGTGTCCCGTTGGCTTTGCGCCGGAGATACGCCTGGTGTAGCTTGTCCTTGCGTTCCTCCTTTTTCCGCAGGGCTTCCAGTTCCTCCGGCGTGAGGTTCACTTCCCCGAAGTGGGGCGGTATATACCTCCCGACAAAATTGAAGTAAATCTCAACCTCCTGCGTGGTTTCAGCACTGCCTTTTCGGTCACGCTCATGGACAAGGATTTTCTCCACAAACTCATTCAGCATGGTGGTAGTCAGGTTATTAAAATTCTCGTACTTGTCAACAAGGGCGATAAATTTCTCCGCTGATTTCCGGCTCTGCTCATATCCGGCGATTGTCTTTTCCAGTTCGGCAATCTCGCCGGAAAGTGCTTCCTGCTCCTTTGCATATTGTGCGTCCAGGGCGGCATATCTTGTGTCCGGCAGCTTGCCCAGCACATTGTCCTCATAAATCTTGCATATCAGTTTTTCCAGTTCCCCGGCCCGTTTCTGTGCCGCCGCCAGCCGTTTCCTCTTTCTGGTGATGTCGCTGGCCTGCTGCTCGGCCTGGGTTTCCTGAACCGCTTTGATAAACTCTGCCCGGTCATTTCTGGAATACTCCGCAATCGCCCGGAGCATATCGGAAACCAGTGTCAGGACGGCGCTTTCGTTGATTCGGTGCTGCGTGGAGCAGAGGACGCCAACCGGAACCTTGCTATATTGGGAGCAGGTATATTGTGAGATACGCTTGCCGTTGTTGGTGCGGTGGACGTACATCTTGCCGCCGCAGTCGGCGCAGCAGAGCAGGCCGGTGAGCGGTGCGGCTTCTCCCCAGCCGTCCGGGTAACGCTTCACGTTGGAGCGGATTCTCTGCACATTCTCAAAGGTTTCCGGGTCGATAATGGCGGCGTGGGTATCCTCAAAGATTACCCATTCATTTTCGTCAACGTAGTGGCTTTTCTTGTCCTTGAAATGCTTGCGGGTCTTAAAGTTGATGGTGTGGCCTAAATACTCACGCTTTTTCAGGATATTGACGATAGTGGAAGAACCCCAGCCATAAGGGTCTTTAAACGTCTTGGATTGATTCACGCCCTCTCCGTAATGGGACAGGTGCAGGGATGGTATCTCAATCTTTTCCTGTGACAGCCGATTCGCAATCTGGTAAGGGCCATATCCCTCCAAAGTCATAGCGAATATCCGGCGCACCACATCAGCGGCTTCTTCGTCCACAATCCAGTGTTCCCGTTTTTCGTCCCACAAGTAGCCGTAAATGACCGTACCGGTCAGGTGCTTGCCGCTCATGCCTTTTGCCTTGAACACGGATTTAATCTTGCGGCTGGTATCTCTGGCGTAAAATTCATACATGATGTTCAAGAACGGGGTAAAATCATTCTCTCCGTTGGCGCTGTCCACTCCGTCATTGATGGCGATCAGACGGACGCCTCTCTGCCGCAGGATTTCCATGACCTGGCCGACTTTGAGATAATCACGTCCTAGGCGGCTCATGTCTTTGATGATGATTGCCTCCACATTCCCGGCCTCCACTTCCTCCATCATGGCGATGAATCCGGGGCGGTCGAACCGGGTTCCGGAGATTCCATCGTCCGTGAAATGGGTCGGGTTGGGAAAACCGTTACGGCGAGCGTAATCTTCCAGCATGGATTTCTGGTTGCTGATGGAATTACTCTCACCTTGGAGTTCATCGTCACGGGAGAGCCTCTCGTACAGCGGGGTAATCTTGGTTTTCGTCATAGCGTCTGCCTCCTTACATGAAATATGCTCTAAATGGGTTCTTCACTAACCATGAGAAAATCTCGTGATTAAGAAGTCATTTAGAGCATATATCACCGCTGGCCAGCTTGTACTTTTTGTACTGCTTGACAGCGAAACAATCCGGCTTTCTCTTTTCCAGCCCGGAAAACATATAGTCCACGGCGTTCATAAATTCCTCGTCATCCTCTTTGACCTCCATCCCGGAAATCATATCCACCAGAGTGTTCATGTTCCGATCCTCGGCGGGGCCCTCGAAAATGATATAGGCGATCAAAGCGCAGTAGAGCAAAGTTTCCGATTTTGTCCAGAACGGGTCGCCCTCCTTGCCCTCGCCCTTGGTGTTGGAAATGAGGGCATCCACAAATTTAAGGATGTCGGCCTCGTTCTTGATATAGGCCAGCGGTTCCGATAGGTAAGCCTTTGATGTTATCTCCGGCTTTTCCCCCGGCTAGCACCGGACATTCGACTTTCACCGCATCCGGCGCCCCATCAAGCATAGTTTCAGCAGTGATACACACTCACTCTTTCACATTAGCTAAATCAGTTTGTTACGATTTGCATTGACATTTCTGCCAATCCTGCGGCAACACGCAGTTTGTTTACTTTAGTAATTTGTGCCTTATTCAAATCATACTTCTTTGTCAGTGTAGCGAACTTTATACTGTCTGTTGTTGAGATAAGTTCATATCCAGTAGGTGATAAAAGCAACAGATTACGGTAACTGTCTCTGCCATTTTTACACTCATTCGATTTTCTGTAACAAATACAGTGAATCACTTCCAGATGTTCCCCGGTGATTGCACATTTACCTTCCTGTCCGGCATATAGAGAGATTCGGTTATCATTGAACTGTACCGTTTCTCCTGTTACCGGGTGGCGCATGAGCCAGAGCATATCTTCAACGTTCAGTTTCAGATTGCTGTGGATTTCCATTCTTCCGTCCGGAGTATATGGATTGATTTTCCTGCTCTTGCGCATTGGTATTTTAAACTGCACATATGCCAGAGGTACTACTGGTGTATCTCCAATCCAGCGCATTTGCTTCGATTTTCCATACCGGTTTTTTAAATATTTGTTGTTTAGCTCGCCCTGCTTTTTATATCCATCTATCCGATGGAGAAAACGACCGTTATTCACATGAGCCATTCGGCTGAAATTCAGATTTATCCTCGTAGCAATGCAATAATAGTTCTGCATACCTATGACTTTGGCGTTGTATTCGTGAATGTTGCTCTTTATGTTACTTGCTGTCTTGCTGTTTTGAATCTCTATAATTGCTTTTGAGAGTTCTTTCTGCATATGCGACATTGCCTTGTCACAGACATTTGAACTGATTACCCATGTCCTGCGTTTCCTTATCAGCTTCATACGGAACCCCAGAAATTCACTGTCTCTTTTCCTGAGATTTGTGACCTTTGATTTTTCATCAGAAATTTCCAGTTTGAGCCGCTTTAGTAGCCAGTCCTTAACCGCATGGTATGCTCTGTCAGCGTCCTTACAGTTTCTGCAAAAGATTTTAAAATCATCTGCATACCGGACTATACGCATTTCCTTGAGATTGCTCTTTTTGAGCGCCGTGTAGCTGTTGCACTTTTTCTCTGCCCCATTCGGATAATATGTGACCTTACAAGGAGACTTCATATGGTCTGCCATACCCTCCCACTGTGACGCTATCCACCAGTCCAGTTCGTTCAGGACAATGTTGGCTAACAGCGGGGAAAGTATGCCGCCCTGAGGGGTTCCCCTGTCTGGATATAAGATTTCTCCATCTGGCATTTGA
Source organism: Clostridiaceae bacterium (assembly GCA_910575795.1). Classification (GTDB taxonomy): domain Bacteria; phylum Bacillota; class Clostridia; order Lachnospirales; family Lachnospiraceae; genus Otoolea; species Otoolea muris. The sequence goes on along the minus strand of CAJTGE010000036.1, from coordinate 35,719 downwards.
ATTGGCGCTTTCAGCATTGCTTTGATTATCTGAATCAGTTTGGTATCCCGTATACCCAGCGTCCATATCTGCTGTAACAGCTTTCTATGATTTACGTTGTCAAAGAAACCCTTTATATCCACGTCTACCACATAGTGGAGCTTATTCCTTTGAGCCAGTCCGTAAGCGTAGGAGACAGCGTTTTCAGCACTCCTGCAAGGTCTGAAGCCGTATGAATGTTCATAAAACTTTGCTTCACAGATTGGCTCCATGACCTGCAATATACATTGCTGTACAATCCTGTCTATGATACACGGTATACCCAACGGTCTAAATTTCCCATTTGGTTTGGGAATCTCTACCCTCCTTACTGTTTTTGGCACATACCTTGTAAACTGTTTTTGAATAAGAGAGACGAAATCTTCTTCTGACATATCTGCCAGGGATTCTATCGTTCTCCCATCTGTGCCGGCGGTATGGCTCCCATCATTACTTTTAATATTTCTGAAAGCAAGCATGATGTTATTTGGTGCCGCAATGATTTCTACGAGATTATTGAATATTTCTCCATCTTTGCTTTTTGCATACAGTTCATCAAAGATGTTCTGCATGTCGTAGTATTCCGCATGGCGCAGTTTGCTTCTTTTTTTAGCTTTTGTGTCATGTACATCACCCCATTTCATTGATTCGAGTGACAATTTCTTATTCTTACTCGACTGCATGATTAGAGAGTGTGTACTGCTGATTTTCTGCCTGACTTGTGGCCATTCCTCCGTCGCCCTCTTTTTCGCAGGCAACATCGACAGTTCGACCACGACCTTTCAGCAGGGATTCATCCGCTTATTGTTCTTCGCCGGATTATCCATAGGACTCTCTGCCTTTCCTTGTTCCGATAATTCTATCTGTACATATATACCCTTAGGTGTTCCCTCTAAGCCTGACAGCTTGCATGTGCCTGTAACACATCACGGTGGTTCGTAACAACCATTCCTACTAGACCGCACTGTCTGGGCATGAACCCACACATACATTTCTGTATGTGGCACTTTTAGACCTTTACATTCGGGAGTTTCGTCAGGCATTGCTGCCATTCTCACCTTAGGTATTTTATAGACCCCCGGCATATGGGGTGCGCTGTCCACCTCTGGACAGGTTTCGTCAGCGTTATCTGTTACGGCACCTTTCTGCCGACTTTACCGGGCTTCACACCTCATCACAGAGTGATGACGCATGCCGGAGTATCAGGGGAGGCGTTTCAAGGCGTTACCCTATCATTCCACCTCTCGAATTATCAGTTCACAGAACTGGTTAAAAACAGCGCTGTGCGCCGCCTTTTCAGCGGCGAACAAGTCGCACGGTTATAGTGCATGGATTTTGAAAAATCAATGCTGTTGAATACCTTGACCTTATAGCCCTTTTTCTTTTGGAGAAAACAGCCCACCTGGAACAGCACCCCGCCCTTGGGATCGACCACCACGAAAGAGGAATGAGCCTGGAGCAGTTGGGGCGTGAGCCAGAACCGGGTTTTTCCCGAGCCGGACGAGCCGATCACGCAGCAGTTTAGGTTGCGGGCGTTGGCCGGGATCTTGGGCCGGGTATTCATAGTGAGAAATTCCGTCCCAGTCAGAATGACATTGTTTTCAAACTTTGGATCGACAAAGGGCTTGATGTCTTTTTCCGTCCCCCACCGGGCCGATCCATACTCTTCATCCCGGCGGAATTTTTTAGCGTTTTTGCTTTTTACATAGATCAGCAGACGGAACGCCGCCGCCCCCACAATGCCGATCAGCCAGTCAAAAAAATGGACTCCCGGGGCGAAGTCGGCAAAGGCCGGGCCGATGGTCTGGCCCAGCCCGATCAATTTGTGGGCGAAATCCGTACCCGCCGCCAGCCGGTAGGCCGTCCCGATTTTCAGACAGGCCCACAGGATAAAAAGGTAGGGGATGTTGGGTATCAAATATTTTTTTATGCTATCTGTCCTCACGGGCCGCCTCCTTTACTCGTTCTTTCGCCCGGGGCTTTTCCACCGCAAGCCGCTCCGCCGCCTGTTTCAGTTGCTCCCGGATAGGGATGCGGCTGGATTTTGACTGCGTGAGCAGTTTCCGGGAATAGCTTTCAAAGCAGGCGGTAACAGCGTCCGCCTGTCCCGCCTTGAAAAACAGCAGATACTTGTCCGGCCCGGTTTTATAAAAGGCATAGTCCACATTGAAACGGCGGGCCATGCGGTCAAAGAGTTTCGGGGCCTCCACTTCGATGCTGTTCACATTTTCGCCGTGGGCCATGAGCTTTTTCACGCTCTGCCTGCCGTGGGGCCTTTGGGCCGCCCGGTGCCGTTTGGCGATCTGGCCCCCAGCCGCCTGGAGCACATAGGCCAGCCCCCGGGCCGTCAGTTTGCCAGCCCGGACAGAGATCGCTATGGAGCTCCGGGAAATTTCTTCATCAATCAGTTACACCGCCTCCTTTCTCCGCTTTGGGACAAAATGTCTCGAAGTGCCTTGTCAGCGTTCCTCCCGGCCTTTTTCGGTCAGCCGCCGAAAGCCCTCTTTCGAGGAACCGTCAATCACCTCTTTGTAGGCGGCCATCTGCTCCCGGATAGAAAGCTGGGGATAAGAAAACACCTTATGCTCGGCGGGGATGTCCTGGGGGCCGTGATAATATTCCCTAAAGTCTCCGCTGGTCTGAACCACATAGCCGCCTGGGGCCATGTGGCCGCCCTCGTTGATGGAGATGTCCCTGCCGTATGCCTCATAGTCGAAATAGTCTTTCAGTTCTTCCGGGATCGGCAAGTCCTCCGCCCAATAACGGCCCAAGTCCTCCTCATTTTCAATATCCGGGTAAAATTCAAAGCAATCCAGATTTTGCGTCAGATTGATAATATCTGCCACACTGGAGGTATGCGCCCCCGTATGGAGCACTGCCTCAAATTTTTCAAGTTCCCCTTGATCGAGTTCCGAGAGCAGGCAGGCCAGATGGTTAAGCTCGTCCAGATTTTCATATTCACCCAGATAGTCATAGAGCCCCAGCACATCGCCGTCAAAGCTGGTAATAAAAAATTCCTCATACCGTATGCCGTCCACGCCGATATGTTTCAGCAGCGTCTGCACCTCCTGGGGGCTGGTGGGAAATTCCAGTGTTTCTCCCACCAGCTCCCCCTCGTTGTATTTGCCGAGGTTGGTAATGTAAGCCTCAAACAAGGATGCCATCAGCGTTTGCCCTAGCCCTTGACGGTCAAAATGCCCTCAAGGGTGGTGGCGGTAATCCCCAGCCGCTGGGCCACGGCAATATCATTTTTCATGGCCTCGGTCATGCTGTGGCCGCATACCACCAGCACCCGGGAGCGGCGGAGCAGGTCACGGCCAATGTCAATGCCGCTTTTATGCTCCTCGGGTACTGCGTCATTGAGGAACAGCGGCAGATAGAGGGCGGGGCAGATCGGTGCAAAGCCCGCCTCATATACGGCCCGGCAATACTGGGCCGCCAGTTCTGCGTTTTCACTGTCGCCGCCAAACCATGCGGCGGTAATGTATGCAAGGGGTCGTTTCATAAGTAAAAACCTCCGTTCTATAATAAAATCGTTCAACCCTAACCCCCCGCCCTTTCCCAATCATGGGAAAGGGGGCGGCTCTGGAGGATATACCCCCCGCCGCTTGGCCGGAGATAGCACAGCCGGGGCAGGCCGTAAAGGGCAAGCCGCCGCAAGCGGCGGGGCCGTTGGCCCCCTTGACGGCCCGCTCCCGACTGCGCTTTTTTATCCCCGGCGACGGGGGATATATACCACCAGAGCCATCGCAGAGGGGCGGAGCCCCTCGGGACAAAATGTCTCGAAGTGGTTACTTGTCTTTTTCCATTTTCTTCGGGGCCTTTGCCAGCTCGGGCGGCTGTTTCTGTTTCCACTCGTCCAGCAGGCCGATGATCTGCTCTTTCATTTTGGCCGGAGTAACCTCCTTGCCGAAATACTTTTCCAGTTCAGCGGTTGAAATAATCACGCCTCGATCCTCCTTTTTCTTTTCTGATAAGATACCGTCAATCACATCGCCGTTGAGCTTGCCCTCCTGATCCAGCTCCCGGAGCTTTTTCGCCTGGGCCACCGAGGGGGACGCCTGCTCCCCGTCAATGGAAACGGCGATCAGCCTCTGGTTTTTGGGCTTGATATAGGAGAGCTCCACGGCGGGCATAAAGCCCATCTTTTTATCGTCCACCTTGTCCAGCAGTTCCGGCACAAGGGAGTTGAGCCGCAGATAGCGCATGACTTTTTTATAGTTCATGTCATGGGCCTCGCCCACGATCTCCACGGAACGCTTGCCAATGTCGCCCTCGGCAACATTTTTCAGCCGCCCGCCCTGGTGCTTGATGTCCTCCACTTCCAAATCCAGCAGGGCGGCCAGTTCGCTGGGGAGCGTCTGATCCCGCTGTTTGTTGCTGTCTTTCATGGCCTGGACAGCCTCGTGGTCGCTCATATCCCGGACGATAAAGGGCATTTCCAAAAGCCCGGCCAGTTCACTGCCCCGGCAGCGGCGGTGGCCCGCCACAATCTCATAGCCGTTTCCGTCCTTTTCCGGGCGGGCAAGGCCCGGCACCATCACGCCGTTTGCCTTAATGGATGCCACTGTTTCCTGCATTTTGGCATCGTCCCGCACCTTAAACGGATGGGGCCGGAATGTATGGAACGGATGCATCTCGGAAAGTTTCAGATACATGAGCTTGCCTTCCTCCACCGGACGGGGAGGGGCGGCTGGCCCAGGCGGAGCCTGCTCCGGGGCGGCGGCCTCCTTTTCGGGAGCCGTTTTCCCAGCCTTTGGGGGAGTTTTGGCGTCCGGGGCTTTCCCGTCACTTCGGGACACTTTGTCTCGCTTGGACGGCTGGGCCTCGCCGGGGGCCGCCTTGTCAGCCTTGGGCGGGCGGCCCTTGCGGGGCTTTGCCGCCTCCTTGCCAGCGGGCTCCGTTTTATCCTCCTTCGGGGAACGGCTACGGCGGGGCTTTTTCTGTTCGCCAGCGGCGGGCTGTTCCGCCTCACCGGGAGTCTGCTCCTTTGCGGGGGCATCCCCGGCTTTCTCTACCTCAGCCTGGGCCGCCTTTCGCTTTTCGCCCATGAGCTCATTGATCTGCTCAAAGGACACTACCACATCGCCGGGATCGGGCTTTGCGGGCCCGGCCTGTTCCTGCTGAGGTGTGGGAGCGGCGGCCTGTTCGGGAGCCAGGGCCTGGGGCTGGCCAGCCGTTACAGCCTCGGGAGCCTCCGGGATTTTTTTCTCACCGGGGCCCGTGTTCAATTTGTCATCTGCCATTCATTAACCTCCTTTTCGTTAAAATTGCACAAATTTCAGGCTTAAATTTCTGTAATTATTTTTTGCCTCCTTCCCATCTATCCACGCAAAAAAGCCGCCCGGTTTTGATGGCCGGACGGCCTTTCAGCGTAATGTGATAGATCAAATATTATTTTTGTTGTTGGTAGGCTCCGAAAAGCCTTGTATTTGCGGTTTTCCTAATTTATATGGCCCTTATGGCCGCCATCAACAACCTGAAAGTGGACAAAGCAGCAAAGATGCCCGTAAATCCGGTCATTTACGATTATTACGTCCGTAAATGTGCCGGCAAGAAAAAGATCGTTGCTGTCGGTGCTGTCATGCACAAAATCTGTAACACTATCTTCGCCATGCTCCGGGATAATAAGCCCTTTGAGCTCATCACACCGGAAGAACACTGTCAGCGTTATGCAGCAGAACACCAAGGATCTGTGAGCACCGCTGCCTGATGGGGATCGGAACCCTATTTTAAAAATCCCATAATAATGGGTTTATTAATGTTACCCTTTTTTACATCAGTTGCTTGAAAAAAACTTTTTAAACATTTTTCATTTTACCTATTGACATTTCTTAGCTGGACTATCAAAAAGGAACGTTTCATCTTCCTCCTCCCTTTCTCCTGCCTAGAGCGTGTTTGAAACATGCTCTGAATTTCTAAGTTTCAATTGTTAAACAAACTCCGCTCCAGCCTGAGCCACTATTGGGGATCCGATCTATCACGCAATGAATAGGTCGAAATCGACTCTTTCAAATATCTCAAGCTTTCCCCCTCTTGTTGCATTACAGATTCTGATTCCATGCAAATCTGCATATTGTTTCGCCGCCTTATAGCCATCCATGATCGCGTCAATTCCTGCAAATATTCCGGCCTCTTCTGAAAGCGCCATCCCCTTTTCATCCTCCATCCGCTGTATCAGATGGTTATGATCTCTCACATTATTTCTCGTTACGCTGCCATCCGAATGTTTCTCTATAGAAAAAGAACAGTCCATTCCCAGAAGATAGATTTCTTTAAACCCCATATAAACCGCTAACTGCAGCATCATATAGGCAATCGTTCCTGACGAATATACCTGCCTGCTGCAGTCATCGCTGAACAAAGGAAGACTTATCTTTCCGTCGCTCCCCCTGACATCCTTCACATAATACAAATTTCTGATATCTTCACAGTCCCGGTATGCAAACCCCTCGCTCATGATATTTGTAAAAAATGCTTCACAGTTCGATGTCATCCATTCCACATCTTCCTTCTCAGACATCATCTTTTTGCAAAAAGTCTCATCCCACGCACAGTGAAAGGTGGGCCTCCAGGCCGTATGTTCATACAGCGCGTATATCGAATTGCAGGCAAACGTAATCTCACCCTTCAATTTTTCCAAATCTTCTATGGTAAGGCTTGGCCCGTTCCCGATTACAAAACACCGTTTTCCCTTATACAGGGCCCGATATGTTTTCAGCTTTTCTGTATACGTCTTCCAGTGTACCGTATCCTCATAACATTCATAAATCGTGTCTTTCGTCTCATATGTCACGAGGCGCTCTTTGGGAACACCGGAATTTTTCAGTTCTCTCATCATCTCGTCCCTGTATATATATGAAGAAATGATATAATATGCCTCTTCTTTCCCTGCTTCCCGGTAAGAAATCACCCTTTTCCCATTGATCGGATTCCGTTTACTGTTTTTGTCAACATAACCATCCCATGCAATGTTGTGCTTATCGAAATACATTCCGAAAATTCTGCCGTATTTCCCTGCCCCTACAATATAGGTTTTAGTCAGGGGAAATGATTTTGCCATATCGACAAATGCATTTATATCCATATAAAAAATATTCCCTTCAGCCCTTCATAGTTCGTTTCCCGATTCAGTCAGTCCATTGTTTTCTGTATGCATCGTCTGTTTTTCTCCTCGCTGCTTTCATGGGCTGCATGCGCCTTTTACGATCTCGCACACCATATAATCCGACTTTTCCTGCTGTTCCAGCTCCGAAATCCAGGCCTGATCCATTGTTTTCGTGATAAAATCATACTCCTTATGCCGGCCCGGCTGCCCGTTCAGCAGCCAGTATACAAAATTCCCCAGTCCATACCTCTGATAATATCTGACCTGGAATTCCGTAATTCCACACCGTTTGGCCATTGTCTCAAAGCTCCCTCCTGACAGCACCCATGGATGCTGCGTGCTGAACAGGAAGCTCTCGTACGCGTTTCCCAATACCTCCCGCATGACCGGCGCATCCGTCGGCGTTCCTATGAATGCCCTGCCTCCGTATGACAGCAGAGCGTATGCCTCCTCTAAAAACTTCTGAGGTTCTTCCACGTGTTCAATCACATCAAATGATACAATCACATCCACCTTATTCCGGTATTCCTTTAATGCCTCCTGTGCATACCCAAATACCGTATATCCTCTTCCTTTCATGGCCCCACGGTACGTCTCTGACGGTTCAACCGCAATTACTGTATCTGCAACTGCCTGAATATAATCCAGAAATGCCCCTGCGCCGCAGCCGATATCCGCCACGGTCTTTCCCCTGAAAATTTCAGTTCCCGTGTACCGGAACTTTTCCAGGCTCTCTCCGTCATGCAGCCTGTAAAATTCGTTCACATCAGACGTTCCTTCCAATTCGTTCCTGTATGCTTCACTCTGATAATACTGCCTGCTGTCCCGCTCCCTGCTATCATGCCAGATTGTGCCACACTTTTCGCACCGGAACATTTTCACCTTTTTGTCTGTATAGTTTCCCACTCTCCCATCCCGGATCTTTCCCTCATAGGCAACCATCACATCTTCGCAGCCGCATAATTTACATCTCATCGTTATTCCCTCATATTATCTTATTTTCCCTGTTTTCGCGGAACCGCATAAAGGATCGTATCTCCCGCCGAATTTTTATAATGTCTTAATTTCATATCGTACGGGCAATCTAACGACTTGATAAAATCAGACAATACGAATAAATCATCCTGCAGATGATAGGCGCATATCGCCAGCCCCGGATGATATGTCTCAATCGTTTTTCTGGCTCCCTCCAGGCATCTCCTCTCAGCGCCTTCGATATCCAGCTTGATGAAATCCAGCCTCTCAAAATCAAGATCATCGATCCGTTTTGTCACAAAACATTCCGTCCCCTGTTCAGTGACTCTTCCGGACAGGCCCGAATCGGAAAGCACCATCCCGCTTCCTGTCGAATCCCACAGCGCAGAGTGAGATACAAAGAGCTGATGCGGATAAAACAAAGCTTTTTTATCCCCTAACAAACGACAGTTGGCGCGGTCTGCCTCAAAACAGTATATATACAGCCTCGCCCGGCCGCCCCATGCTTCAGCAAAGTCTTCTGCCGTATCCCCGTCATATGCCCCTCCGTCAATCAGATAGAAATCGCCATCCGCCGGGGCAGCTCCCCATATATCCTCATCCGTATAGACGCTCCCGCTGCTCTTTATCTCATCCAGATAGCTTCGTTCCCTGGTCAGCCGGTAATTTAAAATGCCGCGCAGTGTTTTCCTGGAACACGCATCATCCAGCTCTTTGCATAATTCTTCAAAGCGGGACAAATTGCCTCTGATATATTCCTCTTCTGAAGAAATATATATCCTGTTTGTCGTTTCCCATGCCATAGACAGCAAAAGATTATACATATGCTCCCCCAGCCGGGGATCATAAGCGATGATTTGCCGCTGAATTTCTTCCTGCCACATGGAAGCAATGCATATCGCCGCCTCCGGATACAGCCGGATCGCGGCTTCAAAGGATAATACGTCCAGATCGTTATGTGTTTTCCCCTGTTTCCGTTCTGAATTATCACAATAACACCGGGGAATGATCCCGTGTTTTCTTAAGACATCAACCGTCCAGTCACCGCTTCCGCCAGCGCCAAAGACGATCACATCCTCTGCCCTTTTCAGTTTCCCAATCATGCATGTATCAACGATTTCCTTTTTTGCATGTTTAAAATCAAGATTCATCTTTCTGCCCTCAAATATATTCCACATGTCCGGATATCATCTGCGCAAATTCCAAATCTTCCATGGTATCAATATCCACAGACTCAATCTCCCCCACTTCCTGTATAAACGGGCGAAAGCCGATACGCCTCCCATGCTTTTCCCATAACTGCCGGCTGAAAATAAAGAATGCGCTTGTTTCCACAAAAATGGGATCCATATCCTGCGTCCGGGGGACATTTTCGATATCATAATTCATCGGTTTCCCCTGATACCAGGCAAACGTCTGTATTCTCTTTGCGGAAAACGCAGAATCATATTCGCCGCTCAGCACATGATCCAGCGCATTTTTTAATGTCTCACGCCTCGTAAACGGCGATGTCGTACACAGAGCGATATAAATATCTGCCTGCACGTCATTTAAGAAAGCCGTGTATGTGTCTCTGGCCCGGATCTCATTTCCGTCCAGCCATTTCTCCCTCTGTAAAAACTTCACGCCGGACGGAATATACTGACGCACGTTTTCATCGCTGCAGTAAATATATACATCGTCAATGCCGTCTACCTGCAGCGCCGTATTAAGGATATGGTAGCACAGCGGCCTGCCGCCTATGGGCTGAATATTTTTATGCGGAACGCGTTCGCTGTTTAACTTCACTGTCGCAAATGCAGCCACCTTCATCCTGTCTCCTCCAATGCCTTCTTAATCCTCTTCATATGTTCCATATAGTCCATGTCGCCGTAAAACAGCGCTGCCGTCCCCAGGACAAAGCTCTCCACTCCTTTTTTGCTCAGGCGGCAGATCCGCTCCAGGTTGCATGCCCCGTCCATTCCGATGGAAAACCGGTATACATCCTTTAGTTTTAAAAGCTGTTCGATCTTGTTTTCTGCATACGGGAGATAGAGCTGTCCCGCCTGCCCCGGATTCACTCCCATCACCAGAACCCGGTCTACCACATTTAACAGCTCCCGGATGTATCCCACGGATGTACCGGGATTGATCACGATCCCTGCCTCTAATCCCAGTTCGCCGATTTTCTGCAGCGTCGTAATCGCATGGTATTCGGATTCCGGGTGGATGTAGATGATATCAACGCCGCAGTCAGCAAACAGTTCAATATACCGCATGGGATTTTCTATCATCAGATGGACTTCTGTCTTCAGCCTGGTGATCCTGCATATATGCCGGATATCCTGCATCCCCATCCCAAAATACGGGACATAGTTTCCGTCCATCACATCCATATGCAGGATGTCCGAACCCGCTTTTTCCAGTAATTCAACCTCTCTGTCCAGATTTCCATAACCGGCGCACATCATGGACGGGCATAAATTAATTTTCATCATGTTCTCTTATTAATCCGGTCATCCATTCTGCAAACGCCCCTGTCTGTCCGTCCCTTCCTCAATCTTGCCGCGACCATATCGGTCAATGTGGCATCTGTCATCATCTCGCCCGGAAGCAGGATCACCGCCATCCCCGGATGAACCGGTATGCCATCGCATTCCCCAAAGCCTTTCAATATGGAAATGCATTCGATCTGCTCTCCGCTGTTTTTATAGAAACACCGGTCCTGCATCCTGCAGATTTCATAGTTCTCTTCCTGTATCCATTCCCCGGGCTTGCAGGGAAGCGTTACAGGAGCCCTGTCAAGATGTATACTCTCAAGGGCTTTCGGAATATGTAATTCCCGTGTTTTTCCCAGCTCATCCACCCTGTTGTAATCATAAAACCGGTATGTAAAATCACTCCCGTACTCGATTTCATATGCAAGGCTGCCTGCTGTCAGCGCATGCAGCGTTCCCGCCTCTACACAGACATAATCGCCCTTCCTCACAGGCAGACGCGCAGCGGCACGCTCCATTCTTCCGCTGTCCACCGCCGTCTCAAGCTCTTCTCCGGAACCGCACGTACATCCCGCGTAGATCCACCCGTCTGCGGGCTCTTCCAGAAAAATATAGGACTCGGTTTTCCCTCTCGTTTCATGTTCCAGTCTCTCTGCCGTCGGTGCGTCCGGGTGTACCTGTATGCTTAAGTTCTCCCTGGCGTCAACCAGCGCAATCGTAAGCGGGAATTGCCCGTACTCCTCCATCCCCCAGTTTCGTTTCTCGATTGGAAATATCTGTTCCAGTGTAGCGCCGGCATGAGCTCCGTTCAGCACTCTGTTTGAAAGCCCCTTATGCCCGTTCAGCAAGTAAAGATGTCCTGTTTTTACAGCGTCTGTTCCGGCATGGTCCCTCTCTGCAAATGTGTTTAACCGGTTCCCGCCCCAGACGGTCTCGTGTATTACGGCCTCCAAAATTATCATCTATCTGACTCCATAACCATACTTATTTTGAATTTCTCTGAGATCGATCAGTTGTTTTAACATTCCTTCCAGCATGTTTAAATGCAGCATACAGCTTCCGTCGCACTTCGCCCTGTCCGGGTCATCGTGGACTTCCATAAATATCCCATCTGCCGCCCCGGTTGCCATCGCGGCCCTGGCAAGATACGGCACATACTCCCTCTTTCCGCTGTTGCCATGATCTGCGCCCCCGCCGGATATCTGCACACTGTGCGTCGCGTCAAACACAACCGGATAGCCGAAACGTTTCATGCGGACCAGCCCCGTCATATCTACAACCAGATGATTGTATCCAAAGCTGCTCCCTCTCTCGCATAACATAAGGTTTCTGTTTCCACAGTCCTCAAACTTATGGATGACATTCCCCATTTCCTCCGGGCTTAAGAACTGCGCCTTCTTTATATTTATGATTTTCCCTGTCTCTGCCGCTGCCTTTATTAAATCGGTCTGCCTGCACAAAAACGCCGGGATTTGTATCACATCAGCAGCCTCCGCAATGATTTCAGCCTGCCATGGCTCATGGATATCGGTTGCAACCCGGACCCCCAGCTCCTGTCTGGCCTTTTTTAAAATCCGGACTCCTTCCGTTATTCCTGGGCCCCTGTATTTCGCCGCCGAAGTCCGGTTCGCTTTATCCCATGACACTTTAAAACAATACTCAATCTGCAGTTTCCGGCATATGTTTGATATCTCCTCTGCGAGATACATGACGTTTTTTTCAGATTCCAGCGCGCACGGCCCCGCTATCAGAAAAAAACGATCCTCTTTTACGAACTGATCCATCATCCGTTTCGTCCCTTTCACTGTTATGATTCCTAATCCTGCAGCAGGTCATCCAGATTTACCCGTTCAAAGACCTCCAGATACCCGCCCCTGGTTGCATTGTAAATTTTGATTCCCTTTTGCTCCGCATACTCTTTTATCTTTTGATAGGAATTTACAACCGCCTCTGACGCCGTCACATATCTCGTCAAATCAAAGGTTGTCCCGTAAACATTCGCCTCTTCTTCTTTTGGTTCATTAAAATGTCTGAATCCCGTTTTCGCATAGGAGCAGTCACATCCCAATAAATAAATCTCATCAAATCCTTCATACATCGCTAACTGCAGGCTGACAGCCGTTACTGAACCGCTGTTATACGCATACTCTGAAAAATCATCGGATATCAATCCCCGTTCCCATGCGCTCTTTGTAAATATTGAGTGATAGATATAGAATTCCTCTGTCAGGCTGTCATAATCAAAATCGATGCTTGCATCGGCTATGAACTTCTCCTTCACGTCCATTTTCCGGATTTCTGATCCGAGATGGTTCATAACATCCACATCTACCACCACATATTGATCCGGCCTCCATCCGGTCTTGTCAAACCCCTTAAAAATGGTATTAACGCCGATACAAAATTCACGGTGCTGTTTCAGTTTTTCCAGATCATCTACCGTCAGGCTCGGGCCTGTGGCCACAATAAAGCATCTCTTCCCCTTATACCTGTCCTTCATTTCTGCAATCCCCGGATTTTTGTACTCAGGTATAAACCGTTTCCAGTCATATATATCTTTTGTTTTCCACCCATGGATCCGGCTGTCACACTCATCCTCGCGGATCGTCTCCAAGATGGTTGTATCCGCATCAATCTCGTCCAGTTTTTTCACTGTAATAAACGGAAACATTCTGCCAAACGATTCCTTGCGCTTTTCGGACAGAGCGCGGCTGAAGATCAGGCCGACACATTCATGCCCGGAATGATGTAAATATTCATACATCAACACACTGTATAGTGTATGCCCGTAGACGGCTGCCTTTGTCTCCTCTGTCTTTAAGCTGTCCAGGTACTTCCTGGCGCGCTTCCATCCATATCCGATCAGCTCCGGCGGACATTCATTGTACTCAAAAAAGAATATATCTTCCTTATCTAACATTTCAACAATGGATTGCCCCATCGATAATGAAACCAGGATTGCATAGTCTGAATAATGCGTTTTATAATATGCAAAGTCAATAACCGGTCTGTCATAAAAGGTCTTTCCGGCCTTTTGGGGGTCTGAATCAATGAATGCCACAATCCTGTCGGATCCGAAAATTTCCGCTGCGATATGCCCGCGGTCTCCGGCTCCCCACACAACAAATTTTACCATTCTGCTTCCCTCTCTGTCATCTTCTCTGAACGGTTACGATACTCCCGCTCTGCCTGCCTCGCCCGGCGGTAAAAGGTCCCGCGCGAAAAACCGCACAGCTTTGCCGCCTCCTCCACACTGATCTCCCTGGAAGCCCACCGCCTGTACACAGGATAAAAATTGTCCGGCGTCGGCAGGGGGCTGCGGCCAAACCTCGTCCCCTCCCGTTTCGCCCGCTCGATCCCCTCACGCTGTCTGCGCCTGCGCGCGCTTTTCTCTGCCTCTGACACATAGTCCAGCAGATCCAGCACGATATCCGCGATCAGGCTCCCGTACTGCAGCTTTCCGCGCCTGGTGTCAATCAGGGGCGTCTCCAGGATGGAAATATCGATCCCTTTTTCCCTGGTCAGCAGCCCCCACTCTCTCCGGATCGCCGGGTACGTGTCCCCAAGCGCGCTTAAGTTCCGGATATACAGCAGATCTCCCGGCTTCAGCCGGTCCAGAAGCCTTGTGTAGTTCGGCTGCCCCGCGGCCTCTTCCGTCTCCACATCCGCAAAAATATGATCCTCCGCCACCTGCATTTCGCGCATGACAGCCGCCTCTTCCCCCCTGTCCGCGCCGCCCGGAACGATCCGGCAGTATGCATAAACCTCTCCCATATGTCGCACCCCCATGATTCCTTCTCGACAGGCTGCATAACCGGCAATTGTTTCACAATACCTGTATTTGAAAACAGGCATACGTGGTCCAGTTATGTATACGATTCTTTATAGGGGATTTCCGGATTGGATTCCGTCAGAATTCACAAAAGATACGCTTATTTTTCTTGATTTTCAGCCGACAATAGTATAAAATAGACATGTTTTAGAAAAGAAAAAGGAATTCAAAAACGTATACATTTTTGAATTCCTTTTTTATTCCAGAACGCTTCCCAGGTTTCTTACATCTCCCCAAAGCGTATTTGAACAGTTACCTTTACTTTCCCCTCCCAATCAATATCTTCTTCCCGCAAAAAGCAAATCCGTACGCCCTGATTCGTTCCTGCGCAATTCCTTTCGATAAAAGCGCCGTCTTGTATCGCTTTTTTTCTATCTGATCAAGGGCCGCCTCCACAGTATCTTTAAGGCTGTTTTCCTTTCCCGGCCGGAATACCTTAAATTCCATGATTATCCCTGCATCCGTATCCCTGTTTAACGGTTCCAGCATCACATCATACCGCCCAAAACCGCTTTCCCTGTTCGATGTCAGAATATAGCGGCCAGACAGTTCTGTCATGAGTCCCAATACAAAGCCGTGATAAAAACGTTCCGGCTCCTCCCGGGATGGGGCCTTTCCGGTATCAAAATAGCTGAACGCCGCCATGGCAACCCGGTTCATATATCATTCATCGCATCAATATCATCCAAAAGCAGGGCCTCAATAAAGCCATTGTATGCTTCTTCAACCCCGGAAAACCAGTCACGGATCATCGCCTCAAACAGGATCCTCACTTCTTTATTCGTCAATGCCAATTCATAATACGCGCGTCCCGACTGTTCGGAAAATTCTACGTTCATGACTTTTAAATATCCTCCGGCTAACAGCAAGCTCCACACTGCATTCCGTTTTCCCTTCAGCTCGCTGTAGACAATCTCCTCGTCAATCTCTGTCACCAGCGTTTTTCCGGAGAGAAGCCGTTCCATCGCCTGTTTGATATCTATATTTCCTTCACGGATCAGCTTTCCTGCCAAGCTGTTTGAACTGGAATTCGCCCAATAGGCCCCCGGCCTTCCTGTACTTAAATAGTTAATAACAGACCATGGATTATACATATCTGTCCGTTTCCCAAACGTGAAGCCGTCATACCACAGCTTTACTTCCTGTTTCTTTGCCGGCCATCCGTACTCGTCCAGGGCGTCACATACCTCTTTTTCCGTAAATCCAAAGCAGTTCGCATATGCTTCCGATGTTGTGGTAATCACTCTTAAATGATTCAAATCAGAAAATATCGATTCCCTGCTCACCCGGGTAATCCCTGTCATTATGGCCCGCTCCAGATAAGGATTGGTCTTAAATGCCGCATTTAACAAACTTCTCATAAAGGAAGCCAGTTCATCCCAGAAGCCGTTCACAAAAGCTTCCTGCATCGGTGTATCATATTCATCCAGCAGAATAATGACCTTTTTCCCATAATAACGGGACAGATAACCCGATAATTGGTGGATGGCCATGGTTGCGGCAGTCTCATCCATATCCACATCCACCGAATCAAAAAAACGCCGCTCCTTATCATCCAGATCTCCGTCGTGCAAAAGAAACCGGTTCGCAGAATACAGATTTGTCAAAATCTGATTGATCCTGCGGACTGCCGCGCTGCAGCTTCTTTCTTTCACATTCGCAAACGATAAACTGATGACCGGGTATGTCCCCTGAAGCTTCCTGTATGCTTCATCTTTCCATATCGCAAGTCCTTCAAACAACTCTTTTCGCCCCGCATATTGGATCGAAAAGAATGTTTCCAGCATGCTCATATTCAGCGTCTTTCCAAAGCGCCGGGGGCGGGTGATCAGCGTCACCTCATCCTTTCTTTCCCACCATTCCTGGATAAATCCTGTTTTATCCACATAAAAAATATGTTCCCGCCTGATTTTTCCGAAATCCTGATAACCGATTCCCACTGTATATGGCCCTGATTGTTTTAGCTCTTTCATCACCCTGCCTCCGTCCATATCCATATTCTAACCGGTTTCATCATTCATTTCAAGTATTGCCTGTGGAAATCTACCAGCAGGTCCGTCCGCCGTCCGCAATCACTGTGCTTCCTGTCATATAGGAACTGGCGTCTGATATCAGGTACAGAACCGTTCCTTTATACTCATCCGCACTGGCCATCCGCCCCATTGGAATCAGGGGGGTCAGCTTATCAAGAAATTCCTCATTCTGTCCGTTATACACGCCGCCCGGACACAGCGCATTCGCACGGATCCCCTTTTCCGCGTAGTACGTCGCCAGATACTTTGTCAGCCCTATCAGCCCATGTTTTATGACCGAATACGTAACCGGCTTAACTGGCTGCTCCTCATCCGGCAGCCCCTTTTTACGGTAAATTCTCTGATCCGGGGCGATGACTCCCAGGTCGGAAGACAGATTCAGTATCACGCCCGATCCCTGCTCTGCCATCGCCTGGCCAAATACCTGCGCGCACAGAAAAGCCCCTGTCAGGCCGACTGCGATATCCTCCATCCACATTTCCAGCGGGAAATTTTCAAACTGAATGGCCTTCATATTTGCCGCCCCGCCTTCGACCTTGGGATTATTCGCCGCATTATTAATAAGGCCGTCGATATGGCCATATTTCTTTATGATGGAATCCCTGGCGCAGCCTATGTCCTCCCGGCTGGTGATGTCCGCTGCAAATCCAGAGATCTCCGTTTCCGCTCCGTACTTCATTTTCATATGAGAAACAGCGTCATCCAATCCTTCCCGCGATATATCGAGAAGAACCGGGATCCCGTTCCCCTCTGTGACAGCCTCCGCATGTTTCTGCCCCAGCAAACCGGCCCCGCCTGTTATAACGAATACCTTTCGCTTTAAATCAAAACTGTTTTTTATATCCATCTGTAACATATCAATCCGCGCTCCTGCCTTTCTATATGCCTCTTTTCTGTCCGCCGTCTATGGTCAGATTGCTTCCTGTGATAAACGAGGCCCTTTCTGACGACAAAAAGGCAATGGCATCCGCAATCTCTTCCGGGCCGGCAAACCGCCTCATCGGAACTTTTTCACTGATATAAGCCTTTACGCCCCGCTCATCCTTGCCAAGAAGCTCCTCCCATCTTCCTCCCTTAAACAATACGTTGCCCGGGGATACCGTATTCACGCGTATTCCCCTCGGCGCATACCGATCCGCCAGATATTTTGCAAACACCCGTATCCCGTCCTTAGCGGCGGCATACGCGGGCGGCGCGCTCAGTACATCCCGGCCCGCTATGGAAGATACCATGACGACGCTGCCGCTCTGCTCCCACAGTCCGTCCAATGCGTCCATGAGCTGCACCGCGCTGAACAGATTGATCTTAAATATCTCCAGCCATTCTTCGATATCCAGCGGATTGGATCTGACCGGCTTTCCGCTTCCCACATTCACAACCAGGCAGTCGATATGCCCAAACGTTTCCCGGATAAACGCCCCCAGCCGGGCGATATCCTCCTGTTCTGTCATATCCCCCTGAAAACCGGCGATGCTTTTATCCCCATATTCTCCCGCCAGCTCCTTACATATATTTCCCAGCTTCACGCCGTTCCTTCCGTTCAGAACAACCCTGGCGCCTTCTTCTAAAAAGCGCTTTGCCGACGCATAGCCAATTCCGCCCGTGGACCCGGTGACCACGGTAATCTTTCCTTTTAATCCCAAATCCATACTTCTGTCCTGCTAATCAGCCTCTGTCTGACATGCACCGTTATTTATGCAATGCTGTGCCAGTACGCTATACATACCGGAATCCCCTGAAATCTGCATCCTTTTCCAGATACAGTTTATCCAGGCACGTTTTGTTTGCCTGCCTTGTGTTCTTCAGATAATTTTCAAGCAGCACATTATTCGCCCAATACAGGGCGTCATAATATTCGTCATCCGTTAAATCTGTAAAATTGCATGTAAGCAAATCGGAATTCACGTGTTTATTTTCGTAAAAATCCTCAATATCCTTTATTAAGCCGCGTTCAACCGCATAGTGATACAGATCCGTTCCCGGATACGGCGTTACTGGCCGGATCGTCCGAAGCTGCGCGTGATCGTCATATTCCAGTAAAAATTTCACGTCATTTTCGATGGACTGCCTGGTTTCTCCCAGATTCCCGAAAATTATATTCAGCCCGGGGCTTATCCCTGCGTCCAATGTGTTCTCCACTCCTCTGACGATCATATCCGTTGTGAGGTTTTTGTTCATCCGCTTGAGCGCCTCATTATCCATGGATTCGATCCCGTAGTTAATAAAAACACACCCGGCCTGTTTCATCAGCTCCAGCATTCCTTTATCCTTAGACGCATAATTCAGCCTGCCGCTGCAGTTCCATTTCACATTCACCTTTCTTTCTATCATCATCCCGCAAAATTCCACGGTGCGTTTTACGGACGACATCAGCAGCTCATCGATAAAGGAGATATAAGTCACTCCATACCGTTCCTTCAGAAACTCAATTTCCTCAATAATGTGTTCTGTGCGGCGGGGCCTGAACCCGCTGTCCATGCGGTAACAAAAATTACACCGGAACGGACATCCTCTCCCGCTTAATATTTCGGCCCCGCGATCGCCCCGGCTGCTGTTTGGCTGGGGATACAGGACGTAATGCTCCATATTAAATAAATCATATGCCGGAAACGGTATCTGGTCTATATCCTGAATAAGCGGCCTTCTTTCATTGATTCTGTAATTTCCCTCTGAGTCAAGCCAGGCGATCCCCTGTACCCTGCTGAAGTCCCCGGACGTCTCCAGCGTCTGCAGCACTTCTTTTACTGTTTCATCACTTTCGCCTATCATGATGAGATCCGCCTTGAATTTTCTCAGAAAATATTCCGGCTCCGGGGACGGCAGGTGGCCGCCCATCCAAAAGAACGGCTTGTCAGGGACTTTATCAACCGCCGCGGCAATCGACTTTATCTTTCTGTACTGGTAATACCCGCCGCATCCGCCAACACCTACCGCGTCATATTTATTCTTACACAAATATTCCGTGAGATGCTCTTCTGAATAATGGTAAATATCCTGCTGGTATATCGTCACATCATGGCCCGCGCTTCTGGCTGCTGATGCGACGTAAGCCAGTCCCGCCGGAAAGAACGAGATATGGCTGTCATTATCATATGCGATCAATAAAACCTTCATTTTTTATTCCCCTCTGAACGGCTGCCTACTGCCATTTTCTTTGCCACCACAAACAAATTGGACGTCATCTTGTATTTCGCCAGAATCTGGAAATATCTCTCGTTCATTTGCTCAAACAAACGGTTCATCTCCGCTCCGGCAGCCTCATTCTTAAAGGCAATATGCGGCTTATCAAGCCCAAACTCACATGTGTTTTGCGGCGCGTGATTAAAATGCCAGTACAGATTATTCAACAGATTATAATCCTGCTGAAAATAAAATTTTTCTGCCGTAAATCCGCATGTCTCCAGCAAAAGGCCCAGCGATTTTTCAGTGAAATAGCTCAGATGAGCCTCATGGTAATAAAATTTCTCATACTCCGGAACATCCCACAGGCTCCTGAGCGGATCGTCAAGGTTCGGGACCTCTATAAACACCCGGCCGTCATCTTTAAGCCTCTCCCTGACATTGCGCATAAACTGCACCGGATCGGTAATGTGCTCCAGCACCTGGAAGAACGCAATATAGTCAAACGTTTCTTCCGGTTTCCAGCGGATATCTTCCATGCTGTCCGTATAAATCGTTGTTTTTACCCCTCCGGACGCAAGGAGTTCCCTGCAAAATGCCGCGCAGGATGTGTCCAGCTCAATTCCGGCCAATTCGCCGAATTTATCCTTTACATGCCACAAAAACTGCCCTGCCGAGGAGCCGATCTCCAGAAAATTCCTGTTCACATCATAGTATTGTGAAATGACATCCAGACGATCCTTCTGATATTTGCTTCTGATGTCGAATATCTCTTTTGCCGTCTCCTTTTCCTCTGAAAGGATGTCTTTAAATGCTTTGCGGTATTCTTTGTCATAGTAGTCTGCCGCGTCTTCAAAGACCGGCTCCAGCATGCCGTACTGGCACCGATCGCAAAAATATACGACACCCTTTCCGCGCCGCAGCTGATCGGTTAATATCTTTGTTTCATTTCCGCATAACCTGCACTTCATATGCTCTTCCCTCTGCCTTTTACCCTGTCTCTGCCCAAACGCCTTCCTGACGCCGACGTCTCCGCTCACAGCTCCTCCACCAGCTCCAGATAGTTGCCCTCCGGATCCTTTGCAAAAAAGACCCTCGCCTTTCCATCCGGCGATATACAGGGCCTGGACAGCATCTGGCAGCCGCGCTTTGCTAATTCCTCATAGATTGTTTCCGCGCTCTCAACCGTGACGGCAATGTGCGCCTGCCCCGCGGCATAGAGCTTCTCTTTTTCTACCGCGCATTCCGGCAGATTCCTGCATTCAATCAGCTCCAGCAGGGAACCGTCGCCAAATGCCAGCTTATATACTTCGATCTGCGCCCCCTTTTCATTGAAGAGCGCAGCAATGTAATCCCCGCCCTCATGCTGATGCACCGCGGTCCGCAGGGAGAACACTTCCGTATAGAATCTGGCCATTTCCTGAATGTGCTTCACATAGATCCCGACATGCCTGATTGCGCCCATCACCGTTCCCCCGCGCTCTCGCTGACAATTTCACCAAAGGACTCGGTAAGCACATCCATTGCCTCCTCCAGGGCATCGTCTGCGATGGTAAGCGGCGGGCCAACCTTGATGGTGCCTGTCATGGTGCGGATCGACATGACGCCTTTTTCAAACGCGCGCTCGATCACCCGATCCACCAGCTCCACATCCAGCTCTTTTGTCCCCGGTTTGACAATCACCGCCGCAAATGCCAGACCCATACCGTGGATCGCCCGGATCCGCTCCGGAAAACGGGCCTTCATCACGGCAAATTTCTCCCGCAAGATGGCTTCCTTGCGTTTCGCCTCCTCTGCCAGATGGTGTTCCTCTAAATATTTCAGGTTTGCCAGCGCAGAGGCGCACGGCAGCGGGCTGCCGCCATGCGTGCTGTTCAGGGAGCCGTCCACATCCAGCAGCTCTTTCCTGCCAAGCACCGCCGACAGGGGAAGCGCCCCGCTGATCGCCTTGCCGCAGCAAATCAGATCCACGTCCACGCCGTAATACTCATACCCAAACAACTTGCCCGTTCTTCCCCAGCCGGCCTGAACCTCATCGGAAACCAGAAGCGCATCCCGTTCCGTCAAAAACTCTCTCAATGCCTTTATATATCCGATAGGATAAAACAGCGCCGCCCATCCCTGGTATGGCTCGAATATTGCGCCTGCGATCGTATCCAGATCAACGCCGCTTTTCTCAAGGTTTTCTATATCGCGTAAAAACGCATCGCGCCCTCTCTCCTCATCATATATCTGATCCATGCTCTCAAACGCGTCGGTCGGGCATGGCAGATGATAGATGCAGGGGTCCAGATTTCCTATCCACCGCCAGGACGCCGGTTTTCCGGCCATGGTCTGCGCTCCCATCGTTTTTCCGTGGAAAGCGCCCGCAAAGGAGAGCATACCCAGTTTATCGGCCCGGCGCCGGATTCCGTGCAGACGGCAGAGCTTTAGGGCGCATTCCGTAGTCTCCGCCCCTGTCGTTAAAAGAAATACCTTATCCATGCCCTCAGGGGCCATTTTCACAATCTGCTCCGATAAAAGAGAGCGCTCCTCCAGAAAATAGTAATAGCTGTTCAGCATCGGTTTGTCGAGCATCCTGCGCAGTGCCTCTACCATCTCCGGA
This sequence comes from Clostridiaceae bacterium, assembly GCA_910575795.1. Taxonomy (GTDB): domain Bacteria; phylum Bacillota; class Clostridia; order Lachnospirales; family Lachnospiraceae; genus Otoolea; species Otoolea muris. Next base: position 13,551 of record CAJTGE010000036.1, on the reverse strand, counting down.
TTTCCATGGCCCGTGTTGGTCACAAAGATTCCGGACGACAGATCGATCCATTTATTGCCCCATTTGTCATATACCGTGTAATCCTCTGCGCGGTCCCACACGGCATATAGCTGATGATTCATGGACCATGGCTCATACTTTATCGAGCGCTCGATAATCTCCATACTCCCCGGCGCCGGTATCTCTGTACATATCACACGGTTTTTTGTATGTATTTGCTCCACCTTTTTCGGTGTTCTCCGAAACATATATTCCTGATTATCCATATCTTTTCCTCTCTTTACACCCGTTCTTCTTTCACAGCCGTTCCCGCCGCCCGGGCCTCTGGCGCGTAATGTTCCTTTAAGTAATCATAAATACCTGAGCCCCTTGTATCGATCAGGAAGCGGATATAATCGAAATCCTCCCATGTATCAATCTCCGTGCATGCCGGAGAGACAAATCCCAGCATATGTTCCCCGTGAAGCTTCTGGTTCTCAATCACAAATGTGCTTTTCAGCACATCCACGTAGCCGTCCGGTATGTATACGGCCGGAAAATCCTGCCTGGCCTGATTGGCGCCGTCATTGCTTATCCGGCTGTTTAACGTGCCAAAGCATCCGTTTTCCTTTAGTAAAAACCACTTGTATGGAGATTCGGAAGCCTCATGGGCGGATCGCAGGGACGAACACTCCCCGTGCGCCATACACTTCTCAATCGCCTGGTCCACAATCTCCGCCTCCCGGAAGGGGGTGGTCGGCCGTATATGGACCAGGTATTCCGGGATGCGCTCTTCCTTTTCATACATATACTGAATGAAATGCCATACGAATTCAATATCTCCCGACTGATCCGACGCGTACTCCTCCGGCCTCAAAAAAGGAACCTCCGCCCCAAAGCTCCTCGCAATCCCGGCAATCTCCTCCGAATCGGTTGATACAATCACCCGTTCAATCTTATCCGACATCCGGCATGCCGCAATGGAGTATGCGATTAAGGGAAATCCCTTTATTAACTGGATATTCTTTTTGTGTACGCCTTTTGAGCCTCCCCTTGCAGGGATCAGGGCAGCCACGCCCTGCCTGTCAACTTTATTTAAATAACTCTGTTTATCATACTGCATGATCGATCCCTCATAATCTGGCTGTCCATTCCTTTAAAAACGCCGCCTGGCCCGCAACCGTTTCCTTTTCGTTTCCGTCCCGGCCCCTGGCTGCCTGCAATATAAAGCTGCCGGAATATCCGATCTCCTTTAAACCTTTAAAAAGCCTCTCAAAGTCTGCGCTTCCTGTCCCCAGCTTTACGGTTGTCCCATGAAAGAGCCGGTCCTTGATATGGATATTTAAAATCCGATCCCGCAAAACCGTTGTCTCCTCATACGGATCATAGCCAAGCCCCGAGCTGTTCCCGCTGTCATAATTTGCGCCAGGCCCCGCCTCGCCAAAGCTTAAAAGATACGCTTTAAATTCCCGCGGCGCGAGATCCGTCTCCAGACCAAACCGGATCCCACCCGGCGCATGCTCCATCCCTTCCTTCAGCCATTCCCTGAATGTTTCCTTTTCCGTCTCCGACGAAAGAGACGAACCGTCCACCAGCGGGATCTCAAGAAGGCCGGCGCCCAGCTTATCCATGGCGTCCAGTACCCGATTCATGACCATCGTATTTTCTTCCCTGACCGCTTTCTCTTCTTCTCCCTGAAATTTATAGAACGGCCGGCGCATAAAATAGTCAAAGCAGACTGCATGGACTTGAACCTTAGAAGCATTGATCCGTTCCCGGATTTTCTTCACCCCTTCGTCGGACCACAGCGGGTTTTTCTCAAAATCCTCATAATCAAAAATAAACTCGATCTCATCTAAACCGCATTCCCCTGCGAGATCAAATTCCCGTTCCCAGTTCTCAAACGGGAAAAACTGTATGCCGCGCCCCCTCGGCTCCGTCAGGCGTCCCTGCATGATCCCTGTGCTATACTTCATGTCTCTTTTTCTCCTTTTCAGGCATTGCGCAGCTTTTTTCTGACTTCTTCCTCCGCCGGGGTCAATACCTTTTCACCGCTCCCCAGCGCAATTTCCAGTACACGGATATCCTTGACCAGACGCTGCAGATCATCCACCTCCAGCGAGGCCGCCTGATCGGAGCCGTACATTGAATGGCCCAGGGTGATATGGCGTTCGAGGGAGGTCGCGCCAAGCGCCACAGCGGCCAGGGATACGATCCGCCCTGTCTCATGCCCGCTGTACCCGACATTGACCCCATAGCGCTCTCTAAGCGCATTCATCACCCGCAGGTTGGCATCCTCATTTTTCATCGGATATGTGCTGTTGCAGTGCATCAGCTCATACGGGCAGCCGTTTTTCTTAAAGACCTCCACCGCTGCGTCAATCTCCTCATATGTGCTCATGCCTGTGGAAATATACGTATATTTCTTCTCCTCAGCGATCGTCTGCAAAAGCTCCATATTCGTAAGCATTGCAGAAGCGACCTTGTTATATTTTAAATTGTACTGGCGCAGGAAACGCTGGGCGTCCACATCCCATGCGGACGCGAGCCATTCGATCCCCCGCTCCCTGCAGAACCGGTCGATTTCGTCATACTCCTCTTTTCCGAATTCCAGACCTTCCTTCTGCTCCCTCTGCGTCGTTCCCCACGGCGACTCCCGGTAGCTGTCCAGATATTCCTTTGTGTATACCTTATCAATGGTTCTCTTCTGGAATTTCACCGCGTCGCAGCCCGTCAGGACCGCCCACTCGATGAGCTTTTTGCAGATCTCCATGTCTCCGTTATGGTTAATCCCTATTTCCGCTATGACGAATACACGTCCCATTTTTCTGTCCTCCTGCCTGTCCTTTTGTTTATTCCTGTTCATTTGCTGGATACGGTCATAGACTGACGCCACGCACCCGCATCCCCCCTTTGTCTCTAACACCCATCTGCAGACCTCCCGCACGGCCGGGATCGCATCCGCGGGGCATGCCGATATACCCGCCATTTTCAATGCGCCTATGTCGTATTTCCCGTCCCCGACATACAGGATATTTTGCAGATCCAGCCCGTTCTCCCTGCAATAACGGGATATGAACGCCGGCTTATCCTTACAGCCCAGCGCCGCGAAATCGACATAGTGTCTGATCGCCTGCGAAAATGGCGTATCCTCCCCGGAGACGCACCCCACCCGGATGCCTTCCCCGCGCATGGATGTGATTGCATCCAGATCCTTTAAATTCAGCGTCTTTAAAGCAGCGCCGTTTCCATCCATATAGATACGGCCGTCTGTAAGGACTCCGTCGATATCAAGAAATACAGCCTCTATCAAAATTCACTCCCCGTTTCTTTTTCAGTCTTTGTTCCCGGCTGCAGCAATTTAGGACTTTCCAAAACGCTCCATCGGTATAGAGCCTTAAATCACTTTATCCAAATCGACTCTTGGAAAAAGCTCAAGCTTTCCTCCTTTTGTTGCATTACAAATCCTGATCCCATGTAAATCCGCATATTGTTTTGCCGCTCTATAACCATCCATGATCATATCAATTCCGGCAAATATCCCGGCCTCTTCTGAAAGCGCCATCCCCTGTCCTTCCTCCATCTGCTGTATCAGATGATTATGATCTCTCACATCATTTCTCGTTACGCTTCCATCCGAATACTTCTCGACGGAAAAAGAACAATCCATTCCCAAAAGATACATTTCTTCAAATCCCATATAAACCGCTAACTGCAGCATCATATAGGCAATGCTTCCGGATGAATACACCTGCCTGCTGCAGTCATCGCTGAACCGGGGAAGACCCGGTTTCCCATCATTCCCCCTGACATCCTTCACATAATACAAATTTCTGATATCTTCACAATCCCGGTATGCAAACCCCTCGCTCATGATACTTGTAAAAAAAGCTTCGCAGTTCGACGCCAGCCACTCCACATCCTCTTTCTCTGACATCATCTTTTTACAAAAAGACTCATCCCAGGCACAGTGAAAGGTCGGCCTCCAGGACGTATGTTCATACAGCGCATAGATGGAATTGCTGGCAAATGTAATCTCGCCCTTCAGCTTTTCCAGATCCTCTATGGTAAGGCTCGGGCCGTTTCCAATTATAAAGCACCTGTTTCCCTTATATAGGCCCTCATATCTTTTCAGCTTTTCCGTATACCCCTTCCAGTGTACCGTATCCTCGTAACACTCATAAATCGTGTCTTTTGTCTCATATAGCACGAGGCGATCTTCCCGGACGCCGCAGTCTATCAATTCTTTCATCATCTCGTCTCTGTATATGTACGAAGAAATGATATAATATGCATCTTCGTTTCCCGCTTCCCGGTAAGAAATAACCTTTTTTCCATGGATCGGCCCCTGCCTGCTGTTTCTGTCAACATAGCCTTCCCAGGCAATCTGATGCTTATCAAAATACCTTCCGAAAATTTGTCCATACGTTCCCGCCCCTACTATATACACGTTTGTCAGGGGCCGTGATTTTGCCAGATCAATAAACTCATTTATATCCATATCCAAACTTTCCTTATAACACCTTATTTTTTCTTTCTTGATTCAGGGAGCGCATATAATACCGTTTCGGACTGGCCATACCGGTATTGTCTTATATAAAACGCATATTCATGTTTCACCATCTCTTCAATCAACAACGGGATTTCAAAAAAGTCTTCGCGCTTATGATAAATACAGATTGTCAAAACAGGTTTATTTCTCTTTATCATCTCCTCTGCTCCCAGCAGCGCCTCTTTTTCAGCTCCCTCAATATCCATTTTTATAAAACTGACTGGTTTCCCCTCAAGTATTTTATCTAATGAACAGCAGGGAACCTCTGTCCCTTCCGCCTCCCCTATATAACTTCCCGCATTCTCTGATACGAATTTAAGCCTCCCTTCCGTCTTCCATACCGCATAATTATAAGCAGTAATTCGTTCAGCCTTCCCGGGCTTTTTTATATTTTCGGTTAATTCATGAAATATATCCGCCTCCGCCTCAAAACAATAATAATTCCCGTTCCACCCCGGAAATGCCTGAAAAAACTGTCAACCGTGTCGCCTACATAAGCGCCTGCATCTACAAATCCATTTTCAAAAGAATACCCCCGCAATAACTCCCTGTCGAAATATTGATGCTCTTCTTTATCCACCGCCCATTTCATCTCGTCCAGCCATCTGACCTTTTTCGTTATCCTGTAATTAAGAATACACCTGTATATATGCTTAGATTTCTCATCTTCTAATTGCTGATATACGGATTCATATTTCGCGATATTGGATTGTATAAACGCCTTTTCTTCATGATTATGCAGGGAAATACCGGCTGGTTGAAAAAAATAAATATCCTTTTCTTTTTTTCCTAACCTTAATCACTGCTCTTTTATCACATCATATGCTGTGCTGGAAATGATCACTAAAGCATCCGGCCATCGTCCCTTCATCTCTTCGGAAGACATAACCGGCAATCCCAGGTAGCAGGCTCCGGTTTTCATCTCATTATTGTCGCAAAACGCCCTGACTCTGCCTTCTTCATTATGAGCTCTCAATAATTCCAATGTCTGTCTCCCGCCAATCCCGGCGCCAAAAATGATAATCTCATGATACGAATCCACTTTCTCCAGCAGATTGCCTTCATATTCCTCCGAGCCGTCTGACCAATCTAATAATTCTTGCAATTTTTTTGTCTGCATCATCTGTCTTTCTCCCCGCTACCTTCATAAGCGCAGACATCTTTCACGATCTCGCACACAATATAATCCGACTTTTTCTGCTGTTCCAGCTCCGAAATCCAGGCCCTGTCCATTGTCTTTGTGATAAAATCATACCCCTTGTGCCGCCCCGGCTGCCTGTTCAGAAGCCAGTAAACAAAATTCCCCAGCCCATACCGCTGGTAATACCTGACACCGAATCCGGTTATCCCGCACCTTTCGGCCATGGCCGCAAAGCTCCCTTCTGACAGCACCCACGGATGCTGCGTGCTGAACAGGAAGCTCTCGTACGCGCCGCCCAATACCTCACGCATGACCGGCGCGTCCGTCGGTGTTCCTATGAAAGCCTTTCCTCCGTTTGACAGCAGGGCGTACGCCTCCTCTAAAAACGTCTGCGGATCTTCCACATGCTCGATCACATCAAATGAGACTATCACATCCACCTTGCCCCGGTATTCCTCTAACGCCTCCTGCGCATACCCGAATACGGTATACCCTCTCTTTCGCATGGACTCCCGGTATGTCTCTGACGGCTCTATTGCAATCACCCTGGCTGCGACTGCCTGTATGTAATCTAAAAACGCCCCTGCGCCGCAGCCGATGTCCGCCACGGTCTTTCCCCGGAAGATTTCGGTTCCTGTGTACCGAAACTTTTCCAGGCTTTCCCCGTCATGCAGCCTGTAAAACGCATCCACATCCGACGTCCCTTCCAATTCGTTCCTGTAAGCCTCGCTCTGGTAATATTCCCTGCTGTCCCTCCCGCTGTTATCATGCCAGATGGTTCCGCATCTCCCGCACCGGAACAGTTTCATCTTCTCAGACGTATAATTCCCCACTCTTCCGTCGCGGATTTTTCCCTCATATGTTACCGCCGCATCTTCACAGCCGCATATTTTACATCTCATCCTCTTATTCCCTCACATCATCCGGTTTTACCTGACCGCCCGAAAATCCTCCGGCGTGTTTGAAAAACCTTTCCCGTTGTCTGCGCCTCACATTTTCCCGGCCCGCTTCTTTGGAACCGCATAAAGGATCGTATCCCCCGCCGAATTTTTATAATGTCTTAATTTCATCTCATACGGGCGGTCTAACGATCTGACAAAATCAGACAATGCCAATAAATCGTCCTGCAGATGGTATGCGCACACCGCCAGCCCCGGATGGTATGCCTCAATCGTTTTTCTGGCCCCTTCCAGGCACCTTCTCTCAGCGCCTTCTATATCCAGCTTGATAAAATCCAGCCTGTCCAAACCCAGATCATCGATCCGCTCCGTTACAATGCGTTCAGACCCCTGTTCCCCTATTTTCCCGGACAGGCCCGTACCGGAAAACACCATCCCGCTCCCGGTCGAGTCCCACAGCGCAGAGTGATGTACGAAGATCTGATGCGGACAGAACCGTTCTTTTTTATCCTCTATCAGCCTGCAGTTGGCGCGGCCCGCCTCAAAACAGTGCAGGCGCAGCCTTGCCCGGACTCCCCATGCTTCAACAAAGTCTTTTACCGTATCCCCGTCATAGGCCCCGCCGTCGATTATAAAATATTCCCCTCCCTCAGGGCCGCTCCCCCATATGGCCTTATCTGTATAGACGCTACCATTGCTCTTTATCTGCTCCAGACAGCTTCTGTCCCTCGTCAGCCTGTAATTTAAAATGCCGCGCAGCGTTTCCTTTGAATACTCATCCGCCAAATCCCTGCAGAGCTCTTCAAAACGCGGCAGATTTCCCCTGATATATTCCTCCTCCGAGGAAACATACTGGCAGTTTGTCGTTTCCCACGCCATGGACTTAAGGAGATTATACATATGCTTCTCCAGACCGGGATCATAAGCGGTGATCTGCCGCTGAATTTCTTCCTGCCACATGGAAGCGATGCATACCGCCGCCTCCGGGTACAGCCGGATCGCATCTTCAAAGGATAATATATCCAGAAAGTTTTGCGCCTTCCCCTGTTTCCGTTCTGAATTATCACAGAAACACCGGGGCATGATCCCGTGTTTTCTTAAGGCGCTAACCGTCCAGTCGCCGCTTCCGCCGGCCCCGAAGACGATCACGTCCTTTGCCCTTTTCAGTTCTTCGATCATACAGGTATCAATGATTTCTTTTTTTGAATGTTCAAAGTCCAGCTTCATCTTTCTGCCCTCAAATATAGTCCACATGGCCGGCTATCATCTGTGCAAATTCCAGATCCTCCATGGTATCAATATCCACAGACTCTATCTCCCCCACTTCCTGTATGAACGGGTGGAAGCCGATACGTCTCCCGTGCTTTTCCCATAACTGCCTGCTGAAAATAAAGAATGCGCTTGTCTCTGCAAAAACAGGCTCCATATCCTGGGTCCGGGGGACATTTTCGATATCATAATTAATCGGTTTTCCCTGATACCAGGCAAATGTCTGTATCCTCTTTGCGGAAAACGCCGAATCATATTCCCCGCTCAGCACATGATCCAGCGCATTTTTTAATGTCTCGCGCTTTGTAAACGGCGATGTCGTACACAGGGCGATATAGATATCGGCCTGTACGTCATTCAGGAATGCCGTATATGTGTCCTTCGCCCGGATCTCATTCCCGTCCAGCCACTTCTCCCTCTGCAGAAACTTTACGCCGGACGGAATGTACTGCCGCACTTTTTCATCGCTGCAGTATATATACACATCGTCAATCCCGTCTACCTGCAGGGCCGTATTAAGGATATGGTAACACAGCGGCCTTCCGCCTATGGGCTGGGTATTTTTATGCGGGACACGTTCGCTGTTTAACTTTACCGTAGCAAATGCAGCCACCTTCATCCTGTCTCCTCCAATGCTTTCTTAATCCTCTCCATGTGTTCCATATAGTTCATGTCGCCGTAAAACAGCGCCGCCGTCCCCAGGACAAAGTTCTCCACTCCCTTTTTGCCAAGGCGGCAGATTCTCTCCAGGTTGCACGCCCCGTCCATCCCGATGGAAAACCGGTACGCGTCCTTCAGCTTTAAAAGCTGTTCGATTTTGTTTTCCGCATACGGCAGGTATAACTGCCCCGCCTGCCCCGGGTTTACCCCCATCACCATAACACGGTCCACCACGTTTAACAGTTCCTGGATATATCCCACGGATGTCCCGGGATTGATCACAATCCCCGCCTCTAATCCCATTTCTTCGATCTTCTGCAGCGTAGTAATCGCATGGTATTCTGATTCGGGATGGATATAGATGATGTCCACGCCGCAGTCGGCAAACAGCCCGATATATCTCATCGGGTTTTCTATCATCAGATGGACCTCTGTCTTCAGACTGGTGATCCTGCATATATGCTGAATATCCTGCATCCCCATCCCAAAATACGGGACATAATTTCCGTCCATCACATCCAGATGCAATATGTCCGAACCTGCTTTTTCTAATAATTCGACCTCTCTGTCCAGATTTCCATAATTGGCGCACATCATGGATGGGCATAAATTAATCTTCCTCATGTTCTCTTATTAGTCCAGCTATCCATTCTGTAAATTCTCCTGTCCGTCCATTTTCCTCCTGAGCAGGTTGCACGGCGTCATTTCCTTAATCTTGCCGCGACGATATCGGTCAGCGCAGCGCCTGCCAGCGTCTCCCCCGGAAACAGAATCACCGCCATCCCCGGATGGAGCGGTATATCCCCGCACTCCCCAACGCCTTTCAGGATGGAAATGCATTCGATCTGCTCCCCGCCGTTTTTGTAGGATCGCATGCCCTGCATCCTGCAGATCTCGTAGTTTTCTTCCCGCATCCACTCCCCGGGGGTACAGGGGCGCTTTTGGGGAACCCGGCAAAGGTCTATGCTCTCACGGGCCTTCGGGATATGTAATTCCCGCGTTTTCCCGCGCTCGTCCACCCGGTTGTAATCATAAAACCGGTATGTAAAATCACTTCCGTATTCAATTTCATATACAAGGCTTCCCGCCGTCAGGGCATGCAGGGTCCCCGCCTCTATGCAGACATAATCATCCCTCTCAACCGGAAAATGCGCCGTAACATCCTCCGTCCTTCCGTTTTCCACGGCCGCTTCAAGCTCTTCTTTTGAGCCGCACGCACATCCCGCGTAGATCCACCTGCTTTTTGGTTCCTCCAGAAAAATATAGGACTCGGTTTTCCCGTTTCTTTCATGTTCCAGCCTTTCTGCTGTCCGGGCATCCGGGTGTACCTGTATGCTTAAGTTCTCCCTGGCGTCAACCAGGGCGATGGTGAGCGGGAAGCTCTCATACGCCTCCATCCCCCAGTTTCGTTTCTCATGGGGAAATATCTGCTCCAGCGTAACGCCGGCATACGCTCCGTTCAGCGCCCTGTTTGAAAGTCCCTTATGCCCGTTCACCAGGTAAAGATGCCCTGTTTTCGCGCCGTCCCTCTTTATAAGCCTGCCTAACCGGTTCCCGCCCCAGACCGTCTCGTGTATTACAGCTTCCAAAATTATCATCTATCTGACCCCGTAACCATACGTATTTTGAACCTCCCTGATCGCAATCAGTTGCCTTAACAGATCTTCCAACATGCTTAAATGCAGCATGCAGCTCCCGTCGCACTTCGCCTCGTCCGGATTATCGTGAACCTCCATGAATATTCCGTCCACCGCCCCGGTTGCCATGGCGGCCCTGGCCAGATACGGCGCATACTCCCTCTTTCCGCTGTTGCCATGGTCTGCGCCCCCGCCGGATATCTGCACGCTGTGCGTCGCGTCAAACACCACCGGATAGCCGAAACGCTTCATGCGGACCAGCCCCGTCATATCTACGACAAGATTATTGTATCCGAAGCTGCTCCCTCTCTCGCATAACATAAGGTTCCTGTTTCCATAGTCTTCAAACTTATGGATGACATTTCCCATCTCCTCCGGGCTTAAGAACTGCGCTTTCTTTATATGAATCGTCTTTCCTGTCTCTGCCGCTGCTCTGATCAGGTCCGTCTGCCTGCACAGAAAAGCCGGGATCTGTATCACATCAGCCGCTTTTGCAATCACTTCTGCCTGCCAGGGCTCATGGATGTCGGTTGCAATCCTCACGCCCAGCTCCTGTTTCACCTTTTTTAAAATCCGGACGCCTTCCGTTAATCCCGGCCCCCGGTATTTTGCCGCGGAAGTCCGGTTCGCTTTATCCCATGACACTTTAAAACAATACTCGATCTGCAGTTTCCTGCACAGGTTCGATATCTCTTCTGCCAGATACATGACATTTTGTTCCGATTCCAGCGCGCACGGCCCTGCTATCAGAAAAAAACGATCGTCTTTTACGAATGGATTCATCATCTGCTTCTTCCCTTTCACTGTTATGATGCCTGGAGCGTGTCTGAAAAAATGCCCTCAGCTATTCCTGAAGCAGGTCATCCAGATTTACCCGTTCAAAGACCTCCAGATACCCGCCCCGGGTCGCATTGTAAATTTTGATTCCCCTCTGCTCTGCATACTCTTTCAGCTTCCCGTAGGCATTGACAACCGCCTCGGACGCCGTCACGTATCTCGCCACGTCATACGTCGCCCCGTATACATGTGTTTCCTCTTCTTTTGGCTCATTAAAATGGCGGAATCCTGTTTTTGCATAGGAGTTGTCACATCCCAGTAAATAAATTTCTTCAAAGCCTTCATACATCGCCAACTGCAGACTGATGGTCGTTACTGAGCCGCTGTTATACGCATACTCCGAAAAATCATCGGATATCAGTCCCCGTTCCCATGTGCTCTTGGTAAAAATCGAGTGATAGATATAAAATTCCTCTGTCAGGCTGTCATAATCAAAATCGATGCTTGCATCCGCTATGAACTTCTGCTTCACATCCATGTCCCTGATAGCTGACCCGAGATGGTTCATGACATCCACGTCTACCACCACATATTGATCCGGCCTCCAGTCCGTCTTGTCAAATCCTTTAAAAATGGTATTGACACCGATACAGAATTCATGGCTGCGTTTCAGTTTTTCCAGATCAGCAAACGTCAGGCTCGGGCCGGTGGCCACAATAAAGCACCTCTTCCCTTTGTATTTGTCCTTCATGCCGGCAATCTCCGGGTTCCTGTAGTCAGGTATAAACCGCTTCCAGTCATATAGATCTCTTGTCTTCCAGCCGTGGATCCGGCTGTCGCACTCATCCTCGCGGATCGTCTCCAATATCGTTGTATCCGCCTCTATCTCATCCAGTTTTTTCACTGTAATGAACGGGAACATCCGCCCAAACGATTCCAGACGCTGTCCGGATATATCGCGGCCGAATATCAGGCCGGCGCATTCATGGCCTGAATGTTCTAAATATTCATACATTAACACACTGTATAGCGTATGCCCGTAGACGGCTACTTTCGTCTCAGCTACCTTTAAGTTGTCCAGGTACTTCCTGGCGCGCTTCCATCCATATCCGATCAGCTCCGGCGGACATTCATTGTACTCAAAAAAGAAGATCTCTTCCTTATCTAACATTTCAACAATGGATTGCCCCATTGATAATGAGACCAGGATTGCATAGTCTGAATAATGCGTTTTATAATATGCAAAGTCAATGATCGGCCGGCCATAAAAGGTCTGGCCGGCCTTTTTCGGGTCCGAATCAATGAATGCCGCAATCCTGTCTGTTCCGAATATTTCGGCCGCTATGTGCCCGCGGTCGCCGGCTCCCCACACAACAAATGTTACCATCCTGCTTCCCTCTCTATCTTATTCTCTGGATCGCTGCAGTTTTCCCGCTCTGCCTGCCTCGCCCGGCGGTAAAAGGTGCCCCGCGAAAACCCGCACAGCTTTGCCGCCTCCTCCACGCTGATCTCCCGGGAAGCCCATCTTTTGTACACCGGATAAAAGTTGTCCGGCGTCGGCAGGGGGCTGCGGCCAAACCTTGTACCCTCGCGCTTTGCCCTTTCAATCCCCTCGCGCTGCCTGCGCCTGCGCGCGCTTTTATCTGCCTCTGACACATAGTTCAGCATATCCAGCACGATATCCGCGATCAGGCTCCCGTACTGCAGCTTTCCGCGCCTGGTGTCAATCAGGGGCGTCTCCAGGATGGAGACGTCGGCGCCCTTTTCCTTTGTCAGCAGCCCCCACTCCCTGCGGATCTCAGGGTACGTGTCCCCAAGCGCGCTTAAGCAGCGGATATACAGCAGATCGCCCGGCCTCAGCCGGCTAAAGAGCCTCCTGTATTCCGGCCTCTCCCCGGCGCTTCCCGTCTCCACATCCGCAAAAATGTGCTCCTCCTCTACCTGCATCTCGCGCATGACGGCTGTCTGCTCCCGTTTGTCCGCGCCGCCCGGAACGATCCGGCAGTATGCATAAACCTCTCCCATATATCGTACCCCCATCATTCTTTGGCCCTGGCATTTCTCAAACACGCTCCAGGCCGCATAACCGGAAACTGTCCCATAATTTATGTTATTTGGAAACAGACATATCCTGTCCAGTTATGTATACCTTTCTTTATAGGGAATTTCCTGATGGGATTCCGTCAGAATTAACAAAAGATGGGCTTATTTTTCTTGATTTTCAGCCGACAATAGTATAAAATAGACATGTTTTTGAAAAGAAAAAGGAATTCAAAAATGTATACATTTTTGAACTCCCTTATAATAATAACAAAAACGCACGATCCCCCCCCAGACTGTCCGAAAACCCTGAATTGTCGGCTGAAAATCAAGAAAAATAAGCCCATCTTTTGTTAATTCTGACGGAATCCCATCAGGAAATTCCCTATAAAGAAAGGTATACATTTTTGAACTCCCTTATAATAATAACAAAAACGCACGATCCCCCCCCAGACTGTCCGAAAACCCTGATCTTCATCCATTTGAAGTCATTTTGGACACTAAAAAATCAGGTTCATCGGACTTATTTTTCAATCCGTTACCTGACCTCGAAAACTGAATAAAATACACAATCCCTTATGCTGCTTTTTTCCCTAC
>CAJTGE010000035.1 GCA_910575795.1 Clostridiaceae bacterium | reverse complement strand
CCCCCGGAACAGAAGAAAAAGGAACGGATCAACCGCGAGAAGCCGCTTCCCGAGGCTTTCTGGTCATGGGCAGAGCTAAACTCTGCCGGGGAACTGCCAAAGCCGAAGCTCCATACAGCTTTCCGGTATGCCCTGAACAACCGGCAGGAATTTTTTAATTATCTTGAAGATGGGAACTGTTCCATTAGTAATTCCCTTGCGGAGAATTGTATCCGCCCCTTTGTGATCGGCCGGAAGAACTGGCTGTTTGCGGGAAGTTCGAAGGGCGCTGCTGCAAGCGCAGGGATCTATACCCTGGTCGAAACAGCGAAAGCCAATGGCCTGGATGCAATGAAATACATCAAATATATCCTGTCAGATATGCCGGGGAGTACATTTCTTGAAAATCCGGAATATCTGGATGACTATCTGCCATGGTACAGGAACGGCGCCGATGACCACTGCCCTTTTATTATAGAGGGTTGGTGGTTATTTTTCTATCCACTATCTTATTTGACGCTTACTATTTAACCACTAAAAATTGGGTGAAAATGGCTCTCGCTGTGTCAAATCAGGTCAAACTATATCAGCTTGTTTTTGTATAAGAAAACCCCGGAAAACCTTGATTTTCCGGGGTTTTTGAGCAATTTTGATACGCTCCTGCCAGCCGATTAACGCTTGCTGAACTGCGGAGCGCGACGGGCCGCTTTGAGGCCGTACTTCTTTCTCTCTTTCATTCTCGGATCGCGCGTTAAATAACCGGATTTCTTAAGAACCGGTCTGTAATCAGCGTCAGCCTGAAGAAGCGCTCTGGCAATGCCATGTCTCACTGCGCCGGCCTGACCTGTAAAGCCGCCGCCGCGTACATTTACCAGCACATCAAATTTATCGGTTGTCTCCGTCGCAACAAGCGGCTGGCGGACAACCACCTTTAAGGTCTCTAATCCAAAATAGTCGTCAATATCTCTCTTGTTTACCGTAATCTTCCCGCTTCCCGGTACAAGGTATACTCTGGCAATTGATTTTTTTCTTCTGCCTGTTCCGTAAAATTTGTTAGCCACTGTAATTTCCTCCTTCCAGCACCTTTAATTAAAATTTGAACTCTAAAGCTTCCGGCTTCTGCGCCGCCTGCTCATGCTCCGGACCCGCATAAACATGAAGCTTCTTAATCATGCTTCTTCCTAAAGGTCCTTTGGGAAGCATTCCCCTTACTGCTAACTCCATTACCTTCTCCGGCTTTTTGGCCATCATTTCTTTTAATGTAGTCTCCTTCATGCCGCCCACATAGTCAGAATGATTATAATAAACCTTCTGGGCCAGCTTCTTACCGGTTACCTTGACATGCTCCGCATTGACTACGATAACATAATCTCCGCAATCCATATGAGGCGTATAAATCGGTTTGTTCTTTCCTCTTAATATAGATGCGATCTCTGATGCCAGACGTCCTAATGTATATCCTGTAGCGTCAACTACGTACCATTTTCTCTCAATCGTTGCTGGACTAGCCATAAAGCTCTTCATTGGTTGACCTCCTGTTTTATTTCACATATTTGAGATTAACTATATCATGAAATGCCTGTTCCGGGGCTTTGGTCAGACATTATCAACTGATGTCACAGTTATACATTATAGTACACTCAGCCGGACGTGTCAACCATTTTTCCCTTTAAAATCAAGGGTTTTTTCATAAATAGAAAGAGTTCGGACAACCCGAACCAATGTCATTAAGTTAAGGGACAGAATGTCGACAATCCTGATTACAGGCGGCGCCGATAAAGTAAAACTCCGGGCTGTACAGCATCTGAGCGTCCCTTCTGACCAGGATAATGCCATTTAGACAAAAAATGTGTATGACAAACAAGACAGACGGATATCTGCCTTTCAAAAGGGGGAATATGGCCCTGAGATATCCTTACTTAAGCAGCGCGGTAACAGAAATATTTCGGTTTTCTGAAATGCGCCGTTTTAAAACGCTTAAACTGACGCCCGTCCCGGACCGGGAGCAATTTCCTCAGAAGCAGCCGCATCATATTAATAGAATCCGCCTCTGTTGCCAGACGCAGATAGATTCTGCATAGATGGGCCGCTTTCGTAAAGTTGACTTATGTACTCTCGGAATCTCGCTGTGCCTGATTTTGTGAGATGATTTTTTGTCAGATGTGCACAAATTTATGAGGCGTACGTGGAGCGTACGTTGATTAAATTTGGGTGCATCTGGCGGAAAATCAGCCGCAAAAGCAGGTGCAGAGAGATTCCGAGAGTACATACTTTATGGCAGGAGGGCATGTAAGTCCACAAGAGGGCAGAAGGAATGTCGGGGGCCATCCTAAAAAATCAAGGGTCTCACAGCAGGTATTGGAAGAGCCCTGTGAGACAAGGTAAGACATGAGCAAGGAGGGAGAAATCTTGCGTGTGCGGGAGAAATCTCTTCCCGATTTATATACAAAAGAAGAGATGCGGGAAGAAACATTTTCAAGGGAAGAGTTAAATGCGGCTTTCAGTTGATGATGAAACATAGAAAGAACCTCCTTAAATCAGAATGGATTGAATCTCTGATTTAAGGGGCCGCCCTTGTTACCTTATAAAGCGATCAGTAACAAGGGCGGCCGCAGATTTCTGAAATAGCCGCGAAGCGATTGCCGCACACCGAAAATGGCAGCGCCGCAGATTTTCCTGCCTGCACTGCCATTTCTTCTATTCGTTTTCCTTTAAATTAGCGCACGCCCGCTGTTCTGCCTTCGGATTTTCCGAATGTGAAATAGTGATCTACATATGCATCCCACTTATCACCAAATGCAGCCTGCAGATCCGGATATGCATTGCGGTATGCAACTACATTCAGAACCTTGCTTCCGTTTCTTCCCTCTTTCAGGCCAAACGTCATGTAATGACGGTACAGCGCTCTCTCATTGTATCCAAACGCCTCCTTTAGATCCGGATAGCTGTCTGCATAATACTCTGCGTCAAAAACATCGCTCACTCTTGTCACATTCTTCGCGAACGCGTTGAACGGACATAACACCTGGATTGCCATTGCCGCTGCCACGATAGCGGCTGCCTTCTTACCGTTTTTCTTGAACATTGTCTGTTCCTCCTCCTTTTTCGTTTATATTCTCACTTTACAATAAAACCTGATAAAGCAAAAATATCATTACTCCGTCCTGAATTTGTCAAAAATATCATTTAAGCTGTCTCAATGCAAGTTTATTTTGTCTCAGAACTTATAATATATTATACCTCACTACCCCCCCCGGTCAATAGTTTTTACTATTTTCTTACGATAAACGAATTTTTTTCAGATTAACTTAATATTCCAAAAACGCCAAAATTATCCGCAATGGACATTTCCCTTTTCGCCTCAGAGCGTATTTAAAATAAGAATAGGGTGCAGGCATGGCGTCCCATACTTACACCCCGACAGTATCATTTTACGCATATCATAGCTGTTCAAAGGCTGCCTGAACAACTGCATCTTACGGATTTTTCTCAAAAAAGCCATCGATTCTGGCCCTGATCTCCGCATGGCTCAGGGTTTTCAGTAAATATCCGGACGGCCCTAATGCCAGCACTCCTTTCACACTGTCCGCATCATCTCTTGCAGTCAGGAAAATAACCGGAATGTCTGCCGATGACTTCCCGGAACGAAGCAGCTCCAGCGCCTGCTTTCCGTTGCAGACTGGCATATCATAATCCAGGAGGATCAGATCCGGCTTGTTCAGGGTTACGGTCCGGATCGCCGCCATGCCGTTGTCAGCCGTAGAAACCTCGTAATCCCAGCCCAACAGATTCTTCAGTCCCTGCCGCATCGTTGCAGAATCATCTACCACCAGAATCTTCTTCCGCAAAGCTTTGGCTTCCTCCTCTTCCCGTTTCTGGACATAGCGGGCCACCTCGTCCAGGGCATTTTCCTTGTTGATGGATGTCGCCACTGAGTCCTGAACCTGATCCGGTGTCAGAATGCAATAGGCAAAATACCCCTCGCCTGTATCAAACAGCAGACTGGCCATCCGCTTTCGCGTTTCAAATACCTTCTCAAACTGATCATAGGAGAGAAGATTCTCTTCCACCAGTGTGCTGCTTTCCCCTTTCATGAAGACTTTCATGACGCGCCCTGCAAACCGCTGCATAGCATATCTGGCATTGTGGATCAACGCGGCGCTCAGTTTCCCTGACTTGTTTGCCACAACCTCGCCGATGGTTCTGCATAAAAGCCTTTCCTCAAATGCCAGAAGGATCTCCGATCTTTTTTCTTCCTTTCCGCTTTGGTAAACCAGACGGTAATAGATCCCGGTTCCGAATTTTTCCCCATTGTAGGCATCGCTGATCATCTCCGGTTTTACAAGGAACATCCGGTACATCAACTGGGTAATGGCCTTTTTGACTGAGATAATCTCCCCGTCCTCCAGAAGATCCACCCACACGCTTCCCTGTTTTCCCGTAATCGACTGATCCTCCATGGTGGTATGCCCGATCAGCCACCCGGCGCAGACTCCCAGGAAATGGTCAATCGTCTCCGGCGAATAGTCCGCCTCTTTCAGCTCCCGTTCCAGCGCCGGGAGGGTGTTTTCCCGAAATCCTTTATGTAAGCGGCGGTGCAGTTCGAGTCCATCGTAATCAATCGAGGCCATATATGCCTCTTCATTCGCAAAATGATTCAGCGCATGCTCCTTGATCAACTCAATTCCCTTCCGGCATGCCCGCCGGCTGTTTTTTCCGGCGATCCATCCGCTTTTTTTCTGTGTCAGAAGAAAGAGATCGTTGATACCCTCAAAAAGCTGCCGATGCTCCTTATCAATGGTTTCCACACCGATGTTAAACTCTTCTTTCCATACAAATTGAGCGCTCATATGACTTTCTGCCGTTCCGAATACTTATATCCGGATCATCAACACTGTAATTCGGTTGTCCCCTTCTTTTCTTCGGATAATAATATCCGGCAGTCTCTCCTTTCCTGTTTTTAAAATATTTTCCCGGCCTTTGTTTCACCCCGGACAGACCCTGTTCTTCCTGATTGACATTCCGCCGGCGCTGACAGTCTATTGCCTCCTGAAACGGCTCAGGAAGCCGGGGCGGCTAAGCTCCAAAACATACGGGAATTTTTGTCATTATATAACACTTTTTCCAGTGATTCAAGATATTTATCAGGCAATTGCCCGGGCGTCTCCTTAACCCCGGCTTTAAGCCGTCTCATTCATCTTGGTCAGCTTTGCCGCCTGGTCGGCTGCGATCAGGCTGTCTATAATCTCATACAGCTCTCCGTCCATAACCGAATCAATCTTATACAAGGTCAGCTTGATCCTATGCTCGGTCACCCGCCCCTGCGGGAAATTGTAGGTGCGGATCTTCTCAGAGCGGTCCCCGGTGCCGATCTGGCTCCGGCGCGCCTCGGCCTCCTCGCTCTGGCGGCGCTCCAGCTCCATGTCATAGAGCTTGGACCGAAGCAGGCGGAACGCCTTTTCCTTATTCTGAAGCTGTGATTTCTCCGTCTGGCTGTAGATCACGATGCCGGTTGGAATGTGTGTCAGGCGGACAGCGGAGTCCGTGGTATTGACGCACTGGCCGCCATTTCCCGACGCGCGCATCACATCGATCCGGATATCCTTATCGTCAATAACCACATCCACATCCTCTGCCTCGGGTATGATGGCCACCGTCGCGGTAGACGTGTGGATGCGCCCGCCGGATTCTGTTTCCGGCACACGCTGTACGCGGTGAACGCCGCTTTCATACTTAAGTTTTGAGTACGCGCCCTGGCCGTTGAGCATAAAGACCACTTCCTTAAAGCCGCCGATCCCATTCTCATTCACGCTGACCAGCTCCGTTTTCCAGCGGTTCCGCTCCGCAAAGCGGACATACATCCGGTAAAGCTCTGAGGCAAAAAGGGCCGCCTCGTCGCCGCCCGCGCCTGCGCGGATCTCCACAATCACGTTCTTATCATCATTCGGATCCCTGGGAAGCAGGAGAACTTTGAGCTGCTGGCTCAGATCCTCAATCCGCTTTTTGGCATTGCTTAACTCCTCCTTGGCCATCTCGCGCAGCTCCTCGTCGCTTTCCTCCTCCAGAAGCGCCACGCTGTCCTCCGCATCCTGCTTCGCCTTTTTGTAATCCCTGTACGCCTCCACAATCGGGGCCAGATCCGCCTGCTCCTTCATCAGCTTGCGGAATCTGTTCGGATCCGACGCCACATCCGGGCTGTTAAGCTCCTGCATCAGCTCCTCATATCGAATCACCAAATCATCCAGTCTGTCAAACATAGGACACCTCCTCTATCGGTTCCATCGGGCCTTCACCACGCGGTCAAGTCCCGCACTGTCCTGAATCGTCTCAATCCGGCCAAAACCGGCAATCCTCAAAATACGCCTCACCCGCTCCGCCTGATCATACCCGATCTCAAACAGCACCGCTCCCCCTCTTGTAAGATGCTTGCTGCACTCAAGCGCCAGCACCCGGTAAAAATGCAGCCCGTCCTCCTGCCCGTCCAGGGCAAGTCTTGGCTCATAATCCCGCACCTCCGGCTCCAGCTCTTCAATTACATTCGTCGGGATATACGGCGGATTCGCCACGATCACATCAAAACATGCATCCCGATCCATATCGCGGAACAGATTGCTCTCCAGCAGAACCATCCGGCGCTCACGAATCCCGGACGCCCCGCCCGGCTGGCCGTTCAGGGCTTTCAGCGATCCTGCCTTTGCCGCTGTCTGCCGATCCGCCAGATACGTTTTAAGCTCATATCGCCAGGGCGTCTCCGACACCAGAAAAGACTCCGAGCGGACCGTTCCCCTCTGAATCAGAAATAAGCGCTTGGCATTCTTTTTGGCCACCTTAAGCGCCTCTCTGGAAATATCCGCCGCCGTTACAATCCTGTAACCGCCCAAAACCGCCAGGCTGACCGCGATGCAGCCCGATCCGGTACACATATCCAGAACCGAAAGCTCCTTATCCGGAAATTCCCGCAAAACCGCCTCCACCAGAGTTTCCGTATCCTGCCTCGGAATCAGCACATGCTCATTCACCGAAAACGTCATTCCCATAAAATCCTGATTTCCCAGGATCTGCTGCAGGGGAATGCGTTTTGCCCTCTTTTCTATATTACTGCAATAAACCTCATACCCCTTTGCCAGGCGCCCCTCCGGAACCGGCCGGTTTTGTTCCATATAATAATACGCCCTGTCGATTCCAAACGCCTTTGACAGAAGATACCACGCGTCCAGATCCGCCTCCCCTATCCCGGCCCGGGCAAGCGTCCTGCTCCCCGCCTCCAGAAGGCCGCGCCAGGCGGGAAGCTCTTCCTCTCGTTGCATCAAGCTCATACCTCCGTCTCCGGAAAATTCTCCTTTAAATAGGTCTTCCAGTCAAACACAGACTCCGTAGCCGCAATCGCCACCTCAATCATCGAGTCATCCGGCTCCTTTGTCGTCAGTCCCTGCATCCACAGCCCCGGCCGGCTGACCAGATCCATCCATTTGGAATTGCTCCGCCCCGCCAACTGCAAAATCTCATAGGAAACGCCTGCGATCACCGGAATCAGCACGATCCGGCTCAGCATCCGAAGCCCGATCGATTCAATCCGGATCACCATAAAAAACAATATACTGATGACCATGACAATCAAAAGAAAGCTCGTACCGCACCGCTTATGCTCCTTGGAGCTTTCCCTCACATGCTCAACCGTCAGCGGATGCCCGTGCTCCACACAGTTAATACATTTGTGCTCCGCCCCGTGGTACATAAAAGTGCGCCTGATATCCTCCATGCGTGAAACGAGCTTAATATAGATAATAAATATCGCAATCCGCAAAAAACCTTCCAGAACCGCCATCACGTACTCTGACCGGATAAAGCTCCGGCACAGATTGGCCACAGCCAGAGGAAGCACCATAAAAACCGCGATCGCCATCAAAAATGACAAAACCATCACCACGGCCATAATCGCCCCTTCCAGCTTTTCCCCAAACAGACGATCAAGCGCTTTCTCAAAACGCCCCGGCTCCGTCTCCTCATCGTCCTCAAAAAAGCTTGCGGAATACGTCAGCGTCCGCATCCCCAGGATCATCGAATCCGCAAAGCGGAACACGCCCCTTATAAAAGGAAGCGACAAAAACGCAGCCTTTTTCGTAATGCTTACATATCTGTCCTTTTTTACCTCAATCTCACCGTCAGGCCGGCGAACCGCCACCGCATAATCATCGCGGTTCATCATCATGATTCCTTCAATCACAGCCTGACCGCCAATTCCCGAATATTTCATTTCCGCTTACTCCCAAAGCAGCGCGCCGCAAAAGGCCCGCTGCCGCATAAATAAAAAGGTTGAGTTTAATGTCGCCACTAAAACCCAACCTTTACCTCGTTCAAACTTATTTGTCTGCGTTAATGCCATACTTACGGTTGAACTTATCAATACGTCCACGAGCCGCGGCTGTCTTCTGCTGACCTGTGTAGAACGAATGGCACTTGGAACAAACCTCCACATGAATATCCTGTTTGGTAGAGCCTGTCACAAATTCATTTCCGCAGTTGCAAACTACCTTTGCCTGATAATAGGCTGGATGGATTCCCTCTTTCATACTTTCACCTCTCTGTAATTATTCTTGTGCGATTTCCGACCGCTTTTTATATACTGCCGCGGTGTTTTTGCGGCATTCTTTCGCAAGCCTAATTAGTATAGCATACAAGGGGTTTATTTGCAAGCGGTTTTTGCGGGTTGGATTGGGTTTGCTTTAGATTAAGTTTGCCAGATGTGATCGCAAAAGGCCGCCAGCGCCAGCTTCCATATCCAACGAAACCCCGCTCCCACTCGGAGAAAAGCGCAGCGGACGCTAAGCTCGAAAAGACCTCGCTAAGCGCCGGCGGTTTTCTACGGGTTTCTTATGGATATGGAAGCTGGCGCTGGCTGTGTGATCGGCGGGCCAAACAAACAAATCTCAAAAAAACAGGAGTGCCGGAAGCACTCCCATTTTCTAAACCCTCTTGCAAAATTCGCAATATTGGTTTATAATCAGTTTAGAAACCGTGGGATATTGGTACGTCCGACGGTTGGCAATCGGAAACGAGTAAACTGTTATTAAAAATTAACTGGTTACAGGCTGCCCTCTATTGCAGTAGAGGGCAGTCTTTTTCGTTACTTGCGGTTGTTTCTGTTGTCTAAGTATGTTAATGCTGTAAAAATGACCATAAGCAATGTAAGTATTTCAAGCGTGTTCATACCGACCTCCTTTCCGTTTCCGGAAAGGACAACCACAGACTACCCCTACTTGTTCTAATCTGACTAAAAGAATTATAGCACGTTATGTCCGATTA
Source organism: Clostridiaceae bacterium (assembly GCA_910575795.1). Lineage (GTDB taxonomy): Bacteria > Bacillota > Clostridia > Lachnospirales > Lachnospiraceae > Otoolea > Otoolea muris. The sequence continues at coordinate 58,657 of CAJTGE010000035.1, read as the reverse complement.
TTCTATAAAAAGATTTGTATTTGCTAACATAAAAAATAACGAATCCATGTTGACAAGAGGAGAATCCCTGAATTGTAAGACAACACAGCCTGGAATTCTCCTCTATATTTTTAGAATTAATATGTAGTACAGTAAAGCATTATTTTAATTAGGCACTCGTACCGATATATATATCTTTTAATCAATTGCTTATCATACAGTGTCAAATTTGAGTAATTGGGTGATCCAATTCATTCCATGCTTCAGAAATCCAATATTTTAGAATTGCAGAAGCGAATCTTTTTGCCTGCCTTTTTCCATTTGCCTCTTTCGCATATGATTTTCTCCTTGTTTAAAATAAATCGTACTTAAATCAAGTCCATTTTTAGCATTATATCACAAAATGTACTTAAAATAAACTTAAAGTTCAAAATGGAGGAAACATCACTTGGAAAAGGCAAATATCTGGGCTTAAGGATAGATAGTGACACACACCACAAGCTGAAACTCCTGTCAGAATATGAAGGACGATCGATCAATGGGCAGATTCTTTATCTCATCAGGCAATCTATATTAGAACATGAGAAAAAACACGGAAAAATTGAATAACATGCTATCCGTCCACAATCTTCCGACTGCGCTTTTTTATGACAAAAGCGCAGTTGCATCTGATTCAAAGCCTGTTCCCGGGCTTTCTTCACCCTTCTGACAAAATGCACAAAAAACCTGTTCTCTTCTTCGCTTATCCACACTATCCACACCTTTTCCACAAACATTATCAAAAAGTTATTCACATCCTATCTTGTCCATTTTAAAGGAAAAAACAGTTATGCACCAAGTTATCCACATTATCCACATTTTTTTAATGTTTATCACCAGCTTTCAACACCCGTTTTTCCCCACTGAAATTTTTGTATATATGTCATAAACTTTCAAATTTCGCCAAAAAATACAAGCATTTCCCTTGACAAAAAAGAAATGAATCAACACAGCCGGGCCAAACTAATTTAAAATTATCGCAAAAAATTCCGAATAATTGTCTTAACAATTTTGCGGCCTGTCTTGAATTTTACACCCAAAAGTGCTATACTAAATATATCCCAAAAAAAGGAGCGATGATTATGCGTTATAAGATTACTGGAAGAAATATCGAGGTTACACCGGCGCTCAAGGCGGCTGTTGAGGACAAGATCGGCAAGCTGGAGCGGTACTTTAACCAAGACACAGAGGCGGTTATCACCTTAAGCGTCGAAAAGGACCGCCAGAAGATCGAAGTTACCATCCCTGTCAAGGGCACGATCATTCGTGCCGAGCAGCACAGCAATGACATGTATGTATCCATTGATCTGGTGGAAGAAATCATTGAACGTCAGCTCAAAAAATATAAGAATAAAATCATAGACAAAAAACAGGCGGCCGTCGCCTTCTCCGATCTCTTTATAAATGAGGACTATGAAGCCGACGACGGTATAGAGATAGTAAAAGTGAAAAAATTTGCCATGAAACCCATGGATCCCGAAGAAGCCTGCGTACAGATGGAGCTTCTGGGACATGCCTTCTACGTATTCCTGAACTCCGAAACCGAGCAGGTCAATGTCGTATACAAGAGAAAAGGCAATACGTACGGCTTAATTGAACCCGAGTTTTAACAGAACCCGCCCCAGCGTTTGGCCCGGAGGGCCTGCTGCCCGCGGCTGCCCCGCTGTATTCACAGAAACGCCCCGCTTTTGGCAGCGTTTGAACCGTAACCAAAAAGTAACCGTTCAGACATGTCTGCGCACTTGCTGCGCAGACCGTACAAAAACGTGGCAGCAGCAGATATCAGCCCCATCGCGAAGCGATTTTCATGGGCAGATGCCGTAACAGTTCAGGTTGTCTGAACTGTTACACCAAAAAGCCGCCGTAAACAGGCCATATCCGACAACCTGTTTACGGCGGCTTTCTCTCACGCCTTCACGTCCTGCGCCTTCACACCCCGGATCCCGATATGCCCGCGGTCAATCATCCGCAGAATAAAGTCTACCGTCCCGTCTATGCCATAGCTCGCTGTGTTAATGCACAGATCATAGTTATTCGCATGCCCCCATTTCCGGCTGGTATAAAAGTTATAGTAACGCGCATGCTTCCGATCCAGCCGCTTTATAAGACGGCTCGCCTTCCCGGCCTGTATATTATTGATCTCACAGGCATGGCGCACCCGCTGTTCAAAGGGCGCTGTGATATAGATACTGATGTGGGGAATCTGGTTGTTGGTCATAATCGCATTCCCGCACCGTCCCATGATGATGAAGTCCTCTTTTTTCGCCATATCGCACAGCAGATCGCTCTGGTTAAAGAATACCGCATCCCGCTTGGAAAGCCCGTGATAGCGGCTGAATTCCCGGAAATGCTGGCGCAGCGTCAGATTGCTCGCTGATTCAAACACACTGGTGGGGCTGTTTAAGCCCAGATCGCCTGTATAATGGACTGAATCCTGCACCGTGCCCTTCTCCGCCTCCAGGCGCTTTAGCACGGCCTGGAAAATCTCTTCATCGTAATAATTGATCTTCAGCTTATCCGCCAGCTTGAACCCGACATCCACGCCTCCGCTGGCATAGCCCCAGCTAATACAGATAATCAGGTGATCATTTTCTGAAAAACGGTTCTGGAGATTCAAAACATTCAGCTTTGCAAGCTCCGGGTCAATGACGTCCCCGCTTACAAAGTTTCCGGGAAGCTTCATGACCTCTGTGAGGATCCGGTTATACTCAGTCATAACCAGCTTTTTCTCCGCGCGATCCGGAATCGTGCGCGCCATATTTGCAATCAGGGCCAGCTCGCTCCGCACGAGATGCCCCTGGGGACGGGTGGTCAAAAGCTCGGTCAGCTCCCGCACGCACCGCTCCCTGTCGCGGTTAAAGACGCGCCCCAGGGATGAACCGATCTGGCTGTAAACCTCGGCGTCCAGATCATAGATGCACTCCGCCAGCTCTCTGACAAAGGCTTCATTATTTTGCTCCTTCTGCATTTCCTGTCCCCTCCTTTATAGAAAGAATAACGCCATATCCAGCATGAACACCGGAATCAGGATTCCAAACGACCATACGAGATACCCAAAAAAGGACGGCATATTGACACCATTTTCATCTGCAATTGATTTTACCATAAAATTCGGCGCATTTCCAATATACGTATTGGCGCCCATGAAAACCGCGCCCGCTGAAATCGCGGTCAGCATCTTAAGGGGCACCATTCCCAGCGAGGTGGCCATCCCTTCTGTAAAATGCAAAGCCCCGGCCGTCGTCAGGAACACCAGATACGTCGGCGTATTGTCCAGAAAACTGGACAGAAGGCCCGTGGTCCAGAACATCTGCGCCGGCTCTGTGATACCCAGGTTCGCGCCGTTGGCCTTTAAAAGCATCAGCGCAGGCTGCATGGTGATAAAAATACCGATAAACAGCACCGCAACCTCATGGATCGCGCCCCAGGTAAAGTGGTTCGCCCTGCGGATCTCCGCTTTTGTCGTTCGGAATGACAGGAACGCCGCCGTTAAAATTATCACAATCTCGATCAGAGCCGGATATCCGAGCGTCACCTCGCCGTACAGATGGATACCGCGCACATGGCCCGACGCGTCCTGAAAAGCCGGGAGCGACGGCAGCATACCGCTCAAGATCACAGCGGCCACGATCATCACCAGGAAAATCAGGTTATGCGCCCCGCGGATCTTCACCTCTGTACCCGGCTTGCTGATGTCCGGCTTTAAGCCGGTCGCGATATCCTTCCGGTACGCGCGCCGGTCAATCCAGTAAAACAGGAACAGCAGCACCGCCATATTAAACAGCAGGAGCGGAAACAGATGCAGGCTCCAGAAAAACGGAACGCCGCGCATAAAGCCCATCAAAAGAGGCGGATCGCCGATCGGCGTCAGGCAGCCGCCGATATTGGACACCAGGAAAATAAAGAAGATGATAATATGGCGCTTCCTTTTTCTCCAGGAATTCATCTTAATCACAGGGCGGACCATCAGCATACTCGCGCCCGTTGTCCCAATCCAGCTCGAGAGCAGCGTCCCCAGTGCCAAAAGCCCCACATTTACCCGCGGCGAGCCCGCCAGATCGCCTGACATGGTAATATTACCCGAAACGCAGAACAGGCCGAACAGCAGGATGATAAAGGTCAGATAATCATTTATCAGACATTCCAGGATCGTCTCCAAAGCGGCTCCCGCGCCAAACATGACAGCAAAGGGAACGGCAAACAGCACGGACCACAGAGCCACTGCATGCGGCTGATGCTCCTCCCACCATTCCGGCTTCACAAGAGGAAGCACAGCAATGCACAGAAGAAGCCCCGCAAAGGGAATACACAGCCACAAAAGCCCGGAACCGGCCGTCTCTGCCGCCAGCCCATCCGCTGCCATCGCCCCCGCAGGACTGCAAAACAGCAGAAACGCAAGACTCACGCAGAATGCAAGCAATCGTTTCATTTCATAACTCCTCCACTTCTACTTCATTTTTAGTCTGAAAAATCTTCTTGCTCAGCCACCCATTATAGCAAGTTTATCCTCCTCTTACAACCTTGCACTCCGCTAAAGAATCGTTTAAAATCGGAAAAAAACTGTGGATATTTGCCAAAACATCCTGCGGTTTATGAATTGCTTTTGACAGGCATTATGCAAAAGGGCCGCCACGCGCAGCCGGAAGCAGGCAGTATATCCGTAACAAACCCATCAAAACAACAAATAAGGCCCCCCGCTACTGCGCGGGAGGCCCAATCTCCATACCTCTTATTTAACAAAAATCTCTTTCGTCGCGATAATATCCACGCCGGTCCCTGCCACGTCGGATACGATCACATCCCCGATATGCACCGGAGCTTCCACGGTTACTCCCTTGAGCGCCTTCACGCAGTCAAAAATTTTCCCCTTCGGTATATCGGATTTTGTCTTCACGGAAACCATATCCAGATGGCCGCCTGTGACATTGACGATGGAGGTCACAATCCGGGTCGGATTCGTTACCTCCTTGCGGGCATAGTCATCGCCGCGCTTGCAGGTATTCCCCGTAACGCTTACCACCTCTGCGCCGTCCATCTCTACCTGAATCATGCATCCCAGAGGGCAGCCGATACAGATCAATTCTCTCTTTTCCATATTCTTATGCCTCCTCGATCTTTATTGTGATTGTCTTTAAATCAGGATAGGAAGCCAGCTTTTCCTTCTTGAACTTCACATCCTCCATCTCGCCGGGGGCCATAACCGGCCTCTTTCTGTGTACGACCTGCTCATCGTCGAAGTATACACTGATAAAACAGTTCTTATACACATTGCCGACGCGGAAGCGGACGGTCAGCTCCTCTGCCATGCGATCCACGTCGATCGTCTTCGGCACCGTATAGCGTACGCCTCCCGTGGGAACCAGCTTGATCTCTTTCCCGCTGCCCTTCGCGAGGCTGCCCTGCACGTATTTCGCCGCGTTATGGCCGGCTGTGGTGGCCTCCTCTGACACATAGTCCACCAGATCATGCACGTGGAGCACATTTCCGCAGGCAAACACGCCGTCGATATTTGTCTCCAGGCTCTCATTGACGGACGGGCCGGAGGTCACAGGCTCGATGTCCACGCCCATTCCCCTGGAAAGCTCATTTTCCGGAATCAGGCCGCAGGAGAGAAGCAGCGTATCGCAGTCATAGTCCTCTTCCGTGCCGGGAACCGGTTTGCCATGGGAATCCACCTCGGCGATGGTGATGCCCTCTACCCTGTATTTGCCGCGGATATCCACAACCGTATGGCTCAGCTTTAACGGGATGCCGAAATCATCCAGACACTGCACAATATTTCTCTTGAGTCCTCCAGAATATGGCATCAGCTCTGCCACTACCTGCACCTGAGCGCCCTCTAAGGTCATGCGCCGCGCCATGATAAGCCCGATATCGCCGGATCCTAAGATAACCACCTTGCGCCCCGGCATATAGCCTTCCATGTTCACCAGACGCTGCGCCGTGCCGGCGGAGAAGATGCCGGCCGGACGGTAGCCCGGGATGTTGAGCGCGCCTCTGGCGCGTTCGCGGCAGCCCATGGCAAGGATCACAGCTTTTGCCTGAATCTCAAACAGGCCCTCCCCGCGGTTCATGGCTGTCACAACCTTTTCATGGCTGATGTCGATAACCATGGTATTCAGGTAATACTCGATCTTCAGTTCTTCTACTTCATTAATGAAACGCCTTGCATATTCCGGCCCTGTCAGCTCCTCCTTGAAGGTGTGCAGGCCAAAGCCGTTGTGGATGCACTGGTTCAGGATTCCGCCCAGCTCCTTGTCGCGCTCCAGGATCAGAATGCTGTCGATTCCGCTCTTTTTTGCAGCCGCCGCTGCCGCCAGTCCCGCCGGGCCGCCGCCGATTATTACAATATCATAGGATCTCATGGTTCCCCTCCTTACAGTTTATCCTTGTCGATTCCGACAATAATCTTAGACTCGCCGCCTGATTTCGTGATCTCGCCCATATCCATATTCAATTCTCTTGCAAGAATCTCCATGGTTCTCGGTGAGCAGAAGCCTGCCTGGCAGCGTCCCATGCCCGCTCTGGTGCGGCGCTTCACACCGTCTAAGGACTTCGCCCCCAGCGGACGGTGGATGGCGTCTAAAATCTCACCCTCGGATATAGTCTCGCAGCGGCAGATAATATTGCCGTAGGCCGGATTTTCTTTAATCAGTTTGGAATACTCTTCTTTTGAGAGCTCCTTGGGATCCACAATACCTTTTCTGGTGGCGATGAAGTCATCCTTCTCCTTTAAGCCGGCCTTCTCCTTCAGAATATCCGCCACCATCTTACCGATCGCCGGGCTGCTGGAAAGACCCGGGGACTCGATCCCGGCGCAGTCGATAAAGCCCTTGCAGTCCTCTAACTCCTTAATGACAAACTCATGCTGATCCTCATGGGCGCGCAGTCCTGCAAAGGAGGTGATCACCTGCCGCATGGGGATGTTGTTTACGCTGTTCTGGGCCTTTCCAATCACCTCGTCCAGGCCCTCTCTCGTCGTATTGGTTCCCTCCGGATCGTCGATGTCAATCGCAGTCGGGCCGAGCAGAAGATTGCCGTGTACCGTCGGCGTCACAAGGATACCCTTGCCGAACTTGCCCGGCAGGGTGAAGATCGTCTTGTCCACCAGATCCCCGGCCGTCTTGTCAAGCAGGCAGTAATCGCCTCGCCTTGGCGTGATATGGATCTTCTCTGCGCTCATCATATTGTGGAAGCGATCCGCATGAACGCCGGCTGCATTTACCACATATTTCGCCTTCAGAACGCCCTGGCTGGTTGTCAGCTCAAAGCCCTCGTCTGTCTTTACGATATTCTCAACCTCTGTGTTGAATTTGAACTCCACGCCGTTCATGGCCGCATTTTCCGCCAGGGCGATGGTCAGGCCAAAAGGACATACGATGCCGCCCGTGGGGGCATAGAGCGCGCCCACCATATTGTCCGTTACGTTGGGCTCCATCTCCTTTACTTCCTCTTTTGTCAGGATCCGCAGATCCTTTACGCCGTTCTTCACGCCTCTCTCATACAGAGCTTCCAGGTTGGGGCGATCCTCCTCGCGCATGCACAGAACCAGGGAACCGTTTCTCCGGAACGAGAAATCCAGATCCCTGGAAAGCTGCTCCATCATGAGGTTTCCCTCTACATTCAGCTTTGCCATCAAAGAGCCCTCTGCCGCGTCATAGCCCGCATGGACGATAGCGCTGTTGGCCTTTGAGGTGCCGCAGCAGACGTCTTCCTCTTTGTCCACAACGCAGATATCTGCCTGGTAGCGCGAAAGCTCTCTGGCCGCCGCACATCCGGATACACCTGCGCCGATTACGATAATATCATACATATTTATTATCCTCCTGCCTATTAGGTTTTTATGAAAAAAGCCAGGCTGACAGAAATCACCCTCTTCGGCTGATATCCTGTGTGCCTGGCTCATCCCTCTCTTGCGCACTTAAATTATGAAATTAACCCGGCCCGCTCCCGTTTTCAGGCAGGGGCCGGTAAGCTTAAGCTTCTGAATGGATTTTTAACAGACACCTGGCGCGGTCTGCGTTCCGGCAGACAACCGGGACGCAGGCCGCTCCGCTCCGCGTTCTACCACGGAATCGCTCCGTAAACCAGAACAGCGACAATTGCGCCCACAATCGGGCCAACCAGCGTTACGACTCCATAGCTCCAGTTTGAATCGCCTTTGCCCTTGATCGGAAGCACCGCGTGGGCCAGCCTGGGACCTAAGTCACGGGCCGGGTTGATCGCATAGCCCGTCAGGCCGCCGAGGGACATACCGACAGATACGATAATGGCAAATACAAAAATGTAGTTGAGTCCCATATCGCCAAGGCCGGCTACATTTCCCGTGCCCTTAATGGCAAACACCAGTACGAAAGTGCCGATGGCTTCTGATAAAATATTGAGCGGAAGATTCGGAACCGACGGGCCTGTGGAGAACACGCCCAGCTTCGCGCCCGGATCATCCGTCGCGTCAAACTGCTCCTTGAACAGGATGTATACAAGGCAGGCTCCGACAAATGCGCCCGCAAACTGCGCAATGATATAGCCCGGAACAAGCGCCCAGTCAAAGGAGCCGTCGATCGCCAGCGCCAGCGTCAGCGCCGGATTGAACGAAGCGCCTGAGGCTGCCCCGAAAATGAAAGCGGGTACCATAACCGCAAGACCCCAGGCAAAGGTGATCTGAATCGACCCCGCCCCTTTCATGCCTGATTTATTCAGTGTCACATTGGCAACAACGCCGTCGCCCAATAGAATCAGAAGCATTGTGCCTAAAAACTCCGCTATATATGGTAACATAAGATTTCCCCCTTTTCAAGTTAAAACATGATTGCGCCGTCTCTTTATAACCGGACTGAGGGAGCTTAGTCCTCCTTCGCCCATCCAAAGGAACATTTCACTGCTTTATCCCATCCTTTAAGCCTCTGCGTCCTCTCTTCCTCTCCGATCTCCGGATCGAATACGCGGTCAATCGCCCAGTTCTTAATGACATCTTCCTTGCTCGCCCAGTAGCCTACTGCCAGACCTGCCAGATAAGCTGCGCCCATCGCGGTGGTTTCCACGCATTTCGGGCGGTGAACAGGGGCATTGATTAAGTCTGCCTGAATCTGCATCAGGAGGTTGTTGGCGCTGGCGCCGCCGTCCACCTTCAGGGCCGCCAGATCGATACCGGAGTCTGCTCTCATGGCCTTTAAAACATCATTCGTCTGGTAAGCCAGGGACTCCAGAGTCGCGCGGATAATGTGGTATTTGTTCACACCCCTTGTGAGGCCCACGATCGCGCCTCTCGCATACTGATCCCAGTGCGGAGCGCCCAGTCCTGTGAAGGCAGGCACAACGTAGCATCCATTCGTATCATCCACCTTTTTAGCCATGTACTCGGAGTCCGGCGAGGAATCCACCATCCTCATCTCGTCGCGCAGCCACTGGATCGCGGCGCCGGCCACGAAGATCGAGCCCTCCAGAGCGTAGGTCACCTTGCCGTCCAGGCCCCAGGCGATGGTCGTCACAAGGCCGTTCTTGGAGTAAACCGGCTGATCGCCCGTATTCATGAGCATGAAGCATCCTGTTCCATATGTATTCTTTGCCTCGCCGGGCTTAAAGCAGGTCTGGCCGAACAGAGCGGACTGCTGATCGCCTGCCGCGCCGCCGATCGGGATCGGGCCGCCGAAGAACTGCGGATCCGCCTCGCCGTAAACGCAGCTTGAGGGCTTCGCCTCCGGAAGTATACACTTCGGAATATTCAGCTCTGCCAGAATCTCATCGTCCCACTTTAATTCCTTGATATTGAACAGCATGGTTCTGGATGCATTTGTGTAATCCGTCACATGAACCCTGCCCTTGGTCAGCTTCCAGATCAGCCATGTCTCAACCGTACCGAACAGAAGCTCCCCGCGTTCTGCGCGCTCTCTTACGCCCTCTACATTGTCCAGGATCCATTTTAACTTGGTTCCGGAGAAATACGCGTCGATCACAAGGCCCGTCTTCTCTCTGTACGTATCAACCAGGCCTTTGTCCTTTAAGCTGTCGCAGTATTCGGAAGTACGGCGGCACTGCCACACGATCGCATGATATACCGGCTCCCCTGTCACCTTATCCCACACAATTGTCGTCTCGCGCTGGTTCGTAATGCCGATAGCCGCAATATCCGCCGAGGTCGCCCCGATTTGGTTCATAGCGCCCAGAGCCACCTCAAGCTGCGTGGACCAAATTTCGTCCGCGTCGTGCTCCACCCAGCCCGGCTTCGGGAAATACTGGGTAAATTCCTTCTGCGCCACGCTGCACATCTCGCCCTTTTCGTTAAAAAGGATACATCTGTTGCTGGTCGTGCCGGCGTCGAGCGCCATTACATATTTTGCCATAAAAACCCCTCCTTAATATAATTGAATAACATGAAACATGTTATTATGTTCTTCCTTCTCTATATAAACCAGATATCCTGATTCGTGGATGAAATCGATATGGCTCCCGCGTCAATCGCCGCGATCACATCCGACTTTTCCACGATCATACCCCCCGCAATCACCGGCGAAGGTACCAAATGGGTGATCTTTTTGATAATCCGGGGCATGATACCCGGCAGGATCTCCACAATATCCGGCAAAACAGCCTCATACTGCTTTTTTATGTTGTCAAACGCCATGGAATCAATTGCAAATAAGCGCAGTATCGTCACCAAATCCAATTCCCTGGCCCGTCTGATGAGGGACGACTTTGTGCTGATAATCCCGTCCGCCCTGGTGCTTTTCTTAATGAAATCAACCGCCACTTCCTTCCCGGACAGGCCGGTCACCAGATCCATATGTACCACAGCCAGCTTTCCCTTTTCTTTTATGCAGTCTACAATGTCCGCGATCCTCACTATATCGCCGTACAAAATAAAGACAATTTTAATCTCTGACTCCAGGCAGCGGTAAAGCCCTTTGTCGTCCTTAATCGCCGCAACAACCGGGCAATCTGTGAGCGCATCATAAAAGCTCTGTTTCATCTTATAAAATCCTCCGTCATTTTTTACTTTCTGACGAGCTCTTTTCTGCCCTCACGGCCCGGACGAACGTCACCCATGGCGAATGCTTGATGATACAAAAAAAGAGCATCAGTAATTTACAACATTTCTGTCGTTGATAACCTGCTCCATTCTCCTGGTTCTTGTTCTTCTATTGTCCTCCAAATTTATATTTATCTTATCATGTTCGACAGTAATTGTCAATAATAAACTCATTTTTTGCGCACTTTTTATATGTTCCCACTACGAATAATTGCTTTGGAAAAGAATTCTCACAAAAAATTCAGCGGTATCCGGCGGGCAGGTATGCATTCTGTACACTCCCTGCCCTGTTGTCCAAATATATGCAAAAGACCCGGAAAATATGTTATGTTACGGCCGCGCGCCCCTGTCCCCGGCCGGCTCAGGAACTGTCTCTCTGTGCCCCAGCCACAGCATCAGGCCCGTAAACACGCCCCCCAGGATATTTCCGAACGTTACAGGCAAAAGATTCCCAGCCAGGAAACCGCCCCAGGAAAGGGAGGCTATGTCAATCCCCGCCGCGGACGCCGCGGACGCATAGCCCGGAACCGCAGCCGCAAACAGCCCGGCCGGGATATAGTACATATTGGCAATACAATGCTCAAAACCGCAGATCACAAAAAAGGCAATCGGGAAAACCGTGCCCAGGATCCGCCCGGCGGTATCCTTTGATGAAAGACTGCACAGCGCGGCCAGACAGACCAGCACATTACAGAAAAAACCGCGCACGATGCCGTCCATGACCGGGATCTCCAGCTTGGACGCCGCCAGGCGCATCGTAAAAACAGCCAGCTCCCCGCCTGAATAGTTAAGCTGTCCAAAAAACGCGCAGCCCCAGGAGACAAGAAGCGCCCCCAGAAAATTTCCCAGATACACGAGCGCCCAGTTCCGGAGCATTCCTGGAAGCGTAGCTCTCTTTTCCAGAACCGATATAACAATCAGGCAGTTCCCGGTAAACAGCTCCGCGCCCATCAGAATCACCAAGGACAATCCGCCCGGGAAAAGCAGGCCGCTTATGATCCGCGCAGCCGACACGTTTGCGATGCTGTGGGAGGCGGTGTTGGTCACCGCCCCTCCCAGCGCGATAAACATTCCTGCCAGCGTCGCGAGCGCCAGCAGCCTCCCTGTGGAAAGCTTTGTCTTTTTCTCTCCTGCCGCCGCAAAATTATTTAAAATTTCCGGGGCCGTAAAAAAATTCATCCTGTCTCTCTCCTCACAGCGCTCAGAACAGGCCCAGGATCCGCCCGTTCTCATCAACATCGATCTGTTCTGCGGCCGGAACCTTCGGAAGGCCCGGCATGGTCATAATATCCCCGGTTAAGGCCACAATGAACCCGGCTCCTGCCGATACCTTGAGACTGCGCACCGTCACACGAAATCCCTTCGGAGCTCCGAGAAGCTTCTGATCATCGGAAAAGCTGTACTGCGTCTTGGCCATACAGATCGGCATACCGGAAAATCCAAGGCTCTCCAAACGCTTTGCCTGCTTTTTGGCCATATCCGTCAGCTCAACGCCGTCGCCGTGGTATACCCTGGTCACAATCGCGTTCAGCTTTTCTTCAATACCAAGCGCATCCTCATAGCAGTAAGAGAAATGGTTCTCCTCCTCACAGAGGCGTAAGACCTCCTTAGCCAGCTCCACGCCGCCTTCGCCGCCTTTTGCCCAAACCTCGGAAAGGGCGACATTCACGCCCAGCTCCCGGCACCGCTTTTCAATCAGGGCAAGCTCCGCCTCCGTGTCAAGCGGGAAACGGTTTATGGCCACCACGCATGGCAGGCCGAATACCTTTGTAATATTTTCCACATGCTGCAGGAGGTTCGGCAGGCCCTTCTCCAGCGCTTCTAAGTTCTCGTTATTTAAATCCGCCTTTGCCACGCCGCCGTGATGCTTTAAAGCGCGCACCGTTGCCACAACTACCACCGCGGCCGGGTTAAGCCCCGCCATGCGGCACTTGATATCCAGGAATTTTTCAGCTCCCAGATCGGCCCCAAATCCGGCCTCGGTCACCGTGTAATCGCCCAGCCTTAAGGCCATGCGGGTGGCGATAACCGAATTGCAGCCGTGAGCGATGTTCGCAAAGGGGCCGCCGTGGATAAAGGCCGGGGTATGTTCCAGGGTCTGCACCAGATTCGGCTTAAGCGCGTCCTTTAAAAGGGCGGCCATGGCCCCCGCCGCCTTCAGATCCCCTGCTGTCACAGGCTCGTCGTCATACGTATAACCCACAATGATCCGCGACAGGCGCTCCTTTAAGTCCGTAATATCCGAAGACAGGCACAAAACCGCCATGATCTCGCTTGCCACCGTGATATCATACCCATCCTCGCGCGTCACGCCGTCCACTCTTCTGCCGAGGCCGTCCACAATATTCCTTAACTGACGGTCATTCATATCCACCACGCGCTTCCATGTGATCCTCTTCGGGTCAAGGCGCAGGCTGTTTCCCTGATAAATATGGTTGTCCAGCATAGCGGCCAGAAGGTTGTTCGCCGCGCCGATGGCATGAAAATCGCCTGTGAAATGCAGGTTGATATCCTCCATGGGAATCACCTGCGCATATCCGCCTCCGGCCGCCCCTCCCTTGACGCCGAACACAGGCCCCAGCGAGGGCTCGCGCAGCGCCACGGTCACGCGTTTTCCCAGCCGTTTCAGTCCGTCGGCCAGCCCCACGGTCGTCGTCGTCTTCCCCTCTCCGGCCGGGGTCGGGTTGATCGCCGTCACCAGAATCAGCTTCCCGTCCCTGCCCGCGCTCTCCTTCAGTAAATTGTAATCCACTTTTGCCTTATAATTGCCGTACTGCTCTAAATACGTTTCTTCGATTCCCGCGGCCGCCGCAATCTCGCGAATATGAAGCGGCGTCGATTCCTGAGCGATTTCAATATCCGTTTTTATCATTTCACATTCCTCCGTAAGATGTACAAAACCCGTAACCGTTCAGAAAGCTCTGAACTGCTGCCAAAACCCATTCAAATCGAAATGCGGGCGGTTACAGAACATTTACCTGCAAAAAGCCGGAAGCTTTCAGAATCTTTGCCTCCCATGTGACGGCCTCCCCCTCGAGCTGGTCCGTTTTCGAGGCTGTCTCCCTGACAAACGCCTCGTCCCGGATAGAAGCCAGGTTGATTTTTACATTCAAAAGCGCGCCCAAAACCGCGGTCCGCGCCAGCATGGCCGCCAGAAGGCCGTCCGATACCGCGGTCTGATTACCCTTTTTGACTACCTCCTCCGCGATCGGAAATATGCCGGCCGCTGTCTCTGCGATCGAGAGCGGGACGGCGGACGCCTCCTTTAAGCCCTCCTGGATGGCGTCCCGCCTCGCCTCCTGCTGCTCCTTTGTCTCCCGCGGCATGCGCAGCGCGGCCATACAGGCGTTAAAGCACACGCTGTCCTTCTGGATATCGTCCAGAAGACGGCTTCGCAACGCGGCGGCCCGGCCCGCCAGAGCCTCCATCTCCTCCTGTACGCCCGCATATTTTTCCCTGCCGATCGTTAAATTGGCCACCATCTCAGACAGCGCCGCCGCCAGGGCCCCGACAAGGGCCGACACGCCTCCGCCGCCCGGCGACGGCGCGTCGGAAGCGGTCAGGCCGGTAAATTCTTCAACCGTCAGTTCCTTTAAATCTCCCATTCTCAAATCTCCCTGCTTGTAACAGCTCAGCCCTATGGCAAAACTGTAAAACCTGAGTTCTCATTATCAAATTTTACCAGTACAGCATTCCCGTCAGAGCCGTCAGTCAAGAAACGTTACCGCCTTGCACGGCGTCCTGTAATTGGACGGGGCGGTGGTGATTCCGGTCCGCTCTGTGCTGGAATGGATGATCTGGCCTCCGCCTATGTAGAGCGCTACATGGTTGATGTAATTGCCGCTGGCATAAAACAGCAGATCGCCCGGCTGCACATCCCCGACTGAAATCTCGCGCCCTTTTGCCGCCTGATCCCTCGAGCTTCGCCCGATCGCGATGCCAAAGTGGGCAAAGACAGCCTGTGTAAAACCTGAACAATCCGCGCCGTCTGTCAGGCTCGTCCCGCCGTACACATACGGATTGCCCAAAAACTGCTTTGCATAGGCCACAATCGCCGAGCGCGTCGCATTGGCCACCGCGCCCGAACCGCCGCTCCCGGCTCCCGGCCCGCCCCCGGCGTCTGTCCCGGGCGCATTGCTTCCCGGCGCTTTGCCTGTCCCGGGCGCTTTCGGGCTTTCCGGGGCCTTCGTTGTCTCCGGCGCTTTTGTCGTTTCAGGGGCTTTCGTTGTCTCCGGCGCCTCCACAGTCTCCGGCGCTTTTGTCGTCCCGTTTCCTCCGGCCGGGTTGGCCTCTATCGTCCCGTCAAATAAAGGCGCCGGCGCTTTTACCGTCTCCGGAGCCTTTGTCGCAGGAGCTTTGGTTGTTTGCGGCGCTTTTGTCGTCTCAGGCGCTTTCGTGTTCTGGGCCGCCGATTCCTTCGCCGCCTCCTGCTTTGCCTCCTCCAGACGCTTAATCGCCTCGTCCGCTTCCTTTTTCAGCCTCTCCTCTTCCGCCTTTTTAGCGTTTTCCTCATCTGTGGTGACCGCCTTGTTAAACTCCACGCGGATGTGGATATACTCCTTAAAGACATATCCCACCAGATCATTGTCAACCGAGATTTTAGCAAAATCCCCTTCCTCGCCTATGACCTCATACTCCGCGTCCGGCGTGAGCACATCCAGCGTGCGGCTCTCCAGATTCGGCGCCTCCCGAAGACGCAGGCTGGAGGTGTTCGTCACGCGGGCAAACGAAGTCCCCACCTGCCTGGCCACGGATTCCGCCTCAGTTCCTGTGATGAAATACTGCGCCTTGATAAAGCCCCGCACATTCCCGGACTGGATCCTATACCAGGTTCCCCCCTCGCCGTCCACTGTCTCCAGGATCGTGGCGGCGCAGTTATTGTAAATCTTTCCCACCACGGCCCCGGACGTGCTGGCGTCAGACCGCACATTTACATAATTGCTGACGCGGGAAATGGCGACATTATCATATTCCGATGTGGGCGGCGCGGCGACGGTTGGAACCTCCGTCCGGCCGCCTGTCTCTGCCTGCGGCGCATCCTGCCCCGCGCCGGACAGCCCGCCGGTAAACGCCTCCTCAAGCTCGGCCCCCGGATCAAGGCTGCTCGCATGGTAATGGTTGATGATGACCGACGCGCCCGCCGCCGGGGCTTCCGTCTCCAGATTCATGGCAGCCTGCGACACAAAGCCGCCCGCGCCTCCCATGCAGATGTATATGCTGCACAAAATCAGCGCGCCGTTTTTCAGGCAGCGGGCGCGGGACGGGGATTCACTGCAGTTTACGCAATGCTGTACCAGTACCCTTAACTGCTTCCTCATCCGAATTCCTCCTGTCCTTCAGACAGATAACGCTCTGCGCTCGCGATACAGTTCGCTCCGTCCGCCGCCGCGGTGACGATCTGGCGCAGCGCCTTTGTGCGGATATCCCCGGCCGCAAATACGCCGGGAAGCGACGCGCGCCCGTCCTCCCCCGCTATGATATATCCCTGCGGGTCCAGATCCAACTGCTCCCTGTACGCCTGGCTGTCCGGCTCAATACCTACTGCGATAAACACGCCGTCAACCGGCAGTTCGCGTGTCTCCGATGTCTTTTTATTCAGCAGCTTCAGCGAAGACACTCTGCCTTCGCCCGTAATCTCTTCCACAACCGTATCCCAGACAACCTCCACATTATCAAGGGACATAAGACGCTTCTGCAGGCTTCTGGCCCCGCGCAGCTCATCCCTGCGGTGGATGAGGTAAACCTTCTCACACAGCCGTGAAAGGAAGATCGCATCCTCTAGCGCCACGTCGCCCCCGCCGACCACGGCCGTAGTTTTACCCCTGAAAAACGCGCCGTCGCAAGTGGCGCAGTAGGACACCCCAGCCCCGGCAAGCCGCGTCTCTCCCGGCGCTCCCAGCGTCCTGTGGCGGGCTCCCGCGGCGATGACCACTGCCCTGGCCTGGTATTCGCCATCCTCGCATATTACGGTTTTGACAGGGCCCGCAAGCTCTGTGCGGATTACCGTGTCTTCCTGAAAGACAGCTCCTAGCTTGTCCGCATGGGCCCGCATCGCCTCAGCGAGATCAAAGCCGCTGGTTCCCGGAAGGCCAGGATAATTGTCAACCTCATAAGTGTCAAGAATCTGGCCTCCGCTCATAGCGCTTTTTTCTATTATAATGGCGTCCAGTTCCGCGCGCCGGGCATAAATCGCGGCGCTCAAACCAGCCGGGCCGGAGCCGATGATGATCAGATCGTGTATTTTCATGGATTCATTTCCTTTTCATAATGATAGTGGGTGTTCATGCGGCAAGAAGGCGGGCGGCTTTTTACGGCCCGCTTTGTCTTTTGAAAATTGTTGAAGACAGTATATCATACTTCTGAGGGATTTCATACCCCCTTAAAATGCTATTCAGAATATTGTAAGTAACTGGTTCATGTTTCTGTATGATGCCGTGAGTCACCAACACGCTTCTCTCCTCCTTCCGTTTATGCTATAATAGCCCTGTGATGTAACCGTTCAGGTTATCTGAACAGTTACGCCTGACGCGCTGACCATACAAACATCTGTTTTTGAAAGGAGTTGACACATATGTCGCGTAAAACCGTTTTAGTCACCGGAGCCTCGCGCGGGATTGGGAAGGCGATTGCCCTTAAGTATGCCGGAAAAGGCTATAACACAGTGATTACCTGTATTCACCGGAAAGAGCAGCTTTTACAGACCCGGAAGGAGATTGAGGGCATGGGCATGGGATGCCTGGCATGGATTGGGGATGCGGGGGATTATGGGAGCTGTGAGGAGCTGTTTTCGCGTATCCGCAAGCAGTTCGGCTCCCTGGATGTGCTGGTCAATAACGCCGGCGTGTCTTATATCGGCCTTTTTCAGGATATGAAGCCTGAGGACTGGGATCGGATCGTCCGCACGAATCTGACATCCGTTTTCAACTGCTGCCGCCTTGCGATCCCTATGATGCTGACTAAAAAAAGAGGGAAGATTATTAATATCTCCTCTGTGTGGGGCGTCTGCGGCGCTTCCTGCGAGGCGGCCTATTCCGCCACGAAGGGAGGCGTCAACGCCCTGACAAAGGCGCTGGCCAAAGAACTCGCGCCCAGCAATATCCAGGTCAATGCCATTGCATGCGGCGCGATTGATACGGAGATGAATCATTTTCTCCACAGGGAGGATCTGATCGCGCTTCTGGATGAAATTCCGGCCGGCCGTCTGGGGCAGGCGGCGGAGGTAGCAGATTTGGCCTATCACCTTGGGTATAAGGAGTCATATCTGACAGGGCAGATCATCGGGCTAGACGGCGGGTGGATGTGACGCGGCCTTTACAGGGCTTCATCCGGTTCGCGCCTGCCGCCCGGACTCCGGCCGGCCTTCCGGCTGTTTTCAAAAAAGGCGGACTAAAGTAACCGTTCAGAGGCTGTCTGAACGGTTACGGGTTAAAATCGGAAATAGATAAAGGGATTATATGTGTTGTTGACCAGATACATGGTGCACAGAAACATCAGGACGAGCATGACAGCCACATCGGCCGCCCCTGTCAGCTTTCTGTCGTATAAACGCTTTGTAAGCCCCGGCGCAAGGCGCTGCAGGATTCCGCAGGCGAAAATCCCGCATATTGCCGTAAAAAGCACCTTACGGTTGACAAACAGCCGGATCGGATATATCCCCGCCTGCGGGCAGAACATCTTCCGCAGCAAAAGCAGCGCATCCGGAAGGTTTTCCGCCCTGAAAAAGACCCAGCCGATCACCACAATCAGCATCACATATACATGATTCAGCGCGCGGAAACGGTTCTTCTCCAGGAATGTCCCCCACGACCCGCGCTCCAGAATCAGGAATACGCCGTAATACAGTCCCCATATAATAAAATTCGCGCCCGCCCCGTGCCAGAGGCCCGTCGCAAAGAATACGATCATGAGGTTGCGGCACGTTTTGAGGCCGCCGTTCCTGCTCCCCCCCAGAGGGATGTAGACATATTCCTTAAACCATGTGGAGAGGGATATATGCCATCTCCTCCAGAAATCCCGGATCGAGGACGAGAGGTAGGGATAGCGGAAATTTTCCATGAAGTGAAAGCCAAACATTTCCCCCAGCCCGATGGCCATGTCCGAGTATCCCGAAAAATCAAAATAGATTTGCAGAGTATACAGAACGGCCATCAGCCATACCGCGCCCGTCCCAAGCCCGTAAAGCGGCTTTTCAAGGATGGAGTCCACGACCAGGGCAAAGGGATTGGCAAGCAGCATTTTCTTGGCCAGGCCATAGCTGAACCGCCGGATGCCGTACGCCATCCCTTCCGCGCTTATGAGCCGGCTCTCTATCTGCTCACAGATGTCATGATATTTCACGATCGGCCCTGCAATAAGCTGCGGGAAAAAGGAGATGTAAAGCGCCAGGTAAAACGGATTTCTCTGCGCCTCAATCGTGCCCCTATACACGTCAACCACATAGGAAAGCGCCTGAAAAGTATAAAACGAGATCCCAATCGGCAGCGCAATCTCCTTTGGATTCAGGAGAAAACGCCCTCCCGCCAGCCTGGATAACAGAACATTCAGGCTCTCCGCCGCGAAATTAAAATACTTAAAATATCCTAAAAGGCCAAGGTTTACCAGTACGCACAGTCCCACAAGCAGATGGCCGCCAGCGCTTTTTCCCCCTGCCCGGCGGCGGATACGCGCGGACAGCAGCCCGAAGGCATAATTGATTCCAATGGAGAGAAGCATCAGGCAGACATATACCGGCTCCCCCCATGCATAAAAAAGGAGGCTCGCCGCCAGCAGGACGCCGTTTCGCACCGCGGCGTTTCCCGTTATAAAATACAGGAAAAAAACAGCGGGGAGGAAATACCATAAAAACACAAGGGAGCTGAACAGCATATGCGGGAACCGACCTTTCTTTATTTATCTGTGATTAAAATTCACTCTTGCTGCCAAAATTAATGATGACTTCGACATCGCTTTTCATGCTTTTGCGAAACGCTTCATAAAAATGATAGCATTTACTCTGTAGCTGCCTTAAAGTCAGGCGTTTCTTATTATCAAATATTGGTAAACTGGCATATAGATTTTCAGCCTTAACAATTAACGAGCCAGTATACATACAAAGCCTGCAGTCTCTGCAGTTACATCTGCAAAACAGCCCTCTTGAACTGTGCTTTGCGTTCGGGATTAAGCGTTTTTACCACATATTTCACAAACACATCTACAATCGGATGCTTTGTCTCTTCAAGAAAACCCAGTTCAATGCTTTTTTCGCACACCTCTCCCACCCTGTCTCTGAACGAGGTCTTTGACACGTACTCTGCATGATCCACCTCGTTCCGTATTTCTGACACCAAAGGATTATGAGCTAAGGGAGTACGGCCGTCAAAGAGCGTATCATTTACCTGTATCACCGTAAGCCCGGCCGCTTCAGCGGCTTGCCTGCTCCTGTAAATATTCAAAGACATCCAACTACTCCTTCCGTTGGCGTTATTATACCATTTCGCAAAGAGCATTTCAATTTCTATTGCGCCGCCGCAGGGCGCGCGGATGTGAAGAGATACATTCTCCCGGCCAGCGCGCATTCACACAGTATTCTCAGAACTACACCGCAGACAGCCTTCTCACTCCTGATTGTAAAATTCCCCATTTATTTTTTATTTATTTTTCCCATTGACTTTTCCTTCTCACTCCTAAACACCTCATTTTATTGTTATTATTATACAAAAATTACTTTTCATTTTTATGCATCTTTGTATAATATCAAACTTTTTTATTAGAAAATTATTAGTATGCAAAATATTTTATAGGAAAATATATTTACTTTTAATTATAGGTGTTATATAATTTTCTCAATCGAACAGTACATAGTTTTTTTATAAGGAGGACGTTTTTATGGAACTCAAAACTTACAACAATCTCTTAGTGGAAATCGAGGACGGCATTGCGGTTGTCACCATCAACCGTCCGAAGTCTTTAAACGCGCTGAACAGCGAGACGCTGGCTGAGCTGGGCGATGTGGCTTCCACAATTGAGAAGTCCAAGGAGGTTAAGGTTGTGATCCTGACAGGTTCCGGACAGAAGGCATTTGTGGCCGGCGCTGATATCTCTGAAATGGTGAATGCTTCCGCACAGGAAGGCCGTGCGATGGCTCTTCTGGCTGCCGAGACGTTCAACACCCTGGAGAACATGCCTCAGGTTACGATCGCGGCCGTAAACGGCTACGCTCTGGGCGGCGGCTGTGAGATCTCCATGGCATGCGATATCCGTGTTGCGGCTGAGAACGCGAAGTTCGGACAGCCGGAAGTAAATCTTGGCATTCTGCCGGGCTTTGGCGGAACACAGAGACTTCCGAGACTGGTAGGCAAGGGCCGTGCAAAGGAGCTCATTTTCACAACGGATCAGATCGATGCCGAAGAGGCATACCGCATCGGACTGGCTAACAAGGTGGTTCCCCAGGCAGAGCTTCTCGACTACTGCAAGGCCATGGCGAAGAAGATCATGTCCAAGGCAAGCTTTGGCGTAACGCTTGCCAAGCAGGCCATCAACACTGGTATGGATACAGATCTTGCCAGCGGCTTAAAGCTTGAGGCGAATCTGTTCGGCCTTTCCTTCGCGACGCATGACAAGGCTGAGGGCATGGCTGCCTTCCTTGAAAAGAGAAAAGCAGATTTGACCGATTTCTAATTTCTATAGCAAACGACAAATAAATTTTCCGTTTGCTATAGCCCCTCCGGGGGATGCGCACGAATTTGCATAGGAAATATGCTGCTTACGCAGCGCAAATCCGGCGCAGGAAACGGGCAAAACGAAAATCGTTTTGTCGTTTCCTATAACTACTGCATCTGACCCGCGGGGCCGGGGGATGAATTTTCCCGGCCCTGTTATTTTTACACCCTTTTTTAGGCGCATCGGTTCATAACCGGAAGGAAATGAACCCCGCATCGTTTCGATTTTTAATCTAAGGAGGAATTACGATGGCTAAGGTCTCAATTATTACAGCGCAGGAAGCGGCCTCCATGGTGTCTGATAACATGATGGTAACCGCCAGCGGCTTTGTGGCCAGCGATATGCCGGAGGCTCTGACAAAGGCTCTGGAAGCGCGTTTTCTGGAAACAGGATCCCCGAAAAACCTGACTCTTTTCTATGCCGCGGCGCAGGGCAACCGGGACGGCAGCGGAGCTGACCATTTTGCGCATGAGGGCATGACAAAACGTGTCATCGGCGGCCATTGGAACATGGTTCCCAATCTGGGAAAGCTGGTTCTGGAAAATAAGATCGAGGGCTACAACCTGCCGCAGGGCACGCTGTCCCAGCTCTACCGCGATATTGCCGGACACCGCATCGGAACCATCACCCACGTAGGACTGAACACCTTTGCCGATCCGCGTATTGAGGGAGGAAAGCTCAATTCGATTTCCACAGACGATCTGGTGGAGGTTGTAAATATTCTCGGCGAGGAGAAGCTTCTATATAAAGCCTTCCCCATTGACATCGGCTTTATCCGCGGAACGTATGCGGATGAGAATGGAAATATCACCATGGAGCATGAGGTCGCTTCCCTTGAGGCCACCTCCATCGCCCAGGCGGTGAAAAACAGCGGGGGCAAGGTCATCGTCCAGGTTGAGAAGGTGGTTGAAAACGGCTGCCTTGACCCCAAGCTTGTAAAGGTTCCCGGCATCTATGTGGATGCAGTTGTTGTATGCGAGGATCCGAAGGATCATGAGCAGTGCGTGGGATGCGAGTATGACGGCTCTATGACCGGCGATTTCCGTGTACCCTTAAGCAGCCTGCAGTATCCGAAGCTCTCCGCAAAGAAAGTCATCGGCCGCCGCGCCGCCATGGAATTAAAAGAAAATTCCGTTGTCAATCTGGGGATCGGTATCCCGGAATACATATCCATGGTTGCAAACGAGGAAGGCATCGGCGATTACATGACTCTGACGGTTGAGGCCGGCCCGATCGGCGGCGTTCCGCAGGGCGGCCCGAAATTCGGCGGTTCCGTCAATGCGGAAGCAATCCTGGATCAGCCTTACCAGTTTGACTTCTACGACGGCGGAGGCGTGGATTACGCCTTCTTAGGGCTGGCGCAGGCGGATCAGGACGGAAATATCAATGTCAGCAAGTTCGGACCCAGAATCGCGGGCTGCGGCGGTTTCGTCAACATCACGCAGAACGCAAAGCGCGTGTTCTTCTGCGGCACCTTTACGGCCGGCGGCCTTGCCGTGGAGTTCGAGAACGGTTCCCTTAAGATTGTAAAAGAAGGGCGCGAGAAGAAGTTCATCGACCACGTAGAGCAGATCACCTTCAGCGGCGCTTATGCCAACAAAACCGGCCAGCCGGTTCTCTATATCACGGAGCGCGCCGTATTTGAGCTTCGCGCGGATGGCGTATACCTCACTGAGGTTGCTCCGGGCATTGACATTCAGACCCAGATCATTGATCTGATGGGATTTGTTCCCAGGATGGATGGACAGCCGAAGCTGATGGATGCCAGAATCTTTAAGGATGAGCTGATGGGGCTTGGAAAATAACCACATCCGTTCAGACGAACTGTTATAAGTCAACAACCCCGCTGCAAGCAACGGTGCGTCAAACTTGCAGCGCTGCAGAGCAGCGGGGTATTTGACCCTCGCGGCAGCCGCCAAATGTGCATGCAAGCATGCCCACTTGGCTCGTTGCCCGCGGGAATAAAAAAATGTAACCCTATGTTACAAAAAGCGGCGGCGGACGGCCCGTCAGGGCTGCGCCGCGGCTTTCAGGATGATTTCGCCGCGGCCTGTAAAAGGGGGACTGCCTTTTTCGCAGGCCGTGAACAGGAGGAACCATGAATTTTCAAATTCTTGTACTTTTTATTGCTATTATTCTATTCGGGCTTCTGGCCTTTAAGCAGGTAAGCGCATTGATTCTGGCTCCGCTTATCACGATTTTCGTAGCTGTCTGCAGCGGTCTTCCGATCCTTGACAGCCTCAAAAATTCCTTTATGCCCGCCGCCGGAGATTATGTCATCAAGTATTTCCTGACCTTCTTCGCGGGAGCTTTATTTGGAGCGGTTTACCAGTTTACAGGCGCCGCCGAATCTCTGGCAAGAGCCATTGCCGGCATCAGCAAAGGACGTTTCACCGCGCCGATCATCATGTGCATTACCGGTATCCTGACTTATGGCGGCGTCAGCGGCTTTGTTGTATTCTTTGTTATCTACCCGATCGCGATTCAGTTGTTCCGCGAGGCAAACATCAGCAGACGCCTTCTTCCGGCTGCGATTTCCGCCGGCTGCTGGACCTGGTCCATGAGCGGCCCCGGATCCCCGTCGATCCAGAATGTTATTCCCATGACGGATCTGGGAACCCCGGCGACAGCGGCCTTTGTTCCCTCCCTGATCACCACGATCGTGATGTTTCTTCTGATTTTTGGCTGGCTCGAGTACCGCGCCCGCGCCCTTGCCAAAAAGGGATATTTCTTTGATGATAAGACGCTTAAATATCAGCTCACCGAGGAAGAGCTCAGCACGGACGAGAACAAATCTCTTCCGCACTGGATTCAGGCGGCTCTGCCGATCGCGGCGATCCTGGCCTCCTTTAACCTGTTTCACCTCCCGGTGGAAACCTCGGTTATGGTCGGCATCATCCTTTCCGTTATCCTGATGTTTAAACGGATCGGCGGTCTTAACGCGTGGATTGAGGTCTTCAACAAGGGCGCGGCAGACTCCGGCGTCGCTATCCTGAATACCGGTATCGTAGTCGGCTTCGGCGGCGTAGTTCAGAACACGCAGGCATTTGCGGATCTGGTAAATGGTTTAAAGAACCTTTCTATCAATCCGCTCGTGTTCTGTATGATCACGGTAGCTATCTGCGCCGGCGCGTGCGGATCCGCTTCCGGCGGTATCGGCGTTGCCTTTAACGCATTAAAAGCCACCTACGTTGAGATGGGCTTAAATCTGGAGTATGTACACCGTATCGCCGCCATCGCTGCCGGAACGCTTGACACGCTTCCGCACCAGGGCGCTCAGATCACTCTTCTGGGCATCTGTAAGATGACGCATAAGGAAGCCTACGGCGATATCGCAATCACCCAGATCCTGATCCCCTTCATTGCCTGCGGCGTATTCATCATGCTCGCCAGCATGGGATTATAGGGAAATGCCATCGCGTACTGACTGCCACACATAATAGTGACAGTAAATCGCGAATTTCAAATCCTGTCTTATGGCAGTTTGCACAAAAAAACGGGACAAAATTTGACAGATTGCTTCTTGACTACAGAGATGGGATCATGTATTATTTATGTATGCTATTATTTAGCGTGCTAGATATTTTGAATAAGAATTATTTTACAATTCTTTAAAATCGTTTCGCACGCCCCCGTTAAATAACAATCACCGAATATGAAAAAGAAGGACTTATTTATGAATTTCCAGTTATCCGAAGAGCGTCTGACCTTACAGAAAGCAGTCAGGGAATTTGCAGAGAACGAGTTAGCGCCAGGCGTAATTGAGCGTGACGAGACCAGCGCTTTCCCTTTAGACCTCTACAAAAAGATGGGCGAGATGGGCTTTATCGGCCTTCCCTACGCTAAAGAGTACGGCGGATCCGGCGGGGATTATCTCGATTACGCGATTGCAGTGGAGGAGATCTCCAAGGTAGATGCCTCTGTCGGCATCTCCTACTCCGTATCTACCTCTCTCTACGGCGGCAGCATCGCAAACGGCGCTTCCGAAGAGCAGAAGAGAGAATTCCTTCCTGAAGTATTGAGCGGCCAGACCTTTGGCTCCTTTGGCCTCACAGAGCCCAACGCCGGTTCCGACGCAGGCGGATGCGTAACCGTTGCCGAGAAAAAAGGCGACAAATATGTGCTGAACGGCTTAAAGTGCTTTAATACCAACGGGCCTCTTTCCAATCACTTCGCCGTATATGCTTTAACACAGCCGGAGTTAAAGTCCAAGGGCCTTTCCTGCTTCCATGTGACAAAGGGAACGCCGGGCCTCTCCATCGGCAAGATTGAGAATAAGATGGGTATCCGCTCCGCACAGGTTTCCGAGCTGGTATTTGAGAACTGCGAGATCCCCGCTTCCGCACTGATCGGCCAGGAAGGCCAGGGCTTCAAGATCGCCATGAAGACGCTGGACGGCGGCCGTATCGGCGTAGCCGCTCAGGGCCTTGGAATCGCAGAGGGCGCATTTGAGATCGCAAGAAAGTACCTGATGACAAGAGAGCAGTTCGGCAAACCCATCTACCGCAACCAGTACCTGGCCTTCAAGATGGCTGAACTGGAATGCGAGATTGAGCAGGCCAAATACATGCTGTACAAGGCGGCGCTCGACAAATCCGAGGGACGGCCGTACTCCATTCCGGCTGCAAAGGCTAAATTAGTCTGCACCAATGCCGCTATGCATGTGACAACCGAGGCTGTGCAGATGCTCGGTGGAAACGGCTTTATGAAAGAGTATCACGTAGAGCGGATGATGAGAGACGCGAAGATCACTCAGATATATGAGGGAACCAATGAGATCCAGAAGCTGGTAATCAGCGGAGCGCTCTTTAGATAAGACATTCGTCAATTTATGCATATACCTCCTAAACAGCCGGATGGGGTTTCCCGCCGGCTGTTTGTAAATATTACGGCTGTTGCAGCCAATACCAATTGTCTGGGGGAGCCGCCGGCGGCCTTCCCGCAATGAACTACAGCCCGCATATATTTCTCCAGTAGCTCCCGCCCTACCTGTGAAAATAGTAACATGCGGTTTGACTTTCTCTTTTTTATTTAATATAATTATAAGACGCATTAGCAAACAAAGGAAAGAGAGATCGATTATGGAGTTAAAAGAGTGCATTAATTTTCTTCTCACCACATCCCAGCATACGGTTTTCCAATATATCAGCCAAAAACTGGCTCCTTTTGACGTCACGCCCTCTCAGTATGGGGTGCTGAACTGCCTGTGGGCCAACGGGGGTACCTGTCTGCCGCGAAAGATTGCGGAGATGCTGTGTCTTGAGACCTCTACAGTTTCCGGTATTCTGGACCGCATGCAGAAAAAGGAGCTGATTGACCGCGTGATCAACACGGAAAACCGACGGGAGATTCTTGTTATTATTACGGAAAAGGGCGAGGCCCTGAAAGAGCCGGTGCTTCAGGTGATCGAAGATGTAAACCGCGATGTGCTGGCTGATTTTTCGGAAGATGAGGCAGTATTCTTTAAAAAATGCCTCCGCCAGATTGCGGAAAAATCCCTGTAGCTGGTTTTTCCCAATATTTTTTTATTGCAATATGATTTGCATACTAATTTTTTGATATGCTTATAAATTGTATGCATATAAAGTTTGTGTGCATATAAAAATCTGAATGGAAATCGGATATGAAAGTTATTGTATGTTCAAAACAAATCCTGCAGGATAACCGGGTAAGGCCCGATCGTTCCGGCCTGGAAGCCGCGCTGCGCCTTAAGAAAAAGACGGGGGCCTCTGTGGCCTTTTTGTGCATCGGCGATGATTCTGCCATAACCCAGATCCGCGAGGCTATGGCAATGGGCTGTGATGAAGGGGCGCTGCTCTCCTGTCCGGCCCCGCAGACGCTGGACGGCGCCGCCTGTTCTTCGATACTGGCCGCATTTCTTAAGGACTGCAGCTATGATGTGCTGATGGGAAGCTCCTATGCCGTGGACTCTGACGCCATCCAGACCGCTCTTTTGCTGGCCGGAAAGCTGGGACTTCCATCCGCCAGCTATGTGGAAGAGATCTCGCCTGTCTTTGCTCCTGGAAACGGGCAGGAAATAGGTTTTCTCACCGTCAGACGGCAGTTTGAGGACGGAGCCTGTCAGTTAAAGCTTCCCATCCCGTGCCTTATCAGCGCGCTCCCCAGACCGAATCAGCCCTTCTATATGACGGCCCAGGGAATCTCCCGTGCCTACCGCGAGAAAATCCCTGTCATTTCTGTCTCTGAGCTTCTGGAACAGAACGGTCTTCCCCCTGCAGAACAGTTAGTAAAAATCCATATTTTGGATTCCCGTATGAAGAAGCCGCGGGAGCGCGGGCGCGTCTTAACAGTACCGACCGCCGAAGCCGTCCAGGCTATGATGGATTTAATGATTAAAAACCATATTTTAATGTAACAGTTCAGACGGCGGGGAATATGGCGGACATTTTGGCGTTAAGCTTGCTTAAAAGCCAAAATGTCCACAAGATTCCACATCGGATGGACATCCGATGCTTCTTGTCCGGCGCAGACGGGCAAGAAGATGCCCCGTGTGAACTGTTACATTTTAAGCTGATTGGAGGTCTTCTCTCAACCATGCAGAATGATATATTATTTTTTGCCGAACAGCGAAACGGCCGCATTCAGAAGATCAGCCTTGAACTGGCCGGCGGCGCGAAGCGCCTTGCCGCGCAATCGGGAGGACGCTCGATCGCCTTTCTGCCCGGCCGTGATGTATCTGCAGAAGCGCAAATCCTTTTGAAGGCCGGGGCGGACGCTGTATTTACAGCGGATTCCCCCCTTCTGGCTTTCTACTCAACCGGCCTCTACGGGGCTCTCATGGAGCAGGCCGCGAGAAATGTAAATCCGGGCCTCATTCTTCTGGGGTCTACCACGATAGGCATGGATCTCGCGCCGGCCCTGGCCGTAAAACTGGATGCCGGCCTGGCCGCGGACTGCACCGGGCTGTGGGTGGAGGACGGCGTACGCATGGCGCGTCCCAGCCTTGACGGCATCACAAACGATACGCTCTGCTGCCCGGACGGGAATACGGTGATCGTTACCCTGCGCCCCGGCGTTCTCACGCCTCTCACCAAAGAAGAGGCGCTCTCTCTCCCGGCTCCGGCGGCGGACGCTGTGCAGGAGCTTAAGCTTCCTGAACCGGAAGAAGCGCTGCGCATGCAGAACGGTGTTGAACTGCTTAAAGCTGAACTGGGAGTCAAGCGGACGGACGACATCACAGCCGCCCGCGTTCTCGTTGCCGGCGGCCGCGGAATGGGAGGCCCGGCGGGCTTTGAGACGCTTGGCCGCATCGCAGCGCTCTTAGGCGGCTCTGTCGCCTGCTCCAGGGCCTGTATTGAATCCGGATGGGCCGATACGTCCTGTCAGGTCGGCCAGACCGGCAAAACGGTGCGCCCGGCGCTCTATCTCGCCTGCGGCATTTCCGGGGCCTTCCAGCACACCACCGGCATGGAGGGATCCGGCCTGATTATCTCCATCAACAAAAACCCGGCGGCCCCGATCTTTGATATCTCGGATCTGGGGATCGTGGGCAATGTGGAGGTGATCCTGCCGCATCTCATCCAGGCGCTCGAATCGTATCAAACGATTGAATGACCGTTTCACATGCGCCTGTACGCAAGCAGGCAGGGAAGACGTTTCTCCCTGCCCGCCGCGCGGCCCGCAATACTGCCCTGGCAGCAAACGGCCTGCGCATAAAAAGAAGCGCCAAAAGCCTTTTGTGCTCTGGCGCTTCTTTTTATGCATTCAGTTACCCTGAATTATGTTTATCGTCTCTTCCCGATTACTTGGAAGCAGCTACCGCCTCTTTGATCTTCTCGGTCAGCAGCGGAACAACCTTGTTCAGATCGCCTACGATACCGTAGTCTGCTACGTCAAAGATCGGAGCTGTCTCATCCTTGTTGATGGCAACGATGATGTCAGACTCTTCCATACCTGCCAGATGCTGAATCGCTCCGGAGATACCGATTGCGAAGTATACGTTCGGGCGAACGGTCTTACCGGTCTGTCCAACCTGTAAATCCTTCGGCTTCCAGCCAGCGTCCACTACTGCGCGCGAGCAGCTTACGGTTCCGCCGATAGCGGCTGCCAGCTCATCCAGAATCTTGAAGTTCTCGGGGCTGCCTACGCCGCGGCCGCCGGATACCAGGATCTTTGCGTCCATGATATCAACCGTATCCGTAACAGCTTTAACAACCTCCATGATCTCCACGTACTTATTGTTCTTTGTGAAGCCAGGATTGTATTCTACAACATTAGCCTTTGCGCCCTCTACCTTCGGAGCCTTCTGCATAACGCCGGGACGAACGGTAGCCATCTGCGGACGGAAATCCGGGCATGCGATGGTGGCGATCGTGTTGCCGCCGAATGCCGGACGGGTCATGAGAAGCTGATTGTGCTTCTGCTCTTTGCCCGGTACCGGGTTAAGCGGGAAATCGCCGATATCCAGCTTCGTGCAGTCTGCCGTTAAGCCTGTGTGGATTCTCGCGCAAACGCGGGGACCTAAGTCACGGCCGATAGCGGTAGCGCCGATTAAGAAGATCTCCGGCTTAAATTCATCAATTACGGAAGCAAGAGCGTGTGTATACGGCTCTGTTCTGTACTCCTTTAACTCCGGATCGTCAACAACGATTACTTTATCTGCGCCGTACTCAGCCAGGCTGTCTGCAAGGCCCTTTACATCTGAGCCGACTAAAACAGCGGTTACCTCTGTTCCCAGATCTTTTGCTAATTCTTTTCCTTTGCCGATCAGCTCGAACGCGATGCCGCTGATTACATTATCTACCTGCTGTGCAAAGACAAATACTCCCTTATATGCTTCTAAGTTCATTCTTATTCACCACTCTTTTCTATATGATTTAGATAACGTGTTTCTCTGTCAGTTTCGCTACGATATAGTCTGCGGAACCTGCGGGATCTAATGTAACCTTCTCGCCGGCGCCCTTTCTTACCTTATCGGAAGCCTTGGCAATCTGAGTCGGAGAACCTTTTAAGCCTAAGTTGGAATCCTCTACGTCTTTTAAGTCATTTCTTCCCCAAACAGTGATATCCTTTGCATATGCATCGAAGATTCCGCCCGGAGTCATGTAACGCGGCTCGTTTAACTCAGCAAGCGCGGTTAATAAGCACGGAAGCTGTGCCTTTAACACATGATATCTGTCGTCATACTGACGCTCAACAACAATATATTTCTCTTCCAGATTAACTTCTCTGATATTCTGTGCATAGCTGATTACCGGAAGTCCAAGATGCTCGGAAATCTGCGGTCCAACCTGTGCGGTATCTCCGTCAATCGCCTGACGGCCGGTGATGATTAAGTCATACTCTAAGTTGCGAAGCGCGCCTGCGATCGTCTGGGAGGTTGCCCATGTATCAGCGCCGCCGAGCACTCTGTCAGTTACCAGAACACCCTTGTCTGCGCCCATAGCCATAGCCTCGCGCAGAACCTCTTCCGCCTTCGGAAGACCCATGGTCACTACCGTAACCTCTGCGCCGTACTGATCTTTTAAGCGAAGAGCCGCCTCTAAGCCGGCTTTGTCATCCGGGTTCATAATGGCCAGCATTGCGCTTCTGTCAAGCGTACCATCCGGGTTAAACTTAACTCCACCCTTGGTATCCGGAACCTGTTTTACACAAACTACTATTTTCACGGTATTTTCACTCCTTATTTTTTGTTTTTTCTCTGTTTATGAGAGCCTTCACGGTTCATGATGTCCGCCGGAAATCTGATATTACTTCAACAGGCTGCCGGAAATAACCATTCTCTGAACCTCAGATGTTCCCTCGTAGATCTCTGTGATCTTGGCGTCACGCATCATACGCTCTACGTCGTATTCTCTCGTGTAGCCGTAACCGCCGTGAAGCTGTACAGCTTTGGTTGTTACTTCCATAGCAACTTCTGCTGCGTACAGTTTTGCCATAGCCGCTTCCACGGAATAAACCTTCTGTGTCTTCTTCGCCATAGCTGCTCTGTAAACAAGGAGCTGAGCTGCTTTTACCTTTGTAGCCATATCTGCAAGCTGGAACTGCGTGTTCTGGAACTGTCCGATGGAACGTCCGAACTGCTTTCTCTCTTTTACATACTCAACCGTTCTCTCAAGAGCGCCCTCTGCAAGGCCAAGAGCCTGAGCAGCGATACCGATACGTCCGCCGTCCAGAGTATGCATGGCAATACCAAAGCCCTTGCCGATCTGTCCTAACAGGTTCTCCTTCGGAATTCTGCAGTCTGTGAAGATCAGCTCATACGTAGCGGATCCGCGGATACCCATCTTCTTCTCTTTTGTACCAAAGGAGAAGCCCGGTGTTCCCTTCTCAACGATGAATGCGGAGATCTCTTTCTTCTTTCTTCCTCTTGCGTCCTCTTTTACGCCTGTTACAGCGATGATAACGTAGATGTCAGCCTCTTTACCGTTGGTGATAAAGATCTTGGAGCCGTTGAGAACCCACTCGTCGCCCTCTAACACAGCCTTGGTCTGCTGTCCCTGCGCGTCCGTACCTGCGCCCGGCTCGGTTAAGCCAAATGCGCCCAGCTTTTCACCCTTTGCAAGGGGAACTAAGTATTTCTGCTTCTGCTCTTCCGTACCATAAGTCTGGATGGGATCGCAGCAAAGAGAGGTATGTGCGGATACGATAACGCCTGTGGTGCCGCAAACCTTGGAGAGCTCCTCTACACACATCGTATAGGTCAGAGGATCGCAGCCCTGTCCGCCGTACTCCTTCGGAACCGGGATGCCCATGAAACCGAGCTTCTGCATCTTGGCAACGGTTCCTGCCGGGAAATGCTCTGTCTCATCGACTTCCTGTGCTAACGGTTTCACTTCTTTTTCGGCGAAGTCGTGGAATAACGTTCTCGCCATCTCATGCTCTTTACTTAATGTAAAATCCATGTGTCTATTCCTCCATCATTTTCTTATATAGCGCTTAAAGGCAGGTCTTGCCCGCCTGATGCGGTTCGTGAATTAATTATATTTGTAGAAGCCTTCTCCGGTCTTCTGGCCCAGCTTGCCGCCGCGTACCATCTTCTTAAGAAGCGGCTCCGGACGGTACTTCGGATCGCCTGTCTCCGTCTGCAGCACTTCCATAATGGCCAGTACAATGTCAAGACCGATCAGGTCGCCCAGCGCCAGCGGTCCCATCGGATGGTTTGCGCCCAGCTTCATCGCTGTATCAATTCCCTCTACGGATGCAACGCCGGCTGCGTAGATGCCGATCGCCTCATTGATCATCGGGATAAGGATACGGTTTACCACAAAGCCCGCTGCTTCCTCTACCTGTACGGGATCCTTGCCGATCTCGGTGGAAATGGCTTTAATCTTATCTACGAGCTCCGCCGGTGTGTTTAATCCGGCGATAACCTCAACTAATTTCATCACAGGCGCCGGATTGAAGAAATGCATGCCGATCACCGGCCTGTCAAGTCCCGCCCCAATCGCAGTAATGGAAAGGGATGAGGTGTTGGTTGCAAAAATGCAGTCCGGCTTACAGATAGCGGACAGCTCCTTAAAGGTCTGCTTCTTGATCTCCAGATTCTCGATGGCAGCTTCAACGACTAAATCGCAGTCTGTGCAGATATCCTTTACGCCTGTTGTGATCTTGGCCAGGATTGCGTCTGCCTTCGCCTGATCCATCTTGCCCCTGGCAACTCTCTTTTCAAAGCCCTTGGCGATCTTTTTCTTGCCGTTCGCCGCAAACTCCTCGTTAATATCGCATAAGCAAACTTCATAACCCTCTGTCTGAGCAAATGCCTGTGCAATTCCGGAACCCATCGTTCCCGCG
Organism: Clostridiaceae bacterium; assembly: GCA_910575795.1. GTDB lineage: Bacteria > Bacillota > Clostridia > Lachnospirales > Lachnospiraceae > Otoolea > Otoolea muris. The sequence continues at coordinate 25,161 of CAJTGE010000035.1, read as the reverse complement.
CCGATAATACCAACCTTCATGACAAATCCTCCTGCCTGTTATTTATTGATGAAGCGCTCTACCTTTCTCTTTTCAAGGAAAGCAGCCATCCCCTCTTTCTGATCCTCTGTCTCAAAGCAGTCGCCGAAGAGCTTTTCCTCCACCACGATCGCCTGATCCATGTCGGCCTCAAGCCCGTCGTTTATCGCCTTCTTGCAGTTTCTGACCGCAATGGGCGCATTCTTCGCGATGCCCGACGCCAGTTTCTTCGCGGCGGCCATCAGCTCTTCCTGCGGGTATACGGCATTTACAAGGCCCACTCTGTACGCCTCGTCCGCCTTGATATTTCTGCCGCCGTAAACCATCTCCTTCGCCTTGCCCGGTCCAATCAGGCGGGCAAGCCTCTGTGTGCCGCCAAAGCCCGGCGTGATGCCAAGGCCGACTTCCGGCTGGCCGAATACGGCGTTCTCAGAACAGATGCGGATATCGCAGCTCATGGCCAGCTCATTGCCGCCGCCGAGCGCAAATCCGTTTACTGCCGCTATAACAGGGACAGGGAATATCTCGATCTTGCGGAATACATCATTTCCGAACTTGCCGAACGCCTCTCCCTCTGCCTTTGTCATGGTGCTCATCGCCGCGATATCCGCGCCTGCCACAAAGGATTTCTCCCCTGCGCCTGTCAGGATAACCACACGGATCTCGTCCAAATTAACTGCGTCAAACGCAGCGCCAAGGTCCTTCAACACATCCTCGTTCAGCGCATTCAGCGCCTTGGGACGGTTGATTGTCATAATACCGACATGCCCTTCCACTTCGTAATCTACAAAGCCCATTGCTATCAGCCTCCTAACCTTAAGCCGCCCGGAATACCCGTATATATAAAGCAGTATTCCTGAACTCATATAACCGGGCAGAGAAAAACGCTTTCCCTGCCCGCCGCGCAGCCCGCGCGCTGTACTTTTCTGCGCGGGCCTGCGCAGAAACCAAGACAGCCGGAGCCGGGAGAGGCCCCGCCCCTCCTCGCGTTCCGGTTATCCTGCCTGATATGTAACATCTCAGACATGCTGAAATGCTACATCATAGTGTCAGTCTCTCTCTACAATCGTAGCGCAGCCCATGCCGCCGCCGATGCAAAGTGTGGCAAGACCTCTCTTTGCGCCGCGTTTCTGCATCTCATACAGCAGGGTTACAAGAATACGGCATCCGGAAGCTCCCACGGGATGCCCAAGAGCAATCGCTCCGCCGTTTACATTCAGGATGTCCTTATTGAAGTTCAAGTCGCGCGCTACGGCGATAGACTGTGCCGCGAACGCCTCGTTTGCCTCAATCAGATCCAGATCCTCAACCTTTAAGCCTGTCTTCTTAAATACCTTGTTGGTCGCGGCAACCGGGCCGATACCCATGATGCTCGGATCAACTCCGCCGAGAGCGCCGGCAACCCATGTAGCCATAGGCTTAATTCCCAGCTCTTTCGCCTTCTCCTCACTCATTACAACAACCGCTGCAGCGCCGTCGTTGATAGAGGAAGCATTACCTGCCGTCACGCGGCCGCCGTCCTTCTTAAATGCCGGGCGCAGCTTTGCCAGCCCCTCAAGGCTTGTTCCCGGACGCGGACCCTCGTCTGTGTCAACAACAACCGTCTCTTTTTTCTTCTTAACCTCGATCGGAACGATCTCGTCTTTGAATCTGCCGGATTCAACCGCCGCGCAGGCCTTCTTCTGGCTGCCTACTGCAAACTCGTCCAGCTCTTCTCTGGTAATTCCCCACTGATCGCAGATATTCTCTGCAGTAATTCCCATATGATAGCCGTTGAAGGCGTCCCACAGGGCGTCATTTACCATGGTGTCGATCATCGGAGCATTGTTCATGCGATAGCCGTAACGGGCGTTCATAAGCGCATAGGGGGCTGCCGACATATTCTCAGCGCCGCCTGCCACTACGATATCCGCATCGCCGGCAATAATCATCTCCGCCGCTGCGTTCACGGAATTCAAACCGGAACCGCACACAACGTTAAGCGTCACAGCGGGAACCTCTACCGGAAGGCCTGCCTTAATCGACATCTGGCGCGCCACGTTCTGACCAAGGCCGGCCTGGATTACACAGCCCATGTAAACGTGATCAACCTGCTCCGGGGCAACTCCTGCTCTCTTGAGCGCTTCCTTAATAACAACAGCGCCCATCTCAGCGGCCGGCACTGTGCTGAGCTGGCCTCCCATGGAGCCGATGGCAGTACGGCAAGCACTTGCAATTACGACTTTCTTTGACATCTCAATTTCCTCCTTAAAATGACTTGCCAAGTAAATAAAATAATTGATTTGATAGTATCTATATCTTATCACTCTTAGCTGATTATGTCAAATAATTATCAAGGTTTTTTAAACTTTTTATTTTCTTTTTTTATACATATCGGAACCGAAACAGAAGTCTTTATTCACATTTATATGCATAATGCATAACTGTTGCGCAGGCATGCCGGTTCCCATCCATATTTTTACAGCGTTTTGACCAGAGCATATTTGAAAATGCGTTCTGCCGGATCTGCGTTCCTGAGCGGCGTGAAGAGTTACGCCTGCTCCTCTGTTCTTAAGGTCCGCATCGCGTTTAAAATCGCGATCACGGACACGCCCACGTCGGCAAAGACAGCCTCCCACATGTTGGCAAGGCCAAAAGCCCCCAAAATCAGGACCAGCGCCTTGACAGCCAGGGCAAAGATGATATTCTGCCTGACAATCAGGAGAGTTTTCCGGGCAATCTTCACAACCGCGGCAATCTTCGCCGGATTGTCATCCATGAGGACAATGTCCGCAGCCTCAATCGCCGCGTCAGAGCCCATGCTTCCCATCGCAATACCGATATCCGCCCGCGACAGAACCGGGGCGTCGTTGATGCCGTCGCCCACAAAGGCCAGCCGGCTCTTCCCGCCCGTCTGCGCCAGCATCTCCTCCACCTTTTCTACCTTACCGGCAGGAAGGAGCTCTGTAAACGCCTCGTCGAGCCCAAGCTTTGCCGCGACCGCCTCCCCGGCGGCCCTCCGATCCCCGGTGAGCATCACGGTTCTTCTCACGCCGCACGCCTTCAGACTTCGGATCGCCTCCGGGGCCTCCTCCTTCAAGCTGTCCGCTATCAGGATGCTTCCGGCAAAATCGCCGTCCTTTGCGAGGTAAATGACCGTTCCGATTTCTTCGCATTCCTGATAAGAAATATGGAATTCCTCCATCAGCTTTCCGTTTCCCGCCAGAATCTCATGGCCGTCGATCCGGGCCCGGATCCCGCGCCCGGACAGCTCCTTCGTATCGCCGACGCGCTCCGCGCTTAAGCGCTCTCCCAGGCCCGCGCTTTTGCACGCCTCGCGGACAGACTCTGCAATCGGGTGCGTGGAATACGATTCCGCCAGGGCGGCCAGCTCCAGAAGCTCTTCCTTTTCCATGCCCTCCGGACGGATCTGCGTCACTTTGAATTCTCCCTTTGTCAGGGTTCCTGTCTTGTCAAAAACAATGGTCTCCATCTCTGCCAGCGCTTCCAGGTAATTGCTGCCCTTTACCAGCACGCCCCGCTTCGACGCGGCCCCGATACCCCCGAAAAAGCTGAGCGGCACGGAAATCACCAGCGCGCACGGGCAGGAGATAACCAGAAAGATACACGCCCTCTGCAGCCATTCACCGAATCCGCCTCCCAAAAGGAGCGGAGGCAAAAGAGCCAGACACAGGGCCGCGCACACGACGGCCGGGGTATAATATCTGGCAAAGCGGGTGATAAAATTTTCCACCTGCGCCTTTTTGCTGCTGGCATTCTCCACCAGCTCCAGAATCCTTGCCACCGTGGAATCGTCGAACTCGCGCGTAACCCGGATCCGGAGCACGCCGCTGCCGTTGACGCATCCGCTTATGATCTCGCTGCCGGCCTCCACCCTTCGCGGAACGGATTCTCCGGTCAGGGCAGAGGTGTCAATCATCGATTCCCCGTCCATAACCACGCCGTCCAGAGGAATCCGCTCTCCCGCCTTCACGATGATGATATCCCCTATCGCCACGTCATCCGGCTCCACCTGCTTTATCTGGCCGTCCTCCTCAATATTGGCGTATTCCGGACAGATATCCATCAGATCCGCGATAGACTGCCTGGAGCGCGTCACCGCGTAGTTCTGGAACAGCTCTCCCACCTGGTAAAACAGCATCACAGCCACGGCCTCCGAATATTCCCCCACGCCAAACGCGCCGAAGGTCGCCACGGTCATCAGGAAATTCTCGTCAAATACCTGCCCGCCCACGATCCCGCGAAACGCCTTATAGACGATATCCCATCCTATCGTCAGATACGGGATCAGAAAAGCCAGAAGCGGCGCGGCAGGAAAGCCTGTCTGTGCAAACACTCCGCGGCCATCCAGGATCAGAGACGCCGCGTAGAGGACAAATGCCGCGGCGATTCTTGCAAGCATATTTTTCTGTTTTTTTGTCACTTTCTTTCCCTCCTGCAAAAGCCCGCCTCCCGGACGGGATGCGGGCTGCCATGCGAATGACAAATGCGGCGCTACAGGTTGATCACACAGTCCGGCTCCACCTTCCTGCAGACTTTCACTACCTCTTCCATAATCGCGTCAAACCGGGCGTCGTCCGCCTCGATCGTCATCTTCTGCGTCATAAAACTGACTGACGCGTCCGATACTCCCTCTATCTTCCTGATGGCATTCTCCATCTTCGCCGCGCAATTCGCGCAATCCAGATCCGTCAGTTTAAATTTCTTTTTCACAGCTTTTTCTCCTTTTCTTTTATTCCTTATTTTAATCTTTTTTGTTTTGTCTGCTTCCTGTGCTGCTTCATTCGCTGATATGTTCAAAGCCCTGGTTGATAATGCTGTATACATGGCTGTCCGCCAGGGAATAAAATACCGACTTTCCTTCTCTCCGGCTTTTCACCAGCTTCGACTGCTTCAGAATCCGGAGCTGATGGGAAATGGCCGACTGCGTCATGTTCAAAAGCTGCGCAATGTCGCAGACGCACATCTCGGACTCAAATAGCACATACAGAATCCGTATCCGGGTGGAATCCCCAAAAACCTTGAAAAGCTCAGCCAGATCATACAGAGCGCCGTCCTCGGGCATCTTATCCTTAACCGCTCTTACCACTTCCTCATGTACCTGGTAAAAATCACAGCATTCGATATCCTGAACCGCCAAATCATGCTCTCCTTTCTCTTTATCCTGTTTTATATATGAATGATTGTTCATATGTTTATGTTATCACTTTAAACCAAGGATGTCAAGCACAATTCCGGGTTTTGTTTCTGAAAATGGTAACAGTTCAGATAGCAATGGCATTTATTGAGAGATTTCTACTTCCATGGCATTCCATTCCCTCCCTAAATCCTTTATGATGGCATACCTGCTGAAAGTTCCATAGGGAATAGAAGGCAGGTTGGAGACATCAGCGAGAGCGGGTGAGCACTCCCTATTTGGAGGATACACACCTTCGGGACTGGTTTAATTTAAGTTAGACCAGTCCCGCAGGTGTGTAAACACCAGAGAACGGAGGATCGGGTCTGTGGGTATTTTAGACATCGCGAGCCGTGTTGTGAGTATCTTTGCAGGCATTGTGGGAAGCCTTGTGGGCATTACCACTTTGACCGAGAAGTATAAATCTTACATAAACCGGCGCAGGGAACAGACAGAAAAAGACCCCTCAGCGAGCTTGGCGGCAACTGACGGGTCGGATGACGATTGTTTAAGTTAGGCAATCAGATTTCTCTAAAGGCGGCAGTTACATCGCCGCCTCTTTCCGAATTTCATAATAACATTTTGTCAGGGTGAAATCAATATGTTTTCCGGGAGATATTTATGGGATTTTATCTGAATCCGGGAAATGATGGTTACAGAAAGTCAATCCGTTCCAAAATCTATGTGGATAAGGCCGGACTGGTTGCGCATACGAATGAACGTATCCATACGGAAGAAAATTCATCTGCGTGAGCCGGCCGCGCCGCTAATGACATGCGCACCTTCCTCACAAAAGACGATGTACTGACGCTCCTGATCCATCTTGGTTATCTTGGATATGACGCTGAGACTGGGGAAAGCTTTATCCCGAACAAAGAAATTGCCGGCGAATTTGAAAATGCGATGAGAGCGGGTGGCTGGGCCGGGATCGTACGCATTCTGAAGGCGTCTGATCAGCTTCTTGAGGATACGCTTTCCGGAAATGTAAAACGCGTTGCAGAGGGACTCGAGCGCGCGCACAGAGGCGGCGTCTGTCCTGACATATCCTTTTCTTTGTGCAAACAGGCAGAATGGAACATCAGACGATCTGTGTTCCGCAATCATAACAGCAGCCGTTTTTCATCAGCATGCCCGCTATGACAGCGGTCCGGATTCCCCTGCATCACGGTCAAACGAAAACAGAAGCGATTTGAACAGGCGCATGGCCGGGTTGATTTCTTTATTTTTATGATAAGCACATATTACGGGAACAGGAACATTGTCTAAAGGTATCTGGATTACCTGGAGCCTGCCTTCCAAAAGTTCTTTTTCTACCGTAAAGTCTGGAAAATATGCTATGCCAAGATTATTCATTACACTGATCTTTGCTGCCTCCAGGCTTCCCATGTCAATATTATTCTCCAGGATTATGTCACAGCTTCTGCAATAATCCAGCAGCCTCTGCTGATGGAGGCTGCCTGCATCGCTTGTAATAAGGTTGACATTTTTCCTTTGATGCTGCGTTATAAAATCAAAGGTATCTGCTGCAGCATCCACTGAAGCCACCAGCCGCGCTTTATAGGAAGACCATGGTTCTTCTATAATCGTTTTCGGATATCCGCCAATATTGCAGTGAATGCCCATATCTAAATCACCATTTATGATGCCGCTCCGTATTTCTTTACAGGGAAGAGCCGGAATCATCAAACGTACTTTTGGAGCCTGTTGCTGAAATAACCTTATAAGCGGCGTAATTTTATAGCAGAGCAGAAAATCAGGCATACCTATACGCAGGCTGCCAGACATTTCAGCAGCACCGCCCGCATAATTGTGTAAGGCGTACTCCTCCTGGAGTATTGCCTCTATATGCGGAAGAATTTCCCTGCCAGCCTGTGTTAAAACCATTTTGCGGCCAATTCGGTCAAATAATTTGATATCCAGCTCCTGTTCTATCTGCTGGATATGGAATGTGACTGTTGACTGTGTGTAATTTAGTTTTGATGCCGCTTTCTGGTAACTCCCCGTTTCCAGCACTGTTTTCATTGTATACAGATATTTCGTATTCATTCCAAAGTTTCTCCGGTATTCATCGAAAATATTGAATTTTAAAATCGAAACCTTCGACTTTTTTGTGGTATTAATTAGTGCTATTATACGTGTAGACAGGCGAAAATGCAAGCGCCTGACATAAGCACAATCCCCGCAATCAGAACAAGGAGGTATATAATGAAAATTTTGATTTTAAACGGCAGTCCCAAACAAAACAGCAGCACACTGGTTCTTACATGGGAATTTATGAAAGGCGTAAATGAAAATAACGAACACCAGATAGAATCTGTAAACATAGTTGAAAAGAAAATCAACTACTGCCAGGGGTGTTTGTCCTGCTGGATCAGGCAGGACGGGCATTGTGTCATCCAGGATGATATGAACGGTCTTCTGGACAGAATGGCAGAAAGCGATATGATTGTCTGGAGCTTCCCACTATATGAGTACGGGGTTCCAGGGCCTCTTAAAACACTGCTGGACAGAACAAATCCCTTCCTTAAAATGCGGATGTACAGCGATGGAAAACGTTTTTTCCATGACACCGTGGTTGACCTGCCGAAAAAAAGAATGTTATTATCTGTGGCTGTGGTTTCCCATATTTTGAGGATAACTTTGCATCATTAAAGCTGCAGATGCAAAATATCTTTCTGAACCCCTGCCTGATCTTCATCTCTGAAGCGGGGTTAGCTGCATTCCCCAGCCCTGAGCTGCAGGAAGCAAAAGGCAGGCTGTTTACTGCGCTTAACCGCGCTGGTGCAGAATTTAACCAAACAGGCGCGGTTTCTCACGCAGCATCGGCGAAGCTGCGGCAGCCGATGCTCCCCGCTGATATGTATGTCGATATGATCAACAGCATGGAAAAAACACAGTGACCACTGCCTTCCATCAGGAACTGAAAATCATAAGGGTATTCCAATTTCATAGTTCGGCCATATGCAGTTCAGTGCAAAAGACAGTGGATGTCAATTATTGATTCCAAATTTATAATTATCAGCATTCATAAAAACAGCGCGTTTTATCAGGGAGAGAGTAAAACGCGCTGCTTTTATATCATTAAATTCAAATATTTTTCTACAATATTCACTACTTCTCTCGCTGTTTCCAGTTGTTCTTTCGCATCTTCTGCAAGACAGTCTGATATCGCTCTAAATATCTGTATCAGAATCCGGCCTGAATTTTCCCCTCGCATAAGAGACATACAGGATCTCTTTCTGCCGCCTTATCACCTTCATTGTTGCAGATGATATATCACTCAAAGCAAACCTCCAAAATCTCCCGTATCTCTTCCTTTGTCAGCACCTTATATCCCCCTGTATTGATCGCGCACGAATCGGCAATCGTTTTCAGGATCCCCTTATCCGCAAGCCCCAGCTCTCTTAACGTCGTGGGAAGCCCGATCCGCCGTATAAATCCTTCCAGCGCCCGGATGCCCTCCTGCGCCATCTCCTCCTTTGTCCTTCCCTCTGCCGGAATCTCCCAGACAATTTCCGCAAACCGCGCAAATTTATCCAGTCCGCAGCTACAAATACGGCGGTAATAGGCCGGGTGGATGACCGCCAGCCCCCGGCCGTGGCTGCAGTCCGTAAAGGCCCCGAGCTGGTGCTCGATCTGATGCGCTTCAAAATCGCATTTTTTTCCCAGCTTGATGAGGCGCAGCTCTGCCAGGGAAGAGGCCCACATCAGATTGCTTCTGGCCTCATAATTTTCCGGTTCCTCCATAGCAATGGGGATATTTTTAATGATGCTTTTCATCAGGGCCTCTGATATCGCGTCCGAGAGATTCTCCCCGTCCGGCGCGCTGAAGTAGGTTTCCATCACATGGCTCAGCATGTCAAAGCCCCCTGCCGCCGTCTGGGCCGGGGATACAGTATATGTATATTCCGGATCCAGCATGGCAAAGCGCGGGTTGCAGGCCCTGTAATCGCGCCCTGTCTTTATTTTCTTTTCTTCATGGGTGATAACCGAATCCCCGTTTACCTCGCTCCCGGTTCCCGTGACTGTGACCACAACGCCCACAGGTATCGGCTCAAAGTCGATCACGCCCTCCTTTTCCCAGTATTCCTCCCATACATCCTTTCGGGTGGCAGCCGCCATGGATACGGCCTTGCAGCAGTCCATCACAGAGCCGCCCCCCACTCCCAGGATCAGTCCGGCCCGGTGCTCCCGCACGAGACGCTTTCCCTCTAAAACCTTTGCATAGGTGGGGTTCGGCATGATCCCCGGAAATTCGATCACATTCTTTTTGGCCCGCAGAAGAATATCCATGATCTCCCCGTATATTCCATTCTTTTTAATGGAGCCGTTCCCATAGGCAAGCAGCACATCTTCCCCGCAGTCCTTCAGCGCCTCGGACAGGTGTTCCCTCACGCATCCCTTTCCGAAATATACTTTTGTGGAATTTTCAAATATAAACGAATTCATAATGTTTCCTTTCTTTTCAGCCTGACTGAATTGACCGCGCGCAGCGTCCGGCCTGTTTTATGGATGAGGGCATTGACGCATTCCACCGTAAAGCCGGCGTATTTATAGTATCCGAGAATGAGGAGATTTAACGCCACGCAGGCGGCAGGAAAACCCACAGAAATAAAATGGAGCTAAAGGCCATATCTTTCCGCCTTCTTACAGGACGTCTGAGAAATGCGGCCTCATGCGCTTAAACATCTTAAGCCCCAAAACCAGCAAAACCAGCGTCGCCGCCCAGAAATAGACGGTCATCGTCGGCCTCTCAAAAAACCAGTTCCCGGTCAGCATGCTGTCCCTGTACCCGGCTGCAATATAGTAAAACGGGTTCAGCTTAAATACAACCGAAAGCCACGCCGCCCGGGAGGTGAAGATCGCCTCGTCATACATGATCGGCGTCAGCCACATCCCAAACTGCAGGCATATGCTTACAATCTGCGCCATATCCTTAAAAAAGACCTGAACCGCGCTGGTAAAGTACGTGATCGCCAGCCCGAGCATGGATGCCGCGAAGGAATAATAGAGGATCTGAAGCCACATAAGTTTCGGAGCGCGGCCGCTTACCAGATAGAGCCCCAGCATGATCGCCAGAAAGCAGGCATGCACCATAAAACAGGAAATCAGCTTAATAAGCGGCAGATGTTCCACCTCGAACACGACTTTCTTGACGAGATAGTGGTATTCCTGAAGGCAGTTGGTTCCTGTATTTAAGATCTCGCTGAAATAAAACCAGGGAATAATCCCTGGGGCCAGCCATATGACATAGGAAGCGCCCGGGACCGGCGGCGCATTTTTCATGCCGTGCTCTCCGAAAATAAAGGCATAGATGGCAATCGTCACCATGGGCTGTATAAACATCCAGACAACGCCGAAATACGAGCCGACAAACCGTTTTTTAAAATCCGCCTTTGAAAGCTCCAGTATCAGCTTCCGCTTTTCCTTAATCCCTTTTAAAAGGGAGAGCAAATCCTTCATGAAATCCTCCTGAGGCGTTTACAGTTGAAACCGGAATGTGTCCTTAAGGCCGCCCCATTTTTTATCCTTTTCTGATATGATGAGCTCCATGCCCTCTTCGATCGGCCACTCTACGCCGATCTCCGGATCGTTCCACGCAAGGCCGCCCTCGTCGCCCGGACGGTAGAAGTCTGTACATTTGTAGGCAAATTCCGCCTCGTCGGACAGGACGAGAAAGCCATGGGCAAAGCCCTCGGGAATGTAGAACTGCTTCTTATTCTCCGCGGACAGCTTCTCGCCGTGCCATTTTCCAAAGGTCTCAGAGCCGCCGCGCAGATCCACGGCCACGTCGTACACCTCGCCGCGCAGAACCCGCACCAGCTTTCCCTGCGGGTGTTCCTTCTGGTAGTGCAGCCCCCGCAGAACGCCTCTCACGGACATGGACTGGTTGTCCTGCACGAACGCCATGTCAAGCCCGGCTTCAAGGAAATCATTCTGGTTATACGTTTCCACAAAATAGCCTCTTTCATCCTTAAACACCTTTGGTTTAATGATATAAAGCCCTTTAATCTCGCAGGGCATTACCTCTATTTTTCCCATTTTCATCCTCTCCTTTTTTATCACATCCGGGCAGACGGGCCTCCTCCTCACGCCTGCGGCGGTTGTCCTCCAGCGCCATTTCCTGAACCAGCGCTCTTACCTTTGTCTCCAGCTCGGAAAGCTTAAGCGTCATGTGGAACAGCTTTACAATCAGCAGAAAAATCACGGCCAGATAGATAAAATTTGCCGTTGTATACGTTCCTGCCAGTCTTGACATCAGATCCGGAAGGCCGGGGAACAGGCTGAACAGGATCAGCATGGCGCAAAATCCGATCCAGAAAATCGAATCCTCGATCTGCAGCCTTGCGTTGCGTATCTTGCGCAGGATCATCGCCGTCGTCAGCACGGAAACGATGATCACCACGATACGAAGCGTCACGGTCATGTTCCGCTACCTCCTTTTCCTGAAGCTCTGTATCAGACAGATGGAAATCAGCATCTTAATCATATAGCGGGCCGCGTTAAGCGGCGTCAAATAGCTCTTGCCTAACAGGCGCTCGTCCATGACGACCGGAACCTCGTCCACCCGCGCGCCTCTCTGCCGGATCAGATAGGACACTGTATCCGGCTCCGGCCCGTAGTTCAGGCCCCCGGCAAATTCTTCTATCATTGCGCGGTTAAACATCCGCATCCCGGACGTGGGATCCTTGATCCGCACTCCGGTTGTCAGGCGGATCGCGTGTTCAATCAGATTGCTCCCCAGCATCCGCATGGAGCGCGGCTTCTTTTGCCCTACAAAGCGGGATCCGATCACGATATCAAAACCGTCTTCCATCCTGGCCTGCATGGCGGCCAGATATTCCGGCCGGTGCTGGCCGTCCCCGTCAAACTGGACCGCATAGCGGTACCCACAGCGCGCCGCATATTTAAGCCCGGCCTGAAAGCCGCCGGCCAGCCCCAGGTTCACGGGCAGATCAAGGAAATTGTAGTTGTTTCTCCGGCAGATCTCTGCTGTCCCATCCGATGAGCCGTCGTTTACCACCACATAGTCATACTGCGGGAAATCCGTTATCAGACGGTTCACCACACGCTCAATATTCTCCGCTTCATTGTACGCCGGTATGACGATCAGAAGCTCCTTTCTTCCTTCCCTCATCCCTGCCTCCTCCAGTAGGACGGGTTCTTGGTGAGAAAGCGGATCGCCGCCTTTGGAAGCTTTTTATAGCGCTTTCCCAGAAGAAAACCGGCATATTTGCACCCGCTTTTTACAAACAGCTCAGGAAGCTTAAGCAGGCGTCCCGTGCGGATGAGCCAGAGCGCGGTTTCCTTTACCAGACGCATCCCCTCGCCCTCTGAACTAAGGCCCGCAAAGACCTCCGGGTGATCCGTCTGGGATACGGCCAGATCAAAGTTCCGGCGCAGAAGCTCAAGCGGGGGATCATTGTGCGAATGGATGACCTTTGCCTGCGCCGCGTACGCGATCCGGTATCCGGCCTTCACCGCCCCGGCCGCAAACACCATGTCCTCATTAAAGATCGTCCTTCTGGTAAATCCGCCCAGCTCCAGATAGATCGCGCGCTTATAGGCCGCGCAGCTATTGGAACAGAAATACGTTTTGATGCCCAGCCTCTTTAAGTCGCCGCCGCCCTTTACGCAGCTCTCCTCCGGATAGTTGAAGAGCCTTGCGCGGCGCTCAACCGGCCCGCAGTCCGCGGCCGGGAGCTGCCTTGCGTAGGCGACAGCCACATCCTCAGCCTGCAAAAGGGCTTCTTTTAAGTTCCGGATCAGGTTCCGGTCATACGGAATACAGTCCTGGGTCATACAGACGCAGATGTCCGCATCCGACGCCTCAATCGCCTCATGCCTGGTCGCCCCATGGTCAAATTCATCACGGGTCAGATGCGTCACGCTCAGACGCGTCCGGCCGCCCTCAAACAGGGGTTCATACCGCTCTGCGTTCCAATACTGGCTCTCTGTATTCATAATGATCACCCGGCTGACCGGGCAGCTCTGCTTTAACAGCCTTTTCAGCAGCTCCTCCAGCTTATCCCCCGGCTCGCAGGTGGGAATAATCACATCAATTTTCGCCATTTCCTCATTCCTCCCCGTACGCCCCATAGGCTTTCTGATAGAAACGCATCAGAAGCGCCGCGAAACGCTCCGGCCATATCTTCCGGAACATGGCTGTCTCCTCGTCCATCCTCCGGTTATCCTTTATACATGCCTTGGTTGCGGCTCCGTCATGCACCCGGTAGGCTAAAAGCGGTTTTTCACAGCAGATAAAGCGCCCCGGCTTTCCCGCCAGCTCCCAGAGATTGTCCCAGTCCAGGGCAAACTCATAGCCTGACTGAAACATCTGATCCCCGATCCTCTCCTTGCAGTACGTACACGCAGGGCAGCACAGAGCATTTCCAAACATAAGGGCCGACCGCTTGACAAAACGGTTTCCCGAAAGGGCGCTCAGTCGCAGCGGCAGCCTCAAAAGCTTTTTCACGGCCCAGACCGCGTTCGCCGGCTGAAGCCTGGCCTCTTTTCCTTTCATTTTGATGGTTATATAATCGCTCACAAAAACGGTCATATCCGGATGCTGCCGGAAAGCCTCTAAAAGCTCTCCGGTATAGCTCTTCCGGTATACATCGTCCTGATGCGCAATCGTGACGAACCGCCCGCACGCCTTCTGCCAGGCAAACAGCCAGTCGGCCCGTATCCCGCTTTCCCCCTCCCTCACATGCAGAGGGATCCCGTACCGTTTTGCCAGGCCGCGGATATAGGGGCTGGGGGTGGACGTACAGCAGATAATCTCCGACGGGACCGTCTGCAGGGTCAGTGAACGGATACACGCCTCCAGGTACGGAGAATCCTTATACGCGCAAATTGCAAAGGTATGCAGCGGCCGGGCCGCCTGCTTCCCGCTCTGGTCCATCTTCGTTTCATCCTTTCTTTCATTCAGGCGCGCTCCGGCAAAAGCCGCGCGCTCCCGCCGCCTACAGGCAGAACCGCGGCAAAATATCGAGCCCGTATGCCGCCAGCAATACCCCGCCGCCAAGGGCAAGCACAGCCCGGTAATACGTCCCGTCCTTCACATCCGCGCGCACGCAGCGGGGGTTCAGCACTAGCCATAAAAGGAACAGACACGGTATATAGTACCTGCCCTGCACGCCTTCAATATACGTGTTCCCCGGCGTCGTGAACGCGATATACATGGACGTCCAGACGAGAACCGCCGCCGCGCCGCACAGAAGGAATATCCATACCTTCTGCCGGCCATTCAGCCGTTTCCCACATGATGACTGCCCCGCCGTGAGGATCACCGCCCCTGATCCGGCGTAGAGAAGCCAGGGAAAGGACACCGGCCCCTGATGCCCCAGAAGACCCAGGGACTGTTCCCCAAGGACATAGGAAGGAAGCGTCCGGAGCATGTTTTTTGCGAGAATCCACGCGTAGGACAGGGGCTGTCCCAGAATGTAGCCCATCTGTCCGATCTCGCTTGTATTCTCCCCTCTCACATCCCCGGTCGCCCTCGGCGCGATCAGCACCGGCAGCACAAAGGACAGCATCAAAAGGCCGCAGGCCGCAATCATCCCGCCTTTCATCAGGAGCTGTTCCCGGCGGCTTCTGAAGCGCTCCCCGGGGATCAGAAGACCGGCCAGAAGCAGCGGGGCGTATACAGCCTTTAAACGGCAGCCCCACAAAAAGGCGGCCATCATAACCGCATACTCCTTCCATCCCACCTTCCGCTCCTCATTCAGGATGGCGTCCAGCATCCAGGCAAAGGACAGGAACATAAAAGCCGTCACTGTGGGATCATACGAATACACGCCGGCCAGCAGCATCGGCTCCGGCATCAGGCCCAGAAACATCAGGATCGCCTTTCCCACCGGGGCCCGTTTTATGGCAAGGAACATCACAATACAGTACACGTACAAGTTGCCCAGTCTCCCCAGCTTATAGAGCAGGGAAAACGGAAGCTTAAACATCTGTCCCAGCTTTAAAAACAGGGCTGATCCGACGTATCCGGTCATGGTAGTCTTATTTAGATCAATGCTCCAGAGATGCTCCCCGTTCCTGTAATCCCCCTCTGTGTCCAGATAACGGTCAAGCGCCTCCTGCTCTTCGCGTCCGCCGGGCTGATTGTAAGGCCAGGTGTCCATCCCGGTCACAAATTCCTGAAGGACCGCGTGGGATACCGGGACCGGCGAGCGGTAATTGGCCATCCAGAAGGACTGCGCGAAGTGCGTCTCCTCATCCCAGGAGACTTTATTGGCCGGAAGGGACAGGGAGACAAGGGTTCCCACGCTTAAGGAAACTGCCAGAAAGCCAATCTCCGGCCGCATTCCCGCCCATTTATGCCCCGAAAGAACCAGAACCACAAGCCCCGCCGCACACCAGAAGAAGACAAGGCGGTACGGGTTAAGCCCGCCGCGCGTCTCTGTCCCAAAGCCTGTGAAGACCACCGGATAGGAGTCAAAATCCACAGACAAAAGCCCCGGCTCCCGAAGACGGTCCCTGGTCACGGAGATCGCCGCATAAGCGGCGCGGCCTCCCACCGGGATATAGGAAGCGCCGATCACACGGCTGTTGCGATCCTCCGTGAGAACCGCGTCGCGCTCGCACAGCTCGCCGTATTCATTGTACACGCCGATTTTCACCAGCGTATTCATCAGGCCCCCGTACTGATAGGAATACACGAATTTCCCCACATACTCCTCGTCCAGAGGAATGTGCAGATAACCGCTGTCCCCGGTAAGGGTAAGCGTTCCGTCACGCTCCTCAAAGCCCTCTGCGATAACCTGATCAAATGGGATCGCGCGGAAAGAGGCCCCGCCTCCTCCGGCGGCGCGGATTGCCGGAAGGCTTAAGCAGATTTCGAGCGCAAGGCCCGCAAAAAGCGCCAGAACCACGGCCGCAATCCATCCCCCGGCGCCCTGCGGCCATGCCGCGCCGGATATGCGCCGTCTGATCCCGGCCGCCCATTCTATGCCCCTGCGATCCTGCATATCTTTCACTCCTTATCTGCCCGCCTTACGCCCCTGTGAACCAGAGCCAGTATCAGCGCCCTCACAAAAGCCCCCTCTTGTGCATATCTTTCCATGCCAGAATCAGCCTGTCATTATCCTCCGGCGTCAGGTTTCCCATATGCCCCACCCGGAACACGCTCTCTGCCAGCGCGCCCCCGTTCGGGCACACGAAAATATCGTATTCATCCTTTAAAATCTCAAAAATCCTGTGCGCGGACACCGGATTTCCGTCCTTGTCCGTACCGGTCGGGTGAAGCGGCGTCACCGCATTCGACAGGGATTCGGATACGATCTCAAACGGAAGCCCCGCTATCTTTTCGCGGAAGTCCTCCGCCTGCCTGCGTATCCGCGCCTGCTCCTCCAAAAGGCCCCTTTCCTCAATCCCCTTAAGCCTCCTGTTCAACTGGATCAAAACACTTACCGCCGGCGTGAACGGCGTCTGCCCGCGTTCCCCGTTTTTCAGGTAATCCTTTAAATTCAGGTAAAGCGATTTCACTTCCATGGCTTCCGCACGCGCTGCGGCGCGCGCATTTAAAACCATGGCCGCGATCCCCGGCGGCAGGGCAAGCGCTTTCTGCGAACCCGTAAAAGCGGCGTCCACGCCCCACTCCTCCATCTTAAAGTCATCCGTCAAAAAAGAGCTGATCGCATCCACAACCAGCCACAGCCCATTTTCCCGGCAGAAACGGCTGATCAGCTCCATATCGTACAAAACGCCCGTTGACGTCTCGTCTGCATTGACCAGAAAGCCCGTGTATCCCTGGCCCGCGAACGGCTCTAAATGGCTCTTTGTCAGGGCCTTCCCCGCCTCCAGCGAAATCTCCGTATAAGGGATCTGATGAATCTCACATATCTTCACAAAGCGCGCCCCGAAGCTCCCTCCGTTAACGATCAGAAGCCGGTCCGCCCCGGTGAACAGATTCATCACGGCCGCCTCCATGGCCGATGTGCCGGAGCCTGTCAGAAACACCGCCCTTGCATCCTCCCCGGCCTTCATGAGCCGCTTCATCAGCCGTTCATTTTCAAGCATCAGCTTTGAAAACTCCGGCGTCCGGAAATACGGAATCTCCTCCGCGCCAAGAGAGCGGATCTCCTCCTCCATCTGAACCGGCCCTACTGCAAAATTCAACATATCCTTTTCCTCCTTTTTCTGTAAACTGAAAATGCCATACATCCAAAGCACGCCGCCAGCGCCGCCATCAGGGCAAGGTATGAGGCGGCCCCGCCCAGGATCCCCGCCGCTCGCACGCACGGCGATGAAATCACTGCCGCCAGCGCCGATACCAGGATATACCCGCCAAAGATGACCCTCTGCCTGTGCATGATAATCAGCGCATAATAGAACAAATTTACATACGCGTTGCAGGCCCCGCCCAGGATGATCAGAAGCAGCGGCGCCCTGCACGAGACAAGCAGGTACGCAAGCTTCGGATAAAGCAGGTTTAATACCGGTATCCCCAGAAGCCAGGCCCCGCCCATGGCCAGCGCCGTAAGGCCCGCGATAATGGCTGACAACTGCCTCACCACGCCTGCAAAGTCCTTAAGCTTCCCGCTCTCCCACTGGATAGAAAGCCTGGTAATATACGGGCGGATCACAAAGCCGGCTACCAGGTTGATCACGCTCGTCGGCATAAAGATCGCCCCGAACAGCGCCTGGTATTTATCCGCCATATTCCCCTCAATCGCGTATTTGGCCGCGGAAAAGATATAAAAATCCATCAGCACGGAGAGGAACAGGAGCACATTCTCCTTAAAAAGAAGGCCGCATTTGCCCGGCCTGCGCTCCCAGTCCACGCCCGCGAGCTCCCCGATCACTGAAAAATTAAAAAGCGCCAGCCCGAGAAGCTGGGCCGCTACCGCCGCCGCACAGGAGAATACCAGATTACGCGTAAACCCCAGGCAGCCCAGAAACAGTGACACGGAGAGAATGGTGCGGAAGGTATTGGATTTACCTGTCAGGTAAAGCCGCCCGTCGCGCTGGAATTCCGCCTCATACACATCGGCAAAGCCGTCAATCACTTTGTAGCAGACCATCAGAAACACGGTCGCCGCCTTGACCCAGGTATAGGAATCCCGGTTCAGGAACACATAAAAAAGGCCAAACGCCAGCGCCCCGCCGCACGTCACAACGCGCAGCCCCAGGTATTCCCCGAACGTATACCGTCTTCCCGTATCCGTGATCTGAAACGGGCGCATCCCGAAATAGGCGGCCATGAACATATGCTGCCCGAAGGTCGAAAACGCAAACGAAAAGATCCCGCCCTCGTCCTCTCCCACAAGCTGCACGACCGCGATCGTCAGAACCATGGAGGCCAGCGCATAGAGAAAGCTGCCCGCCATATTCCAGCCCATATTGCGCTGTTCGACGCGCTCGTCCCCTCCGATCAGCAGACGCCCCAAAAACCTCATACGCCCGGCTCCTGCGCCCCGTCTGAAAAGCTCAGTTTATAAGGATAATGCGTCTTGCGTTTCTCCTCCGGCGGCAGCGTCATATAATCCCCGTACTGATTCTTAAGCATCTCCTCCAGATTCCCCGCAAAGTTCAGCTTCCTGCCCTCAAAATCCAGCTTCCTGAGCGGATGGTACTTCCGCTTGTCCACCACATTCCAGTAAGGGCTTGTGTCCGGCAGAAAAGCCATCCGGCGCGTCTTTTTCTTATTATAACGCCGGCACTCCGCCTCGCAGCGATCCCGCAGCCATTCCGGCGAGACGCGAAGCATTTCCATCATCTGATGCGCCGCCCCGCACACGGCCCAGATAAGCCTGGCCTTAAGCCCCTTCTGGGCCAGCGTCGGCCTCGGAATCGCGCGCAGGATCATCAGCTTGCTCCAAAACCACGCGCTCCAGGACTGAATCTGATAACCGATCGGGTCGTCCGCCACATTGTCCAGCACATACAGATCCAGGAAAATACCGAACGGGCAGTCCACATCCCTCATAACCTCCTCCACAAACTCCGTCCCCCGCTTCACCAGGCGCGTTGTCATCAGAGGATAGGCTGGATAGCGCCTGGCATTCAAAACCAGATAACGGTCCCCCATCTTCTTTTCCACAATCCGCAAAAGCTTCTCAAAGTCACGCCGCGGCATGGCAATATCAATATCATCGTCCCACGGGATAAACCCGCCGTGGCGGACCGCGCCGATCCCGGTTCCGGCTATGCCAAAATACTCCAGATGGTAGTCCTCACAGATCCTCACAAAATCATCCAGGATCGAAAGGATCTCCTGCTGGAGGCGTTTCAGCGTCTCCGGCTCATAAAATTTACCGCTCATCGCCCAATTCCTCTTTCGCCCTCATAAGCGCTGACTCAATCACTTTGTCCATATCATAATACTTATACTCAGCCAGCCTCCCACCGAAAATCACATTCGGCTCCTTTTCGGCCAGCCCTGCATAGCGCTTATACAGCGCCTGGTTCTTGTCGTCATTCACCGGATAATACGGCTCCAGGCCCGGCTTCCACTCCGCCGGGTATTCCCTGGTAATCACTGTCCCCGGCTGTGTCCCGAATTCAAAATGTTTATGCTCAATAATCCGCGTAAAAGGCGTCTCCCGATCCGTATAATTCACAACCGCAACGCCCTGATAATTGTCCGTATCAAGCCGCTCTGTCTCAAAGCGCAGGCTCCGGTACTCCAGATTCCCGTAACAGAAGCCATAAAAGGCATCGATCATGCCTGTATACACAACCCGCTCTGCCAGCGGATCCAGCTCCTTTCTGCACGCCAGATAATCCACGCCCGTCCGGATCTCACAGCCCTCCAGCAGCCCCTCAATCAGCGCATTATATCCACTGACCGGAATTCCCTGAAACGCGTCGTTAAAATAATTATTGTCATACGTAAACCGCATCGGCAGGCGGCGGATAATAAATCCCGGCAGATCCCGGCAGTCGCGCCCCCACTGCTTCTCCGTGTATCCCTTTACCAATTTGCGGTATATATCAGAGCCGACCAGCTTGATCGCCTGCTCTTCGAGATTCTTTGGCTCCCCGGGGACCGCTTTCCTCTGCTCTTCGATAATCGCCCTCGCCTCCTCCGGAGTCGATATGCCCCACATACGGCTGAAGGTATTCATATTAAAGGGAAGGTTGTACATCTCCCCTTTGTAATTTGCCACCGGGCTGTTGGTATAGCGGTTAAACTGCGTAAACTGGTTTACAAAATCCCATACCTCGCGGTTAGATGTATGGAAAATATGGGCCCCGTAGCGGTGAACCCGGATTCCGTCTATCTCTGTGCAGTAGATGTTTCCCCCGATGTGATCCCGCTTTTCCACGATCAGGCAGCGTTTACCGCGTTTTCTGGCCATCCATGCAAAGACGGAAGCGTAGAGGCCGCTGCCTGCGAGGAGATAATCGTATTGTTTCATGGGCGATGAGCTCCTTTTTGTGATTTCATAATTTCCTATTTTACTATATTTTTGTGGAAATGTAAATGTTGCGTTATTTTTCGGTTTTTGCTCTTTGGTTTTTGCTTTGCAATATAATGCTGGCGAAAGGGGAAATGTGAAAGGGCCGCCAGTGTCAGGTTCTGTATCCAACGGAACCGCGCCCACGCTCGGAGAAAAGCGCAGCGGACACTTTAGCGGGGTCTTTTCGAGCTTAGTGTCCGCTGCGCTTTTCTCTGAGCGTGAGCGCGGTTTCGTCGGATATATGGCCTGGTTCAGGCGTCCCCCTCGCGCCCCTCCCCACCCCGGCTAACATCACGGAAATATTTATCACTCCTCCCCACGCCAAACCTCCGGCTTCCTCTTCCACCCAAACACGCGCGTCGGAATCGAATACGCCACCCCAATCCCAAGCCCTATAGCGACTGCCATCTTGATGCTTTCAATCCCTTTAAGCATGGCCGCTTCTTCCGCCCCGATGAAGAAGCTGTAGGCTGTATAGTAAATTCCCGCGCCCGGTACGAGCGTGAATATGCCGCATAGCAGGAATACGGTTGTCGATGCCTTGCGGCGGACGGAAAGGGCCCTTGACACCGCGGTCAGGACGATGCTTGCGGCAAAGGCAGCCATGACGGGCATTTTAAAGGTATGGTTGATAAAGATGTACACGGCCCAGCCGATGCTGCCCGTCACGCCGCAGGAGACGTAGAATCTGCGCGGGACGCTGAAGAGGACGGAGAAGGCTACGGTTCCGATGAAAGCCATGGCAAGCTGGAGGGCGGCGTCTGCCAAAAGGCGCGCTGCCTGCCAGAATTCCGGCTGTGTGAAAAAGTATGTCATCCGATGGTTCCTCCTGTCATTGTCATCCACAGCCGCATTGCCATTCCCACTCCGATCGCGATACACCCGGCTGTCAGAAAGGCGTCTACCATGCGTATCAGACCTGATAAATAGTCATTTTCCAGAAAATTCCGGATGGAATTCGTCAGCGGAATTCCCGGTACCATGGGGAAAATCGCTCCGATCATCATCCGGTCTAAGTTGTCTCCCAGCCCTGCGCCGTAGGCAAAGCAGCAAAACAGGGCTACAAGCCCGCTGGCCAGTATGTTATTGATGATCCGGGATACGGATATGCGCGGGGCGGCATACAGCAGGAAGATGTACAGGATGACTCCCGCGGCAAATGCCATCGCCGAGTCAAAGAAGCTTCCTTTAAACAGGTAGCAGAAGCTCGCGCTTCCAAAGCCGGAAGCCACGATCTTAGCCCTGTTTCCGGCTGTCTCCATGCGCTCGATCCGCTCCAGCTCAGATCGCATCTCATACGGCCCGCATTCGCCAGACGCAATCCGCCTGGACAAATGGTTCAGGGCATCCACGCGGCACAGCATAGTAGGAGCCAGCGGGACGTAACAGATCCGGCTCGAATAAAATCTCCCGTCAATCACCGCCGTCGAGAAAATCCCGTTCGCTATCACATACGCATTGAACCCCTCAAGTAAAAGCGCCTTCGCCGCATACTCCATAGCCTCATTCGCCCTGAAAATCTCCCCGCCGTTTAATAAAATATCATTCCCAAGCCTTGTCACGAGATTAAATCTCTCCATCTGGGAACACTCCCCGATATACTTCTTTACTTCCGTATCCATAAACTTATTTCCTTCATCATTAAAATACAGTCCGCTGATCACACAGCCAGCCTTGTCACGAGATTAAGCCTCTCCAACTGGGAACACTCCCCGATCATCTCTTTACTTCTGTATCCATAAATTTACTTCCTTATTAAAGTATTGCCCGCCGATCCCCCCGGCCCGCATACACTTCACTACAGGACATCCCCAGTAAATGGCGCGCGTATAAACAGTAACTATTGACGTTTTCTTTTTTATCCTGTATAGTTGGAACATAATAAAAATTCACCCGCTTGTCAAGGAGATTTCACATATGGATCACAATATCACCATCGGAGCCAAGGTCAAAGCCTTCCGTACCGCTAAAAAATACACCCTGAAACAGCTCAGTGAGGAATCCGGGCTGTCGATTGGCTTTCTCTCCCAGTTAGAGCGCGGCCTGTCCTCGATCGCCATTGATTCCCTGGCCAGGCTGGCTGATATTTTAGGCGTCAGCTTATCCGCCTTTTTCGACTCCGGCGCGGAACAGGAGAAATCTCCGGTTGTCCGCAGCTTTGAGCCGCGCTGCACGCAGGTAAGCCCGCAGATTATTCAGTACCTCTTAACCGGAAACGCCAGGGAGTTCGGCATTCTTCCGCGCATTTTCCACCTGATGCCGTTTGCCAATACCTCGCAGGATAAGCTGGAGATGAACCTGCATGAGGGGGAGGAATTTGTCTATGTCCTGGAGGGGATTTTGACCGTCTATCTGGACGGCTGTGAATACTCCTTAAATCCCGGGGACAGCATCCAGATCCACTCCCAGGTTCCCCATAACTGGGTCAATCACACCAACCGTGTGGTTAAGATACTGACGGTGAATTCTCCGAACCCCTTTGTTCACGGGGAAGAAGTCATTCTGTAGAGTGTTTTCAGGGACAGCATGGTTCTTCGGGGGCTTTGAAGACGCTTTTTCCCGCCATCCGTACCTCAAGCACCTGATTCAGCGCGGCGATATCGGCTGCCGCGTTGCCCTTTACCACCAGAATATCAGCCAGAAGACCTTCTTTTAAGCAGCCTGTCTCTTTATCGATCCCAAGAACCCGGGCCGGGTTCACGGTCGCCGTGCGGATGGCCTCAAGCGGCGTAATCCCGTATTCCACCATATAGGCCAGCTCCCGGTTGAGCGGAAGGGGCGGCGCGCCGTAGAGCACCATATCCGTTCCGGCGAGAACCGTTACGCCCGTATCGTATATTTCTTTAAAATGATCCCGGTATGACTCATATGCAGGCTTAAAGAAGGCCTGATCTTTTACGGCTCTGGCGGAAATCGGATTTGACAGATCGCCGCCTTCTTCGATCAGCTTTCTGGTCTGCTGATACAGGTATGCATAAGCCGTGATGGTCGGAACCCAGGCGATGCCCTTTTCCGCCATCTGACGTCCCTGCTCCGCAGTCATGAAGGTGCCGTGCTCTACCGTGTCAAACCCTGCGTCAATGCACATCTGGATCGACGGCTGCGTCCCCGCATGCACCGCCGCCTTATATCCCCTGCGATGGCTTTCATCCACCGCCGCGTCCAGCTCCTCCTGTGTAAATTCTGCCAGATCCTCCCGGTTGCTCGTTAAGATCTTTACCCAGTCCGCGCCGTCCCGGCACTGACGGCGGATCTCCTTTCGCAGCGCCCACGGGCCGTCTGCTTCCACAATTCCGTCCTGATGGCCGTGGCCGCCGGTCATGCAGATCCCCGTATCGGAATGAAAGATTCTCGGAACCTTTACATACCCCTTTTCTCCGGCCAGACGGAGCTGTTTTAACAGGTTGTGGGGTGAGGAGAGATCGCGCACGGTCGTAATGCCGAGGCGCAGCGCGCTCGATGCCTGCCGGAGCGCATAATACGCTATCATGTAATCATCGTAATTTCCGATATCCGGCTGGCTGTAGTAATAGCCGAAATGGACGTGCATATCGAACAGTCCCGGAAGGATCGTTGCCTCCCCAAAGTCCTGTGCCGCATCCTCCGGATAGCGGTGTTTCATTTCCTCCCGGCTTCCGATAAAGCCGATGCGCCCATCTGTTTCCAGACGGAGCGCGGCGTTTTGCAGATGCGTTTTCCCGTCTCCTGTCACCAGGTGGCTGGCTGCCAAAATCATTTCCTTTTCCTCCTTTTGTCATCGCAGGCTGAACCGCCGTCTGTAATCTGTTACAACCTTATTTCCGGCTGCATCCACGGAATGCCTACCGTGAACCACAGCCTTCATACTTATACGCCATAGCCGTTCAGGAAAATGAAACGGTTACCGGATGTCTCTCATTATATGGCCTTTTTTCCCATCCTGCAAGATAAACAGCCGTCTGTATTCGTACAGAATTCGCAATAAAAAAGTAAAACCTTCCCATTTTCCTTATGCTACAATGATAAAAAGGAGGATTGTATGGAATGAAACAACTATTTCAAAAATTATCTGTTTATTTTCTTGTGTTATCTATGACTGTGCTGCTTCCCGCGACAGCCCTGGCCGCTTCCAGGCCGATCAATAAGGTCAGCGTGCGCGTGGACTCCAGGCTGGAGGCCGGTTCCACCCTTCCGGACATCGGCATCGGGGACGGAACGCCGGAAAAGGGCGGCGTGAATGTGAATGCCGGCAATTCCAAGTACCATGTCACGGACGCCGAGTGGGTCAACAAGGGTTCAAACAAGGAGCTAAAAGCTGCCGACGAACCGCAGATGCGCGTGACGCTGCAGCCCGGGGATGTCAGCGAGGATTATTTCCTTGCAAGCTATAAGGAATCGGACGTGAAGGTCAGCGGCGGCTCCTTTGTGTCCGCCAGGCGGGACGGCGACAGCCTGGTCGTAACGCTGCGCGTCAAGGCCGTCAAAGGCGATTACGACGCCCCGAAGGACGCCTACTGGTTCGAGAACAACTTAGGAGAGGCCAGGTGGGAGAAGCCGGAGAACACCTCCGGG
>CAJTGE010000034.1 GCA_910575795.1 Clostridiaceae bacterium | reverse complement strand
CAGCTCCCCGGTTGAAAACATCTTCCAGTAACAGCTGAGAAGATAACCGTTAATCTCTTCTAACAGCAGCCGCGTATCAATCCCCGGCCGGAACAGGTCCATATCTGCCGGCCCCCGTATATCTTCTGTCCCGTGAAGATAGGCTGTCTTATAATGATTCTGAAGTTCTTCCCTGATTTCCGGGTTTTCCTCAAAAAATGCCCTCAAGATAAACAGGTATATGGTCGGGGCTTCCCTCATGAATACACAGCCTGCCAGAACCCTCTGGCAGAGGATCTCAAACAAATCCGTGGTCTGCGTATCTCCCTTCCTTACTTTTTCACGGTAAAGCCTGCATGCATGTTCCCAAAGGTACAGATACAGTTCTTTTTTATTTAGGAAATAATGAAACAGCAGGGATTTGGATACGCCGCCGGCATCCGCAAGCCTGGACATGGACGCATTTTTATAACTGTTCCTGGAAAACACACCATATGCCGCATTTATGATCTGCTCCTGCCTTTCCTGCGGTAGCGCAAAAAACTTCCCGTTCATCCCGAACCTCCTGATTCCTTTCCCATCCTGGTATTTGCGGAAATCAGACGTCCCCGTCCTTCTGCCTTTACCATGGTTTCCAGTTCCTTCGCCGCATCCTTTCCAATCCACCTCAATGCCTTGCTTTCTCCTTCCATCCACTCGTGCGCCAGCAAAAGCGCCTTTTCATTATAATGAAAGTTCTTTTTTCCGATTTCCCTCAAAGCAGTAGAAACCGCCTTTTTCACATGCTCCCGTCCATCATCCGCATGCTGTGTAACCATCTCCAGATAGCCGTCCACGGTTTCATCCGTCAGCTTTTTGTCATGTATCACGGAAGCTGCAATCAGCACAAACGCCGCCCTTTTTTTATATAACTGCGGTTCCCGTATCCACTTTGCAATAAAATTATCCCTGCTCTTCATCTTCAAAAATAAATTTTTACACAGGTGGTCGCATAAATCCCAGGAAACCACATCAAGGAGCAGCCTTTCCGCCTCAGCATCCGTTGTCGCCTTCGGATTCATCAACAAGACCGCCAGCATCCTTGCCTCGTGATATTTTGTATTCCACAGTTCAAATGCCAGCTCCTGCGATTTCCCGGCTTTCTTTGCAAGGCCCCTTACTACGGACGTTGCCACACCAATACTATTTTCGGCCGGTATCCCCATCCGAATCATATTTTCCCTGTATTTCTCAGAAGCCTGTGCCCTAAGCTCATTTATCATCTCCTGACCATCCATCGGTATCCTCCTTCCGGTTCCATGCTCTTCTTATCGTACAGGAAGCCAGTATTCATAGACTGCGTCTTCCGGGTCTGCATGGAGATACACCTCAATATCCGGTATCTCTGCGTAGGTGTAGCCGGACGTAGGAAGCCACTGGATAATGACACGCTTTTCCAGCTCCTGAAGGGTACGGTTCGTTCCCTTCCCTTCAAAAACCGCCCATTTGCATGCCGGAATCTGATATTCTTCGTATTCCCCCGGCTTCTGATCGGAACGGACAGCAATCAGATATTTCCAGTCTTCCGTATGATGGATACTGACACCGAGAAGTCCCTCCGGCTTTCCCTCTGCCATGGAGAGTAATCTGGCAAGTGTTCCGTCTGCCAGTGCAACGTCCCATACCGCTGGTATCCTTTCAAAATTCTCTGTCAGTTCTTTCGACAGGGGACAGGACCTTCCCAGTATCCGGAACGCTTCTTTTTCCTCTATCCTGAACTGCAGCGGCGCCCCTCCGTGGATTGCCATGGAAAAAGAAATGGGCGGATATGCCTGAAAGGATACCGGTTCCGTTTTTACAGCGGAGGGCGTGATTCCATGAAAATTCTTAAAAGCCCTGGTAAACGCGGTGGGAGATTGTCGTTTTGTCCGTTATGCCCCATAGTAATGCTGAATAGCATGGGCGACATATTCAGAGCAGCCTTTTCCAAATTGGCTATCGGTTGCTTCTGCAAGTTTTTCTCCTTGCAAATATTCTTTTGCCAAATCGAGCAGGATGTTTCTTGCATTATCAAGCGCAAACATTGTTTTGTAATTTTCTGCAAGCATTTCAACAGCGGAATGTGCCATATCCATATTGCCAGCTTCTTTTGCTGCTATAAACTGCTTATAGATTCTGGCATTTTCATCTTGTTCCTGTTTTATTTCTTCACCACTTCCGGTTGACTGCATGACTGCTTCCATTGCTTTTTCTTTGCTGCCATACCACTTCAATAAGTCTGCCATAGCCTGTTCGTTGGCAAAGCCGGAAACCAAATGCTCTTTGTATTTTTCCATACTCCCGTATTTTTGCACCTGCTCATCAAGGCTTTCTTTTGACATACATTCCAAAGTATGATTTACCATTTTCTGTACTTCTTCGTTGCTAAATGATTCAAAACTCATAGTATTGACTCCTTTCATTACGTCTGTTATTAACTCAATAATCCCATTTAGCCGATTTCGTTTCTGCTCCAATAAAGATTTTTGAGTCAATAAAGCCTGTTCTTTATCATAATTAGGGTTATCCATGATTTTTTTAATGTCTATCAATGGAATTTCCAATTCTCTAAAGAACATAATTTCCTGCAACTTTTCTAACGCTTTGTTGTCATAGAGCCGATAACCAGCTTTTGTTAATTCCGTTGGATTTAGCAGACCGATTTCATCATAATATCTCAACGTCCTTATACTTACTCCGGTTATCTCTGACACGTCCTTTACGGTTTTCATTATTTCCTCCTTTCGGTTCAATCGTAAACCGTTACGCTACGAGAGAGTCAATACATAAATTTGAATTTCTTTGTTTTTTTTCTTCTGACAATTATATACAAATTTCTGCTTTACTGGAATAGTGTTTTTGTCATTGATGGAATGAGAAGGATTCCGTAGTAGTCGGCATTGTGCCGTAATGTGTACAACTGGCTGTCTTATGGAATTGTGGGTAACTCTGTTTGCAGGACGTGGGAAAGCTGCACTTTAGCTTTTCCATGTGCTGTAAATAGAGTTATCCATGATTCCATAGCCAGTTATGCACATTTCCACAAATCCAAACTTTTTGCAAAAAAGATTACTGTTCCTCTTCCACCGTTTCGCATCCCATACAGAACCGCTGTTGAAATAAGAAGAGAGAGGAGCACAACTGGTATATATTTTTTTCATGTAAATTTTTATACGTTTTCACTGATCATTTCCTTTCTGACTCTTTTCTTTATTGTCGCTCTGTTGACCAATTTTGAGAAGCCCCAAAGCAGGCAACACTATCTGCCTTTCCTACAGCTTCATGAACATATCCTGCTCCCTTGTGAGAACCACACGGATGCTTTGATTCTCCAGCAGTTCTCTCATTTTCAACATAACAGCCAGGTTGATTTTTTTCTACGGCCACCCGCTCCACTGTTCCTCCATCCTCCACGCCGTGTCTGACATCGGTAAAACCGCCTGTTAGAATTAAAATCTGCCCTGTTGTCTGTGCGGATTTGCTCAATAGTTGCTTCATCAACAATGAAATCAAGCATATTCCCCTCACTGTCCGTAAATCTCTCCAATGAAAGCAGCTTGTGGTTCGTATCCATTTTTTTCAGATAACGCCACCGCTCTTTCTCCTTGTAGAACTCTGTGTACTGTTCCCGCATTACCTCAAGCAGACAGCCGATGGCACATTCCGATAAAAAACGACAAAAGAAAAACCGCAAAGACTCTGTGACCTCTACGGTTATAGGAGATACATATTCTGTTAAGTCTTTTCGGGCATAGCAATACCGCCTACCACACGCCGTTTTTTATATGATGGGCGTTTGCCTTAAAACCTTATGAAACAAAACAAAGCTGACAAACTGTGATTTCACACGTTCATCGGCTCTTCGTCTATGCGCCTGACTCTATGATGATATTCATTTTTCATCGGTGATTTTTTCTATTACGATTGACGAACCTTTTGATTTATCGCCATTCAGCCACTGCCATTGTTCTGACAGTTCTATTCTGCCATCACTTAAAATCTGTGGTACACTGTGACATTTCCCAATTCTTATCTGGTCGCTCAAATTAATATGCTGATAATAAAAATCTATTTCTCCATTCAAAGCAACCGTTCCAACTATACTCCCTTTTTTTATTTCCCCGCCATAGTAATCCGCCCATAAAATATTCTCATTTTGATGATATAAAAAAAGCGTTTGATTATCCACTTCACCATTTTCAGTATTCATCTTTGGTATAAAGTATTTTCCATCATAAAAAATATCTGTATTCGGAACTGCTATACGTTTCTCCATTACTTCATAAGCTAACCTTGCATTTCCATTGATAAATAATTCTTCATGCTTTAAGGTTTTATATCCCCTATGCTCATAAAAACAGGCTGCCGCAAGCGAAGCATCTAAGCAAATAATCGTGCTGTTAAGAGATATTTCTTTTTCAAGACATTGCATAATATAACTGCCATATCCTTTTTTCTGAAAATCAGAAGCAACAAACAGTCTTGATATATGATTTTCCTTGCAGCTGCCTGTTCCCACTAAACAATCACCTGATAACAAAACTCTAACAAAACCATTTTCTATATCTGTGGCAATGTTTTCCTTTGAATGAAGCCCGCAAAAAAATTCAACTACTCCTTGAGGATAATATAACGGATAAATAGCGTTAATCGTGTTCTGTACCAATTGATAAATTTGTTCAATGTTTTCTTTTTTTGCTATTTCGTATTTCATTAACACACCTCCATTAGCCAATTTTGTCTATGCATAGTGTAACTTGTAAATTTACTGCATTTATTAAACTTTCCTGTAGTCTCCCTGTCAGCCTACCGTGACATAATAAGATTGTATTTTTCCGTTTCTATGAACAAATGTCAGCGCACCTATATTCCCCTCCATTTGTACGTTAAACACAGTAACCATTGCGTCCATGCCGGAAATATAAGCGGAATAAAAATCCTCCATTTTTTGATAGTTTTCCATGTTCATGTCATCAGTAACACTGACAAGCCCCTGTTCTCCCAACTGCTTTACCACATCTTTTCTCTGTTGATCTGAAAAGAACTCAATATGGGAATATTCTGTCGGTTCCTCCTCTTTTGCCTCTTCCATGCTTTCCATTATGACTGGCGGTTCCCACACTTCCTCTGTGTTCTTTCCAGAACCTCTTTTCCCTAAAACAATATTGCCTGTTATAACAACCATTACCATCAACACAATAAAGAAAACATATTTTTTTAAATGCCATTTCACATCTACCATGATTCTGTTTCTTCTTATCATCCATAGTATTATATCCAGCAATTAGCCAACTGCCCTTTCCACTCCAAAAGATGATTGTTAAAACCGTCAATATGAAAACCAAGGCATATTCCATCTATGATTATTCTCCTGTATCCTTTTGTCAATGCAGCTTTCTCCTGCCTGATTCCTTTAAGTATTTCTGAAACAAATTGATATGACTGCTTAACCTCTCTATTTGTTGCGCCAAATCATCTTTCCTGATAGCAGTATGGCACACGCACAGACAGCCAATACAAAAATTACCAGCATCGGCAACAGATTTTCCAGCCCAAAAGTCCCCCCTGTCATCAGTCTGTATCCCCATGAAGCCGGGAACGCTTTCCCTATTGTTTCAAGCATTTGGGGGAGCATCTCAACCGGGAACATAATTCCAGAGAGCATGATTGAAGGCAGAAAAACAATAATGGAAAACATGGAGGTTTTCGTCTGGTCTTTTACCGCCAGGCCAATTATGCTGGCTATGCCGAGTGATACCGCAATAAAAATGGAAAGGGAGGCAAAGTATACGCCCGGATTTTCTGGTATCTTGGCATCAAAGGCAAGGGGAGCGGCAATATACAGGATAATGCTCATAATAAACAGGTGGATAAACGCCGAGATATTGGCCAATGCAATACCCAGATAGAAAGGAACACCGTTTGCCAGATAAACCTTCTTAATGTCGCTTCCATAAATTTCCACAAGGGAAGGCGGCAGACCGATCAGAGCACCCATGGTCACGCCAAATACAGTCATGGATTGAATAAGTGTATCCCCTGCCCCCGGAATAACCGATGTAAATATCCCGCCCATAATTCCAAAGAACAACAGGGGAACGATATAGCAGGTGATGAGCAACGTCTTACTCCGTATATCTAATTTCCATTGTAAAGAAACCCCATATATAAAAGCTCCCATTTTTCAAACCCCCTTTGCAATTTTCATAAAGTGCTGCTCCAATGAACCGCGGCCTATCTGGATATCTAAGATGGTCTCCCCTTTTTCCCTGCACTGCACCAGCAGCGTAAGTAAAGTTTCCCCGATATTGTCAGACTCATATTTCCCGGTGCCGGTTTCCGTTTGAATGGTGATATTATAATGCTTCCCTACAGTTTTACCAAGCTGTTCAACTGTTCCAATAAAGGCAATCCTGCCCCCGGAAAGAATGGCAATCCGGTCACACAGGCTCTCAACCTCGGCCATATCGTGGCTTGTTAATATGATTGTCTTCCCGGCTGCCTTTAGCTGCCGGATTAACTCATGTAAGGACAGCCGCCCCTCAACGTCAAGCCCTGCGGTTGGCTCATCAAGAAAAAGGATATCCGGATTTCGTGTCAGGGCAAGCGCCAAATGGAGCCTCCGCTTCTGGCCAGTCGATAATTGGTAATACTGCTTCCGGGCAAAATCATGGATGCCAAGAACGTCAAGCATTGCACGGTCAAGCGGAGCTTTATTCCATTTCGCAAAAAGCTTAACAGCCTCCATCGGCTTTATATGCCCCGGCAAAGAAGACGACTGCAGTTGGATACCCACTTTGCCGGTTATAGCGATGGTTCCACTGTCATATTTTCTTAGACCCTCGATACATTCCAGGGACGTCGTTTTACCCGCGCCATTTACACCAAGCAGGGCAAAAATCTCTCCCTGCTGTACACAGAAATCTAAGCCATTCAGTACAACGTGGGTCCCGTAACTTTTCTTTAAGTTTTTGATTTTTATAGCCTCGTTCATTCTGCATCCTCCTGAAACAAGTCAACGCCTGACCGGGACAAGTAACTCTCAAGTGCCTGCCCGATATAATCTTTGGCGAGGTTTTGCTTCTCTTTCCATTTGGGGGCCATGCCCTCAAACTGTCCTAATTCAATGAGTTTCGGAAGCATACTCATATCCCCGCCGGTGAAGTCCGTTATCATATCCCAATAGGCTTTTGCAAAGCTCTGCCCCTCATCACTGTCTGCATGGACACCTGCATTTTGAAGCCTTATTGCTTCATTCTGAAGCTGCATGAAAGTATCCATAAATACTTTCCCGCTGTCCTTATCAAAACGGCTGCGGATATGGTCAAGGGTCTGGTCATCAAAGTGTTTGATGAGCCAGTAGAAGTCATTTTTCATCTGCAGGTTCACAATGATGTCGGCGTACTTTTTGAAATTGACCGACTGCATTTGAAGGACTTCTTCCCGCAGCCCCTCCAGCTCCCTCAATGATTCGGACAGGCTCTCTATTTTTTGCCGGACAGCTGCGATTTGCTCTGCCAGGACAGCTGCGATTTCTGCCGGTGTATCAAGGGGAATCAGCCGGTTCTTTATATCGTCCAGGGAGAACCCCAGGTGTTTGAGCGATAAGATCTGATGTAGTTTTACCATATCTTTATCTGTGTATAGCCTGCGGCCTCCTTCGCTCATGGCAGACGGGGAAAGCAGCCCTTCCCTGTCATAATGCTGTAATGTCCGTACAGTAACATCCATCTTTTTTGCGGCTTCGCCAACAGTCATATAGCCTTGTGGTATCGCTTTATTTTTGTCCATGTCTCACCTCCTGCTCGTAGTATATCTCATTACGTCACAAGCAAGTGTTTTAGAGATTTTTATCACATATGCTTCTTCAGAAAAATATGCCCAGTTCTTGTTCATACTTCCAATTGCATTTCCCTCAGCCCATTTAACCGGATTTTATTCAGCTCCTCTGCATTCAGGCATCCTGACTCAAAAAGTCTTATATATTCTTTTGACACGTCACTGTCAAAAATCAACACATCATCCGAATTTATGGTTACATCTAACCCGCCCCTGTATAATCTCCGGATGGGGTGGTGCGCCATCTCCTTTATTCGCCCCAGCAAAAGGTTGCTGCTGGGCGTCAGGTTGAGGCGTATTCCCCTGTCTTTTAGGAACTGTATGGCCTCCTCCGATTCCGCCGCCGCAATACCATGCTGCACTTCATCAAGCCGCAATGCCTCCACGCCGCGAACAACGTCCTCTGCCGTTCCCCATTCACCGATGTGGGCTTTTAGGCAAAGCCCTTCTTCTTTTGCCCTCCTGTATATGGGGATAAAATTTTCAATAGGCTGTGCCAGTTCATCCCCATACAGGTCAATGGAGTAGAATTCCGGGTGCCCCCAGAAATGTTTCAGGCAGCCCGCCAGATAGTCCACAGGGCAATGCCTGGATAATCCGATCTGGAGCCGCAGGCAAACCTCCGGCGCAATCCGCTCGTTGATTTCCTGGAATGTTTCTATCAGTTCCACAATATCATTATGGAAAAACTCATTTAACCCCCAGACATCTTCCCCTATCTCCAAGATCGCAATGCCATCATGCTTTGCCTGGGCAAAAGTTGCCTCTATAAGAAATTTACGCATGTTGCTGCTGGAGAATCTCTCACCAATGTATCTGCTGTTCCAGTCATCCATTTCCCGCATGGAATCCAGAGGCTTTTTAATCGGCTCAATGAGAATCTGCTTCTGCTTATATAGATATGCCCTGCTCCCCCCAAGAACAAAATGGTTGTGCAGGTCTGCTTTTGGCACTTCTCTGATAGCAGCAAGGTCATTATCCTTTAAAGCTGTTATAAACTTTCTTGAATCTCCTGCCATGGTTCCTCCATTTCCTCTACTGGACAGCACAGTTTACTTCAAATATGCTGTCCTCCATTGCCCGACCCTTTTCAAAAAATCCTTTTCCAGGCCGTCCGGGTCCAACTTTCCAGCGGAAAGCATTTGCCAGAGACAGCGGAACAGGTAGCTGTCAATCTCCTCTAACAGCATCCTTACGTCAACGCCTGGCCGAAATACGGAAAGGTCCAGATCCCCCAGCATCCTGTCCGCCACATCCTCATATGTTTTATCATAGGACTTCCCGGTTGCCTCCCTGATTTCCGGGTTTTCCGCAAAAAGGGCCCGTAATGAGAATAAATATTCTTCGGGAGCTGTTCTCATAAACTCACATCTTGCCAAGACCTTCTGGGTCATTGCCTCAAAGAAGTCTGACGTTTCTTTGTAATAATACTTCAGCTCTATTTCATTTGATATCCTGTTGATATTCTCCCAGAGGTATAAATACAGATCTTTTTTATTCTGAAAATAATGGAACAGCAGGGACTTTGATATGCCGCCGGCATCCGCAATCTTGGACATGGATGCGTTTTTGTAATTGTCATGGGCAAATACTATGTATGCTGCTTTTATGATTCGTTCCTGCTTTTCCAATGGCAGTTCAAAAAATTTCTTGTTCATTATGCTTCTCCCGGCACTTGTCTGGCCAATCATCCATTTCGTAATTCTGCTTAGTTAACCATTTTAGATAGAAGTATTATTGTCAAAAAATATAAGGTATAATTCCCGCATAGTATTTATAGCCTGTTTTTATATTACAGCCCTCTCACTGTGATACTGATTATCAACTACAGAAACGATCAGGATGACCAAAACAGGCGCATACTTTTTCAGGCTCATTGCCCACCTCCTTATTTTCGAACATCTGTCTGTTTATCAGGTATATCTTGCCGGAAACACGAAAGTGAATTGGGATTAGGTAAAAAATAAGATGATGATAGGATGGTAGCCCTTCTTCTCTGATCCATTTTTTATTATCACCTTTTTATTAGTGAAACAGCAGGGATTTTGATAATAAAAGGCAGCAACGCTTCTGGCTGCCGCCCTTTCACATCAATTATGAAACATCAAAATCCTCTGAGTGGAAATTACTGTAATATCTTCCTCTCACAGCAGTAAATTTCAACACACAGTAATCAGGGTCTGTTACGCCTTGGGGATAATACATCGTATCACCCTCCTGCCAGATTAACTGTTTGCTTTCTGCATCTTCTAATACTTCCATTGTACCAAGCAGCATAACTCCCCTGAAAAAACGTCTGTCACAGAAATAAATGCTGGCATTGGGGGTTTCCCGATATTGAGAGACCCTCATAGAAGAAGTATTGGTGGTAAACCAAAACTCTTTGATTCCTTCCCGCTTCCGGGGTGGGAGCATGGCTTTCATACATGGGAACCCATCTCCGGAAATAGAAGCAATAAAAGAAACACCCTGTTTATCAATCAAGTTACCCACTGTTTGTTCTGGATTTTTCATCATGCTAAAATCCCTCCTGTTTTTTACACTTCAATAGAAAAAAATTCATCTGTACATTACACACTTTTTATCCGGACAGTGCCAGCCAATAACCCTTCATTCGATCAAATCCTGACGCTGCCTGTTTGATTACTTCTGTCCGGACACTTTCCTTCCCGCTTTTTTGTTCATTTTACTGCCATTGACCGATTTCGTGAAGATATGATTCTGATCTGACATGACCTTCTTCCTTCTGACCTTCACTCTGGTCTTAGCAGTATAACACCATACCGGAAGATGGACTCGGCTTTTTTGTCCATTTTAATAAATAAGGAGTGTTGACTGACCTTTTCTGGAAAACACTCCTTGCTCTACTCTATTCTTAATTTCACTTTTGAATCATGATCACGATCTCAGCTGTGAAAATCTATTTTTCTTCCCCTTCTGTTCCTGCCATCCTCCCATGCCCCACCAGAAACTCGGCGCTCAGTGTTTCCACCACAAGCCTGTACATCCCTGGCTCCAGCATGCCATAAATATCCAGATTATATGTCTCACTGGCACTCTCCCCGTCCGGAAGGATATGGGCAATATCCTGAAAACCAATATTATCTGCCCTGACAGGCATCGTGTACCACTGGCCGTCTATCTGCTTCTGGAGGGAAAAGTATTCCCCGTAAGTGAACTCTTCTCCGCTGTTATTGGCAATCAATACCGTAATCTCGCTTGTCCCAATGTCCTCGATGGTCATGGACACCCCCTCTGCGTCCTCTGTGAGCAGCTCATCCGCTTTCAGCAGAAAACAGCTGTGATATACGGACAAATGCCCTGCATTGGGAAAGTTAAGGACATTCAGGGTATCCTCATCACTGCCTTCCATCTCTTTCCATAGAAAGGAGAGATCCGTATCCCCATAATAAACCGCCCCGTCATTCCTAAGCCAGACTCCGCCGGATGCCGTCACGGAAATGTCATACCCCTCCCCGCTGCTGATCCAGATTCCAAAGAAGGGAGTCTCCATCTGGGAGAGGGCCTGTTCCTCTGCCGCCTGGAGGGGAATATCATTGATTCTTTTAATCACTTCCTTCTCCGTACTGCTGTCATACAGCGTCCTGAGCATAACCGTTTCCCCGTCATAATAATACAGTTGGAAAGCACTTGTATCAGGGCTTGCCCCAACAAGGATATTTCCACCCTTATCATTTTTGTAAAGAAACACGGCAAACAGAACGCCTGCCACAGCCAAAAATAAAATGATGAAAAACACAACTGGTATATATTTTGTTTTCTTGTTTTCAAATGTCCTCATCGGTATCCTCCTTTATAAATCTGTCTATATTAGAGAAGCCACTGTATAAAGAACTGCCCGCGGAAATAATCAATAAAAGCAAACTCTGAGTATTTTGGCCATATGATCACCAGCCAGATTTTAAAAGTAAAACTGCGCTTTACCGTCAGAACCATCAGCTTTTATTATCCTCCAATCAGCCGATTGTGGGAAGCCCTGAAACAGAACATACTATCCTGTCTTTTCCTCCAACCCTTTCACAATCCCCTTCACAAGTTCTCTGGCAAGCTTCTCCTGATATTCTTCCGACATCAGTTGATTCCTTTCATTATAGTTGGAAAGATAACCTATTTCTACCAATACAGCAGGAACTTTTGTATTCTTCAGGATATAATAATCGGCAGGTTTTACATTCCTTGAAACAATATTTTCGCTCTCTTCTATTGTCTCCATAATCTTTTCAGCATAATGTTTCCCTTCCTCCGCACTCTTGCAGTAATAACATTCCAGACCATATATCGAACTGTCTTTTTCATAATAATTGCAGTGAATGCTTATAAAAAGATCTGCCTTTTGCCCATTTGCAATCTGTACCCGTTCCTCAAGTTTCATAAAAATATCTTTATCCCTGGTAAGGACCACCTGGATGCCCTGATTCTCCAGCAGTTCCTTTAATTTCAGGACAACGGCAAGGTTGATCTCCTTCTCCGTTGCCGCCTGTTCCACTGTTCCCCCATCTTCCCCGCCGTGTCCGGCATCCAGGACAACCATATGGTTTTCTTCCCCCGAAAGGTCTGCGTCCAATTCATCTTCCTCTACACTGGATACTGTTTCCCGAACGGCATCCGCCTTTTGGGCGGTACTCTCATTCTCATTCCTGCGGAAAAAATCCCGAATATACAAACAGCCGCAGATCATCAGCAGAATCATAACTGCCAGGGCAGCCATCATGATTCCCCGGACAATACAGGCTATGACCCTACGTCTCTGCCTGGTAATTTTCTTGCTTCTTTTTCTCTGATTCTCTGTCTTCCAGGCTGGCTGTCTTCTCTTTTGCACCATACTTGCTCCTGCATTTTGTTCCTTTGGGGTATTGACAATATACAAATTACAAAAAACTGCCAACCAAGCATGCCACGAACCACCGCCCACTGGTTCCCGACATACTTACCTGGCATACTGAAGATATATTAAATTATTTTCCTGCAGCCGAAAGATCCTGCCCTACTGCTGCGCCGCCGGAATATAATGGAATTTTGTTCCTTCTGCTACCACCCACATATTCGTTGGATCATCCTCATCCCATTTGTAATTTCTGTCCAGAAACAGCGCCCTCCCATCGGGCAGTGTTGCCATCGGGAAATATCCCTCTGTACTGAAAGGCAGCTCACCTGCAGGAACCTTCCATTTGATACTGGCACTCCCCAGGTCATAGCCAAGGATTCCCTGTCCGCCGAAAATTACAAGGTCACAGTCCCTCCCCGGACATACACAGCCGTAGCAGCCGCTATCGCCGTTGAGAATAAAAGAAGTGGTATCCCCTGTGGTATGGCCGCCATCCAGTTGGACGATTACAGAAGTGCAGTCATTATGATCCCAAAGTACGGCGTAAACCTTTCCGTCCCGTCCTCTTCCCATGGCAGTGCGGAGCGTATAGACCTTGTAATCATAGCTGATCTTATTCAGAAAGTTCCCTTCCGCATCAAAGGCCAGCACTGCTGTTCCATCGCTCTGTGTGGAAAGGTAGATATCCCCGTTTCCTGCCACTGCGATTATACGGGGGGATAAGACCTCCTTCTTGATATATTCGGAAATATCCAGTTTTGCCATCACCTCACCGGACGGGCTGATCCTCCATACTTCACAGTGTTCTGTAGGGGAGGCAAACTTATCATCCCTCATCACTACCCCAATGTCCCTATCCTCCGCCACCACATACAGGTTCCCCTGTTCGTCTGTGGTCATGACAGAAAACACCATCCCATCCGGCGCCGTCACTGGCAGGGCCTCCCCGTCAGCCTCCCCTGGCTTCATTTTCAGGATTCCGGAGCCCCCGTCCTGATCCCTGCTTACTAAATAGACGGCGTCCGCAGATGCCGTGAGATAGTCAATCGGTATGCTCCCCTTATAATCTATCGTCTGCGCTTCAGCAGATAATGGGGGCAATATGGGATTCTTGCTGCTTTCCTCCGGGACAGTGTCATCGTCCACACGGTAAGCGGAATCTGCTGAATCCTCCTGCATCACCGGCTGCTGTACCTCTCCTTCCATAACATCTGCTTTTGGGTCTGTACTGCCTCCACAGCCAGTAAGACATAAGGTGCCTGCCAACAGCAGCATACCCAACAGCCTGTATTTTTGCATTTTCATGTTCCCTTCTTCCTCCATATGTACTGATATGTTCCATTTCGCCTTTTTAGGGCACCATGGCTTACACAGCCCTGATGCCCTGTTCCGGCCAGCCTGCTCTCAAACAATGCCAGCTAAAATATCTTCCTTTTATATTGGTGCGTGGTGCGTTTACGGAAGCAGTCCGTCCCCCTGTTTCTCTCGAATAGCTTCTTCATATTGCTCCATTTTTTGCCTCTGTACTTCCGGATTCTGCTCAAGGACATATTCTCTTGTGGAATTGAAGTCCAGGATCTGCAGAATCTCCTCGTCCGTCAGTTCCCTCTCCGGAAGGTAGAAGTAGCTGGTATCTTTGGCATAAACCAGTTCCCCATAATCCTGGATCTGTCCTGCATTTTCCACCATGGTCAGCGTATTCTCCGGGAATCTGCCATTCTCATACTCCTGCTGCAGCACTTTCCTACGGCTCATTTCCTTTTCTGTATACTCCCTGCTGAACTGGTCAGCATGAAGACTGCGCTGCTCGTACTGAACCATGTTATAAATATCCTGCTGCTCCTCATTTGGGATCTCCTGCATCCTTGCCAGCACTTTGTCGCTGGTAATTGCGCTTTTGAATCCCTGATATCCTGCATAGGCCGGAATGGACACCATCCCAATTGCCATCAGGCAGGCTGCTGCCGATACCATATTCCTCTTAAAGCTGTTCCGTCTGTAGGTTCCGTCTGCCATCTGTGTTCTTACATTCATGATAATTTCCTCCTGCATATTTTCTTTCATGTGTACCTGTTTCATAGCATGTCTCAGCTGTGCGCCATTCATCTCACTCATCTGCAATATTCCTCCTTCCAGGTAGTCCGAAACTGCTCCCTTCCACGCTGTAGCCTCTTTTTGACCGCATGCTCCGTGATCCCCAGAATACCGGCAATCTCCTTTACCTGGTATCCTTCTACATAGTGGAGTACCATCACGGCCCTCTGCTTCGGGGGCATCTGGAAGAGCTCCCGCACCGCCTCCCTGTCTTCCTGCTGGGATACCAGTGTGCCTGCAAGCTCCTCAATGGGCACCTTCGGGTGCCGGAATCTGAACCGCTGTATGTCCCTGCAGTGGTTGGTCGCCACCTTGATCAGCCATGCCTTTTCATGCTCGCCGTCCACAAATTTCGGTTTTTTCTCCAGATATTTGCAGAAGGTCTCCTGGATGGCATCCTGGGTATCCTGCTCACTGCCGAGTATCACAATGCAGATCCGGTACAGCATCTCGCTGTGTTTCCTTACTGCCGCTTCCAGGTCCATATCTTTCCATCTCCTTCCTGTTCCACATCCATCGCTCAAAATACCCGAACCTGGAAGAATTCTCGTACCGTTCGCAGGGCGGGGAAAACTGGATAACAGCAGACGTCAAGCTTGCTTGTAAGTCTGTTGTTGTCCGGTTTTCCACATCGGGCGGACGCCCGATGCTTCTTGTCCGGCATAAGACGGGCAAGAAGATGTCCCTGCGAACTACATCCGTGCCCGAAAATCTTTCCGGGTATCTTTCGGCTGGATGCTGTTATACTTATGACACGCAATCGGAAGACGAAAGGTGACCTTTTTGCAAAATTTTTTAAGACATGCCAGTTTTTTATGAATGAAATGCAGGAAATAAAGGTTTTGTTTAAGAAAAACTGCCCTCTCCTGACAAGGGTTTTCTCCTTATCAAAAGAGGGCAGGCAATGGTTCAGGCCACTTTTACAATACAAATCTGGGTTGCTTTCAGTCCGCTGCCGGAAGAACTTCCCCATACCTGAATGAACTGGCCGGATGCCAGGTCTGTCGCTGTTGCTGCTGACATTTCATATCTGGCCCCTCCATCGTAGATCGTTTGTATAGCAAACAGGGTATTTTCATCGTATGTAACTGAAATCTTATTAAACTCAGAATCATCCCCGCTGCCAGGAGACACTACGATATCACCTCCATTATCCGATTTTTCTGTAATGGCCTCTACCACGGTAAGCTGCCCATCCTTCAGCTCTTTGATATCCCCTTCCAGATTGGGAGTACTGTCCACCCATTCTGCAGATGTGCCAGACGTACTTTTACTTTGTGCTTCCGGCTGTTGTTCAGGCTGTTCTTCCGGCTGTTCTTTCTGTGTGCTGTCTGTTCCCTGGCTGCTGCTTTCACCGGATTGCGGTTCTGGTGAGGCTTCCGGTGGCTCCGGTTCATTCCCGGTGTCGGTTCCTTCTGCATCCGCTTCCGGTTCCGGAGCGGAAACATCGTCCTCTGTATCATCCTCCGGGATCGGCTCGCCCTGAACCACCTGTGGTTCAGGGGTATCTGATGCTTCCTCTGTCTTTCCACAGGCACATACCGCAAGGCTCAGGATGCACAGCACCCCTGTCAATAAGATCATTTTTCCTGCTTTCTTTTTCATGTTGCTCTCCTCTCATATAAAATTCAATCCACAGTTTATCCAGTATTTCTGCGGATTTTTTTGTCCATTCTATCAGAGTAGTCTCTAAAAAGCCTCTAAAACATCTTAAAAAAGAATGAACTTAATTTATTATTGCTCCATTGACCGATTTTGAGAAGACGTTTGTTTTCAGTCCTTCCCAAAATCGGTCAATGGCAGTAAAATTGACAGAAGAGGATAAAATCAGAAACCATGGTACAGGGGATGCGGTCATTACTCCAATTTTGAAAGGGAAAAAATATGATAGGTATCTATTTAAGCGGAACGGGAAACACAGAGCATTGTATCAAAAAGCTGCTTTTTTTACTGGATAAAACTGTGCAGGCAGTTCCGATGGAGCAGAAAGATGCAGGACATTTGCTGTCACCCCATGACTTTATTGTTTTCGCATATCCCGTTCAGTTTTCAAATATCCCTGTCATGGTAAGGGATTTCATCAAAAGCCACCAGAATCTCTGGAAACATAAAAAGGTACTCTGTGTTGCCACTATGGGACTGTTCAGCGGAGACGGCGCGGGCTGTGCGGCACGGCTGTTGAAAAAATATGGTGCAGAAATCGTTGGCGGATTACATATCCGTATGCCCGATTCCATCTGCGATGTTAAGCTGCTGAAAAGGTCTCCTGA
This sequence comes from Clostridiaceae bacterium, assembly GCA_910575795.1. Classification (GTDB taxonomy): domain Bacteria; phylum Bacillota; class Clostridia; order Lachnospirales; family Lachnospiraceae; genus Otoolea; species Otoolea muris. The sequence goes on along the minus strand of CAJTGE010000034.1, from coordinate 51,506 downwards.
ACAGAACTTGAAAATCATCCGGGCGGCAGACAGAAAGATTGAAAAATGTACTGAAGGAATCCGAAACGGCATTTATCCCAAGGATGGTTTGTTTTTTTATGACAGGATTGCAGGATTGCTCGGCCAACGCTTATGGTACTGCCGCAAAACAAAGAACTACTCAGACAAACTCAAGATCAGTAATGCCTGTACAGGCTGTGGACTGTGTACCCGGGTCTGTCCGATGGAAAACCTTACCCTGGAAAACAGCAAAGCAGCAGCCGGAAAGCACTGCACTATGTGCTACCGATGTATCAGTTTATGTCCGGCAAAGGCAATTACGTTACTGGGATGCGCTGTCATTGATCAATGCCGCTATGACAGATATGTGAAAAGGAGATGACCAACAAATCAATGAAAATCGATAGATGCAAAAAAGAGTCCTTCATTGTAATAGGAAAAGAAGGGGCAACAACGGACGGAGCAGACTTTATCCAAAAGCTATGGGACGATGCGAATTCCCACTTTGGGGAAGTCGCGCATTTGGCAAAGAAAGATGAGAATGGAAACATTCGTGGAATATGGGGTGCGATGTCTGACTTCTCCCGTTCCTTTCAGCCCTGGGAAGGATTCAATCAAGGACTTTACCTTGCAGGTGTGGAATGTAAGGATGATTCAGAAGCCCCTGACGGTTGGACAAAGTGGGTGATTCCCGGCTATGAGTATATCTATGTAGAACGTGAAAATGAGGATACCTTCTCAGAAGTTATCAAATATCTAAAAGAACATGATATTTCATTGGCAGGGGCTGTCCACGATTTTACTTGTCCGCGAACTGGAAAGGGATATCTGTTTTTCCCAATTAGAAGATTGTAAGAAAAGTTGAGCTTTCCAGCTTCCAGCTCGCTATTATGATAAAACCTCCGTATCATACTTATCCCATGGCTGATGTAATGATTTTAGGTACTGCAGGCAGCAATGTTTTGGAGTACATGCTGCCTGACGGAGTAAATTAGTACAGATTGATTATAAACGGTAAAAGCCCTGTCTATTGGGCGGTTAATTATGATAGATAACCGCCCATCCGCCTATTGGGGCAGAGAGTTATTGAAAACAGATACCCACAGCACGAACGATAAAAAGGAAAATTTATTATAAAAAGCCGTGTGTCAGTTTAAGTTTGCCAGGTTCTCATTCATCTTCTTTAAGATAGCTTCCTTTTGCTCTGAAGTTACTGTCTTGTCTTTTACAGCCTGGTCCAAAAGCTTTGTTACTTCTTCCATATCCTTTTTATAGTTTTCTGCTGTCAATTCCTCAGCGCTCTTTGCCAGATCCGGTCTCATAACGATAGTAGGATTGAAAGCGACTACAGTGGTTTCCGTGGATACCATAAACGCACCTTTATAGATGACAAATTCCCCTTTTCCGTTGTCTGCCTTCAGCTTTGCCAGGTCTGCTTCCATAGCCTTGACATCCTCATGGTCAGCGCCCATGTACTTTTTAATCTGATTGACGGATTCTTCGTATTCTTCCGCAGTATAAAGCTCAAAAAGGCCTCCCAAAGTAGGGTCTTCCACCGGATTCTGGACAGCCTGGGCCTGGACAGTGGATGGCTGTGGCGCGGGCGCTGCCCCGTAAGCAGTTGTACCGGCTGCCATAAGCACAAGACACATGATTCCTGTAGCCGCAAAATTTCTCTTTGTATGATTTAACATAATATGAATCCTTTCTTTTTATTATTTTTATCTTCACAGGTGCGCACCCTTTTAAGAAGAAACAGACTATTGAAATAGTCTATCTGGGTAATAGACTATCACAGTAGTCTATATGTGTCAACGGATATTTTCTGACGAATCTCTTAAGAAACCTGCATGCGCCCGGCGGCGGACGCACCACCACCCATGAAAGTCCGGCGGGCACATTTGGCATACCTGAATTCATGCCGCCTATTCGGCGGCGGATTTTCAAGGTAATTCTAAAGGCAGATTATAGCCGCATTACGATAGGACCACACCAGGCAAAATCAAGCATCCTCTCATTGACACTGACAGACTACTGTGATAGTGTATAAGAAATATACCATAAGCAGCAGACATAAAACGAGTATACGAGGTGAACACAGGTATGGAAAGAACACTGTTTGATTCAGAACGGAAAGTGATGGAAGTAATCTGGAAGGAGGGAGATATTACGGCTAAGCAGATTTCCCTGATCTTACATGATTCCACCGGCTGGAGTAAGAATACCACCTACACAGTCATTAAAAAATGTATTCAAAAAGGCTTTATTGAACGCTTGGAACCAAACTTTATCTGCAGAGCCCTGCTTTCCAAAGAACAGGCGATTCAGGATGATACCAGAGAATTCGTAAACCGTGTCTTTCAGGGCTCTGTCCCCATGCTGTTTTCAGCCCTGCTGTCCCAGAAATCCCTGTCAAAAGAGGAACTGGAAGAGTTAAAGCAAATGATCAATGAAATGGAGTAAGCCTATGAACCTGTTGCGGATGAGCCTTTCGGCTTCCTTTCTGATTCTGGCTGTCATCGCTTTTCGGAAGTTTTTTTCTTCCAAAATGCCCAGAACCGTTTTTTTCTTTCTCTGGATGCTTGCCTGGTGTAAGCTGATGATTCCCATACCAACTGGCTTCTCTGTACCAGTGACCAATGAATGGTTCGAAAAAATGCCGGATATCACCACAGTCTTGTCCATTCCGGCAACAGCCTTGCAGACAGCGGGGACAAAACCGGATTTTCCATGGATGATCTTAAAAATCCTTTGGTCTTGCGGCGCTCTGGCTTTCAGCCTGTATTTAGGCTGTCTCCATATTGTCAACCTGAAGAAATACCGCGCGGCAATTCTTTTAAAGGAATCTTCTTGGATTCTCATCTGGCTGAAACGGAAATGTTTCTTACGCAGAATTACCGTTGGGATTTCGGACGAGATTGATTCCCCCTTAACCTACCGTATTCTTTTTCCGGTAATCCTGCTTCCAAAACAGACGGACTGGAAGGACAAAGAGAGTATAAAACTGATCCTGGAACATGAAGCGGCTCATATCCGGCACCTGGACGCGCTGAAAAAGCTGTGCCTGGCCGCAGCCTGGGTCTGCCACTGGTTTAACCCTTTGGTATGGCTTATGATTGCCTTTGCCAGCCGGGACATGGAACTGGCCTGTGATGAAGCGGTGATTCGGGCCGTGGGAAAGGATAAACGAAAAACTTATGCCAGTTTACTGGTTGGACTGGAGGCAAAGAGAGCTGGGATCGATCTTCTGGCTTCCAGTCTGGGACAAAGCCTTATGAAAGAGCGTATCAATCATCTCATTCACATGAAAGAAAAAAAATCCTTTACGGGAATCATGCTGACTATCGCTGCCACCATAAGCTGCGTTGCAGTCTACATTGCCGTGCCTTCTGGCGCTTTTTCTATAAAATCCCTGAAGAATGACCCGACCCTTGGAGGGATTTTTGAACTGTACTCGGTGGAAGAATATCAAAGGATTGTAGATACTGTAAAAGAGGACAGAGGGGAGGAAGATCCGGATGCCTTAGCCATGGAACGGGACCTGTATCGTCTGAAAGCTGACAACGGAAAAGGGGAATTTGTCATTTATAAAGGGGCGTTTCTTATGGAAACAGAAACACTCATGGTCGCTTTCAACCCAACCATTGTCATGCGGCCGGAGCTTGTAAACCGGAATATACCTCTGACTGCTGAAACTTACCAGAATGATATAAAAGATGTAACAGAGATTCTGGAAGACGCGGTGGCAGACGGATTTTTAACAGAAATCCAGAAAAAAAGAGTGTTAGACAAAATGGATGAGAATCTGGCCGGACTGGAATAAGCGCCGAAAATGATCTTCCATTTTGAGACCGCAGGCTCCCTGCCCAGTCTTAAAAGAAACTTAAAAGTATTTTTCAGTAAACAAGGGAGGATATAGGTTTTGGAAGTGCAGAATCATTGGAAGAATGTTACACAAAGACCATTTCGTATTTTATCAGATTGCGGAAAAATATATCAGTTCCTGCTTGAAATTTATGAGAAAGATTGGAAAAACGGCGTCCCGGCTCCCTTTTTTGAATACGCATACGCATCTTTTTCTTACTGGATGGATATCTCCTATTCTTATAAAAACCGCATTTGGGAGTATGACAGAGAGATTGTGGCATTCTGCTTTTATGAAAATCCGGTGACTGATATTTATTTCTGCCTGAAACCCGGATATGAGGATCTGGCGTTTGAGATAATGACATATGCTGATAAACATATGCCTGTGAACGGCAGCAACATACAGCCCATTCTATTTGGCGGGCAGGATGCATTGATGTGCGCTGCGCGTCAGTTAGGATACCGCCAGAAATCGGAACACTGGGATATGCAGTACGATTTCGCAAACGAATTGGATTACCCGCTGCCAAAAGGCTTTCACTTTGTAAACCGCCAGGATATGGATATGGAAAAAGTGAGCAAATGCTGTTTTAAAGGGTTTGACCATGAACAGAGCGAAGGCCCATGGAACCATCAGTATGACCAAAATAATTATCAGCTGAGTACCGCACCCCACGCCACGCCGCAGCTGGACGTGGCTATTGCAGATGAGGCAGGGGAATATGCCTGTTATGCAGGAATGTGGTGGACTCCTGAAAACCATCTGGCCTATATGGAACCACTCTGTACCATACCCGAATATCGGCATAAGGGTCTCGCCTCTGCCGCTTTGACAGAAATGTATCGGAGAACAAAGGCATTAGGCGCAACCCATATGACAGGCGGATCGGACGCATTTTACAAGAAAATTGGATATCTTTCTGCTGTAAAATGGACATTTTGGGAAAAACAATAATACTGGCTATTTCGGAAATTTCTGAGGATGTTACTATAGGAAATACGATGATGTTCTGTTTCCACCTTGGAGAAGGCCATGAAAACCAGATCCAAAAAGCTTATGAAGTACTGAAAGAAGGCGCATCAAACGATACCCCTGTCGGCCCCTGTGATTATAGTCCATGCCAGTTTAAGCTCATTGATAAATTCGGCGTGTGCTGGTGTCTTTTTGTATGAGGGAACAAGGATAACCGCTGGCCTTCTCCAATGGTCTGTGATAATCTTTATTTTCCAATCCGATACTGATACTCTGGAATATTAAAAATCCCGTCATCCAGTATCCGGTTCCCCAGATACTGGATATCTCCGTTTTTTGAGAACCTGATCGTAAGTTCATGGGTTATGACCGCATCATCGCACAGGATCATCTGACATACCGCATCCACGGTCAGAGTGAATGTCCCATCTCCATTTTCTTTGATATGTGTCACTTCGGGGACAGAAGTACCAAAGAAATTGGGGGCGTAATTTCCACACCCCAGCCTCTCCCATGGATAGCTTTGATGCTCTTCATCGAACATTGCCCACTCCCGCAGGTCTTCCCGGAAAACCGGAAGATAGTCCATAATGGTATCTTCAAATTCTTCTGCCGGTATCCCGTCTGGATATTGTTCCGGTTCAAACCGCCTGTCATACTTCATCCCATAAAAATATTCATAAGCCCCATTATAATCCAGTTCTTCCAGGTTCTCCACATCCCAGTTAGAACATAACAGGTTATTTCCCTGGTATCCCAAAGGAATCACACATTTTTCGGACATTTCACGGCATTCCTCTGACAGGGGCCTTACTCTGACCAGGCAGCTTCCATCAATAATCTCCGATACTTCCGGAGGTTCCGGTACACATAATTCATAGCCAAAATACCCTTTTTCTGTATACCGCCACTCCTTTATCCTTGTATTGGAAATGTATGTGAACATCGGCGTGCCAGCACTTCCCCACGTCATATTTGCTGCCAATACATACAGATTTTTTCCATCATACTTATATTGAAGCCTTCCGATCCCCCCATCTCCATGAACCATGTACAGCAGTACGGTTCCAGCCTTTCCCCTTCCGGCATCCAGCAAAAAACGCTCCATTTCCTCCCAGTTCTCCATATCCGAATACAGCCCGCTTTCTGTGACGGGTTTACCCAGGGTCTTTATCTTCTCTTTCATCTGAGCCATCACTTCCTCTGATAACACTACGTTTGAAGCTTCACCTTTGTCCGCCTCTCGGTATATTTCCGCAGTCAGCTCCAACGCGGCCCTGCAATCCGCTTCGGCTTCTTTCCTTTCATCTTCCTCAATTGGAAGATCATACCCTTTTTCCCAATGTTCTCTTATGTTATTATCTTCCTTGTCCTCTGCCAAAAGAAGTTCCCCTCTGCCCTCCCCGGCATCGGACAGGAGAGAATCTGCCGGTTCTTTCCTCCCACAGGCACACAGGAGTCCTGCCAACATTATGATTACAATCAAAATATATATTTTTCTGTTCTCCATGGAAATCCTCTCTTTATCTAATTCGGTATACAATAGGAATATCCCGTTCCCTTTTTTCAATGGAATTGGACAGATAACGGAATGTCCCATCATCAAAGGGAAGGACCGTTATCGTATTGGTAAACGCACAGTCGGAATCATAATCCGGCCATACCCCATCTACAAAGAGGGTCAGCGTTCCGTCCTGATTTTCCCTGGCATCCACTACCTCCCCAAAGGGCGGATACGGACTCGAAAAGATCATTTCATACGGATAGCTGTCCGTGGCTGCATGATAACCGCATATTTCCCTTATCTGCTCTTTCGTGACCGGGAAATAAGTTGTCATGATCCGTTCATATACCTCTGCAGGTATCTCCCCGTTTTCCGGCCGCAGAATCTCTCCCGTATCCATGCGGTACAGGTCCTCAAACATGCAAGGCATCAAAATATCTTCCACATTACTGCTGTCCCAGTCCGTTACAAGGACATTGTAATTCACATAGCTAAGCCCGGACAGATATTTTTCCGTCAGTTCCCTGCACCAATTAGAAAGCGGTTCTATCCGCCAGAACTGACGCAGGCTGGAATGATAAAGCTGTATTTTATAGGAATAGATGAAATATCCCTTTTCCGTCAGCCTGATCTTCGCGATGTCACTGACAGCGGTAGATATGACCTCCGGTATGCCTCCTTCCCTCCAACCAATCTGGACATAAAAGGTCTGCAGTTTTCCTCCCCTGTGTATGAACGTATAAGCTCCTATCAGCCCATCCAGATTCACATCAAAGATTGTGACCATCGTATCCTGTTCCTTCAAATAGGCAGAGTAAAAGTCCCAGACGCTTTCATGATTCTCCATATTTGCCCCATCGGTAACGCTTATATATCCAGCCGTTCCAAGCATGGAAACCACCCGGTTTCTCTGCTCTCTGGAAAAATCCCTGACCGTATAAGTGTAGGGCGGAACTTCCTCTATGGCCGCATCCCTGTATACTTCCTGCACCTGCACGGCTGCCGCTAAAGCGCTGTTTTCCAGTTCTTTTTCTTCATCTTCACTGAGCAGACTGTCCGGTTCTTCTAAAAAATACTGTGTTGATAATGGTTCCTGCGGTTCTTCTCCCCTGTCGGCTGCCCCGGTATCGTTCGTGACCGCGCCGCTATCGGAAATCTCCGCAACGGGTTCCCAGGCTTTTTCTGACTGCTTTCTATTTGCTTCTTTCCGAATGCCAGCGACGAGACATCCCGCTGACACCGCTAAAAATAACAAGATAAATGGGAATCCCCATTTTCTATATAACCATTTCAGTTCTTTCAACTAATCCTTCCTTCCATATACTTCTTTCCATTGGTCTTCGGTCAGCCGGTCGGAATGCCACCATGGTTCATAACCGCCCTCTGGAAAAATGATCCGATTTGATACATATTGAAAACCGCCGTTGCCAAGGGGACGAACCACGGTTTCATGGGTATATGCCCTGGAGGTGTTTTCCTCCGGGTATACGGCATTCACGGTCAGGGTTAAGGTTCCGTCACTGTTTTCCATATAACCGACCACTTCTGGATATGGAATCTCTGGATACTCAACCTCATAAAACCCTCTCGGCCTGTATTCATACGTTTGATCTTCCGGTAAATAGGCTGCTTTTTTCCGCAGCTCCTCACGGTCTATTTGGAAATGGCTTTCCATAACATGTTCAAATACCTCTGCCGGCATCCTGTAAATGGCCCCCTCATCTAAATCGTCATCAGATAGAAAAGGAACCGGCTGTTCATAGACATCACCATAGAACCTGTCGAACAAATCATAAAAATCCAGATTTCCAAAATCCTCCTCGCTCCAGTCCGTAAGAAAAAGATTATTTCCCCCATACCCCACTGGCAGCAAATACATTCTATTTAATTCCCTGCATATTTCGTCTAATGGCTGAACCCTCAGCGCCGTATGTTCCGGTTCCTCACTGAGAGAAAGTACATAATAGCTTTCGGAATAATAACTTCCCTCGAACAGCAGATAACCTTCCTTTGTATACTCCCACGATTCTGCAGGATAACTTACTGTGCCCATGTTTTCCATAATCCCGTTACTATACAGATAATATCCTCTGACAACATCCACGGCGCCATCTGCTGTACAAAGGTCATATTTTATCAATCCTCCGGAATTGGTAACTACGATTATGGTCAGCTCTGCCTCCTGTTTTTTGTCTACGGACCCGCAAAAACTTAAGACCTGTTCCGAGCCCGCCATGTCAATCTGATTTCCTTCATCTATCGCAACATAACCCTGTTCTCCTATCCTTTCAACGATATTTCTCATCACTTCCTCAGTTCCAACCGTTCCCGTCTCTGCTGCCTGGTCATAAATATCACGATAAAGTCCAGCAATGGATTCCGCCTCGAAATCATGACTCTCTTCCCTTTGTTCTTTGTACGAATATTCCTCACTGGCGGCGGCTTCTTGCGGTATCTCCTGACTTTCCTCCGCTTTTTGGCCACATCCGGCCGCTATAAAAAGAAAGGCACTTACAGCAATCAACAGCCTTTGTTTTCTCATTTTTTTCATTTCTGTCAGACCACCTTTTTCAGAAAAGTTGCAAATACGGATATAAATATTCTTCCGTTATATTTATATTACATTTGTAATCGTTTATATCAAAAAATGCCATGGAATACACTCAAAATCCCTTCTATTTAAGAATTCCCGCCATACGCAGCAGATACCGCGCATTTGTGGTAGTACAGCGTCCCTCTTTTAATTTGTAGTCAAAAAGGATTTTATTTTCCTTATAATGCTCTGTAAAATGATAATTTTTTCCATGGATGTCCAAGTCTTTTTCCAAATCACAAAGCTCAAAATCATGGGTTGTGATCAACGTAACGGCATAAGGCTTCGACAAGTTTCGTATGGTCTCTTTTGCCGCAAATATCCGGTCTTTTGCATTTGTCCCCTTATAGATTTCATCAATCAGGGAAATCATTGGGATCTGCTTTTTACTTACCTCAATCATTCTCCTGATACGCAGCAGCTCCGCATAAAATGTGGAAATGCCCTCGTTCACATTATCCTCTGTGCGTATGGAAGTGCATAGTTCCATAAGAGAGATACGCAGGCTCGCAGCGGTGCAGAATCCGCCGGCGTAGGCGAGAGCCAAATTGATGCCTATGCTGCGTATAAAAGTTGTTTTTCCTGACATGTTAGAGCCTGTTATGATGCAGGTGCTATGGGTAAGGTCAATATCATTCCCTACTGCTGACGGCTCTTTTAACAACGGATGTCTGATATCAGAAGCGGCTAATAAGGGACGTGTAGAATCCGTAAGCACTGGCAGGCAGTGGAACTTTCGAGTGTGGCAGATTACGCTAAGACTTATTAAGGCTTCCACATTTCCCACTGCTTTAAGCCAGGCTTTCAGGCTGTATTTATAGCTGTCTTTCCATTTCTCATACCATTCCACACAATAATAATCATGCAGAAACAGGCTGTTATAAAGTAAGAATGCATAAATGTTGTGACGTGCGCATACGGAATCTGTAATTTTCTCCAGTTCTTTTAAGGCAGCAGAAGCAGAGCCATTTTTCAATAAGGTCTTCTGCAAATCTTTCAGATAGGGACTGTCAAAGGATTCCTGCTCCAAAAGCTGAAACAATTTCCGGTAAGGGGTAATTGTCCTGTTCATCTGATAGATCGGGGATAACACCTTAGGAACTGTCAAGAAATAACTTTTCATATTGCTTGTCTTTTTCTCCGATAGTGCTGCTCAAAAATCAGTTACATAGCCCACTATGCGCCTGATTTTTGAGCAGCACTCTCGAAGAAAAATCCTGCGCACTATTGAAAAGTTATTTCTTAACAGTTCCTTATTGTTCCGATAAAATCCAAGACCGGCAGACACAAGCTGGGCAAATGCAAGAAGAAAGAAAAGAGGCATTGTCATGTGTCTGTGAATTCCCAACAGGGCAGAAAATAAAAGGGTTAATGTGAGAAGCGGAAACAATCGGATGAGTATCCGGCAAACCAAAGGAAAAGCGTTCTCTGTTTCCAGGGCATGAAAGAACTTATTGATGATTTCCCTAGACTTGTCATATTCCATGTCCCTTAACCCCCTTGCAGAAGTTTCAAATTCCATGCAGAATTCAGGCTTTTGAGCCAACTCCGCAGCTGCCTGCTGCCTGCTTTTTATCTCATGGACAATCTGTGAGGCCGAACCCTCTGCAAAACCTTTACCCGACAGTTTCAGCCAGAAGGCAAGCTGGTCCTGGCCCCAGATTGTGCTCGCCGTACAGATATACTGATAGAGGGAACTTTTTCCAAACAAATCTAGATCCCTGGCCTCTAAAATGTCATCGTTTAAATACCTTGCCCCATCCATGGGAAATCCTTTCCAGCCGTCACCAAAACGTGCCAGGTAATCTTTAAGAACAGACTGGAAATCTTTCAGGTATGTCTGCTCATCTTCCAGTATGCTGTGGTAGCGAATGAGCATAAGAAATGCAAATCCAAAACCAAAGGCAGATACAAGGAAAACAGGGATTTTCTGCCGATACCAAAGAAAAATCATCAACCCGGAAGCGGCAGCGGTGATGATGCGATAAAGCGACACCTGGTTGGAGGTCTGCGTCAATTTATCTGATTTTTTCTCACAGGATTCATAATATTTTTCATAGAAAGTATGCTTATCTTGTATGTGATTTTCATTTATTATTTCACCGATACTCATGAGAACCTCCTAAGTTGCTCTATAGAAAATACAAAATATCCTGTTATTTTATATGATCTATTATCACCCCATTGACCAATTTTGAGAAGCCTTTCGCAAAAACGAATCGTATGGTAATTTAAGTCACTCTATAACAGGAGGCATTACTCGCCCCCTGTTATTTATTCCACAGCCTCAATTGATTCTACAATACTCATTCTGCTGATTTTCCGCAAAGGAATACAGGTTGCCAGAATACATGCCCCGATGGAAAGGAGCGATGCACAGGCTATAGGAATTACAGGAACTGCTGTCAGCCGGATGGTATCCGTTGCCCCGGCCTCCACAAATACAGTACCCAGATATCCGGCGATACTTCCGATTACCGCCGCATTCCTGCCATAATAAAATCCTTCCCACAAAAACACCCGGAACAGACTTCCCACACTCATACCCACAGCACGCTGTATCCCGATCTCCATAATTCGGGTATGGATATTGGTGTACACTGTATTGATGATATTCAACACCCCGATCAAACCGATGAACAGAATCAATCCCCAGGCCAGCAACCGGATCTGGGCTTCGCTTTCCTCATACTGGCGGTCCGTCTGTTCATAGGATACCGTAACTGTCCCTGGTATCCGCTGGCCAAGCTCCTCCAGCACCTGATTGAAAGCGGTTCGGTCAGCGCCGTTCCTCAGTCCCGGACATAGTTCTGCATAGGTATCTGTTCCTGTAAGACCGGAATAGATCCGGTCGCTGACCAAAACCTGAACGCCGTTTATAAATCCATTGTTTCCCACGCTGAAATAACCGTCATAGCCGCTCATGGATAATAGTACCGGGAGCTTTTTCCCAGACACAGTGACCGTGCTCCCTTCTTCCACATGGGTCGTTCCGAAGGAAACCCCATCAATCTCCATGGGGATGGGATTGCGGATCACGCACCCCTCCCCTGCTTTCAGCATGTCAAGCTGCTCTTTTGTCAGCCTGGAAGCGAATTCATGATCCATCCAGCAGTCATTGAATCCGAATATCTGAAAGGTTTCGCCAACCCCCAGCACAATATCGGTGTCAATCCCCATGGGCCGGTTCTGCTCATCCAGCTCATAGAGGGAAAACTGCTGAGCCGCCACGTAATCCACATTTTCTCCCAGCTCCAGCGCTTTTTTCTCCTCCGGTGAGATACCCTCGTACTGATTGACGATGGAATAATCCCCCAGGTGTTCGGATAACGAGCCGGATACGCCAAGCAACGACAGAAAACTCTGCAGCGTGATAAAGACGGTAATGCTCATGACCAGGGACAGGACGGTTACCGCTGTCCGACCTTTACTGCGGCTCAGATTCAGTCTGGCATAATACCGTTCAAAGTTCCGGATCTGTTTGATCTTCCGTTTCTTACGTTTCACCTGTCCCTTTGTTCCTGTCATAGCCGTGACCGGTGACACTCTGGCCGCAAACCGGGCCGCCGGAGCTGCAGCCAGAAATGTAAATGCCAGAGTCACAAAGGCACTGACCAGCAGATATCCCCATTTCCCCGTACTGTTGGCGTCTATCAAAGCCTGGAGCTGTTCTCTGCTTCCTGCCAGAAACATCTCCGGCGAAAGCTGATTTAATGCCGCGGTCAGAATCCCCTTTGCGGACAGACAGCCAAGCAGCAGGCCAGCGGGAATCCCTGCCATACACAACAGCAAGATCTCAGCAGCAACCACACGATACAGCTGCCCTTTCTCTGCACCGATGGCCCTGAGCGTACCATACTGCCCGATCCTTCCAGAAACGGCGATTTTCAGAATATTATAGACCACCAGCCCGGCCGCCAGCAGAATCAGGGCAACGACCACTACCCCCGCGAACACCAGCCAGGAAAAACCCGCATCATCCATAGCCAATTCCGAATCAGCCGCCTCCGAACGGTAAGAAATGCCGAGCGCATTCAAAAGGGGGATATTGTAAAGAGTGTCCAGCTCATGAATCTCCAGCTTTTCGCAGAGGTCATCCATCACAGCCTGAAAGTTCTTAGGATTTTTGGTACGGATATCCATACTATAATAGAGATACTCCGGGGGAAGAACCGCCTCTGCCGTCCCCTGTCCGGCAAGGCTCAGGATATGGCCTCCGGTATAGCCAAGGAAGTTACTCTCCGTGATTCCCACCAGAGTAAACGCGGCCGTATAATCAAAAGCATCCACCACAATTCCATGGCGAAGAGCTTTGGAAAGGGAAAGGCTGATGGTATCCCCAATCTTCCCGTTAAATCCCAGAAACTGCAGGGCGTCTTCCGGCAGGGCCAGTTCCATAGGAGCTTCGGGCAGCCTCCCCTCCACCAGACGGGAGTATGTGGGCCAGGCGGCAATCCCGCCGTTCCAGTATTCCGCCAGATCCAGGGAAAGATGGTCATTCAACTCATGATCCCCCAGCGGGACAGAACGGCCAGTGTAGGACAGACGGGAATCATTCTCCAGTATCCGTGCCTTTTCTTCCGTAAGCTGCACAAAGGTTGCGTAGCGGTCCCCGCCGATGGCGACTGCCTGCTGCTGACGCATGGCAGAGAGGACGCCGACGGACTGTCCTGCCGCAGTGGTCATCATGGTGGACAAAATCACCGCAATGAGGATCAGAAAAGAAGTCAGTTTCTGTGAAATCACTTCCTTAAGCGCCAGAGTAAGATAGCTTTTCATCTTCCGCCCACCTCCGTCAGCATGCCGTCCACAATGGAAAACCGCCGGTCGGCCATTTTGGCCACGCGATTGTCATGAGTGATGATAACCAGCGTTTTTCCCATTTTTTCATGTACTGCCCTGAGCATTTCCATCACTTCCCCTCCGCTTCTGCTGTCCAGATTTCCCGTAGGCTCGTCCGCGAAGATCACGTCCGGCTGTGCAATCAGCGCACGGGCAATGGCCACCCTCTGCTGCTGCCCGCCGGAAAGCTCATGGGGCAGATGGGTCAGCCTGCTGCCGATCCCAAGCAGCTGCGTGAGCTGTTCCAGATACGCCTCATCCGGCTGCTTTTTGTCAAGAAGCAAAGGCATCAGGATATTTTCCCGCGCAGTCAGAACCGGAAGCAGGTGAAACTGCTGAAAGACAAAACCGATGCTCCTGCGGCGCAGCGCAGACCGTTCCCGGTCAGAAAGGCTGTAAATATCCTGACCGTCATAAGTCAGCCGGCCAGACGTCGGCTGATCCAGTCCGGATAACAGATGGAGCAGGGTACTTTTCCCACTTCCTGACGGGCCTGTGATCGAAATAAAATCACCCGGCATGATCTGAAACGAAGCCCGGTCCAGCGCCGTTACCCGGCTTTCCCCCTCCCCATAAATTTTTGAAAGCCCATTTGCTTCAATTTTCATAAAAATACACCCTCCTTATCATCATTTTGCATCTGCATAAACAGGGACTGCCTGTGTGCATGCTTTATGCTGTAAAAAGAGTGTAATGGATAAATCTCAAGAAATGCTCAAGATTTGATGGTATTAAAAAATGCCGCAGCCGCCCCGCCGCCCTCCGGTCTGTTCTCCAGACAGAGTTTTCCGCCGTGTTTCAAACACAAAAGGCTGCTGCTGTACAGCCCCATCCCAAAATGCTCTGCATTTTCCTCTATTTTCCCAAAGGGTTTCGGTCCGTTCTTCACCAGTTCAGGCGGAAAGCCGGGTCCGTCATCTGCAACCATAAGACACAGCACATGTTTGGTCAGTGTAAGACGAATCTCCAGTTTCCGACAGGCAAAACGCGCCGCATTTCCGATCAGGTTTTCTGCCACGGTCAAAAAGATTCCATGGTCTATCCTGACGATCCCCAGATCCGGTACGGGCAATATGAGATCAAGTCGGGGCGCAAGCAGATGCGCAGTCTCTTCCAGTTCTTCCAGAAGGGCAGAGACGTCTGTGTCACAAGGCCGCACCTGTATCTGTTCCAGCCTCTGGATGCCGCTCATGGCCTCCACATACTGTTCCACCCGTAGCACATAGCGTTCCATCCGATCCAGCGTGTGTTCATCCGCCCTTCCCCCTTTCATCAGCTTCACGCTTCCCTTCAGGACCGTCACCGGATTGCGCAGGTCATGGGCAAAGGCCGCATTGAGCCTTTTGTGTTCCTCTGCCTGCTGCCAAAGCTTTCGGTTTGTTTCCAAAAGCTCTTTTCGCATCGTCTCAAATGCAGAACAGATCTGTCCCAGTTCATCTGCCGATGCCTCCGGCATGGAAAAGTCCAGGTCATGGTTTCGGATGCGCCCGGTTCCCATTTTCAGAATTTCAATGGGGGTTTTCAGCTTCAGACGATAAAACAGAATCCCGGCGATACCCAGCCCGCCTGCCGGAAACAGTACCGCCGAAAGCAGCCGGACGACGTCCAGCAGCTCCAGAATCTGCATCTGTTCCCGATCCGGCCCGGGCAGCTCTGTAACCGTGCCGTCGGAATCAATGGCAATCCCTCCCTGGGGATAACTCTCTGCAATTCTTCCGCATAACAGATACACTCCCAGTGTCAGCAAAAGCGCAGTCGCCAGGCAGAAGACGGACAGCAGAAAAAAGCACCGCTTCAGCCCCATATTTTTCAGCCGTTCCATCGGTATCCGCACCCCCAGACTGTTTCGATATAAGCGGTAAATGTATGGGCTGCCAGCTTTGCCCGGATTTTCCGGACATGCTCCATAACCACATCGCTGCTGCCTTCCCCGTCAATCCCCCACACGCTCTCATAAATGCGCTCCCGGTCAAACACCTGCCCTGTATGCAGCGAAAGCAGCTCCAGGATATCAAACTCCCGCCTGGAAAATGCCACCGGCTCCCCGTTTACCGTCACGGTGCGGGCCGTATAGTCGATGGCAAGCTCTCCAAAAAACTTTACCGCAGAAACGTTCTGCCGCCTCTGTTCCCTCCGCAGATGAGCGGCAACTCTTGCATTCAGTTCGTCCAGATCAAAGGGCTTTACAATATAGTCATCCCCGCCTGCCTGAAACCCCACAATTTGATCTGCGGATGCTACGCGGGCCGTCAGGAAAAGAATCGGACAAGTCACATGGTTTCGTATGTTTCGGCAGACGGAAAGGCCGTCCATACCGGGCATATTGATATCCAGCAGAATCAGGTCCGGCTGCATCTGTGCTTTTTGAATCGCTTCCTTCCCGTTATAAGCGGTCAAAACATCATACGCTTCGGAAAAATAATTTCTCATCATATCCACAATTCCCTGCTCATCATCCACAATCAATAGTTTCCTTTTCATATATTCCACCTTCCACAGAGATTTTTTTATTATATCACAGAAATCTCAAAGAATTCTCAACCGTCATAAAAAGGTACGGAAATCAATTTTCAAGGATAATGTGTGAAAGATTGAAAAAAGTTGTTGGAGCAATAAGAAATGTGGGGCGCGGCGGTTACCGGGCCTTGCAGTTTTTTGATAAATGGAGAAAGGAAGTGGTATAATCAAATCCGCTCTCCACCGCATCCTGACAGACATATTCTAGCAGATGTTTTGCGATTCCTTTCAGTTTCATCTCAGGGGCAATCAGAAAGCAGTAGACGGACTTCACTTTTTCACTGGAATCCGCCTGCATTTCCCTTACCTTTGGCATAGTAAATAACCAGCCTCCGCAGTTCATGCATTCAGACCTTGTATTGGCATTGCACCGGCCCGCAAGCTTTCCATCCACATAAGCCAGATACCCCTGAATCTTCCCGCATTTTACATATTCTGCTGCCATGACTCTTCGCTCTTCCCTGGAAGGATACTCCGTCATCCCACGGTGATCATCACTGCACCAGCTTACACAGTAACAGGTATTGGCCGGATCTAAGTCGTCATGAGGCGTGGTATCAAAAAAATGGATATACTCCTCCACATATTCCGGCATTAGTTTTTTAATCTCAATATTCATTTACTTACCTTTCTTTTATATGAGTACTCTTTATCTGTCCAAACAATCATTTTACTCTGCCAATTCATCTCAGAGCCGATACATGGTTACTTTTTCATAAACCATTTCTCTGCAAGAATCCCAGATGAACCCTGCTGCATGCCCGACTCAAAAAAATTCTCATGGTTTCCTGTTTTACGTCCAGTTAACTACATTATTACTCTATTGACCGATTTTGGTGATATATGCTCTAAATGACTTCTTAATCACGAGATTTTCTCATGGTTAGTGAAGGACACATTTAGAGCATTTTTCATACAAGGAGGGCTATGCCATGATGGTATGCTTATCTTGTATGTGATTTTCATTTATTATTTCACCGATACTCATGAAAACCTCCTAAGTTGCTCTATAGAAAATGCAAAATATCCTATTATTTTGTATGATCTATTATCACCCCGTTGACCAATTTTGAGAAGCCTTTCGCAAAAACGAATTGTATGGTAATTTAAGTTACTCTATAGCTGCTATCCCCTATATCTTTTTCGATAAATGTAGAAAAGAAGTGATCTAATCAAATCTATAAATTCAGATTGATGGAGGAAAAAAATTACATTAAATTGAAAAAATATTTTTTATACTTTTCCCCAGTAGTTCAATTTTTCCGATTTTTTCTAAATCCTTTCTTAATTTTTCTCCGTTATTGTCTTTTCCGGCAATCACTTTTACAATCTTTGTCCCTGGAATAAGCTGCTTTTTCATTTTGCCACCTCCTTTTGTGGAATAAGGTCATTATACATTCCCTATCTCTTTGCACACAAAAGGTCCGAGTATTCCGACCAAAAAGTGTTTCTATATGATATAATGAACAAAATAAAGGTGACTGGGTGTGAAAAAACAAGAATTATCCTTGCAGCTTATACCTGAATGAAACGAAAGGAAGGAATCATTAGCATGAAAAACTACGGTTCAACTGTCCGTCAGATTAGACTAAGTAAAGGTTTTAGTCACAAAGAGATATATACTGGAATATTAAGCAAATCTTTTGCCATCGATTTTGAAAAAGGATTATATGATATAAAATTTAATTTGATGCTTAAAATATTGGAAAGGCTTATGATTTCTGTTGATGAACTTCTTCTAATTCATAACCAATACCAGAGCTTACAATACTATGAGCCTCTTTTGAATATAAGCCTTGACAGACTTAAAAATGATCCAACTTATTCCTCAGATATAGAAAATAAATTATATCGCAAAATGGAAACAGAAAAAACATCTGCGTCCGTATTGGAATACATGGAAGTTATAGCTTTGAAAGCTGTTTATAGCAATAATGACTATCAATCACTCCCAGAGTACCAAAAAGCCAAAAGCTATATACAAAAATACCTTTTTGATATTGAAACCTGGACACTTTCGGAATTTCGGATTTTTTCGGATATGAGTTTTATATTTGAAATCGGAAATGTAAAAATCTCAATGTTTTTGACTGCCTGGAACACATTAGAACGATATAAAGCACATCCCGATTATCAAATATATTTGCCACATTTGCTTGTCAACAATTTATATCAACTTATTTTACACAATCATTTTGAACTGGCCAAAAAAGCGCTCGACAGACTACGGGAACTAACCGAAGATGTAAATATGCTTACATGGAGAGTGCCGCTGTTTTACTATGAAGGATTATACGATTATGCAACTGGTGAAAAAACGACAGGCATGACTGAGATAGAAAAAGCAAAACAAATTTATTATTTAAGTGGCAATCATTTTATGGTAGAACAGATAGAACTTGGACTTAATGCTGTAAAATCACTTTATGACTAAGTAAAATATGGATAATGGCTGAAAACCCCAAAAAACAATTCGGCATTTAATAATTATATTATAGGTATAGGGAGCGGCAATTTATATTGCCGCCCTATAATTCTCTATATTGATCTGAAGCCTGCTCCCACTTTGCATCATCTGCCAAAATCGTTAGAACAGATTCTGACATCATCTTTTGCCTTTCAATGCTTTTCTCATCACAAATTTATCTTCTGTTTCCCCGCAGATTTTAAATCCAAAATTCTGATACATATCCACAAATCCCATGAAAAACGTTCGCTCATCCACAGTTTCTTTCCAGGGATAGGCTTCCACATAATCAAATCCACTCTCCACCGCATCCTGACAGACATATTCCAGCAGATGTTTTGCGATTCCTTTTCGTTTCATCTCATGGGCAATCAGAAAGCAGTAGATGGACTTCACTTTTTCACTGGAGTCCGCCTGCATTTCCCTTACCTTTGGCATGGTAAATAACCAGCCTCCGCAGTTCATGCATTCAGACCTTGTATTGGCATTGCACCAGCCCGCAAGCTTTCCATCCACATAAGCCAGATACCCCTGAATCTTCCCGCATTTTACATATTCTGTTGCCATGACTCTTCGCTCTTCTCTGGAAGGATACTCCGTCATCCCACGGTGATCATCACTGCACCAGCTTACACAGTAACAGGTATTGGCCAGATCTAAGTCGTCATGAGGCGTGGTATCAAAAAAATGGATATACTCCTCCACATGTTCCGGCATTAGTTTTTTAATCTCAATATTCATTTACTTACCTTTCCTTTATATGTGTACTCTTTAACTGTCCAAACAATCATTTTACTCTGCCAATTCATCTAAGAGCCGATACATGGTTACTTTTTCATAAACCATTTCTCTGCAGGAATTCCAGATGAACCCTGCTGCATGCCCGACTCAAAAAATTCTCATGGTTTCCTGTTTTACGTCCAGTTAACTACATTATTACTCTATTGACCGATTTTGGGAAGACCCTCATAAAAATCTTACTTTTCCGGCCACTTCAATCCTTCCGTCTCCTTCAACAGCCCCATATGGAACAACACCTGCACGCAGTCAACATACCCCTGAATGTATGCCCTCCTCTCCTGAACAGAAGCAAAATCCTCCAGACATTCTTTCATTTCTTCTGCCTGATTCTGTTGCTCGTCAGACAGGGTTCTCAAAAAATCCTCCCAGTCCTGCTCTGTTTCCTTCCACACAGCCAGCGCCTTATCATACTCCGGGATATGAATATAGCTTTCCCTGTTTACATTCTCCCCGTTCAGGTTGCCCAGAAACTCAGCCATTTTTACCCATACATCGTTTAACATTTCAGTTTCTCCTTCCTCATTTTCAATTTATGATATCTGTACGATCCGTATATTCTTATCTCCCAAAGCACATTATATATGTTATAGAAGAATTTTCTCAACCATAATCGCTTAATTATTTATACTATAGCAGATAAAATTAAGCCATTATACCTGGAGGTGAACGAATGGATGACCTGTTAAAACAGATTGGGAACCGGCTGTTACATCGCAGGAAGCAGCTTCGCATGACACAGGAGGAATTGTCCGAAAAAGCAGGTATCACCCCACAGACCGTTTCCTCTGCAGAACTTGGTAAAAAGGCACTGCGCCCGGAAAATATCATCCGGGTCTGTTCTGCCCTGAATATCAGCACCGACTATCTGCTCCTTGGCGAAGTGAATGCCAGCGACCACCGGACCCTGATCTCCAGAATTTCAAGTCTGAGTCCGACACAATACCGCCATCTTGAAGACATCATTAACAGCTTTATCTCCGCACTGGAGGTAAAGGAAGCACAGAGATGAACACGATTCCCTCTGTGTTTTTTAGCTGCTCCGAAACGCCGACATGGTATCCGCAATCAATGACAGTGTCGCCTGATCCATTTCTTTCTGCGGCTTTGCTCCATCCGATTTCTTTTCTGGCCTTACAGTTATCCGTTCCGTCACATGCCCTTCCTGTCCAATCTGCTTATGACCGGTCTGACTTATCGTCTCCCTCCGGCTCAGTATCTCCGCAACGATTTCTTCTATTGCCGCCCTGTCAACTGCCTGGGGAACGGCAATATCCGGCGTTTCCGGACAGTTAATATAATGCATAATCGCATTAACAATGAACTGCGCTTTGCTGTGCGGCCCCTGCTTCTCCAGCAGGCGTATGACCGCATCATGGGCAGGATCGTTTTCATTAAATTTGATACTGAACCGCTCCCGGTTCTTCTTTCCACCCATAAGCTCACCTGCCTGCCGTTTCCATCTTGTAGAGGAATTCATACCCCTTTGCGTTGGCATTGATATCCTCTACAAATACGGCATTTCCCACCTTCCCGGAAGCCTCGATCTGCCGGCGCAGCAGGATAGCGCCGCCGCCCACAAATACCACCATGCCGGACATCAAATCCAGCATACGCTCCCGCAGGCTGTTTGCCAGGTCATTTACAAAATCCTGTGCCAGCTTTTCCACGAGGGAAACCACTGCCGGGGCATAAGTGCTCTCTCCTTCCTTCAAAATACCGTCTATATCCGTTTCTTCCAGCAAAATATCAAATTCCGAATTGGCTTTCGTCCGAATCTGGTTGTACAGCAGGATCACTCCATTTTCCAGGGAATCGCATATGGTCAGATCCGCCCGGCCGGAACGCATCATCAGGTAGTCTGCCGTAAATCCCCCGATATCCACGATTAATACCCTCGGCTTATCCAGCAGCCTGTCCATCATGGTCACGGCTGCCGCAAAAGCCTGTGGATAACAGCGGACATCTTCAATATAGATGGTATACGGATTTTCACGGTACTGAAAGTTTACAATTCCCCGGCCTAAAAAATACCGGACAAAGGACTGATTCTGCGCCCCATAATGGGCTGGTGGAAGCCCCACTGCCAGAGACACATGCACCACTTCTTCCCCATGTCTTTCTTTTATATGGAGTTCCTCCGCAATCCCGAACAGGGTAAGGACAAAGAAACGGTCATCCTCCGTCTTATCCCTTTTATAGGGAATCCTCTGGTTTGACAGCGTGTAGAATTTCCCCTGATATTCCAGAATGTCGCTGCCGAATGGTCTGGTGATGCTCTCCATCAGTCCGGACACAAAAGGCGGACAATGGATCGTCTTCATCTGTTTGTTTCCATGGTCGATTGCAATTAACATAGTTTTCCATCTCCTTTTTTATTTTATACTTATCCTTTACGCATGGATTACGCATTTTTTCAACAACAAAAGAAAAAACAGAGGTGACAGTAATGAAAACTGCCCCTCTGCTTTCTGCGCAAAATAACCTGTCTGCCCTTTCCGGTCAGGTATGGATTCCATAATACGCCTTTTCCAGATTCTCCCGACTGTGGAGAATCACTCCCCCACACATACCGGTCCCGTAAGGCGTCTGTTCCTGAAAGAAAAAGCTGTATGGTTCAAAATCATCATACACAGTGATCTGCCTGCTGCCTTTCCATCTCAGGAAATGGTCTGCCATGAACTTCCCCAGTTTTTTCCGCAATGCCTTCGTCTCTGCCACTGCTTTCAGATTTTTCCTGCTCTGGAATTCAATCTTTGGTCTGCCGTGTTCCTCTAAAGACAGCAACCTTTTCTGGATACTGTTTTCCCGGCTTTCCCTCACATATTCCTTGAACTTATCATAAGAAAGCCTGATAATTTCTGTCCTGCCAGTCACCTTTCCTTCCCCGGCATCACTTAACCAAGTGAAATCTATCTCCAGAACCTCCGCCTGCTCCATAGTCTTCCGTAATGCCAGCTTTGCAAAGGAACGGATATCGGATACTGTCATATATCTTTTTTCTTCCAGCTCCAGCAGCTCTTTCTCTGTAAGGATAAAGCCCTGGGGAGAATGATAATCTTTAGAGAATGTCCGCAGGGTAACGCAATCCTCGGATGCGGACAGTTTGATCATGGTTCTGTTATTCATCTCATAGCCTCCTTCAAAGCAGGGGAGAGCGTATATTTCCTCTCCCCCGTATGTAAATGATTTTCCTGTTTCCGGCTTTTAGCATACTCTCTATTCGCCGGCCATATGGAAAAACTGAGCCGGTGTCAGAACCTTTATCCCAAGTTCTCTGGCTTTGGCAAGCTTACTTCCGGCATTTTCCCCACAGATCAGGTAATCGGTCTTCCTGCTCACCGAACTCCCGGCATGAGCGCCCAGAGATTCAATCTTCTCATTGATGCCGCTGCGGGTATAAGGCTCCACTTTCCCGGTCACCACAACGGTCATCCCCACAAAAGGATTTTCCGGTATTGTGGCTGCGTTGTCTTCTGTTGTCCTTTTTTCAATATATAACATTTGCTGTAATACCTCCCATACATACAAATTTTCTTCATCATAAAACCACTCATGGATATTGTTGTGCAGGGTATCCCCAAAGTCAGGGAGCCGCGTAAAGTCATACTGATGATGCACCGCATCCTCAAATTTCTCCAGACTGCCATGGAACTCTCCGGCAAGCGTCCGGCTGGCCGTATTTCCCACCATGGGGATATCCATAGCGATCAGATACCGCTCAAAGGTGGTATTCCTGCTGCCCTGGATGGCATCCCAGAGCCGCTGCCAGGATTTTTCTCCAAAACCTTCCATGTTCACGATCTCGTCCCTATGTCTGTCAAGCTCATAAATATCCATGTAAGTGTGAATCCATCCTTTCCCAATGAATTTCTCCAAAGTGGCTTCGGACAGACCTTCAATGTTCATGGCTTTCTGGCTGACAAAATGCACAAACTGGCGCAGGCGCCTGGTTTCGCAGTTCTGGTTATCGCAGAACAGGGTTTTCGTCACCTTTTCTTTCCCATTCTCTACGGAACGGCTCTCATGGATGCGGGCAGGCTCCCCGCAGCAGGGACACATCCCCGGCACGGCCTGCTCCATAACAAAGCGGCCGCGGTCCAGATTTTCTTCCACATGCGGAATAATCATGTTCCGTTTGCTGACCAGTATCCGGCAGCCGGGCATCAGCTCCATCCCCTCGATAAAGGAAAGGTTGTGCAGGCTTGCCCTGGATACCTCACAGCCGTCTATCTCCACCGGCTGAAAAACCGCCACCGGTGATATCTCCCCGGAACGGGAAGGATTCCACTCAATGGAAAGCAGCTTTGTTTCGTGGAGTTCATCCTCAAATTTAAAAGCCAGCCCGTCTTTATAGTGATGGCCTGTCCTGCCGCAGGACCGGGAGCAGGCAATGTTATTGTAGGATGCCACGATCCCGTCAATGGGGATGTCACTGTCCTCCGCAAACTGCCGCAGCTTCCCGATGCCGTCCGCCATCTCCTGGCAGGTCAGTTTCCGCCTGCTGATGACAAATTTGCAGACCTGGAAACCCAGTTCCGGGAGTTTCCTCAGTTTCTGGGACTTTGATTCCATTTCCGAAAACCCTTCCACCACGGCAAAGGGCATAAACACCACTTTCCGCTCCCGGCAGACCGCCGCATCCAGAAGGCGCACGAAACCGGCAGCCAGGTTCCTTCCGTTCTTATAACGCTCACCGTTGCTGTCGGTCAGGGTTTCCTGCAGTTTCTTAAAATCACTAGTCCGGATAAATGCCTCCCCGCTCACCACCAGACGCCCCGGATAGGGAATGTTCTGGGGTATCCCGGAGATTCCACGGACATTGTGTGTCACCACTTCACCGGTATCTCCGTCACCACGGGTAGCAGCCTCGACCAGTTTTCCATCCTCATAGGTCAGCTTGACCGTCAGGCCGTCCAGCTTCAGCATCAAAAGAATCTGATGTTCCCCTGCAAAGGAGACCAGTTCCTCTACGCTTTTGGTCTTGTCCAGTGAGAGCAGCGGGACCGGATGGTTTGTCTTTTTAAGCGCACTGACTGCCTGAAAGCCCACTGTCTGAGTGGGGGAATCAGCCATCCATATCCCCGTTTCCTTCTCCAATGCCGTCAGTTCGTCATACATCCTGTCATAGACTTCATCCGAAACGGACGGGGCATTGCTGTTATAATATTCATCCCTGTACCGGTTTAATTGTGCAGTCAACGCCTGCACTCTCTCCTGTGCGTTCTGTATCATTTAAGCCACCTCCTGTCCTGTGATACGGAATGACATGACCAGAAATTTTTCCGTATGCTCTTTATCGCTGCAGTAAATGCTGCAGATTCCGTCCTCAAATTCCCAGAACGGAGCATTGCTCCACCAGAAGACAGACCCCTTTCCATTGTTGGCAAGGGTAACTTTACAGTCCGGTTCCTCCGGCACGATACTGTAAAATCCCTGGGTGTTTGCCACTGTGACCTTACGTTTCTGCCCCACGTATTCCGGGCGGCAGTGAGCGGTGATCTCAAAACAGGTCCCCTTCTTCAAAGTCTTTTTCAACTGGCTCAGATTTTTTACCATATTCATTTTGTCTCCTTTTCTCTTAACATGATTCTTGAAAGAAAAACGGATGCCACAAGGACATCCGCTTTTTCATTATGCAGCCACCGTAAGTTCAGGGGCATGCAGGACCTTTTTTTTCCATATATCCAAAAATTTCCGGATTGCGGGAGATGGCGGCTCATTCTTATAGCAACGGGCCTGTACCAACTCCCCATTATGGATTTCAACAGTGCAGAGAGATTTATCCTGTTCCCCGGCTTTCCGGACAAACAGAATGGTACTTTCCCTCTTTACAACCTTCTTCACATAGCTTCCGACACAGTGATGGAGATTCTGACCTTCCTCCAGGATTTCCTTTGCGGTATGGGGAAGGAGTACGGCAAACCCGTATTTCACAAAATGATACTGTTCGTTCAGTTCCTCAAACTGCTTCTGTATCTGCCTGTCATAAACCAGCGCCTGCTCCTTATCGGAAATATCATTCACCTTGTCATGGGCTTTCTTTAAGTCAGTCGGAAACAGCACAAAACTATTTTTCAAGTCAAGCTCCAGTCCTTCACTCATACACAGATAATCCCGGTAATCTGTCAGGACATCCTCCACCTTATAATACCCACTGCTCTGATAAGGATTTTTTCTGCGTAACTTTGCATACTGTTCATTTACATACCTCATCATCTTATGGGGTGTCATATGTTTTAATGGAACAAGTACATTTTCCGTCCTGCTGATACCACAATCACCGCACCAGCGCAGCAGTCCCTCATTTAGTTCCACTTTCGCATGGAGCAGAGATTTTATCAGTTTCATCTGGCCGAGACCTGGATTTACCCGCTGAAGAAGCGGAACATAGCTTTTATCAAGTCCTAATACTTCCTTTAAATTCTTTCCATTTGGATTGAAAGCGGAATCCGAAGAGCCATAATAATGACTGCCAAACACAACATCTTCAGCCAGACGCCACAGCCGGAGCCTTACCAGATATTCCAGCATTGGGTAACGCTCATACTTCGCCAGATAGCTGATCACATAAAGAGGTTCCCGGTCCGCCAGGTAAAATTCTTTCAGCTGGGAATACTGCCATGGCGATCCCTTTAAGACCTGGTCCAGGTTTTTTTCATACAAAAAACCCGCCTGATCCGCTTCAAAATTATACCTCCACTGGTTGAAGACCGGACGGGTGCCCGGTTTCCACGGCGTAAGACTGTCTCTGCCTCCATAACTGTAGTAAAAGCGTTCTTCAGAAGTTTTTCCTTCCTCGTTCCAGCAAAGGAACGTTCTGGCATTTTCATACACGCTTTTATATGGATGCCTTTCCTCTCCAAACTGGTAATGGATTTTAAGAAAACGTACTATGATTTCATTTTCGGAAATACGCTGGATTACCTGCAAAGTTTCCCTGTCGCAGATATTTCCACGCTTTCCCCGGCTCTTAAAAATCACTTTTGCTTTGCATACCGGGCATAACCCTTTCTGATTATGTCTCGCATCCGTCACCTTTACTTCTGTGTTGCATGCACTGCAGAATCCTTCCATATCTTTTCTCTTTCTATTGTAAGTATAGAAAAGATAATGCGGCATAATCTCACGGTCGATTATCTTCCGGATATTTCTGGGAAGGGCCGGAACCGGCTTCATCCTCACAAGGATCTTTTCTTCTTTCTTTTGTTTCAGTTCCCTCTGCTTTTTTTCTCTGATATCACTCTGCAAATGATACAGGCTTGTAAACCCCCTGCATTTTCCCTGCCTGCAAAATCTTATAACACGCTCCTCATCACGGACTGTATAGAAAGCACAATGTCTGCTAAAATCATAATCTCTTTCCAGATTACAAAAAGAGGCCTTGCTCCAACGGGTGCTGCCGTCCTCCCTGTATGATAAAGTGATATGCTCTGTCCGGCTCTGGAACATGGTCCAGACAGGCTGGAAAATTCCTTCCGCCGCCTGCTCTCTTGAATAGATATATAATACCAGGAGCCGTTTTCCCCCGATATTCTTTACCGCCGTCCTCACAATGTACTTCACTTCCGCCGCATGGAGCAGTCCATGGTTCCGGTTCATCGAAATCCCCGGATCTGCAAATTTCCGGCATTCTCTTTTATTTATCTTCATCTGTTTTTCCTCCCTATCCTGCAAGCCCTGCCAGAGTCATCTGCTCAAATTGTCCCTTATTTTCTGCTTTCTCCGGCGGCTTCTTATCAGCCTTTTTCCCGTTCTTCTCCTTCCCGTTGGCTTTTTTTGCCGCAGACTTTGTATTTTTAGACTTTCCGCCGGTTTTTCCGCTATAAGCCCTGGGGACAAATTTCTCTTCCTTCTCTTCGTCCTCCTTTGCATTCGGATTACGGAAGTACTCTTCTGCCCACTGGTAACACAGATCATCCGGCACGTCACTTCCATAAACGCCGTTTTCCGGTTTTATGTCATTATCCTTCATCTCCTGCTCCACAAACTCCCTGGCTTTCCGGTTGATATAGTGGAAACAGTGGATCATGGTCTTACGGGGATGCATGGTCAGTCTGGCAAAAGCCGGGTCCTCCAGACATAAAGTCTGAATATACTCTGACACACACTCCTTCATATTCCTGCGGGTGAGCCTTTCTGTATCGATGCCCACACGTTTCATGGCTTCAGCCGCCACTTCCTCGTCACTTAGGGCCGATATTTTCGCAAGCTGTGCCTGTTCCGCCTCTTTCTTTGCCTGCTGCCTGGCCTCCCACTGCGCTTTGCGTCTGGCTTCCGAAGCCTCATGTTCCGCACGTTTTTTATCTTCGGATTCCTTCCCGGCATCAGGAACTTCTGTATTGTCCTCCGCTTCCTCTGCCTCATCCGTTTCCAGACATTCTCTTTCTTCTTCCGCATTGAACCACGCTCCCTCCGAATCAGCCTCGTCCTGTACCGGAAGGAGCGCCACAGCCGACTCTTCACTGTCAGAATCAAAGGGAGTTTCACTAAGCATAGTCCCATCGGTAAATCCATCCGGAATCTCACTTTCTTTCTTTTCGGAACTTCCTGTTGGCATACCGCCTTCTTCAAAAGGGTTTTCTTCCATACATACTTCCATATTCATATCCTCAAATGCACTGCTCATATCTGATCTCCTTTCATTAAAAACGGCATGGAGCGGAGAAAATCCCCATTCCATGCCATAGCTGCTGTCTGCTCATCATCCTTTCATTGGCTTAGCAAGAAAGGGAGAGAATCGGACAGGTTCAAATGTCCTGCCGTCTATGTAAAAATAGCGGCGGCCTGTTTCATCATCCAGTTCCACCACATCCGAAGATGCAAGCGGGCGTCCTTTGTATCCTTCCGGCACACGGTTTCCATAATGTGCCGAAATCTGTTCCAGTATCTCCGTATCTTTCCAGTCTTTCGGAAAGGCAAGCTCCGAATCACACACCATCTGGTATTCCGAAGCCGGGGGCTGTTCGTATCCGGCCTTATGCAGATCCCGGATTCCCTTAAAAGCAAAAGGGATGGTCTCCCGGTCTGCGCCAAACAAAAGCTGGTAAATACGGAACCGGCATCTGCGGTATGGAGAATCCGAAATATCTTCCGGTATTTCTCCGTCTTCCTGCCGGAAAAACACCCGGCCTTTCTGTAAATTCCGGTTTTCACCTTCTTTCTGCTGTTTTTCTCTCCGCAGCGCAAGCTGCCAGTCATCAATCCCCTTGTAATTGGGATTCCAGGTCAGCCGCCTGCACTCCATGCCATACTGTCCTGCCAGCAGGTAAATCCTGGAACTTCCTTTTGCGATCATCTCATTGCTGTACTTGTCCATATCATGTGCCTCAATGATCAGCTCCGTACCATTCTGCGCCAGAAGCGCGAATAGCGGGCCTAACTGCTGTACATTATTTGCCCCTGCCACCGCCACAAAAGACCGGTTCAGCAGATGATGGGCGATATCCGCTTTCAGTATCCCCTCCGTGACATAGATCGTCCGGGCAAAGGGATTCCCTATAAAATGCACCGGGCTCCCGGAAGTGACTCCCATGTTCTTTGCGGAAGAGGAAAGCCAGATATATTTCGTTCCGGCCTTTTCCGGCGGATCATCCCTGTCCTTAAAGGGTACGTCCAGAAGGACCTGCATCCCCCGGATCAGTCCATCAATGCCAACGGCCGGTATCAGGATTCCTGCCGTGCGGCTGCTGCACTTTAAGGTCCAGTATCCTCCCTCATGGAGATAAAACCCCGGAACCCCTTCCACCTTACAGCCCTGCTTTATCAGCCTCTCCGTCAGGGAGCGGCACAGAAAATAGGGCGGGGTGCTCTTAAAACCCAGACTGTCAATCTGTTCATCCGTAAGCCCCCGCTTCTCCGAGCGCAGATGTGCCCGGTGGGCGGAGTTTAAAGACAGCATTTCAAGCATCAGGGAATAGGTCTGGTGTATCTCCTGTGGGCTGGCACGTTCCGCCTGGGGGATTCCCATATCCGGCTGTCTGCCTGCATGGGGGTCCCTGACCGGAACCCCTGCATAGGCATCCGCGCTCTCTGCTCCCCCATATCCCCAGGAAGTATCGCCTGCCTGGAGGGCGTCACAGATTTCCCGGTAGGCTTCGGAATTGGTGGTATTGTTGATCCTGGCGTACAGGTTCAGCATCCCGCCATGTTCGCCGCAGTAGTTGCACCGCCACACATTCTTGGCAAAATTGACATTCATCTTTCCTCTCCGGTCACCGCAGAACGGACAGTCCGTATAGGCATTGTCCGCCTGCCGGCGCCGGATACGCAAATGCAGCAGCTCCACCACATCCATGATCCCAAACGGGAATTCCTGTGAAAATGAGCCCATCACCTGCGCCCTCCTTCCTCACTGTTTCTCTGCGGTTTCCATGCGGCATCTTTATCCTGCTTTTTTGGCAGACAGGGAATCCAGCATGATCTGGGCTGCCGCACGGAGGATATTGTTATCTCCGCGGTAACCGCCGTACAGATAGAATTTCAGACTGGGCGGCCGCCGTTCTGCCACTTCCGCAATGGTCTGTCCCTTGCAGACGCCGGTATCCACTACCACTTTCCCTGCCTCTTCAAAGGTCATCAGTTTGACGATTTCTTCCACAGGCATATCCGGTGTGTATCTGGCGTTTGTCTTTTCCTGCGGCAGTCCTCCGGTAACAGGCAGTCCCTGGACTTCCGGTGCCGAGCCGCTGGCTTCTGCTTTTTTAGCACTTTCTCCACTTCCGGCATTTCCGGCAGAGGATGCAACTGTTTCAGCAGAGACATCCTGTCCGCCAAGCAGCGCCATCATTCCCTGCACTGCTTTCTGGGTATCTTCTTCCTCATTCTTTTTTTCAGAAACAGGAAGCACATTTCCCGTTTTTTCTGCTGCGCATGTTTCTTCATTTGTCTGTACAGGAAGGGATTCCGGTTCAGCCGCTTTTACAGGCAGTTCCCCGGTTCCGGCAGACTGTACGGTCTCCTGAGCCTGAACCGTCCGTGCCGGTTTTGTATCTCCGCCAGCCTGAACGGATACTACAGAAGGCTGTCCTGGCTGTCTTTGTATTGAAGCCAAAGACTGTTCCTTCGTTTTCTGTTCTGCACCAGACTGCACCGGCAGATGCCCCAAATGGCTTCCCGGATTAACCGGAAGGCTTTCCGAATCGCCCTGCGTACCAGCCGGCATGCTCATGGCCGGATTCCCACTCTCTGCCACAACTTCAAGCAGAGCCTTTGGCTCTGTGCCTGTATTCTGTGCCAGGTTTTGATCCATCGGTTTCCTCTCCTCCGCTTTGGCGTTTACAGCCACCTTTTCGCCCTGAACGGGCAATCCGGATGCCTGTGCCGTTTTATTCTGCGGTGATGTCCCGGTTTTTCCTGCGGAAGCCGGGAAAGTTCTCACCGAACCTCCTGCAGGCGCTGTTGTCTGCTGCGGTGTTCGTGCAGGAGACACAGCAACACCGGACGGAATCTCCGTTTTTTGAGTCTGTGAACCTCCACTCAGGGAAACCCTGCTCCCGTAGCGGCTGCCACCAGTGCCCATGTTCACATCGGCAAACTGGATGCCAAAGCCTGCATCTGACAGAGCCTCATCCATAGCGGCCTGCTGTGCTGCCTGGATATACTGCCCTCCCGGTGCCTCTTCCTTTGTGCAGCTGGAAGTAAAGCTGCCAATGGGATTCTCGTCTGTGCGATCCAGAAAAATCTGTGCCTCATAGATTGCCATCTGCTCCGTGATACGGAGTGCGTTTAACCGGATGCGGCCTCTGGGATTCGCCAGCCGGAACCATAACTTTTTATAGGGGAGATCCAGCTGCAGTACTGTCTCCCCGTTATCCGGGGAGATGATGCGGCGGAGCAGTTTCAGCGGGTTAAATCCCGGAACCTTGTTCAGTTCTGCCACTGCAGGGATCGTTTCATACATCATTGCTGTTTGTTCGTTCTTATTCATTTTTAAAACTCCTTTCATGAAATAAATAAGGGATACCCTGTACTTTTTCTGCACCTGCATCCCATTTTTAACCTGCTGCTTTCAGTTTTTCTTCCAGGAACTCCGGCATTGTACGCCCGGCGCTTTTTGCATAAGCCTTGTAGTATAGGCAGATACGTTCTCCTAAAAGGGTATTCCTCTTGCTGATCTCATTCTTATGGATGGCCATAAACAGCACGCTTTTTTCGCCTGCCAGCACTACCCGTTTCTTTGCGCGGGTAATTCCGGTATACAGAAGATTCCGATAGAGCATGATGTAGTGTGCTTTCAGCACCGGCATCAGCACAATATCGTACTCGGAACCCATGGCCTTATGGATGGTAGTCGCATAGGCAAGATCCAGGTTCACCATATCCTCCGGGCTGTATTCCAGGCTGCGGTTCTCCCCGAAGTCCAGGCCGATTCGTTTCCCTTCTGGCGTATCCTCCATATAACGGATGAATCCCAGATCGCCGTTGGAAACCTTATCCGTGTTCTTGGTCTGCATGATCCTGTCACCGATACGGAACGTCTTTGACCCGATACGGATTTCGTCCTCTGCAGACTGGAACGGATTCACAATCTTCCGGATGGCAGCATTCAGATGGTCTGAGGATGCCGCCCCTTCTGTCCGGAATGGTGAGAGGATCTGCACGTGCTCAATCCCGTTGCTCTCAATCTCCTGACAATATCTCTCGATGATGGCCGCTGCCGCATCCGCCTGGCTGTCACAGGGCAGGAACTGAAAATCATTCCCATAATACAACTTGGTATTCCCGTCATGGATGAACCGGGCGTTATGGGCAATCAGGCTGTCCTTTGCCTGGCGGAATATCTCATCCAGCACCGTGACCGGCACAAGGCCGCACTGAATCAGTTCCTTAAATACATTTCCCGCGCCTACACTGGGCAGCTGATCCGGGTCGCCGACCAGAACGATCTTCGCCCCCTTTTTCAATGCGGAAAAGAACTTGCTTGCAAGCCACATATCCACCATGGAAAACTCGTCCACAATGACTAAATCCGCATCCAGGCTGTCTTTTTTTCTGCTGCGGCTGCCCTCATCCTCTTCACTGACAAGGCCAAGCCCGCTGTGAAGGGTGCATGCCTCGTCAAATCCTGTGCTTTCCGCCATCCTGCGACTTGCACGGCCCGTAGGCGCCATAAGGACGATCTTCCTGTCGGGATATATCCTGCGGTAAGCTTCCAGGATAATCTTGAGCACGGTCGTCTTGCCCGTCCCCGGCGAACCGGTGATTACGGACAGGTTATAAAGAAATGCCGTTCGGACTGCTGATTCCTGTTTTCCGGAAGTCCGAAGATTCTGCTCCACCCTGACTGTTTCAATGACGGCAGAAATATCCTTCATCGGCGGTCTTTCCTCCGCAATCAGCCTTGCGATCCGGCTGGCAGTCTCATCTTCCTGCGCAAATGCATTCGGATGGTAGATGCTGTCCCTCATGGAGACCACAGAGCCGCTTAAAATCATAGCGTCCAGTTCCCGGTCCACTTCTTCCGGGCGTACACGCATTTCCGGAAGCGGGCTCTTTCCATTCAGCATCTTAAAAGCCGCTTTGCACAGTTCTTCCTTTCCCAGGAACAAATGCCCCTGCTTTCCCTTTGCCTCGTCCAGTGTGCAGTGGAGCGCACCTCTGATTCGCATGGGATCACGGGGACGGTTATCCGTCTTTCTTACAATGGCATCCACTCGCCGGAACCCAAAACCCGGTATCTGGCACAGCTCGAATGGGCTTTTTTTCAAAAGATCCAGACAGGCTGGCCCGAAATGCTGGTAAATCTTCAGCGCTGTCTTCGGCGTCAGCTTAAAGGGCGCAAGAAGCGTCATGATATCCCTGAGCATCCGGCTCTCCGCAAAAGAAGTCCGGATATCCTCCAACTTATTTTCCGTTATCCCCCGGACCTCCAAAAGCCGTTCCGGGTGTTTTTCCAGTATGTCCAGCGTACCCGTGCCGAACTTCGCCACGATTTCTGCGGCAGTCTTTTCCCCGATTCCTTTAATAAGACCGGAGCCGAGATAACTCAGCACACCTTCCTTTGTTTTGGGCACGATCTCATGCCACTGCTCCACCTGGAGCTGCATGCCGTATTTCCCGTTTACCCATTCCCCTTCCAGTTCCAGTTCCACGGCATCCGTCATGGGAATCTCATAGCCGACAGCAGTAAAACGGATCAGATGATCCTTATACCGTCTCTTATCCCTTGCCTGCTCCGGAATGGAAGTATCCGCGGTCTTTACCACCACGATACAGAATTTATTTGACGGGTTATGGAATATCTTCCCGTCATAAGTGCCTATGTAACTCATTCTCTCACCTCCATAAAAGCCATAAGACAAGCAGGCCCACAATAACTGCCAGGAAAACGCCAAGCAGGGGATACAGTACCAGATAACATCCCAGGCGCATCAGCCGGAATGCATCCTTTATCAAAAAAAACAGGAGGAATCCCCCTATGCTCCCCAGTATCCATGTCTTTCTTTTCATTTTCACCTTTCCTTTCTCTGATGCTTTTTAGTTCTCAGGCAGCATCCAGGGCACTGACCTTCACATGGAATGTCCTAAACTCCGATACCGTTACAAACTGCTCGTAAATCTCCGGATACTGCAGTTTCAGACGTGCCAGGTTATCCTTGTCAACGATTGGCTTACGGACGGGGTTGTATGTTAGCGTGTAACGGCTTCCGTCCATATCGCAGACGGCCGTACAGTTTGCTCCCATCTCTGCGGCCAGGATCGCTTTCAGTCTCTGGATATCCGCTTCCAGCTTTTTGGAATATTTTTCTGACTGTTTCTTCTGCTCCTGGAGCTGCATATAGCGCATCAGTGTAGACGGCATGGTTCCATTCAGGATAATGGCCCCAGCGTCTTTGTCTGCCTTACCGCAATACTGTCTGGCGCTTGCAAGGATCACATCCCCGCCCTCCAGATAAGGCGGCGGAACCTGTTTCTGTACATAGCCAGTCCAGAATTCCTGTTCCAGAAATATCATCTCTTCCTCATAGGCCATATCCCTGCGGATCTCCCGTATGATGGTCTCATCCTCCGTGTTTCCGTACAGACAGCAGAAAAATACCCGGTCAATATCCATCACGGCCATGTAGTGCCTGCCCTGTGCCTCGTAATAAACCGGCACCGTTTCTTTCCCGTTTTTCCACCAGTGTTCCTTTGCGTTATAATTGGTGGTCTTGATCTCCAGGATGGCCTTCGTCCCGTCCGGCATGGTGATAAAATAATCCACGTCTGCCAGCATGAACGGATAAAGAGGATGCATGAACATCTTTTTTACCTGATAGATTTTAAGCCCTGTCCTGCGCTCAAAGATCTTTGCCACAAGTTCTTCCAGAAGATGCCCCATTTCCAGGGCTACCCAGTTGCCCTCATGTTCCTCCACTGCCGCGATACCCAGTTTGTCATAATAGATATCCCGTGCGGTACGGAAAGGAGAGATTCCTATGATGGCAGAGACGTCACTGCCGCCGATTCCGCGGCGCCTCCAGTCCAGCCATTCTTCACGGGTAAGGTTCTCCGTCTCCACCAGCACCAGTGGATCATACCTTTCCCTTTCCATGGTTGTATCAGGCATGGTCACGCCCCCCTTCTGGCCCTGTGCGTGAAGTTTACTGTCCGGATCGTGGTACAGTTCTTCCAGTACTGGTCATTTTCTTTCTGGACGGCCGTATCCCTGAACGGGTAACCTGCCGGCTGTTTCTGCCAGCTCCTGCCGGCCTTTTTGTTTCTTGTGCTCATTTTTTCTACCTGCCTTTCTAAATTTTTATTGCGCTCGTTCCTCGCTCCATAAAACTGCGGGAACCCCAAACTCTGCTCTGCTTCGTTTGGGTAGCGAATCATTTCGCCTGTCGGCCCAATGATTCTTTATCCTCAAAGCTGTTTACCAGCATTTGGGCAAATAAAAAAGCGGAAATGACCATCCACCAAATCCCTGGCGTTCATGGATCTCCATGAACCAAAGTCATTTCCACTCTGAAAAGGAAAGCAATCCCTTAAAATAAAAAAAGCCAGTAAACCACTGCCCGGAGGGCATAATGGTACTACTGGCACAAAAATACAAACTTAACAGCGTGTGCAATGCGGAAGATGCTCCGCATACAGCCTGAACGGACTGTATTTCCCATATGGGTACGCACAAAAATCAATTACAAGGACAGTTTAGCACAAGATATTGATTTAGTCAAGCTATTGAACACTATATATAGTTTCCATAAATGTTATTTTTGCGCTCTTAGATCTATGTTATAATAACAACTATTAAAACGATGAAGACTTATGAAGTTATTCCATGCCCCTTTTCTTTCGGTGCATTATGCTGTTTTCCACTGGTATATCCTATATCAAAAACGGCTCATAAGTTAAAAATCATTGCTAAGTTAAAAGATTTTTACTTAAACAGAACCGACAAACTTATGATTTAATCACTTGTTCATCGGCTCTGCTGTGTCAAGTAAAGGACAAAATTTTAAACTTCTTTCTTTACATCAAAACTACCTTTATACAATTTTCAATACTTCATATATTGCATTTAAACAATCCTCTATCGTAAGTGCTTTACCATTTTCAAAAAATACTGATGTAACCGCCCGGTTTTTGCAACTCTCCTGAGTGGACACTTCATCATCAAAAATATCCCTAACCTCATCCAAGTCTGCTCTGGAAATGTCTAATGCGTTCTTCCAATACCTTACAAAATGCTTTTTAAAAGATTCATAGTCAGAATAAAGTCCCATTGGATTATCCTGCAGGCCATATCGTACTGGCTGAAAAAGAGACGATATGTCCCTTACATATTCATATACCAATTTTTCTTTACCCTTGACATTTGACATATTTGCTGATGCCGAAGTAATATCAAGATTAAACTTCGTCCATATATGATTTTGAAACTGATTTCCTGCCATAAAAAGCTGTTGCATACTATAACCTTCTTTCTATATTTTTTTAACTAATCGTTGCCAATAACTCTCTACAGTTCCTATATCTATCTTCCAAATCCCCTGCCAGGCACTTCATCACAACATCCATCTGCTCATCTGACAAATGCGGAGCGGCGTTGCCTAAATATGATTTCATATCACCCCCATGGGGAGCCCTCCCACAAAGCAACCAATACCAGATTGCCCCTATCGAATATATGTCACTCCTGCAATCCCTCAATTTAGGATTTTCCTGCAATAAAGGATCGATAAAGGCTCCGCCTGCCACAGCTTCTCCTGTTTTGGTAAGTTTTGTATTATTATCCGTATCTAAAAAAGCACTGACACCAAAATCAATAATCTTAAACAGCTTCTCTTTCGTAGAGAACACTACATTACTCGGCTTTAAATCCCTATGTACGATACCCTTTCCATGAGCATATTCCAATCCATTCAGAATAGGCCTGATTACTTTTAGGCTATTTTCAAAGCTTAGTGCACCATACTTTTTCTGTAATCCAATCAAATCATAGCCTTCAATATATTCCATCCTTATGAATGGACCTTCTGCCATTCTTCCAGCGTCATATATTTTAACAATATTCATATGATTTAACTGAAACAGCATCTTAGCCTCTCTGAAAAAACGCCTCTCTCCATCTTCCTGCTCATCTGATGATACAAAAATAGGAGAATATATCTTCACCGCAAAATCCATATCCAAACAATCATTGTGGTATTTAAAAACAGAGCCAAATCCCCCAGAGCCTATCTGTTCCACTCTTTTATACTGTTTTATCTGCAGAAACGGATCCGCTTCTTCATCAAAATGTTCTTCTATGTATTCAATCAAACGGTTTATAGAATCCGTAATTAGCTTCCTTCTTCCCGCATAGTTTCCGGACTCACTCTGCATATATCTTCTAAACTCATCTGCTGTCCTGCAGCTTTTGATAAATTTGGGAATCTGCTCTTTAATGCTTATGTTTTCCAACAAAGTATTTCTTGCCTGAATATAATATTTATCATCAATCGTTCCATCTGTCGCTTTTGACAATAACCCCATCTTATATTTATCCAACATATCTATCAGTTCTGTTTTTGTCACTATCTCACCTCTCTCCTTAATCCAGCTTCTTTTCAGACAAAAACAATTATATTTTTTGCATCCACAGCCATTATACCCCAAAACCAACAAAGCCACAAGCACCCCACTTTGACAGTTTCCTCTGTCGGATCCCCTTTTCCGGAAGATAGACGCCATCCTTGATTTCCAGTTCTCAATCCATTCTTTTCCTTTCCGTATTTGTTAAAATGAGAAGTTTCGGAAAAGATTGAGAGGTGTCTGAAATGAAATTATCCCCAAAGAGAATCCTATCTTTTACAGCAATTCTTCTTTTCCTTATTAGTTTGATTTTTACGGCAGTTCATCTGAAAAGTGTGGCAGATTATAAAATAGCAGTAAAAGAAATAACGTTTGGCAACGTAGATATTACTGATGTTCCCAACGGAGTTTATGTTGGAGAATATGACGTGGATTTTGTTTATGCCAAAGTGGAAGTAACCGTTCAAAACGGAGTAATTACAAACATTGATATTCTGGAACATAAAAATGGGCGTGGAAGCCCTGCAGAAGTTGTTGTTGACAGAATCGTTGCAGAACAGAAAATAGAGGTTGACGCTGTATCAGGGGCAACAAATTCAAGTACCGTCATAAAGAAAGCTGTTGAAAATGCCCTAACGGGAAAACAGAAAATGAACGGGAAAACAGAGTGGATTTATTGCCCTGTCTTTAGGCGCAAAACAAGGTTACAAATACGAATAGATACAGAATTGAAAAATCCCCCCTTTACTGTCCGAAATGTAAACAGGAAAATTTGCTTGATGTAAAAGAATTACATATAACCGTTATCAGGAAACAATTTGAATAAAGTTAAGAGCCAGACGCATAAAAGACACAGAGCTGACAGATTTTGAGAAAATCATAGTTTGTTGGCTCTCTTTATGTTCAAGAAAGCAATTTCTATAAAGTCAGCAGATTGTATATTACAGCTAATAAAGGAAATCGTGATGAAATACGAAATATGTCAGCAACAAAATAGAATAATCATTGACTTGTCAAAAAAGCCAAGCCATTGACCCCGTTG
The DNA here is from genome assembly GCA_910575795.1 of Clostridiaceae bacterium. Classification (GTDB taxonomy): domain Bacteria; phylum Bacillota; class Clostridia; order Lachnospirales; family Lachnospiraceae; genus Otoolea; species Otoolea muris. The sequence goes on along the minus strand of CAJTGE010000034.1, from coordinate 12,903 downwards.
CAACCTGTCAGCATTTATAAGGATTTCGAACCTTCAAATCCACCTCCATAGGATGGTATGGTTGCTTTAATCTCTATCAAACTTTCATACTGCTGCCCAGCAATAAATGTACGGCTTCCGGACGGAAACCAGAAATGCTGTGATTCCGTTGCCCGTTTTCGGGCAAAAAACAAGAGAACAAGTTAGTGAAATCCCTTGATTTTACTGGGTTCTTCTAACTTGTTCCTATTATAACACGGGTATCTGCGTTTAGCGTCTGTATAGATATAACATTGTTGTACGCCAAGTTTCCTGCTTATACTTTAGACAAAATATCAGAAAGTTTTCAAGCAATATGTCACTTCATGTTTTTACCCATATTTTATTCTATAGGATAGGACATAAAAGCCAGTTTTCATTCTTCCATTAAAACAGCTTCTTTACCACCATAACATCGAAGTTAATGTTGTGATTGTTGTTCCATCATCATTTTGCATTTCAGTTTTACAAAAACTAATATATTTCTCTTTTTTAGAAATATAGTCAACCTTGTAGGTACAATGAAAATTCTTTTGTATATGCAGAGCAATATTGTAATTAACTTCAATACCCAATATTTCTTTTAGATTGTCAAAAGATAATTTGACTGTGGCATTGCCACTATTTATAAGATAATTCTCCAATTCTTTATAATTATTCATTTGAACCTCCATTCACTGCCGTTTTTTATAGCAAGATACGGAAATATAATATGATACTACCATTATTACAATACTACTAATCAAGCAAATAGCATAAATACTATTTCCATAATCTAAAACAGATCGAATAACTCTTTCCAACCTTTCATTTAAGGCTTGCAATATGACTAAACCAGCAATTATCAAGAATGGTATCATGGAAATAATACGACCCTTTGTATATCCAACAACAAAATATATGGGTAGTTGAATTGCTGAAACAAGCGTAAATGTAAGCAGAGAAATACAAAAACCTTCAATAATACCATTGTAGAAATTAGCGTGTCCTTGTATAAATGATATTATAACTCCTACTATAATAACCACGAAATAGCCAAAGAGATAGTTAAGTGTTGCCGAAATATAACGTCCCAAAACAACACTTTTTTTATTAAGAGCCAATGAACTGTATAAACGTTCCAACCCATACTTTTCTTGAATAGCAAATAAATTTGTATTCACAATCAACACCAACCATGCAGCAGTAAAACCCAATGCAGATAAAGATAACCCTGTTAAAGAAAAAAATAACGCTACAGTAGGAATAACCATGTATGTTGTCATTTGGCTTTTTAATGTATAAAAATCAAGCCTTGCCATATTAAAAGTATTACTCATGCTAAATGCCCTCCTCTGCCGATATAGATAACAATCTCGTCTATCGTTGGAATATCAGAGATATATCCCTTATATAGCTGCATTGTACTTGCATCAATCAATCCCTCAAATCCAATATCTGTTTTTCGTAAGCCGATAATGCATTCGTTTAACTCTGGCGTAAGCTCATTTGGTGCTCCTTTTATAACTCGGTATTTTTGTAAAAGCTCATCCATACTACCTGTAAATATCAGTTTTCCATTTGCAAGTAAAGTTATATAATCTGCTACTCTTTGTAGGTCTGTTGTAATATGTGTAGAAAACAGAACACTTTTATTCCCATCCTTAATATATTCTTGCAACATCTCAAGTAACTCATCCCGTGTCAAAGGATCAAGTCCGCTTGTTGGTTCATCTAAAATAAGCATTTTTGCATCATGGGAAAATGCAATTGAAAGCATTAGTTTCATTTGCATACCACGGGATAGATTTCCGACTTTGGTTTTTGGTGATAGCTGGAAACGTTCAAGTGTTTCTGAAAATATATGGTGCCCCCATGTGTCATAAAACGGTGAAATGGCTTTTTCTGTTTCAGCTATTGTCCATTCATCAACATATGGGTTGTTGTCAAAAACTACACCAACGTTTTGCTTAAACTGATGTTCCTGTTTGACACTATCAAGCCCAAATACTGTTATAATACCATTGTCTTTTTCAAGCATATTCAAAATCAGCTTGATAGTTGTTGTCTTTCCTGCACCGTTTGGGCCGATAAGCCCCATTATATACCCTTTGGGAAGCGAGAAAGATATATCATCTAAAGTGAAATCAGAAAAATTTTTTCTTACGTTTCGAAGCTCCAAATAATTTTTAGTCATTATTTACCTCCAATAATAGTTTTAATAATTCTACTAATTCTGTGTCGGTCATATTTGCTCTTTGAGAAGCCATAATAGCAGCATTAAGATTGCTTTCAACCTCTTTGATAAGCTGTTCACGAAGCAAATCAGAACACCTCGACATGACAAAGAATCCTTTGCCGGGGCGACTGGTAATATATCCTGCTTCTTCTAATTCGTTATAAGCTCGTGTTGTTGTAAGAACACTTATCTTCAAATCTTTTGCTAACTGTCGCAAAGAGGGGAGCATTTCATTTTCTTGTAACTCACCAGATAGTATCTGTATTATAATTTGTTCTTTAATTTGCCCATAAATAGGTAATTTAGAACTGTTCGATAAAATTATGTGCAAATCATCACCTCCAACTGTACTTTTAAATACATATACAGTATATACAGAAATAACAGATAAGTCAATAAGGTTAAAAGAAAAATTACAAGTGTAGAAAGTTATATATTTTACTTTGGCTAATTATTAAAACTTTTAAGTTTCTATTTCAAACAGGCTGATCTGTACCGGCTGCTCCCTCTTCTCCTTCTCTTTTACCTGGCGCATCTGTTCCAGTTCTGCGATCCGTTCCTGTCCCAGCCACTTATCTGCATGGCGGCGGTCTGCACTGAACTCTTTGAGGCTTTCATATCCATTTTCCAGGAGTTTCTTTTCCAGACGCCTGACTGCAGACTCCCGCAGCCTCTGACGTCTCTCCTTATTGTTTTCCTTATTGTGCTTTTCCATATCAGAAGCATGGATGATCTGAATTCCGTTTCGGATATCCTCCAGGTCCTGCATCAGATCCCGGCTCTCCCTCTGCCCGGCACGGACGTTCTGGATCTCAAAGGAAAAATATCTGCCGTGATATTCAGAGAAGAACAGCTGCGTAAAATAATGGTTTCGTACTTTGTCTTTTATCCTGTCCTGACAGAGCCTGGCGCATGTCTTACAGATATCCATGCTCACCGGATGGTTAAAGAGCTTTTTCCCTTTGATGATCTGGGTATCTATCTGCCCCTCAAACAGTGTACCATTCAGGTCATTTCTGAGATAGGATATCTTCACATCATAGAATACATTCCCTCTTTTCTTATCCAGTTCATGCCCCAGAACCGGACACATCCCTGCACATCTGCTTAATCCGCAGTAATACGGGTCATAATTCATCTCCCATTCCAGTGTATCCCGGTTGAACCTCATATGCTCCCGGCAGACGCGCCCCTTCCTCTGCAGTCCAAAACTGATCTCCTGTCTCCGTATCTCATCATCATGCAGTTTTAAGATATGCTCTACACTTCCTTCATAGCAATATTCTTCTTCGGCCATATGAACCTCACACTCATATCTGAGTACCTTGTTCTCCTGAAGATATTCATGTTTCAGCTTACACTCTTTCTTTTCATAAGGACAGCGGATAGTAGCCATATCATTTTCAAAAGTCCACTCGATTCCCATGTAACTCATGTTGCTGTGGCACTGGAGCCCTTTGCACTGCAGGCCGCAGGGGGTCTTGAAAGTCTGCTCAAATATCCACCAGCGTTCATAGGTAAACCCTCCATCATAATTATCAAGGGTTTTCTCCTGCCACATGGGAACGTCAACCCGCACATGATCCGGATGATGCTCCGCCGAGTACCCTTCCTCCAGCAGCCGTTTTGTTAACAGGTTATATTCCTTATAATCTTCTTTCATCTTAATTCCTCCCTACAGCCCCTGGCAGGGGCGCATCCCGAAATAGTCTTCCATACGGTCCCGCAGCCTCTCCGCTGACATATCATATTCCCCGGCGATACAGGATTCACAGCAGGGATATTTATATGCCAGAGTCTTTGATAACCGGGCATCCCAGCTGTTTAACTGCCTGCCGCATTTGTTACAGTCCTGATCCAGCCATCTTACTTTCTGCAATCGTTCTCCACCTTCCTTTCTTCCTTGTTAATATTTTCTATCCTTATAAGCCCTCCGGCTTCCGGACAGCAAAAAAACAGGAATGACCTCACTGATATTTCCGGCGTCCACAGTTTCCTGTGAACCAGCGTCATTCCTGCTCTGAACAGAGATTATAAATTTTCCAAAATAAAAACCAGCGGTATATCACTTACAGGGCGTAGTGATACTGCTGGCACATTCATACAAACTTAACAACGTGTGCAATGCGGAACCGATACCGTATACAGGCGTTTCTGACTGTATCTCCCTAAAAAGGATTCGCACAAAAATCAATTACATGGGAAGTGTAGCACAAGATATGTAATACGTCAATGGTTTCAACCTATATATAGTATTCGATAATTTTAAAAATTTTAATATGATTGCAGAAATATCTGATTTTTACCCTGTTTTATTATTGTATAGGTCATTTAGAAAAGATGCCATAGATTGTACATTGACAATTTCATAGCATGGTACTGGAAGGCATACAGGTGCATGGGATAGGATCTCTTATTAAGAACAGTTTTACCTCTGCTTAATCGCTGCACAGCACGGCCTGAAAATACGCGGCAGAAACTCTGGCGCAGGAAGTGGTCCAGGATGCCATGCACGAATAAACAAATTTTTTTAGCATTAGAACGTCTTGTTTTTATTTTTTTGTTGAAGTGGCTGGTCTTAGAATCGTAAGATATACAGGTAAGGAACCGTAGGCTCTTTCCAGCCACACAGAAAGGAGGTCACTGTGGCGGAACATACAAGCAAAACTCTGAAAGCCGATCCAGAAAAAAGGAGCTATTCTGTTGCGGAAGCAGCAGAGATATTGGGAGTCAGCAAACGCTCGGTATACAATCTCTGCGCTGCGGAAGCTTTTAAAACGGTACGCATCGGCAAAAAACTGCGTATCTCCAGAAGATCCTTTGATGAATGGCTTGATGGGAACAGTAAAGCATAAAAGGAAAGGAGCCTGCACATATGGCATCAATTCAAAAAAGAGGAAAAAAACATGCTGTCGTTTATACCTATACAGACCAGGAAGGACAGAAAAGACAGAAATGGGAAACTTTCAGTACCAAGGCTGAAGCACGGAAAAGGAAATCAGCTGTGGAAGCCGAACTTGATAACGGGACTTTTATACCGCCAAATACTACTACAGTGGAAAATTTTTTAAAGGAATTCGTGGAGCTTTATGGAGAAAAGCGGTGGGGTCTTTCAATCTATGCCAGCAATACAGCACTCATCAACAATTATATCAATCCGTTGATTGGAAGCCTGATTGTCCAGGATATCAACAAAAAGACTGTGGATAAATTTATCCAGCAGCTTCAGAAGACCGCTCCTGTAAACACCCCGTATCGGCATGCAAAAACAGAATTTGTAACGCCATGCACCATTGAGAAGGTTATTAAACTTCTCCGGTGCGCTTTCCACCAGGCAGTCCGCTGGGATATGATCGGTAAGAACCCATTTGAAGATGCTGACCTGCCGAAACGGGAAAAGAAAGTCCGGGCCATCTGGACGGCAGACATCATCCGCCAGGCCCTTGACAACTGCCAGGACGGGAAACTGTATATTGCAATCAACCTGGCCTTTGCCTGCTCCATGCGGATGGGGGAGATCACCGGCCTGACCTGGGACTGCCTCCATATCGCGGATGATGATATCGTAAACGATGACGCACATGTATGGATTGAAAAAGAACTTACCAGGGTAGACCAGCGGGCCATAGACGCACTTGGGGAAAAGGACATCCTTTTCGTGTTTCCGAGGCTGATGGGCGGCAAATCATCCACCAGGCTTGTCCTGAAAAAACCAAAGACAGAAAGCAGCATCCGCAAGGTATGGCTTCCTAAGACCCTTGCCCTTATCCTGCGTGACTGGAAGGAAAAACAGGACAGGCTGAAAGAATTCATGGGGCCGGACTACACGGACTACAATCTGGTACTGGCACAGGAAACGGGAAGGCCCTGCGAGGACCGCATCATAGGCAACCAGTTTGAACGCCTTAAAAAATCTGCCGGACTGCCCAATGTAGTGTTCCATTCCCTGCGCCATTCCAGTACGACCTATAAGCTGAAGCTGAACAAGGGAGATCTGAAAGCTACCCAGGGAGACACGCGACATGCGCAAATCGATATGATTACGGAAATCTATGCACACATTCTGGATGAAGACCGGAAAATCAATGCACAGAAATTTGAGACGGCTTTTTATTCCAATCCTGATATGCGCCCTGTGGAGCGCAGCCTCCAGGGCGAGGGAAACAGCTCCGTTCCGAATCCGGATGCCATGATGAAACAGCTGGAATCTGCCCCACAGCTTATGGACGCATTTACCCAGAAATTCATTGAGCAGTACGGAGAGCAGATCATGACGCAGCTTGCGAAAAAAATGCTCGGTACATGAAACGTCACAAGACGACACAGGAAGCAACCAGAGTACACGGGAATACAAATTAGCAAAATGATTAGCAGACCTTGTTTTTCCCGCAAGGGGGTTCTAATCCATTTCGGACTTCCCCCACAGGCGGCAGGTCGAAAATAAGGTTATGAAAGGAGGGCATGTTGGAATCCCTGAAGGAACAAAAATGCCGCAACCCTTGAAGTTACGGCATTTCAGCGTCCCCGAGAAGATTTGAACTTCCGACCCCACGCTTAGGAGGCGTGTGCTCTATCCAGCTGAGCTACGAGGACTCGAACGATATGAAGTTTATGAAAAGAACTTTTTACCCTCCACGGACTTTGATGACCGGGATAACTAGGAAACGATCACTCTATTCAACCAAACCATGCGCCCCAGAACAATAAAAACTTTATAAAAAAATCTCTTATTTCACAAGCTCAATTAAACCATATCGGAATTATTATAATCTATTTTTCAAAATAAAGCAAGTATAATTTAAAAATATGATATAAATTTTTATATCATATTTCATACCAACTCTCAATCCATATTTTCACACCAAATCCACATACAAACCTTCACCAATAATCCCCCCAACAAATCCCCGCAATCCTCAAATTCTCCTGTCCCTGAAATTCGCAGTGCCCATCATCCATATCTTCCCTTTAAACCGCCTTCCCATAGCCGGCTCTCCCAGAAGATCCATTTTATTTATCCCAACCCTGAAATACAGATCATTACATTCCAGCATCATATCATAGATTTCCTCCCCGGTAATCCTGTTTTTCTTCAGCGCAACATCTTTAATCTCCCCCAAAATAGAATACTGATCGCACTCAATTCCGCTGGGCATAAAACAAGTATCCACAATCGAATAGATATCCTCCTTCACCACCCTGCGCGAAGCCTGCGAATAAAGATCAATATCCTCAATCGTCAGCGACTCCATGGCATCTTCATCGCCATTTTTAGCGGCCTCCAGGAGATTATCGCGGTTACGCGACGCCACCTTGGCCTTTTCAATCTGCCTTGCCGTTTTATTGACAGGCAGAAGTACTTTTCCATACACCGAAAAAGCAGACAGACTGGCAGATTCCACTCTGGCCCTGCTGTCCCCCTTCATCAGCCTCTCCCGGTATTCAATCGGATTCAGCAAATAGAAAATAAGCGAGATCCCCACCTTATACTCATCCAGCAGCCCCGCATAAGTCTCCTTTTCCGTATGGCGCTGAATCGAACAATCCGCCTTTGAAGTTACCTCTTTATTGAGCAGATATGGATAATAATACTCGATCTCCAGTTCATCCTTATCATCCAACTCCCCATACATTGCGATACCAATCCCGTCCGCAATTTCTGTCTTTAACTCATAAATACTCGTCTCCCTGTCAATCTGGAAGCACCTGGAGCAGCGCGCCTCCTTTGAAAGACAACGGAGCAAAATATTAATATCTCTCTTTTTCTGATACATGCTGAATCCCGCAGCACGCAAAAATTTATGCATTCTCTCTTTCACCCTCTATCAAAAATTTCCGTTTCTTCTGTATTATATACATTCGCCACAAATTTTGTTATACCAATTCCTAGAGCGTGTTTGAAAATTGCTTTCTGGTAGCTGTGCGTGCCACTTTGTGGGAGATTTGTGCCAAATGAACGCGGCGTAGTGGGCTACGTTAAGTGAATTTGGCACAAATATACCGCAAAGTGGGGCGTGCAGATGCCAGGAATGAATTTTCAAACACGCTCTAGGACGTATATGCAGCCAAACGGAATGATACATTACTGTTCACAATATTGCCGGGCCCTGTACCCGGTAACAGTTTTCGCGATGCACACAATTCGCAAAAAACGCGGTTTGGCGCCGTTCTCCTCAGATTTGACTCAAGGAGGCCGCTGTCTGTGACTTACGCTGCGATGCACTCAAAAACCACCTCGCGCTGCGTGTCAACAGCAACAATTACCAAATCGCCTCACCCTCCATTTAGTGATACCCCAGCGCCTTCTCCAGGGCCTCCTTTTCCTCATTTCCCAGTAAAATCTCCGTCTTTCCTTCCACGACATCCTTCATATATAAATAGCATCCCTCGCGGCTGTGGACAGAGTTTAAAATCAGCCCGGAATTATGGTCGTCCAACAGCGCAATAACAAAACTCAAATTGCCTCCCATGCCCTTAAACGCATTGTATCTGACAATCCCCGTTTTCTGATATCCGGCCTTGACCTGCTTCTCCATAGCGTGGATCATATCCTTGCTTTCATTATCCTCGTCGCGCAGATATACAGCCTCATCCATCAAATCCAGAATCGTATCCTCCAGCGTCTCCGCATCTTTCCCTCTCATAAACAGGTCATATCTCCGGTACAGCCTTTTATATTGTAAAATACAAATGATGGTCGTTATAAATGATATGAGTGTCAAACATGCCAACCCGGCAATTATATAAGCGGGATCAAATCCCAGCATATTTAAAATACTGCTATTTCCCATCTTTTGTCCCCATTTCCAGCTTTCTGATTACAAATTCCAATACAGCCATTTTCATAGCTCCTCACACATCTATTTTAATTCTTATTTCCCTATGGACTGGATCAACTCTACGATTCTCTCCAGCTCGGCGGACGAATAATACTCTATTTCAATTCTTCCCTTATTTTTATCTTTTTTATTGATAACAACCTTGGTTCCCATAACATTTTTTAGTTTATCTTCCAAATCATGGTAAAAAATGCTCAGATCCCTCTCTTCCGGCTTCTCTTCCTTCTGAACAGGCGGTTTTGTCAGCAATTTAACCAGTTTTTCCGTTTCCCTGACGCTCAAACGGTTATTCATAACTTTCATAGCCACCTGATACTGCTGTTCCCCGTCTTCCAGAGCCAGCAGCGTCCTCGCATGGCCGCCTGTGATCTGATTCAGGATCAGCATCTGCTGAACACGCTCGTCCAGCTTTAACAGGCGCATGCTGTTTGTAACAGTCGCCCTGTTTTTAGAAACCCGGACCGCCACCTCTTCCTGCTTTAATCCAAATTCCTGGATCAGCATCTGATATGCTCTGGCTTCCTCGATCGGATTCAAATCCTCTCTCTGCACATTTTCAATCAGGGCAATTTCCATGGTCTGCTGCTTTGTATACTCACGGATAATAACAGGGATTTCCCTAAGCCCTGCCAACTTGGCAGCCCGCCAGCGTCGTTCTCCTGCTATCAGTTCATAATGATCCTCTTTCTTCTTCACCAGTACAGGCTGGAGAACTCCGTACGATTTAATCGAAGCCGCCAGCTCAAATAACTGCTCCTCATCAAACATCTTTCTGGGCTGGCTGCTGTTCGGCTCGATCAGAGAAATATTTAAATACTTCTCCTTTTCAACCTCAACCACCTTGACTTCCTGCTTCGCCTGCTGCGCATTCTCCCCTTTTAATTCCCCATCAGAATGATTCGGCGCGCCTTCCTCTTTTACAACCGGAGTCTTGTTATCCGTATATTCTTCTCCGAACAGAGCTCCCAATCCTTTACCAAGTCCAGTTCTTTTTGACATCATATCCTCCATCTTCCGGTTTATTATAGCTTATCACTGTGTTGTTGTGAATTTTGAAGGCAAAATCGCATAAGAAATACCAAAACAAATACTTCTGTCATTGCACATCACTATCATTCATTACTAAAGATCGGCTTCCCTGCTGATTACCTCAGCAGCCAAAAGGCGGTAATTCTCTGCGCCTGCTGATTTGCTGTCATAGATATTGATCGGCATTCCATGACTCGGCGCCTCAGCGAGACGAACATTTCTGGGGATGATCGTTTTATAAATTCTCTCATTCAAATTATTCTTTACATTCTCTACTACCTCAAGAGACAGATTCGTCCTGGCGTCATACATTGTAAATACAACGCCTTCCATCTCCAGAGAGGGATTCATCTTCCTTCTCACCAGATTAATCGTGCGCATAACCTGGCTCAGCCCCTCCAGCGCATAATACTCACACTGAATCGGAACCAGCACCGTATTCGCCGCAACCAATGCATTGATCGTGAGCAGACTGAGCGACGGCGGACAATCTATAATAATGAAATCATACATCCCCCGTATCCGCTCCAGCTTTTTTTTCAGCACCAGTTCTTTGCCGTCCACATCCAAAAGCTCAATCTCTGCACCTGACAAATTGGAATCAGAAGGAAGAACATCTAAATTATCATGCACATCCCTCTGAAGACATTCCTCAAATGAACAGTCGCCCAACATCATCTCATATACCGTATCATCGATTTGCCCTTTCTCCAGGCCCAGTCCGCTCGTAGCATTCCCCTGCGGATCAAAGTCAATGGTTAAGACCTTCTGACCAGCCTCTGCCAAACAGGCAGATAAATTGATCGCAGTTGTCGTCTTACCAACCCCGCCCTTTTGATTTGCAATCGCAATTGTACGTCCCATGATGTTTCCTTTCTTTTTCAAATGCATTTCATTTCGATTCATAAGCACTAGTGTACTGTACCGATTATATCTGGCGAAACTCCGCAGGATAAATTTTCATCAGCAAGGCAGAGAAGGGAGGCGATGCGGTGGCTACGTTGACCGCCGACAACGCAGTCTGATGGAAATTTAGGCAAGGAGGTTTGCCTGAATATAATCGGGACAGTACACTAGTACACCGTTTTTTAATTCCTCATATACTAAGCACTCGCTATTTGCATCATTGCCGCGTTGTCGTCAGTCAACGATGCCACCGCATCGCCTCCTTCCTCCGCCTTGCACTGATACAAATATCAAGCGCTTAGTATATAAGGATTAAGAAAACGGTGTACTAGCACAAAGCATCTGTCTCACAAAATCAGAGCTCTCACCAGTTTCAATCCTCCGCTATTTTTGCACGAAGAACGCCTCTCGGAATATCTGTGAACAATACTTAGTATAGCACACTTGGATCCCGTTTGCATATATGTTTTACAGAAAAAAAAGAAAATGTTTCACGTGAAACATTGGTAATCTTGTGTAACACTTAAGACAGGCTCATCCCTCTGCTGCTCTTACCATATAAAATGCAACGTCTGCGGGCGTACGGTCAACGCTGTAAGTGCGCAGACCTTTCTGAATTGTTGCTAAGCTCTTCAAAATCTTACTGTAAGAATTTCTTAATGTATTGATATTTAAAAAAATGATATAATAATAAAATGGATGAATTTTCTATTTTCACCACCAATCATTACAAGCTAACATTTGTAAGAAAAGCCTTATAGGAGGTCTGAACGATGAATAAAAAAAATAAGCTAATGACTCTGCTCTCTCTTCTGACTGCCGGTACTGCTTCCATTGCTTTAATGAATAAATGGGTTCAGTTATCCGCTGTTCAAAAGAATCTGATGGATGAACCAGATCCCCTCTGTTATAAATGGCGTCTGGGAAATATCCATTATACTAAATCTGGAAGTGGAAGGCCCCTTCTTTTAATTCATGACTTAAATGCTTCCTCCAGCGGATATGAGTATCACCTTTTAACAGACAAGCTCAGTCGCCGCTATATGGTTTATACACTTGATCTCCTTGGCTGCGGACGCTCAGAAAAGCCGAACTTCACTTATACAAGCTACCTCTTTGTACAGTTAATATGTGACTTCATCAAATCAGAGATTGGCCGCCGGACCGATCTGATCGTTTCCGGAGCGTCCTCCCCATTTGTGATTATGGCATGCAACCATTCTCCCGAACTGTTCGGCCGACTCATGTTGATCAATCCTGACAGTTTTGACAAATGCATGCAGGTTCCGGGTAAGCATGCAAAATTCCTTAAACTGCTTTTAGATCTTCCAATCATCGGAACCCTGCTCTACCAAATCACAACCAGCCACGCCATGATCGAAAAATGTTTTCAGGAACAATATTTCTATAACCCATATTGCGCAAGACCTGCCTATATCGATCATTACTATGAATCCGCCTACCTGGGTGATTCTCCCAAGGCAATCTTTTCCAGCTTAGAGTGCAGATATACAAACTGCAACATCCGTAACGCACTCAAAAAGATTGACAACAGCATCTATATTGTAGGTGGAAGTGAAGAGCCTGAAATCAATAAAACGATCAGAGAGTATCAATCCCTAAACTCCGCGATAGAATCATCTGTAATTACAAAAACCAGGCATCTGCCTCAATTGGAGACGCCAGAAAAGTTGTTAGAACTTATTCATATTTTCTTTGCGTAATAATGTGATTGTTACTGTCCAAATATAATAATGTACTCTCGGAATCTCTCTGCGCCTGCTTTTGCGGCTGATTTTCCGCCAGATGCACCCAAATTTAATCAACGTACGCTCCACGTACGCCTCATAAATTTGTGCACATCTGACAAAAAATCATCTCACAAAATCAGGC
>CAJTGE010000033.1 GCA_910575795.1 Clostridiaceae bacterium | reverse complement strand
CTCAAGATGAGATATCCCATCGCAAGAGTAAGACCCCTTGAAGACGACGAGGTAGATAGGGCAGAGGTGGAAGTGCAGTAATGTATGGAGCTGACTGTCACTAATCGGTCGAGGGCTTAACCAGGAAGAGGGAAGGTTTGGATGGATTTCAATATGTGGTTTTGAGGGTACATGGTACCTTTATTCCTCGATAGCTCAGTCGGTAGAGCACGCGGCTGTTAACCGCGCTGTCGTAGGTTCGAGTCCTACTCGGGGAGTTTTAAGTATATTTTTTCATAAAGCGGCATATAATAGAATAACGGCCCCATGGTCAAGCGGTTAAGACATCGCCCTTTCACGGCGGTAACACGAGTTCGAATCTCGTTGGGGTCATTCAGGCGACATAGCCAAGTGGTAAGGCGTGGGTCTGCAACACCCTGATCACCAGTTCAAATCTGGTTGTCGCCTCTTCAAAGAATCACAGAGATGTGGTTCTTTTTTTATGCGCAGGGATGCGTAAGGAAATTAGCAGCTTTGCTGCACGCACCCCGCGCGCGAGCAGGGAGAAAAGTCTTCGCTGCCCGGATTGCACACGAGCGCCTGGCGGAAGGCTGATTTACTGTCCGCTGTTCATCAAAACGCTTGCGCCCCCCAAGAAACAATGTTACAATATTCCAAAACGCATCTTGGAGGCGGCGCGCATGTCAGGCTGCCATATACAGGAGATCTATACAGGGGATCCGGAAAGGAGACCATTTTAGCCGGAAGGGAGATATACGATACGCCATGAAAGTAATCAAGGAGCCGCAGTTAAGGGCAGAGGAGGATAACCGGAGTTTAAGGGATGCTGTGACGGAGATTATTGACCATGTCCGTTGCGGAGGGGATCAGGCGCTTCGGGAGTACAATGAGCGGTTTGACGCCTGCAGCCGGGAGTCGCTGCGGGTGTCAGAGGAGGAGATAAAAGCTGCTTATCAGGAGCTCACGAAAGAGGAGACAGAGGACTTAAAAGCGGCCTGTGAAAATATCAGGGCTTTTGCCATGGCTCAGAAGGAGACATTAAAGCCTCTTGAAGCATTCAGTCCACAGCCTGGTATTTTCCTGGGGCATCGGATTATACCTGTGGATTCGTGCTGCTGTTATGTGCCGGGAGGCAATTACCCGCTGTATTCCACGGCGCTCATGCTGGCGGTTCCGGCGCGCGTGGCCGGGGTGAAGCGCGTGGCGGCCTGTTCGCCGGCTGCGAAGGGGACGAACCGGATCAATGCGAAGACGCTGGCAGCCCTTGACATAGCCGGTGTGGATGAGATTTACGCGGTAGGCGGGGCGCAGGCGATTGCGGCGTTTTCTTACGGGACGGAAAGCATCCGTCCGGTTGACATGATTGTGGGGCCGGGAAACCGGTTTGTCACGGAGGCAAAGCGTCAGTGTTACGGACAGGTGGGAATTGACTTTGTGGCCGGGCCCAGCGAGGTGCTGGTGATTGCGGACGACAGGGCGAATCCCCGGGCGGTGGCGGCGGATCTGCTGGCCCAGTCAGAGCACGATGTGAACGCCAGCGGGATCCTGGTCGCGACGGACGAGGCATTCGCCCGCCGCGTTATGGAAGCTGTGGACGAGGAGCTTGAGACGCTTGCGACAGCCGGGATTGCCAGACAGTCCTGGGAGCGTTTTGGGAAGGTCTGCGTGGCAAAAGATCTCAGAGAGGCGATCGATTTCGCAAATGCCTGCGCGCCGGAGCATCTGGAGCTCAATATCGGGCGTCCGGAGGATGTGATAGAAGATTTCACAAATTACGGCTCCCTTTTTATCGGAGAAAACACGGCGGAGGTGTTTGGCGATTATGCGTCCGGGACGAACCATACCCTGCCGACGCTCCGCGCAGCCCGCTATACGGGAGGCGTCTGGGCCGGAACCTTTTTAAAGACATGCACCCACCAGAGTATGACCTTAGAGGCATCAAGGCATCTTGCCCCGCTGGCGGCCAGGCTTGCGCGCGGGGAGGGGCTTGCAGGCCACGCGTTTGCAGCGGAAATGCGCGCAAAGTGACGCTGCCGCCCGTTAAGTTGTATGAATCATGAAAACAACAGGGCGATGCACCGGGTTGAGAATACGGAGGAAATTATGCCTACGACAGATCCATTAGTCATGCCCATTGTCAAATGGGTGGGCGGTAAGCGGCAGCTACTGGATGCCATCGTGCCGCGGATACCGGAACATAATATGTATTACGAGCCGTTTGCGGGAGGGGGAGCTGTTTTTTTCCATATGCAGCCGGCAAAGGCTGTGATCAATGACTCCAATGAAGAGCTGATCAACATTTACCGGGTAATCCGGGAGCGCCCGGAGGAGCTGATTTCGCTTTTGCAGCGCCACCGGGAGAGGAACTGCCAGGAATATTTTTATGAAATCCGCTCTCTGGATCGGGATGGGGAGGCGTACGCGGGCCTGTCTGACGTTGAGCGGGCCGCCAGGATTATTTATTTGAATAAGACGTGCTATAACGGCCTGTTCCGGGTGAACCGCGCAGGCGAATTTAACTCGCCGTGGGGACGCTACAAAAACCCGAATATTACCAACGAGGAGACGATCCGCGCCATGAGCGGATATCTGAAGCGCGCGAAGGTGAAGATTCTCTGCGGGGATTACAGGGAGGCTCTAAAGGGGATCCGGAAGGATTCCTTTGTCTATCTGGATCCGCCGTACATGCCGCTGAGCTCGTCCTCGTCATTTACGGGCTACACCTCCTCCGGCTTCGGGCCGGATCAGCAGATGGAGCTGAAACGTCAGTGCGATCTGCTGAATAAGCGCGGGATCCGTTTTCTGCTCTCCAATTCCTGCTGTGAGTTTATTGAGGATCTCTATAAGGATTACACAGTGGAGCGGGTGCCTGCGAAGCGCACAATCAACGCAAAGGCGGACAGGCGGGGCGCGATTGACGAGGTGCTGGTGAGAAATTATGAGCTTGACAGATGAAAAATGGGAGCTGCTCTTTGAACGGTATGAGATACAAAAAAAGGTGTCAGAGAGCGGCCTTTTTTATATTTCTGCGGATCAGATCCGGGAATATAAGGAGCCCAGGCTGATGACAAAGTTTGATACCAGGGAATCGCTGCCCGCTGTGTTTGGGGGACGGCTGGGGATTCTTCCTGTGACGCGCGGGAATTATGTGATTGGGGACTTTGATCTCTATGAGGATTTCCCGGAAGCAGGCGCCGCGGCGCGCTGGGAAAAGGGCGCTTTCGGAAAACACGGGCGGGGGTCCGAGAAACACATAAAACAAGTATACATTTCTTCTGAGTATGAAACGATTGACATTCATGATATCCGCTCCGAGGCAGGCGCGATCAATGTTCTGGGAATCACAGGGATCCTTGATGACTTTCTTGGGGGAGAGGGCTTTAAGCAGACGGTTTCCGGGAGGATGGCCTCCGGGCGCTTTGATTTTATCGTGGATCCGCACAGAACCGGAAGGGGACAGAAGCTGTGGGCAGGGCAAAACGGGCGGGCCGCCGCGCCGGGAAGCCGCATAGAGGTCGCTAATTCCCAGGTAGAGATCGACGGAGGCTTTGAAGACCGCTCTTCTTTTGCGATCATTGAGGGGAAAAATGTTGTCCACAGCAATTTCCTTGTGCGGCAGCTTTACTACCCTTACCGCCTCTGGGAGGGGAAAATAAAAAAGCCGGTGCGCCCGGTGTTTCTGGTATACTCCAACAATATCTTTCATCTGATGGAATACGAGTTTACGGATCGGCTTCATTATAATTCCATCCGCCTGGTAAAAGAACGGTTTTACAGTCTTGAGGACACGGAGATTACGACAGCGTCCCTTTGGGAGACATGGAGACAGGTTGAGGTAAAGCCGGAGCCGGAGGTGACATTTATCCAGGCGGACAGCTTTGAAAAGGTGATATCGCTGGTGGAATGCCTGTACAGGCAGCCGATGACTTCAGCGGAGATAGCAGAGGTATTCGCCTTTCAGGAGCGGCAGTCGGACTACTATTTTAACGCCTGCCGTTATCTTGGGCTGGCGGTGAAGGAGAAGGAGGAGGACGGCCGCATCCGGGCGCAGCTCACGAAAGAGGGACGTAAGCTCTGCAGGCTGCGCTACAAGGAGCGCCAGCTCGCATATGTGCGTCTGATACTGGAGCACCGGATTTTCCACGAGCTGTTTGGACAGATGCTTGAGAGCGGGGAAGCGCCGGATCGGCGTGAAATTGAGCGAAAGATGGAGGAACTCAGTGTATGCAGCCAGAGCCTTCTCAAACGCCGGGCCTCGTCTGTGGCGGCATGGCTCAAGTGGATTGAGGGTTTAGGAACTGTCCAAAAATAATTTGTAATAGCGCGCAGGATTTTTCAAACACGCTCTAGCATACGGAAGGAGCGGAGGCATATCTGAAAAACAGGGGGACAGTCCCGCGCTTCCTGTCTCCCTGTTCTTCGCGGCCGCTATGTGTCGGTATGATCGTCTGCTCCGCTCCTGGCGCATGCCTTCATCGCGTAGCAGGCCCGGCCTTTTTCTTTGGCTTCGTATAACATAAGATCCGTTTCTGCCAACAGATGATTTACTTCCTGTGGAAAGACAAATTGATAAGCGCCGATGCTGCAGCTTATTTTTTTGTCTGTCAGAGTCGTGGAAATGGCCTTTAAGAATTGATCCAGCCGCTGCTTCAGCTCCTGCTGCGGCATGGATTTTTCAATGATAACAGCAAATTCATCTCCGCCGAGCCGTCCGGCCTTTCCGCTGTCCCCAAAAATACGCTGCAGGTTTGACGCAATTTCTCTCAGCACGGTATCGCCCACGGCATGTCCGAAGGTATCATTGATTTCCTTAAAATAATCGGCATCCACAAACAAAAACCATCCGGTACGCTGCGGGTCTGCGCCGTTTGTCTCCTGTACTTTATTACAATGGTAAAGAAACATCCGCCGTCCCATCACGCCAGTCAGGGCGTCCATCTCTCCCTTGTACTCTTTGTATTCCATATATTTGTAAATAGAAACCAGCAAAATAACGGAAATCACATTGAGCGCCAGCGAAGCGATCAAAAACTGCATCTGCAGATGCAGCAGATCGGCGGAAATCCTGTCAGATACCGCAAAGCCGTGCTGTACCAGCATATAAGATTCCCTCTCGGAAAAATAGACGGTTGCACAGACGGCCATGCATAACATAAAAAATTCAAACGCGGCAAAAAACAGATTCATCTTTTGGGATGCGTAGGGATTGCTGTTTGACTGATCAATACACTGCTTTACGTTTTGCATAACATCTCTGTGATATACAATCCACAATATCTGCACGATCATGACGCAGACAGCGGCAAAGAGCGCGTCATCCCAGTCAAATTGAAAGGCGGAACTGTAATGATATCCCAGTTCCGGAAATAAAATGCCCATTGCGGAATAAACGAGAAGCGAATGCGTCTTGGGAGCAATGGCAGAAATCACGCCGATCCACAGGCGGCTGTGCTTTCTCTTTACCGCCAATTTAAATGCCAGTCCGACTAAAAGTCCAAACAGTGTTCTTGTTCCAATACTCAGCAAAAGGCTGCTGGCCGGAGCTCCGCTTAAAAACGGCGAGAAGACCGCGTCGGACGGCATAACATAGGAAGCAGAGGCTTTACACATACTGGCGGCTCCAAAAACGAGCCCGACGATTGCAGACTGCGCAGGACCCAGCAGGCATCCTGCGATCAGAATCGGAATGTATGCGATGGTGACAGAAATAGGGGGTATATGGATATACCCCAAAAAGGTAAAAGACATTAAAAGTTCAACCGCTATCAGGATTCCCAGAAAATAACGGTCAAAACGGGAATGATCCCACAGTTTTTTTATAAAATTCATTAAATCTCGCTTTCCGATTATGAAGGATGGCATCTTATCATATGCCGCGCCCTCATCTTTCCGGGGTATGTACATCTTGCAGGAAAGTAAAATAAAAGTGTTGGGCGGACATACGGGCGCTTAGGAACAGTCTCGAAATAACTTCCCATATTCCTTGTCTTTTTCTCCGACAGCGCTGCTCAAAAATCAGTTACATAGCCCGCTATGCGCCTGATTTTTGAGCAGCGCTCTCGAAGAAAAATCCTGCGGACTACTGGGAAGTTATTTCGAGACAGTTCCTTACGCGGGGTAAACCAGTTGCTCGTCCGTGATCTGCTCCAGCGTATTGGACAGGAAACGGCCCGCCAGGTATTTGGCCATGGGGAGATTCATATCAAGATAGTTTCCGCAGTCTTTGGCGCATGCGCCCGGGACCTCTCCTTCAAAGTCCCGCATAAAGGTAAACAGCTCCTTCATGAGCGGAAGGATGTCACGGGAGGTCAGATCTCCGGTTAAAAGGAGGTAAAACCCGGTGCGGCAGCCCATGGGGCCAAAATAGAGCACGCGGTCCTTCCATGTCGGGTGATTGCGCAGGAACGTAGCGGCCAGATGCTCGATCGTGTGCACCTCCGCCGTGTTCATAACCGGCTCGGCATTGGGGCGGGTCATGCGGATGTCAAAGGTAGTGATGGCGATGTCTCCGGCAGGATCCCGGCGGGAAACGTAAACGCCGGGGAGAAGCCGCAGATGGTCAATGGTGAAGCTTGTGATTTTTTCCATAGTATCCTCCTTGTAGGAATGGTTATATAATCGCTGCAGGGTTTTGCACTGGATTTAGTTTAGCAGATTGGGGAGGAAAGCGCAAGACTTCTAAAAGCTTAAGAGTGTGTTACTGCAGCAGCATAGTTACTGTTGCCAGACACAGACCGGCAGGAGGGGAGGGGGCTGTTCGCGCGAAATGTTAGTCAGTTAAGGGCTTTTCCGGTAACAGTTCAGATATTTTTGAACCAATGGTTTAGTTGAGCGGACTATTGCGGGATGCCGTTTATTGTGGGGAGGCCGCCGGCGCCAGCTACGTTATCAGCGGGCCTGGAATCAGTTTTATCCTGCCGGAAGTTTTGTAATACGTTTGCCTGGCATAGACGGACAGGAATCTCTTTTGTCTGAATTGCTGCCCCTGTCTTCTCTCTGTCAGCGGCAAAAAATATAAAAAGGCGGGATCCAGGCGCTGCTGTGATGAACCCCGCCGAATCTAAACGACCTTAATATCAAACCATTAAATAATCTGGCAATTTCATCATTGCACCCGTCTGTATCATGACCATCGCGGCTGATTTCCCGTCAGATGCACCCAAATCTGATCAATGTACGCCTCATAAATTTGTGCACATCTGACAAAACATCATCTCACAAAATCAGGCGCGGAGAGATTCCAAGAGTACATTAAGAGCAACATGCCTAAATAAATATTTTGATACAGTTTTGAACTTAACAAGGCGCTATCTTTCTAATATTTATGTCTACTATCCCGCATATTCCTGCTCATAATCGTTCGGGTGCTTTTTTAAGTACAGCTCCCCCACTGCCGCGAACTGCGCCGCGAGCTGCCGTTCGGTTTCCGCAATCTGCGCGTCAAACTGACCCGCGGGGCTGCTGTCCTCCCGCCTGCCCTGCATTCCCTGAATCGTATCTAAGAATCCCATTCCCGTTTCCTTTTACCGGATCCCGTACCAGGCGTCCAAAAGCCCCGGATCCGCGCTGCTGATCTCCCATTCCTTTGTTTCCCTGTTGTATTCAAATGTCACGCGACCGGTAAAGGCTTCCGACACCTCTGCGGTCCGGGCCTTTTCCACAAACCCGTCCAGAATGAAGGATATGTCCCCGCCCGCGGCGCTGGCAATGTTCCCGATGAAGCCGCCTTTCCCGCCGAAGACGAACTGCGCGGCGATTTTAGCGATGCCCTGCACGCTCACCGCGTCGTTCAGCAGGAGGCGGTTGACCTCCGCGATATCCACGCCCGTGACCGTAACCTGCGCGCTGACCGCGCCGTCCTCTTTCTCCACCTTCCCCACTTTAAAGCCGGATCGTGACGTCACCGCCTCCACCAGCGAAACCTGCCCTGCGGAATTGCTGTAGTACGACGCCAGCATGTCGCCGATCCCGCCGGCCGCGCCCTGCGCGTCAAACCCTCCGGCGTCTATCCCCGCCCCTTCCATGATGGAGACGAGCTTCCCGGACAACTGACTGGTCAGGTCTGTCACCGCGCGCCTAAAGCACGCCTCGTACCGCGCTTGGCCGGAGGCATACTCTGTCTGTTCCTCAAACCATGCCCCCACCAGATCCTTTGCCTGCGCCTCCTTCAGGCGCGGCCTTGTGGCGCATACGATGAGTATGACCACGATCAGCGCCGCGGCTGCCGGGATCGCCAGTTTTGCCAGGCGGTTCGGCGGTGCGCCTGCCCCTGCCTGCCCCTTTGCCCGCGCGCTGCCCCCCGCTGTGGCCTGTGCGCTGCCCCCCGCCGTGGCCTGCGCGCGCGGAATATTTGCCGGCAGGGCTTTTAAAGCCGATCCAACAGCCTTTCCCGCCGCCTGGCCTGCCCCGGAAACCGCTCCCGGGGCCGCCGGCCTCCCATTTCCTCCTTCCGGGGCGCGCCTGCCTGTCTCCGCCCCGCACGACGGGCAGAATTTCGCCCTGTCCTTTACTTCCTCTCCGCATTTTGGACAAAACATTGCTTTTTCCTCCTCATATAATCTGATGTACTCCCGGAACCCCGCCGCGGCAGGATATCAGTATACCCCATGCGCCCGGAATTCCTCCTCTGTGAGACGCTCCCACCTACCAGCTTGCGGGATCATCCACTGCTCCAGCTCTTTCAGGCAGGATGGCGACATACTCCGGGTAATCCCACACGTCGCTGTTCTGCACCTCCTTTACAGGCTCCGCCTCTGTTTCCTGAACCGTTCCAGCCGTCATTTCTCCAACAGTTTCAGCCGCTGTTTCCCCAACAGTTTCAGCCTCCTGCGCCGCAGGGGACGGCGCGCCGCCCCGGCCGCTGCGACGACAGCCGCCCCGGCTCTTCCGCCCGGAGGCGTCCTGCCTTCCAGCCGGAGGAGCCGGGGGCCCACCTGACGATATTCTTCAATATCCGAATTGAAAATTTAAACTAATGGAATTACATCTATAATTGGAATATTTTTGACAACCACAGAATTATAATGCAAAAGCAGGAAAAGAGAATGGAATATTCCGGAAATACGATGAAAGTCCTGCCGCCTGACTGCGCGGGCCGCCTGCCGCAGAACGCGGCTGACATGAAAAAAACAAGCCCCGCCATATTGTCAGACAGGAGCTTTTTGTATGAAAGGGAAAGGGAAGCTGCATGGAAACCATTGGAAACAGGCGGTTTGCAGGGAGGAAGGGCAGTTCGGATATTGAAGATTATCATCATATCAACGCGGGATCACGCCCTGGGATCACCGCTCAGATTCTTCATTATTTTAACATAGGGAATCGACAATTTCAAGCAAAAAAAGACAGGCGCGGGGCCTCCTGGTTTGCCGCTTGAGTAAACATATTTCATGAAAAATTTCTGATTTTACAAGGCTTTCTGATTATGTGCAATGTCAGTTAAGATGTATGTGAACGATGGTTCATTGTGAGGGGGCCTCCGCCAGTTCCTGTATCTATAAGGAACCTCGCTCCCGCTCGGAGAAAAGCGCAGCGGGAGCGGGGTTCCTGATGGATTTAGAATCTGACACGGGCGGCCCCCTCACGACAAACAACACCTCGCAATCCCTCACTTTGCTTAACTCTTAACTACTTACCATTGGCCTGTGAACAGTAAAGCAACAGGGGATCAGCTCCCAAGCAGAAATAAATAACAAACTTGCTATTAAAACCAGTTCATATTATAATAAATTATACAAGCGCTGTAAAACGATTATCAAAAACACGCGCCTGCCCCGGACAGGGATGCAGGTGATAAAAGTAAGGAGACAAGACTATGTTAGACGGCAAAAAAACTCTGTTCAGCGGCATGCAGGCAACTGGAAACCTGACTTTGGGAAATTATCTGGGCGCCCTGAAAAACTGGGTGACGATCAGCGATGAATATCAGACCTTTTTCAGCGTGGTCGATATGCATTCGATTACAGTACGCCAGGATCCGGCAGAACTTCGGAAAAGGGCCAGAGCCCTTCTGACGCTGTATATTGCAGCCGGCCTGGATCCGGAAAAGAACTGTATTTATTACCAGTCCCACGTATCGGGCCATGCGGAACTTGCGTGGATCTTAAATTGCTTCACCTATATGGGGGAATTAAACCGCATGACGCAGTTTAAGGATAAGGCGGCGAAGCACGCGGATAATATCAACGCGGGCCTTTTTACGTATCCGGTCCTGATGGCGGCGGATATCCTGTTATATCAGGCGGACGTCGTCCCGGTGGGCATTGACCAGATGCAGCATCTGGAGCTGACTCGCGATATTGCCATCCGTTTTAATAATATTTACGGAGACGTATTTACAGTTCCTGAGGCATATATTGGAAAATCGGGAGCGCGGGTAATGAGTCTTCAGGATCCCGCAAAGAAGATGTCCAAGTCGGACGAGAATCCGAACGGCAGTATTTACTTAATGGATGATCCGGATACGGTTATGCGCAAGTTTAAGCGCGCTGTGACGGACTCGGAGGCGTGCGTGCGCTACTGCGACGGGCAGCCGGGCATCCATAATCTGATTGATATTTACTGTGCCTGCACCGGGAAAACGCCGCAGGAGACGGAGGCGGAATTTGACGGCCGGGGCTATGGAGATTTTAAGGGAGCGGTAGGCGAGGCGGTTGTCTCTGTGTTAAAGCCCCTGCAGGCCCGCTTCGCGGATCTGTCTAAAAATAAGGATTACTTAGACGGGGTGATACGGGAGAATGCCAGGAAGGCGCAGTATTTCTCTGCAAAGACACTGAGAAAGGTACAGAAAAAGGTGGGATTTCCGGAAATCCCCCGCGGTTGACGATGTTTCATAAAACTATAAAATAAATGGAGGGAATGTCGATGAAGAAGATTATGAACGGTGCGGATCAGGTTGAGAACGAGATGATTCTTGGCATGGCAAAAGCTTACCCGCAGTATGTGAGGAAGCTGGACGGCCAGAACGTGGTCGTGCGCTCCTGCAAAAAGGAGGGAAAGGTAGCTCTCATAAGCGGCGGCGGCAGCGGGCATGAGCCGGCCCACGGAGGCTATGTGGGAGAGGGAATGCTGGACGCGGCGGTGGCCGGCGCGGTGTTTACGTCCCCGAGCCCGGAGCCTATTTTAGAGGGGATCAGGGCCATTGCCACAGATCAGGGTGTCCTGATGATTGTTAAAAATTATACGGGCGACGTGATGAATTTTGAGATGGCCGGCGAGATGGCGGAGATGGAAGGGATTGCAGTCAAGCAGGTTGTGGTCAATGATGACGTCGCCGTTAAGGACAGCCTCTATACCGTAGGCCGCCGCGGCGTGGCCGGAACGGTTCTGGTCCACAAGATTGCGGGCGCAAAGGCGGAGACCGGCGCCAGCCTTGACGAAGTGCAGGCGGCGGCGCAGAAAGCCATTGACAATGTGCGCACCATGGGCATGGCGATCACGCCCTGTACGGTTCCGGCGGCCGGAAAGCCGGGATTTGAGCTGAGCGACGATGAGATGGAGGTGGGCATCGGCATCCACGGAGAGCCGGGAACGCACAGGGAAGCCCTGCGGCCGGCGGACGAGATTGTGGATATGCTGATGGAAAAGATTCTGGCTGATCTCGATTATACGGGCCATGAGGCAGCGGTGCTGATCAACGGGGCCGGAGCGACTCCGCTGATGGAGCTCTTTATCATCAATAACCATGTGGCTGACATCCTGGCCGGAAAGGGGATTCCGGTGTATAAGACATTTGTCGGCAATTATATGACTTCCATCGAGATGGCCGGATTTTCGATTTCCCTGCTGCGCCTGGACGACGAGCTGAAGAGGCTTCTGGACGCAAAGGCGGACACACCGGCGTTTAAGGCGTGAGGCGGGAGATAATGCGATGATAAAAAGTGAAGAGGTAATCGAGGTTCTTGATAAGATCGGCGATAAAATTATTGAAGAAAAGGACTATTTAACCGAGCTGGACCGTCCGATCGGCGACAATGATCATGGGATCAACATGGCAAAGGGATTTACGGAAGTGAAAAAGAAGCTGCCGTCCCTTAAAGGGCAGGATCTGGGATCCATTTTTAAGACCGTGGGCATGACGCTTGTCTCGACCGTAGGCGGCTCGTCAGGCCCCCTGTACGGGACGGCGTTTATGAAAATGGGCATGTCCCTGACCGCTAAAAAGGAGATGAGCTTTGCGGAATTTCTGACTGCCTTTAAGGCCGGTGTGGAGGGAGTCGGGCAGAGAGGTCGCTCTGCGGCAGAGGAAAAGACCATGCTGGACGCCATGATTCCCGCGCTGAAAGCGATGGAGGCTGCCTGCGGACGCGGGCAGGATGCCAGGGAGGCGTTAAAGGAAGGCGCGGCCGCCGCCCTTGCGGGAGCGGAACACACAAAGGAGCTGATCGCCACCAAGGGACGCGCCAGCTATCTGGGAGAGCGCGGAATCGGCCATCAGGATCCGGGGGCGACCTCCTTTACGTATATGATTCAGACAGCGGCCGAACAGTTTTAAGACAGAATGGTTTTGAGACAGAATCGTTGTACTTTTCAGACAGACTGTGATTCGGAAGCATGGCCGCGGCGGGCGGTTACAGGAGGGGAAGTCTTATGGTTGGAATTGTGATAATATCCCACAGCCAAAGCCTGGCAAAGAGCGTGGTGGAGTATACGGGGATGATGGCAGCCGGGGCAAAGGTCGCGGCCGCCGGAGGAACCCGGGACGGGAGCTTTGGAACCAGCTTTGAGAAGATCTGCCAGGCTGTGGACGAGGTGGATTCCGGGGACGGCGTGATCCTTTTGATGGATTTGGGGAGCGCTGTGATGACGGCGGAGATGGTAGTGGAAGAGCTGGGGGCGGATCGCGTCGCCATGTCGGGCTGCCCGCTGGTCGAGGGGGCTGTGGTGGCCACCATCGACGCACTGGGCGGCATGAGCCGGGACGAGATACTGGATGCGCTCGCAAAAGTTGGAGAGACGCCTAAGTTCTGATGGTTTTGGTTTGAGCGTTATAGGATCAAGTTTACAGGCTATACAAGCAGCGGAAAACAGCGCCTTTGCTTTTGGGGGAGGCGCTGTTTTTATGCGAACGGACCGCAAAGGGAAGTATTATACTGTCGTGCAATACGCATAAAGTCAATGCGAATATAAATTCTGGTAGAAAAACCCTGTGAATTGTGATAAAATACAAAGGTTAAACTGGGTTGTTTATACCATTTCATAACAGTTCAGGAGGAAGCGATGCAGGCTATACTTTTAGCGGGAGGGCTGGGGACGCGGCTGCGCAGCGTGGTGAGCGACCGGCCGAAGCCGATGGCCCCGGTGGTGGACAGGCCGTTTTTGGAATATGTGGTTCATGAGCTGAGCCGCTGCGGGATCGATGAGATGATATTTGCCGTGGGTTACAAGGGCGGCATGGTGGAAGCATATTTTGGCGACGGGAGCCGCTTTGGCGTGAAGGCGTCTTATGCGTATGAGGAGGAGCTTTTAGGCACGGCGGGCGCGATTAAAAATGCCGGACGCCTGACCACGGCGGATCGTTTTTTTGTGTTAAATGCAGATACGTTCTATCAGATGGATTACGGGCGTCTCATACGGGCGCAGGAGGAGATGGGACTTTCCATGGCTCTGGTGCTGCGCGGTGTGGAAGATATCTCGCGGTACGGGGAAGCGGCGCTTACGGACGGTTTCCTGACC
Source organism: Clostridiaceae bacterium (assembly GCA_910575795.1). GTDB lineage: Bacteria > Bacillota > Clostridia > Lachnospirales > Lachnospiraceae > Otoolea > Otoolea muris. Next base: position 55,137 of record CAJTGE010000033.1, on the reverse strand, counting down.
GGATTTAATGAGAAGACGAATGTTCCGCGTCCCGGGACAATCAATGGCGGCGTGTATCTTATGACGCGCGGGCTTCTGGAGACGATTCCGGAGGGAAAGGTCTCGCTGGAGAATGAGATGATCCCTGCCTGGATGCGGGAGGGGCGGCGGCTGGGCGGCATCGTCCATGACGGGTATTTTATCGATATCGGCGTGCCGGAGGATTATTTCCGGTTTCAGGAGGATGTGAAGAAAGGGGCGGTCAGATGGTAATCAGGGGACGCGCGCCGCTGCGCGTGAGCTTTGGCGGCGGCGGGACGGATGTGGAGCCGTTCTGCGTCGAGCAGGGCGGGGCGATTATCGGCAGCACGATCAATAAATACGCGTATTGCTCGATTATTCCGAGGGAAGATGATCAGATTATCGTCCATTCCCTTGATTTTGATATGACAGTGAAATATAATACACAGGAAAACTATGTCTATAACGGAAAGCTGGATCTGGTGACAGCCGCGTTAAAGGCGATGAAGATTGACCGCGGGTGCGAGGCGTATCTCCAGTGCGACGCGCCGGCCGGGTCGGGGCTTGGCACATCGTCCACTGTGATGGTGGCCCTGCTTACAGCCATGGCGCGCTGGAAGGGCGTGCAGCTTGACAACTACGCCATGGCGGATCTGGCGTACGGGGTCGAGCGGCTGGATCTGGATATTGCCGGGGGCTATCAGGATCAGTATGCCTCGACCTTCGGCGGGTTTAATTTTATCGAGTTCCACGGGAGAAATAATGTGGTGGTAAACCCGCTGCGCATCCGCCGCGACGTGATCAATGAGCTCCAGTACAACCTGCTCCTGTGCTATACAGGCAAGATCCATGTGTCAGCCAATATTATCCGGGATCAGGTGGATAATTACAAAAAACAGGATCCGTTCCGCGCCATGTGCGAGGTAAAGGCCCTGTCGTACGCCATGAAGGATGAGCTGTTAAAAGGGAATCTCCACAATTTCGGCCGTCTTCTGGATTACGGCTGGGAGAGCAAGAAGCGGATGAGCACGCGGATCACGAACCCGCAGATCGATCTGCTCTATGAGGAGGCGAAAAAGGCAGGCGCTCTGGGCGGCAAGCTTTTAGGGGCGGGCGGCGGCGGCTTTCTGCTGATTTACTGTCCTTATAATGTAAGGCATAAGGTGGCGGACCGCCTGGAGCAGGCCGGGGGCCAGCTCATGGACTGGAATTTTGAGCTGCGCGGCGCGCAGAGCTGGATTTGTGACGAGGATCGGTGGGATTACCGGGAAGTCCGCGTCCAGATGCCGGATCGGGAATATACATTTGATCTGTAAGGCGGCCCGGCGGTTTAAAGTGTATTTGGAGAGCGCTCAGGGGCGGCGGCCGTCCGGATGGCGGAGACGGCTGCCAGGATGACGGGAGGCGGATGGGAGATGAATGAGAAACCAAAGAAAGCGGCGGGGACTGCGCTCCCGAAGGTCGTTTTTCTGGATCGGGACGGAACCATGAATGAGGAGGTGCATTACCTGCACCGCCCGGAGGATGTGAGGCTGATCCCCGGGACCGCGCAGGCGGTCCGGATGTTTCATGAGGCCGGTTTCCGGGTGGTTGTGGTTACAAACCAGGCGGGAGTAGCCAGGGGATATTATACGGAGGCGGACGTTGAGGCGCTCCACGCGTATATGAACCGCCTTTTGATGGAGGAAGGGGCGCGGGTGGATGCGTTTTATTACTGCCCGCATCATCCGGAGCACGGGATCGGCGCTTACAGGACCGTATGCCGCTGCCGGAAGCCGGATACGGGAATGTTTGAGGCGGCGGAGCGGGATCTGGGCGGAAGGATTGACAGGGCGGCTTCGTTTATGATCGGGGACAAGCTGATTGATGCGCAGGCGGGCCGCCGCTTTGGCGTGCGCAGTATCCTGGTGGGCACCGGATACGGGGCCGGGATGCGGGATATGCAGTCTGAAGAAGGCGGCGCGCCGGCGTATGATATGTATGCGGAGAATCTGCTGGAGGCGGCCCGCGTGATTTGCAGCGGCGGCCCGCGCAGCATAGATTAAGTTCTTAATACTTTTTTTGCAAGGTTTGATTTATCGGCGTTTGCGGCTGTGCCCATAAGTCAGAAACGTATTATTCGCTGTGCCGGCCGGGATGAGATTCAGGCGGATCGGTTTAAACAGGGTTGCAGCGGAAAAATGGAGTATATAAAAGGCGAAAGGAGGGACGCGCAGTGAAGACATGGACAAGGCGCGCGGCGGTTTGGATCATTATACTGACAGCGGCGGTTTCTGTGCTGCTCCCGTCCAGGGCCCTTTTTACAGGCGGCGGTTTCCTGGCAGCCTATATCGGCCTGCCGCAGTCAGGGAGAATGCTTGCAGAGATTGGGATTCTGTGCGTTCTCTCCGGGGCGATCTGGTTTTTTCCGTGGAGCGCGGGAAAACAGCTTCTGGCCTCCGCCCTTCTGGCGGCGGCCGTCTGCTGGCTCCATGTGGTGTTTCTGCCAATGCTTATCTCAGCCCTGTATATGGGATTTTTGCTGCTTTTGGGCCGTTTTTTACAGCATTTGTTCCTTCGCCGGGAAAGGGGCCGATTTGCGGTTCATGCGGACGTCTTTTTAGAGAGCGGAAATTCGGGCGGTTCGCAGGCCCCGGCTCTTCTGGCAGCGTCCGGTTCGGGATGGCCGGCGTATTTCCTGCTGGGGAGCAGCGCTGTGATCGCCGTATACTGCCTTCTTTCCGCGGCTGGGCTGGGACAGATCTCCCTTCTGCGCTTTCTCTGCGCATGCGCCGGGGTATGTCTGTACGCGGGCGCGTTCCGTTCGTTCTTTTTAAATAAAGCTTTCCCGGACAGGAAGCGCATCCCTTCGCGGCGCCTGCATCCGCTTATGAGAGCGGGCGCGGCGTATATTCTGGTGATGGTTTTGATTCAGGCTGCGCGGATGAATATTGCCCTGGATTTTGACACGCTCTGGTATGGCGTGCGCTCAGAGTATATTCTGGCGGCCGGGAAGGGCATGTACGAGAACCCGGGACTGGTGGGGATGGCCTATGTCTATTCCAAGGGCTTTGAGGTCCTGACCCTGCCCCTGTGCGATCTGGCGTCCCACAGCTACCTTCTTTTCTTTAATCTGTGGCTGTCTGTCCTGGGACTTGGGATGACGGGCCGGATTGCGCGGCTGTTTGCGGGGGAGAGGGCGGCGGCGCTGGCGGCGGTCTGCACGGCGGCGGCGCCCGGGATTATGAATATGGCGGTTTCCGCAAAACCGGATATCATCACATGGACACTGCAGCTTATCATGATGGAGCGCTTTTTCCTCTACGTGAAGGGCGGCCGCCGGCTGCTTCTTTTTCAGGCTGCGGGGGCTTTCCTGCTGTCACTGGCCATGAAGCCGACATCCCTTGTCTTTTCTACGGCCCTGTTTGGGATGATGGGGGTTTTCCTTCTGGGAACGGGACGGCTTTCGCTCCGCGCTCCGGCGTCCCATTGGGGGATTCTGGCCGTTCCGGCCGCGGCCCTTACAGGGATATGGACAAGGACCATGCTTATCACCGGGATGCCGGTCACATCGGTATTTACCGGGGTTCTGGCACGGCTCGGTTTCGAGATGAAATACCCGTTTGCAACGGGATCCCTGCCGCAGAACTGGCAGGAGGAGAGCAATCTGCATGTGCTGGCAAGGCGTCTGTTCCAGATGCTTCTGGCCCCGGAGGGGGAGGACATGGGCCATGTGATTATCGCCTGGGGAAGCTCGCTTCTGTTTTTCCTGCTCATCTGCCTGGCGATGTTCAGCCTCAGAGGCTGTCTTGCCGGATTGGAAAAGGGCGTCGCGGGCCGGGCCGGGGGATGTTTTAGAGAAAAGTCGGCTGCGGAGAATAGCGGGGCCGCGTTGAAGCTTTCGTTTCATGTGATTGCCTGGCCGTTTCTGGCGGTGAACCTTGTGAGCCTGGTGATGCTGTACCAGGTGGACGGGAATTATTTTATGATGCTGTACAGCCTTCTGATCCTGGCGGCCTGTATGGCGGCGGGGAGAGTGGAAGAAAAAGAGCTTCGGAGATGTTTTTACGCGGGCCTTGGCCTTGTTCTGGCCTTTAATGTCCTGATCACAGCGGAGACAAACTGGGCCTGGAGCTGCGGTTTTTCCGGGATACGGCTGCTTAACAAGGGCAGGATGAACCACAGGGCGATGCAGCAGGAGAGGCTGTGGGCCGAGGGGAACGCCCAGATCTGGCTGACGCTGTCAGCGGATCGGGAAAACCGCGTAATCGCATTCGGAAATCATCCGTTTTGCCTGGAATTTCCGTGCAATGTGCAGTCCTACAAGGATATCACGGCTCCCTGGGGAAATGTAGATCTGGTTGAATCGCCGGAAAGCTTTGAGGCATACATGGAGTATGCGGGGACGGATTATATCTATGCCCAGGCCGGGTTCATAGGGCCCGGGAGCTGGGAATGGAGCTATGGGCTTCTGAGGCAGATGATCGCCAGGGGAAGCCTTGAGGAGCTGTTTTTTGAGGAAGGCAATATGCTGGCCCGGGTGGCCGGACAGAAGCTCTCAAAAGAGGAAGCGCTTGACAATCTGGCGGCCTTTGACACATATTACCGGACGGCGGGGCAGCGGGAGGAGTGAGCCTGCCAAAGCTTCAGGCGCGGCATTTGAAGAGCGGAAGCAGCAGGCGGAAGAATGCCGGTCGGCACGGAAAGAGAACAGGAAAATAAGCGTTGAGGATGTTTAAACGCTTACACAGGATATAGCGCAGGAAACAGGAGGAAAACATGGAAGAGTACAGGTATTTGCAGGAGCTTACGGAGCGTTATCCGGCCTTAAAGGGGCTGGAGGAGGAGATCCGGGCCGCTTTTCTGGTGATAAAGGAGTCGTTTGAGGCGGGAGGAAAGCTTCTTGTGGCCGGAAACGGGGGAAGCTGCGCGGATGCGGAGCATATCGTGGGCGAGCTGATGAAGAGCTTTGTAAAGCCGCGCCCTCTGCCGGAGGCGCTTAAAGAGGCGCTGATCCGCGAGGAGCCCGGACTTGGGGGCGCGCTTTCGGAAAAGCTTCAGAGGGGGCTTCCGGCGATTGCGCTGAACAGCCATCCCGGGCTTACGAGCGCCTTTTTAAACGACGTGGACGGGGAGATGGCTTACGCCCAGCAGGTGCTCGGCTACGGAAAAAAGGGCGATGTGTTTTTGGGCATTACCACCTCCGGAAATGCGAAAAATATCAGGTACGCCGCGGTGACGGCAAGGGCGATGGGCCTGCGGGTGGTCGGGCTCACGGGGCGCGGCGGCGGGGCGCTTGCGGCGCTGTGCGATGCGGCTGTGATCGCGCCGGAAAAGGAGACTTACCGGATTCAGGAGCTGCACCTGCCGATCTACCACGCTCTGTGCCTGATGCTGGAGGAAACGTTCTTTTAACCGTCTGGGAGGTTTGGTATGAAGCTTTTTAAGGCGCGGGCAGGGGATATCTGCAAAGAAGGCAGTTTTGCCGGGAAAGCGGGGATGCGCCGGGCAGAGCGGGACGGGGAATCCGCGTGGCGGGCGAGCTGCGGCGCGTTTTACGTGTTTTTTGCGTACACGATTTTTATATGGTGCTGCGAGTCTGCGGATCTGGCGTGCTGGCTGGCCGGCGTCCGCCAGGCGACGCTTCTGTCAAGGCTGGCTGCGCTGCTTCTTGCGCTTCTCATCGCGGGAAAGGCGGCCGGGATTCCGAAGCGTGAAAATGTACAGCCGGATCGTTTCTTTGCGCTTGGGTGTATGGCGATCACGCTGTTTTTTGCCGCCAAATCGATCCGGCCGGATATGAGCTATGACACGCAGAACTACCATCTCCTGTCGCAGATACCGGGGTTTGTGGATAATCTGCATTACCATGCGATGCCGGGACGGTTTCAGATGTTCGGCTTCCGCCTGGGCGATCGGATGTTTTACCCGTTCCGCCTTCTCCTGGGGCTGCGGATGGGGACGCTTTTAAATGCGGCGGCCCTGCTTGTGCTCTACCGCCAGGTAACCGTATTTCTGGAATGGTTCGTATCCGGGCCCGGCCCGGGCAGTTCCAGCGCTCTGGCCGCTGCGGGCGAGGGAAAAGGGATGCGCGCGAAATGGGCGTTTTGGAGACGGCCGTCCTTTTTGGCGTTCTTTCTTGTCTGCCGCTTTGAGGTCCTGCAGGAGAGCGGGAGCTATATGGTTGAGCTGGCGGCGCTTCCCTTTTTCTTTGAGATGATCTTCCTTTTGGCGAGAGAAGAGGGGAGGAAGCGGCAGGCGCGCCGGGAGGCTGTGGTGTTCTGCATGTGCGGCGGGCTTCTGTTCTGCTTAAAGATGACGAATATCGTGTATCTGGCGCCGCTGATCCTGCTGTATCTTTGGAAAATACGCAAAACCGTCTCGCCGGGCCTGTTTGCCGTGTGTCTGGCGGCCGGGGCCGCGCCGGTGTGCATTTATCTGATTTACAACGGGATCACGACCGGAAATCCGGTGTTTCCCTATTATAATACGATCTTTCAATCACCCTATTATTTTGACGCGGACTTTAAGGATCAGAGATGGGGGCCTCAGGGGCTGCGGGAGCTGCTTCTCTGGGCGTACTATATGATCCGCTATCCGGAGTACCGTCTGAGCGAGATTTACAATACCTTTAACGCGGATTTGGCGGTGATTTACCTGGCAGTCCTGGGGACAGGCGCGGCGGTTCTGGCGGCCTGGGCGAAAAGAAAAAAGCTTTTGTACCGGACGGAAGGCGCGATGGCAGCGGTCTTTGTGTGCTCGTTTGCGGCCTGGGCAAAGACCACAGGCCATATCCGGTATTTTATGGCGGGAATCCTGCTGGGGGGCGTTCTGGCCGCGTGCTGGTATCTGCGGCTGATGCGCCGGGGCCGGGCCGCGTCGGCAGCGGCGCTTTTGCTGGCCGTTCCGTTCGCGGCGCGTGTGCCAAATGCGGTGCATGCGGTGTGGGAAGGCCGGGAGTGGGCGCTGCGCGTGGAATCCCGTGAGGAGACGCGCAGAAATCTTCCCCTTGTTTTCCGGGATCATCAGTTGTTTCCAGACAGCTTAAAGGAGCGGATTGACGTATTTTTCCTGACCTGGGGGGACTACGGGAGCTATGCGCGGCTGATCGGGGAAGATGTCCCTGTGTATAACCGCTATTCCGTGGTGAGCGAGCTGTCGTCCTTTCAGGAGACGTATCTGTCGGAAATCGAGGGCTATATGCGCGGGGGGAAAGGGGTTTACGATCTCTTCCCGCAGGGGCGCGGGACGCTGGAGGAATATCTGGAATGGATGAATGACGCCGGATGGTATGTCTGGGATCTGGAGTATGTGGATACCATTTTAAAAGGCGCACAGTCCTACACGGCAGCCGGGCTGCGCATGGCGGACGGACAGAAAAACACATGGTATCAGGCCGGTTTTGAGGAGGAACAAGAGAGCGGGGATGTTGAGGACGGGAACCTTATGCAAACCGGCGGGGACGAGGCCGGGGAGAGAGGGGAGCAGGACGTTCTGCGCTTTACAAAATCAGGGGACGCCTGCCGCCTGGAGGCGATCGCGGGGGATCCGGATTACTGGATGCTTCCGTTTCCGTTCGAGATTATCGTCATGGCAGACGACGGAAGACGGGTAAAGGAAGCAGGCGTCATTCCGGTCGGCGCGAAGGAATATGAGCGGGCGGAGGTCATCCTTGATCTGTCCGGGCTTGAGGGGGACATTGAGCTTACGTTTAAGAGCAGCCAGGAGGGGAAGATCGGGATTGTGATTAATCCGGCGCTTTCGCATCCGGACGGCGGGGGATACATTCCAGATGAGGAGGAAAGAAATGGATAAGATCGCGGTATTGATTCCGTGCTATAATGAAAGCCAGACCATAGAACGGGTCATTAAGGACTACCGGGAGGCGCTTCCGGAGGCTGTGATTTATGTATACGACAACAATTCGTCGGACGGGACGGATGAGATTGCGGGGAAGGCGGGGGCGGTTGTGCGGTATGAGTACCGGCAGGGAAAAGGAAATGTGATCCGAAGCATGTTCCGCGAGATTGACGCCGAATGTTATCTGATGATTGACGGCGACGACACCTACCCGGCGGAGAACGCCAGAAGCATGACAGACGCCGTCCTGTCCGGAAAAGCGGATATGGTGATCGGGGATCGGCTGTCCTCTACGTATTTTACGGAAAATAAGCGCCCTTTCCACAATACGGGAAACCGTCTGGTACGCGGGCTGATCAATACGATCTTTGACAGCTCGATACAGGATATCATGACAGGCTACAGGGCCTTTAACTATGAATTTGTCAAGAGCTTTCCCATCCTTTCACAGGGCTTTGAGATTGAGACAGAGATGAGCATCCATGCCCTGGACAAGAATTTTAAGCTCGTGGAAATGCCGGTTACCTACCGGGACCGGCCGGCCGGCAGCGTTTCCAAGCTGAACACGTACCGCGACGGCTTCAGGGTACTTAAAACCATTGCGAGGCTTTTTCGCGATTACAGGCCGTTTGCCTTTTTCGGCTGGCTGGGGCTTATGTGTTTTTGTGTGGCAAGCGTGATGTTTGTCCCTGTGCTGTCCGGTTATCTGGCCACGGGCCTGGTGCCGAAATTCCCGACGCTGATCGCCTGCTCGGGCCTCTATGTGGTGGCCTTCCTTTTGTGGGCCAGCGGCGTGATCCTGGAGGTGATTGCAAAGAAGCACAGGCAGTTGTTTGAGCTCTATCTGAACCAGATAAGCAGCGATAAGAGGAGATTGGAATGAAGCGCAGAGCGGCGTACCTGATACCGGTATTTACAGGAATCCTGTTATATTTTTTCTACATCCGCGCCGCATCGTCGAATGTGGCATATTCGGATTACATCCGCCTGATCAATTCCTATCTGCCGGATGTGGCAAACCCGGCCAAATTTTTTGTGCCGGATATCCTGACCCGCGTTCCGGTCACTTACCTGGGGCGGATTGTGAATGTGAAGTTATTTCAGTATAATACCTTTTTTGATATGGGGCTGGGCGTGCTGAGCATGGGCGCGGGGGCGGCGGCCCTGGCGCTCTACGGGCTTCGGAAGAGGGAGATCCCCTATGCGTGGTATCTTCTGTGCCTGTTTGTGTATTTCAGCCTCAATAAATGGGAGATGACGACAAACGGGACGGGCTGGGTCTGCTTTTTATCCATATCGGGATTTATGCTGCACTATGCGGTTCTGGATCACGCGGCGGCGACGGGCTGCGCATCAAGATGGGATCGCGCGCTCTGCGCGGCCCTTCCGCCGGTTCTGACGCTCTTTATAGCGGGGCCTTACTGCGGAAGCTACAGCGTGATTCTGATATTGGCCTATGGGACGCTTCTGGCAGCGGATTATAAGAGGGAAGGAAAATGGAACCGGATCTGGCTGTCCGGTCTTGCCGCCACGCTTGCCGCGCTCCTTCTCTATCTTTGGAGCAGCTCGCAGGCAGTCTATGTCCACAGGGGGGCCGTGGGGGGAAGTATTGTGGAAACCTTTGTCTCCCGGCCGTGGTTTTTCGTGTCGTTTCTGCTAAAGGCCCTTGCCTCCTCCGTGGTGGGCGTGGCGCAGCTTGAGGCCCTTGGGCAAAAAGGGGGCTTTATCGGGAGCGAGGCGTTTGTGTGGCTTTTGGGGGCGGCTGTGGCGGGTATGTACCTGTATGCGCTCTGCTTAAATATCCGGCATTCGCTTTATAAGAAGACCGTGTTTCCCCTGCTCCTGATACTGAACGGGGGACTGAACCATCTTCTGATCCTGTCCGCGAGATGGATTTTTTTAAACGATTCCTACGGGATGTCGTCGCGCTATGAACTCCAGTACCAGATGGGGATTCTGGGCATCCTCCTGACCTTTGCGCTGGCCGCCAGGGCAAAGCGGCGGACGGAGAGCGGAGTGAAGGCGTCCGCCCGGTTTCTTCGCTCACTGGCCGCGCCGGCGCTCTGCAGCCTGGCTATCCTGGCGGGGAATGCGTGGACTACGGCGCAGGAAATTAAGACCGCGCCGTTTCGGAAGGCGTATCTGGCGGTTTCCAGAGAGCTGGCGCTTAACTACAGGACCGCGTCGGACGAGGATCTGGAAATGTACCTGCACAGCAGCGCGGACGCCATCCGAAACGCCATGCGGATTCTCGAGGAAAATGAGCTGAATATATTTAAGAAATGACATAAGGAGGAAAGGCTTTATGAAGGTGGTTATACTTGCAGGCGGATTCGGGACAAGGATCAGCGAGGAGAGCCATTTGAAGCCAAAGCCGATGATTGAGATCGGGGAACAGCCGATTCTGTGGCACATCATGAAGTATTACGCGGAATTCGGCTGCTGCGACTTTATTATCTGCCTGGGCTATAAGCAGTATGTGGTAAAAGAATATTTCGCGGATTATTTCCTGCATACCTCGGACGTGACCTTTGATCTGGCGAAGAACCGGATGGAGGTCCATGCGAATAAAACAGAGCCGTGGCGGGTTACGCTGGTTGACACGGGCTTAAATACCATGACAGGCGGCCGCATTAAGCGCGTGCAGGACTATATCGGGGACGAAACCTTCCTCCTGACTTACGGGGACGGTGTTTCCGACGTGGATATTAAGGCCCTGGTAGAATTTCACAGACGCCACGGCCGGACGGCGACGATCACAGGAGTCAATATCGGCCAGCGCTTTGGGGTGCTTAAGGCGGCCCCGGACGGTTCGATCCGGGAATTCAGGGAGAAGAACGACGACGACGGCAAGATTGTCAACGGGGGTTTTATGGTCATGGAGCCGCATGTATTTGACTATATAAACGGGGACGGGACGGTGTTTGAAAAGGAGCCGCTGGAGAATCTGGCAAAGGACGGGGAGCTGATGGTGTACCGCCACGACGGCTTCTGGAAATGCATGGACACGCAGCGCGACCGGATGCAGCTTGAGGATCTGTGGCGGGAGGGGCGCGCGCCGTGGCGGATCTGGGACAGAGCGGGTGCGCGGGGAAAGGGAATATAAGGCATGGATTTATTGGATTATTACAGGGGAAAGCGGGTGCTGGTAACGGGCCATACGGGCTTTAAGGGCTCATGGCTGACGAGGATTCTGACGCTTGCGGGCGCTGCGGTCACGGGCTACAGCCTGGAGCCGTCTGAGGATCCCGCGCTGTTTCATCTGCTGAGGCTTGGCGAGACGATGGATCACCGGCGCGGCGATATCACCGACCTGGATCACTTAATGCAGGTGTTTGAGGAGATACGGCCCGAGATCGTATTTCACCTGGCGGCGCAGCCGATTGTGCGGGAGTCCTACCGGGATCCGGTGTATACGTATGAGACGAACGTGATGGGAACCGTACATGTCCTGGAGTGTATCCGCTGTCACCCGTCCGTTTACTCCTTTGTGAATGTCACGACTGATAAGGTGTACGAAAACCGGGAATGGGAGTACGGCTACCGGGAGACGGACCGGCTGGACGGCTATGATCCGTACTCCAACAGTAAATCGTGTTCGGAGCTTGTGACGCACAGCTACCGGCAGTCCTTTCTGGATGAGCAGGGCTGCGCGGTCTCGACCTGCCGGGCCGGCAATGTGATCGGCGGCGGGGATTTTGCGCACGACCGGATTATACCGGACTGTGTGCGGGCCGCGGCGGCGGGGGAGCCGGTTATTGTGCGCAATCCCCGGTCTGTCAGGCCATTCCAGCATGTGCTGGAGCCGCTGTACGTCTATCTCCTTGTTGCAAAGGAGCAGGCAGAGAGGGCGGAATGCGCGGGGAATTATAATGTGGGGCCGGACGAGATGGATTGTGTGTGTACAGGCCGTCTTGCGGAGCTGTTCTGTGAGAAATGGGGCGGGGGGATTTCGTGGACGGAGAAGGGCGACGGCGGCCCCCATGAGGCCGGATTTTTAAAGCTTGACTGCTCGAAAATTAAGAGCGTGTTTGGCTGGAAGCCGCTGTACCACATTGAGGAGGCGCTTGAAAAAACCGTGGAATGGTCAAAGGCATGGCTTGGCGGGGCGGATATGCGCTCCGTGACGGACCGGCAGATCCGGGAGTTTTTTGACAGCCGTTCTTGAGAGGAGGAAAGAGGATGTCTGAAGAGATAAATGCAAAAAAAGAGGAGGCGCGCCGCCGGATCCTCGGCCTTGTGGCCGATTATTGTGAAACGTATCACAATCAGCGCGCGCCGTTTCAGGAGGGACAGCGGATCCCGTACGCCTCGCGCGTGTATGACAGCCGGGAAATGGTCAATCTGGTTGACAGCGCCCTGGAGTTCTGGCTGACCTCCGGGCGGTATACAGAGCAGTTTGAGGAGCAGCTTTCCGCGTATCTGGGCGTCCGCTTCTGCTCTCTGGTCAATTCCGGCTCGTCCGCGAACCTGGCCGCCTTTATGGCGCTGACATCGCCGCTTCTGGGCGGTCGCCGCATCCGGCGGGGGGACGAGGTGATCACCGTGGCGGCCGGATTTCCGACCACGGTAACGCCCATGATCCAGTACGGGGCGGTTCCGGTCTTTGTGGATGTGACGATCCCGCAGTATAATATCGATGTGGAACGCCTTGAGGAGGCGCGCTCGGATAAGACGAAGGCCGTCATGCTCGCCCATACCCTGGGAAATCCGTTTAATCTGGAGGCGGTGAAGGAATTCTGCAGCCGGTGGAACTTATGGCTTGTGGAGGACAACTGCGACGCCCTTGGAAGCCGCTATACGATAAACGGAGAGACGAAGTTTACCGGGACGATCGGCGATATCGGGACTTCCAGCTTCTACCCGCCGCATCATATGACCATGGGAGAGGGCGGGGCGGTGTATACGGACAATCCGCTGCTTCACAAGATCATACGTTCTTTCCGCGACTGGGGCCGCGACTGTTCCTGCCCGTCCGGCTGCGACAACCTCTGCGGCCACCGCTTTGACCGCCAGTACGGAGAGCTGCCGCTGGGGTATGACCACAAGTATGTATACTCGCATTTTGGCTATAATCTGAAAGCTACGGATATGCAGGCCGCCATCGGCTGCGCCCAGCTTGAAAAGCTCCCGTCCTTTGCGGCGCGCAGGAAGGAAAATTTCGCCCGCTTAAAGGCCGGGCTGGCCGGGACGGAGGAGAGCTATATCCTGCCCGGGGCGTGCGAAAAGTCCGATCCGAGCTGGTTCGGCTTTCTGATCACCTGCCGCGGGGGCGTGGATCGGAACCGCGTGGTGCAGTATGCGGAGCAAAAGGGCGTCCAGACGAGAATGCTGTTCGCCGGAAACCTGTTAAAACACCCGTGCTTTGACGAAATGCGCCGGACCGGCGAGGGGTACAGGGTAGTGGGAAGCTTAGAGCAGACCGATCGGATCATGCGCGACAGCTTCTGGGTCGGCGTTTATCCGGGCATGACGGATGAGATGACGGATTATATGGCGAAGATATTGAAAGAGGCGTGTCAGATATAATGGAAGGGAAAAAACAGGATCTCGCCAGGGTACACGAGGCGAATCTGAAGGTTTTAAAAGAGATCGACCGCATATGCCGCAAACATCACATCCAGTATATGCTGGATTCCGGGACGCTTCTGGGCGCGGTGCGCCATAAGGGCTTTATCCCGTGGGATGACGACGCGGACGTGGCCTTTACAAGGCCCAATTTCGAGCGGTTCATGGACGTGGCGCAGGCTGAGCTGCCGGAGGGGATGTCTCTCCTTCGCCCGGAGGATTTTCGGTCAGGCCGCGCGTTCTATGATTTTACCCCGCGTATCATCTACGAGCACAGCCGGGTTCACCGGGACAGTGAGGAGATGCGCTTTTATGAGGGAAAGCTGAACCACATCTGGGTGGATCTGTTCATTCTCGACCGTCTGCCGGATAAGGACTGGCAGGCAGAGTGGACAAGACTTTTGCAGAAGATTATTTACGGGATGGCCATGGCGCACCGGTATAAGCTGGACTTTGCCAAATACAGCCTGCCGGATAAGCTGCGGGTGGGCGCGCTGGCTGCCGTGGGGCATCTGGCGCCTATGCGCCTGCTGTTTCAATTGCAGCGCCGCGTTTCGGTAAAGGATCAGGATAAAAAGACAGCGAGATGGTATTACAGCAATTACCAGCCGGACTATTTATATGTGACAACCGAGGGGAGCTGGTGCGAGGAAGTGGCGGAGCTCCCGTTTGAGGATACGCATTTTATGGTTCCGGCGGGCTATGATCCCATGCTTCTCATTCTCTACGGGGAATACATGTGGTATCCGCCTGAGGAGAAGCAGAGGCCGTCCCATTCTACAATCGAGATTGAGGTGTTTGAAAGCGGGGCGGACGGCGTATGAAGCAGATTTCGATTGTAATATCCGTCTATAATGAGGAGGAAGCGCTGGAGCAGTTTTATCAGGAGGCAAAGCCGGTCTTCGACGCGCTTTCGTGGGATTATGAGCTGATTTTTGTAAACGACGGGAGCACGGACCGCTCCGGCCGGATTCTGGATGAGTTTACAAAGCGGGATAATAAGGCGCGGGCAGTCCATTTTTCCAGAAACTTCGGGCACGAGGCGGCCATGACGGCCGGACTTGACTACAGCAGCGGGGACGGAATCGTGTGCATGGACGCGGATCTGCAGCATCCGCCTCAGTGCGTGGCCAAAATCATTGAGAAATTTGAGGAGGGCTATGAGGTAATCAGCATGGTGCGGACCAGAAACCAGTCGGCCGGGCTTGTGAAAAATATCACATCGGCTGCATTTTACCGCCTGATCAATACGATTTCCGATGTAAAGCTGGAGCCGAACGCGTCCGACTTCTTTGCGCTTACAGCCAATGCGGCGGCGGTGCTTAAGAGCAGCTACCGGGAAAAGGTGCGCTTCCTGCGCGGCTATGTCCAGAATATCGGCTTTCGCTATACGACGCTGGAATACGAGGCCAGTCCCCGTGTGGCGGGCGAGAGCAAGTACAGCATACGCAAGCTGCTTCGCTTTTCGGTCAATACGATCCTCTGCTTTTCGGATCTGCCGCTGAAGCTGGGCATCTATTCCGGGATTCTGGTGGGCTTCCTGGGGCTTCTCGTCATGCTGGAGACGGTGTACGAGTGGGCGGTGAAGGGGACGCCGAACGGGTATGCGACCATCGTGGTCCTGCTGTGCTTCATGTTTGCCATGCTGTTTATTGTCGTGGGAATCATTGGGGAGTACATTTCCATCCTGTTTACGGAGCTGAAGGACAGGCCGATCTATATCGTTGGCAGGACAGAAAACTTCGGGAGCGGTTCAGACAAACGTGTGTTTGATACAGAAAGGTGATAAGAGGAGCAAAATGAAAAAGATAATCAGTATACTTTTAAGCTTTATCCTGGCAGTCTTCAGTCCTGCCATGACGGTTCTGGCGCGGCCGGACTGGCCGGCTGACACGGGGATCGAGTCCGAAGCAGGGATTGTGGTGGATGTGGATTCCGGGACGGTTCTGTACGGGCAGAATATCCGCGTTAAGAAGTCGCCGGCAAGCATCACAAAAGTGCTGACCGCGCTGGTGGCGATTGAAAACGGAAACCTGGACGATACGGTGACCTTTACAGCAGACGCCATGAACAACGTGGAATCAGACAGCGGAAATAAAAATAATATGGCAGAAGGCGATCAGATGACCCTGCGGGACGCTCTCTATTTCATGCTTCTGACCTCGTCCAACCAGGCTGCAAACGCCATTGCAGAGCATGTGGGGGGAAGCCAGGAAGAGTTTATAGCGATGATGAACCAGAGGGCAGAAGAGCTGGGATGCGTGGACAGTCATTTTGTGAATCCGTCAGGACTGTACGACGAAGAACAGATGACCACTGTATATGATATGGCGCTGATCGGGATCGCCGCGTATTCCAACCCGGTTATGCTGGAGATAAGCCAGACCAAAAACTGCCGGATGCCGGCCACGGCCAATAATCCCGAAGGCTTTTCGATCTATCAGGAGCACAGGATGCTCGATCCGTCGCGGGAAGAGTATTATGTATACGCGTTAGCGGGAAAAACGGGATATACCGAACTTTCCGGGC
This sequence comes from Clostridiaceae bacterium, assembly GCA_910575795.1. Lineage (GTDB taxonomy): Bacteria > Bacillota > Clostridia > Lachnospirales > Lachnospiraceae > Otoolea > Otoolea muris. The sequence goes on along the minus strand of CAJTGE010000033.1, from coordinate 39,201 downwards.
AGACGCTTATCACCTATGCGGTCAAAGAGAACCGGCGTCTTGTCGCCGTGACGATGAAGAGCACGCAGTTTACACACTATAAGGACACCACGGCCCTCTTAAATTTCGGGTTTAATTCCTTTCACAATCTGAACATCGCGGAGAATGAGGCGGCCTACATATCAGGCGAAACCCCGGTGGAGATTGGGGGGACGGAGTACGCCCCTTCGGATCTGTCGATCGACCCCGAAGCTGTGATCACGGTTCCTGAAAACGCCTCCTTTGGGGATGCTGAGAAAGAGGTGGTTACGGATTTTTCAGAGGATCATCCGGACGGCGCGGCCGCCCGCCTGGAATATACATACAATGACAGGCGGATCGGGAGCGTATGGCTTGTCAGCGCTTCCAAAGCGCAGCAGGAGCAGGCTGACGCAGAGGCGGCCACGGCTGTTTCTTCTGAGGAAAGCGGGGCCTCTGAGACGGGAGATGCGGAGCCGCCGGACGGAAATAAACGGGGCCTTGGCATATCCGGCGGCCAGATTTTACTCGGGGCCGGGCTCGTATTATCCGCTGTGCTGATCGGAAGCGGGGTATTCCTGTTAAAGCGCAAGCGGGACGCGGACCGCAGGATGATGGAGGAACGCAGGATGCGCAGGCGGGAGCGCTTAAAAGAGATCGGCTGCACCCAGGAAGAATTCGAGCGGATGCTGGAGGAGCGCACAAGGCGCCAGGACAGGCCGCAGAGAGACAGACGGGAAGAATAATGGTAAAGAGGAGCAGGGCGGCGGCTGTTTTCGGATCCTCCGCCCGGTCGGCCGCAGGCATGGCAGAGCGCGGGGAAGCGCAGCCGCCCGGGAAACCACAGTTTTTACGAAAAATGGCTTAATAAATACGTAATATATACCCGCTGAAAGGGGCATAATATTTGAGAAATATGAAGATTTTGTGAATTTTTTTAAAATGACTACAAATTCATAAAAGTATATTATATAATAGCCATGCGATACAAGGAGGTATACTTAATGAGAAAACTTTTTTTGTTGATTGCATGCATGGTGTTTCTGAGCGGCTGCACCCAGAGCAATATCGTTCAGCCGGATTCGGAGACAAAAATTGCGGATCCCGATTTTGATGTTCGGGAGGGGATTGAGATTGACTGGACGCAGGTAAGCACGGATGCGGAGGAGAATTTTGAGGATCAGAATGCCTTCCCGTACGCCAGAAACTTCCAATTCTATCTGGAACCCAACAAAAAAGAGATTATGCTGATGTGGGTGGTGGCAGATGATCTGCCGGGCGATGAAATTCTTCATTACGCAGAGGACTTGATTAAGGGTTTTAATGATACGGTTGCGACGCAGGATTTCTCGATTGAGAGATCGACCAAGAACTCTTATGGCGGGCTCTGGAAGAATTACAGCCTTTCCTTCAGCATCGTTCCGGAGAGCAGCCAGGATGACGAGGAGAGCTGGTTTATGAGCGCCAGCTTTGGCGCGGGGGTTGAATTTGTCCTTCCGGATGCAAGAGAGCTCCAGAACCGGATCAATGCCGCGGAAGAAGGCGGCGGAGCAGTGGACGAGCCGGAAGAGGAAGACGATGAGGCGGCTGACGATGCCGGACAGGCAGACGGCGCTGAGCCGGCGGAAGAAGGCGGCGAAGCGGCCGCAGAGTAAGAAAACCGTATTTTGCGCAGGAAATCATTATAATTACTCAAATAAAAAGACAGATTGGAGGTATTGCTTACTTACATCTGTCTTTTTTGCGGGGATCAGGCAGGCGCTTCTTTCCAGACTGCCTATCTATGCGATTCCAGAGGCCGCAATGGAGGATGCTCTGATGGTTCGCGGTGCCTGTCCACGACGAAATATCCGCTGATACTGGCATTTCGGGCGCTGGCGGCAGGCCGGGGCTGTGAATATATTCTTGGCCGGATTGCGGCTGAAAAAATGCGTAACGGTTCAGACGGGTCTGCGCGCTTGCCGCGGTGATTGTACGAAAACGCGGCAGCAGGCATTGACATCCATGAGGCGCTGCCAGGGACATTCGGGGCAGGCAGTTGTACCATAGCAATCTTATGAAACAGGAAGCCCGCTGTGATAGGAGTAATTTCCCAGCTCATTTAAAAGGAGGGGCAGCGCAGTTTCCCTATCGGATGATCCGCCTGTAATACAGCAGTTTAAGAGATGATAAACGCTGCTGCATTTTGCCAGGGTCTGTCTGAACAGATCGACAAAGGAGGCTGTGGAGGCGATGGAGCGCTTCCAGGGGTTGCACCACACCTCATGCTCTAAGTTGCAGCTTTTCCGGTAATCGGTGATCGTATCCGTGACCAGCTTGGCCGAGGCCACAGGATGGCGGATAAAGATGGATTCCACAAGCTCGATGCTGTACTTTTTCTTTCCCGATTTGTCGGCCAGGGTGCGGCAGCCGAAGCGCAGGGCCCAGATAGAGCGGTGGACCATGGCCGGAGTTACGCGAAAATTGTTCCAGTAAGTAATAGGATAGTAGGTTTCATTGATGCAGTCAGCCAGGAAATTGGAGATAAACTGAAGCTCCTGGCCGTTTAAGCAGATAGTGGCCGTCTGGTTGAATTCAGACGGCTTTTTCTTTTTGTATTTCCACAAAAGGATAGCGTCCAGTTCATTCTCCAGGGCCGCGTGCATGCCGTGGTGCATGGCGGTCGGTTCCGAAGTATCATAGCCGATCCGCCCGTAGATAAACGGATGGCAGATGGAATCCGCGATATAATGGTTGATAAAGCCGGCCAGGAAGGATACGGCCTGTTCGCGCCGCTGCCTGGACGAAATCTGGCTGATATGGCGCAGGCAGTTTTCAAAAAAGGAATTGACATGGTACTCGTGCATGTAAGAGCCCACATTGCGGTAGTCGCGGTGGCGCAGGATGGGAATGTTGTAAAAAAACATATCAGGGCCCTGCAGCCCGAGCTGGTAGAGCCAGCGGTATTTGGCCACAATGTGTTTGAGCGCGGAATTGGGCATGTCATTGTATGCTTTCATGCCGAAGATATAATGAGTAGTGAAGCCTGGCATGGGATACCTTCTTTCTGTGGATATTCGCACGGTTTGTGTGGAAATATTATATCATACTTTCCGTCATATATGAATGGGAGCGGGAATAAAAGATAGTAATAAATAATGGAATACGGAAGCTGCAGTCCGGCCGTCTGCCGCGGCCGGATCGCAGCATGCCTGGGGCCTTTCTATGATTCGTGCGATTCATGACGCAGTATGGGGAAGCTGGCTTCTGGCGCTGTTTCTGGGAGCGGGGATATGTTTCACGATCCGGCTGCGCGGATTTCAGGCGCTCTCTGTCAGAGGCTGGTGGAGCGAGACCGCGGGGGTTCTTTTAAAAGGGGGAGACGGCGCGCGCGGCCAGCTCTCAACGGTCTGTACGGCGCTGGCGGCTACGGTGGGGACAGGAAATATCGCGGGAGTCGCTACGGCGCTGGCGGCCGGGGGGCCGGGTGCGGTGTTCTGGATGTGGGCCGCCGCTTTTCTGGGGATGGCGACTGCCTATGCGGAGACATACTTAGGGCTTTGCTTTCGCAGGAAAAGGGCGGACGGATCGTATCTGTGCGGCCCCTTTGTCTATCTGGAAGAGGGGTTTAAAAGCCGTGCGCCGGGGAGCGTATACGCCTTTTTCTGTGTGGTGGCATCGCTCGGAATGGGCAGTATGGTTCAGGCAAATTCCATCTCTGAAAGCGCCGCCTGCTCATTTTCCCTGCCGCCATTTTGGGCGGGGGCGTTTGTGACAGCGCTTGTGATGGCTGTCATTTTTGGAGGGATACGCCGGATCTCGGATCTGGCCGCGCGGCTTGTGCCGTTCTCGGCGGGGCTTTACATGGCGCTGTGCCTGACCGTGATTCTGGGGTATTACGACCGGGTTCCGGCGGCTCTGGGGGAAATTTTTACCAGCGCATTCCGGCCGGAGAGCGCCGCGGGCGGCGTTCTGGGGTATGGGATGAAACATGCGATCCGGTTCGGCGTGGCCCGGGGCGTATTTTCCAATGAAGCGGGCCTGGGGAGCCTGGCGGTGCTGCACGGCTCGGCCGGGGAAGACGCCTCTCCCAGGCAGCAGGGGCTATGGGCCGTGTTCGAGGTGTTTTTTGACACGATTGTAAGCTGTACCCTGACCGCCCTGGCCGTGCTCTGCGTGTCAGGCGGCGGACGGGGCTTACATGCGGGGAGCGGTATGGATGGGAGCGCGATGGTTACAGCGTGCTTTTCCCATTGCTTCGGGACGATTGGGGGATGGCTTACAGCCCTTTCCATGAGCCTGTTTGCGTTTGCTACGATTATAGCATGGTTTTACTTAGGGCAGCAGGCCGTGTGCTATCTGGCCGGAGACGGCCGCTTTGTCCGGGCGGCCTGCCTGCTCTACGGCTCTCTGTATCTCTGCGCCGTATTCTTTGGGTGCGTGTCCAGGATGGAGCTGGTGTGGCAGCTCTCCGATATTTTCAACGGCCTGATGGCGGCCCCGAACCTCCTGGGGCTTCTCATCCTGTCAGGCCGGGTGGAAAAGCCCTACAGGAACGGCCTGCAGACAGAAAAGAAAAAGCCTCTCCAGCAGTGAGAGGCTTTTTCTTTTCTAGGGAGGAGAGCTGATCGAATCAGCTCAGTATTATGAAAAAAATCTTGTAAGCAATGTTTCTTGCGATGATTAAAGTATAGAATGAAATCGTGAAGAAATCATGATGGTAATGTAAACGGTTTTTTAAAGATTTATGAATGGAATGTGAACGGTAAAGCAGGCCGCGCAGAGGGCGGGATAGTTTTCAATTACGCTCCGGAGCGGGAATATCCGGCAATCCTTTATTCTCCTCTGTCACATCCAGTAAAATCTGGTACACTTTGCTGGGCCGTCCCTTCGTATTATTCTGCCTGGAATACAGCACTCTGGCGAGATTGCATTTAACCAGGGCGGCTACGAAACGGTTGGCGCTGCGGATCGTGATATGGAGGATCCGGGACAATTCCTGTGTGGTAACCTCCTCCGTTCCGATAAGCCGGAGCGCTGCAATCAGCTTCTGGATAGTCAGAGTGGAGAGACCGGACATATCGGAAACCTCGCGGACATAAGGAGAAATTTCACTGCTAATCGACAGCTCCGCATGACCATCGGACAGCGCCGCCAGCACCCGGTTTTCATCCTTCAGATAACTTACCCGTCCCAGGGCAATTTTGGACTCCCTGGACGCGTCCACAGCCGCCGCCTCAGCCTGTGCCAGATCCGTACCGATCCCATAACCGATGTAAACCTTGAACCCGCCGTGCTGCTCGAAATATTCCTTTAGCAGGCAGACAGTCATGCCAGCGGTAATCCGTTCCACGGTTTTATGATTTGTGGAAATCCGAAATCCCAGATGCGTTTCGTGAACGATAAAATCACAGAGATATTTTTTATTAAACGCTGTAATGAGCCGCTCCATCGCCTCATACCGATCCTGAAATACGCGCACCGGATCTTCGGAAACGGGCAGCAGAATATCAATAGCCGCCGGCAGATTATTGCGCAGACGCAGCACAAGAATCTCCTGAATCAACTGCTGGAACCCACTGCGCATATCTTCAATACTGAACGGTATATAGGTACATTCCACGCCTTCCGCTAAAATCTGGGGCATAATCGGACTCATCCGGGAAAGAGAATACTTGATTTTTCCTGATTTCCAGAGCCGTATATGCTTTTCCAGTTTCCTTTGCGTCATCGCCTGTATATCCTCCGGAGACAGGCTGTCAATATACCGGTTATTCTCATCCAGCCACTCTCTGAAGGTTCCTTTCTTCAGATATTCAATCAGGGAGCTCTCCTGATCCGGACAGAGATAATCGCAGAAATCAAAATAACCCTGTTCAAAATTCCAGTCCTGATACTTATATGCCATCTCAAAAAAGGCCCGGTAATAATTGCTTTCCGTACAGAGAAAGAACGTCAGGGGTTTACAGTCCGGCACACTCTTCCTTGCTCCCGTCTTTGGCGGTATTAATTTAGAGGATATTTCCTCCCCCAGATGCTTCGAGATCGAATCACGTCTCGAAAAGGAGCTGGATATCCCGGTTTTTCATGATGATCAGCACGGCACCGCGGTTGTGGTTACCGCCGGATTGATGAATGCAGTAAAACTGACCGGAAAGAAATTATCGGACTTAAAGGTTATATTAAATGGGCCGGGCGCCGCCGGAACTGCCATCATCAGGATGCTGTCCTTCGCCGGTGTAAAAAATATTATCGCATGCGATGAATTCGGCATTTTGTATGCGGACAGAACGGATGGCATGGAAGAGCACAAAAAGCAGCTCTGCACATTCACAAACAAAGAGGATATCCGCGGAAATCTGGCGGATGCGCTGGTTGGCGCCGACGTCTTTATCGGTGTTTCCGTTGCAGGCGCTCTAAAACCGGAAATGATCAAAACGATGGCCCAGGATCCCATTGTTTTCGCCATGGCCAATCCGGAACCGGAGATCACGTATGAAGCAGCCAAAGCAGCCGGCGTCCGTATCCTGGGAACGGGAAGAAGCGATTACCCCAATCAGATTAACAACGTCCTTGCTTTCCCGGGAATCTTCCGCGGCGCGCTGGACGCAAGGGCAAGAGATATTAACTATGATATGAAATTCGCCGCCGCGAAGGCAATCGCATCACTGATCACAGATGATAAGCTTACAGCAGACAATATCATTCCTTCCGCTTTTAATCCGGATGTCGCGGCATGCGTTGCCGCCGCTGTGAAAAAAGCGGCGGTAGAAAGCGGAGCAGCCCGTCTGCTTTGCTGATTTCCAGGGAAAAAAGGAAATGCCGGAACAGGTAAAGAAGAGGCTCCATCTGGCGCAATTAGGGCAGTTGTATGAGAAACATCCGCCAGGAGCGTCCAAGGCTTGCTTCATCCGAATTATTTTGCTATAATCACCCGTATATTCTTAACATCTGCAAAAGGCCATGCTTTTTGCCGCTTATGACGGCGCAGTAACTGTCAGGACAATGGATTCTGCGTACAAGAGAAAAAAGGAGGACGGATCTGCTCCGCGAAGTGTCCGCTGTTTAGAATTGAGGTGAAATGCTTATGAAAAAGAAAGTAAGTCTGCCTGTCCAGATTGTGATTGCGCTGATTGCCGGCATTCTTGTTGGCCTGGCCTGTTACTTTACCGGCGCCGTGAGCCTTGCGTCCGGCTATCTGAAGCCATTTGGCGATATTTTTGTCAATCTGCTCAAGTTCATCGTGGTCCCTGTTGTGCTGTTATCCATGATTGACGGGATTCTCTCCATGGGCGATATGAGGAAGGTCGGCTCTGTGGGCTGGAAGACGGTAGCGTATTTTTTGTGTACGACTGCCATTGCCTGCGTCATCGGCCTGGTTCTCGCAAATATCTTTGACAACGCCGGCCTGTTCCCAACCCTTGTGCTGGAGGAGGGCGCGGTCTGGGAAAAGGCGACCTCCGCTAATTTTATGGACACGCTTGTAGCGATTTTCCCGTCCAACATGTGGGATGCGTTTGTAAAGGCTAATATGCTCCAGGTCATCGTGATCGCCCTGCTTCTCGGCGGTTCCATCATGGCGGCAGGCGAAAATGGCCGGATGTGCCGGGAGTTTGTGTCCTCCGCGTATGCGGTGATTGAGAAGATGATGGGATTTATCATCAGCCTGTCCCCGATCGGTGTGTTTACCATGATGGCCTGGGTGGTGGCCACGCAGGGGGCCGGCATCCTGGGCTCCCTGGCGCTGGTGCTTTTGTGCGCCTATATCGGATACGCGGCGCATGCCATTCTGGTGTATTCCATGTCTGCCAGGATATTTGCAGGCATGAGCCCTGTCCGTTTCTTTAAGGGGGCGTTCGCGGCTATGATATTTGGATTTACCTCAGCCTCATCCGCCGCCACCCTGCCGGTTTCCAGGGAGTGCGCGGATGAGCTGGGAGCGGACGGCGAGATTTCCTCCTTTGTCCTGCCCCTGGGATCTACGATCAACATGGACGGCACAGCTATTTACCAGTGTGTGGCAACGATCTTCCTGGCTTCCTGCGCCGGCGTTCATCTGAGCCTTGGCCAGATGGTGACGATCGTCGTAACCGCTACGCTGGCCTCGATCGGCACGGCCGGCGTCTCCGGAGCAGGCACGATCATGCTGGCTATGGTGCTGACTGCAATGGGGATTGATGTAAATCTGATTATGATTATCTATGGCGTGGACCGGCTGTTCGATATGGGCCGCACCTGCCTGAATATCACCGGAGATATTTCCTGCGCGGTCTGCGTAAGCAAGTGGGAATCCGGAAAATCCGGGGGTTCCCGCAGATAGAGATGGCGTGATCGCGGCTGTTTTGGGAAGCAGGAGATTTATAAATGAAGGATACTTGACTGATACCAGATTAGGATAAAAATTTTATAAAAAAGGCATATTGAAAAACATTTTTGCATATGCTATAATGCCAGTAGGCAAAAAGAAATGAAAAGTCCACGTTGACGAAAGAACGAATCCCTAAACTGTATTGCAGTACAGTTTAGGGATTCTTCTTTACTTTTATACTGGCAAAGCACCCAGTAGGTTATTTGTTGCTCTTGTCATTGCTGTCTAACCATTTGATGATGTAGTGGCAAGCTACACCAGCCGCAACAGCGATTAAAAAAGAAATGAAAATATCCAACGCCGACACCTCCTTCCTGTTGCCAGGTTTCGGTGAGCAACGCAAAAATTATAACATACCGTTTGATGTTATTCTATCTTTTTCTCAAAAAGATTTGTAATTGGGAATGTGGCTGACACAATCCGATGCTCGCTATCACTGTGGACATTCCGAAAATACTATTTTGATAAAGACATATTCTTTCGGCAAGTAAAGTTGAATATATTTCTGGGTTTTATCCTTATCTGGTTTCATTCTTATTCAAAATATATAAAAGAGAAATACCGATACGCAAAGTTTGTGAAAAATTAAATAAAATCATCTACGATGGTTCGGGAAGCGACAGGTGTAATTATCCGTTTCATCACGATACGGCTCCATCTATGCATCTTTATGCAGATAATAATACAGCATATTGTTATTCCTGTAATCATAGCTGGAATAATATCGATTTTGTCAGTGAAAAATTAGATTTGGGATTTACTGAAACCATTCAGTGGTTTGAGAAAGAATTCCCTGAGCTTCTGGTAAAAAAGGGAACATATTTGACAAAAGGAAATACAGTCTCTCAGGAAGACGCATACAGTATGGCGTATCGTATCTATAGTAACATGACAAAACAAGAGAGGGCTTCGCTGGAGGAGAATTCAAGGGCGCTTGGCGCCAATTTTTTAGAGACCAGGGGCGTATTTTTTGCGGATGCTTCAAAACTGAAAAATTCTTTGAAGCCGGACGAAGATATTGAAGAGGTTTCAAAATTCAGGCGTGCGAGACTATTGGCCCAGGCGCCGTTCAGGCGTCGGGATATAACGCCGCATTACGAGGATTATTATGCTGAAAAGGGCTTAATTATAACAATTCGGGATACGGAAGGAAAGATTGCGGGTTTGGGCAGTTCACAGGAACAGACAGAGACAGTCAGCTTCGCATACCAGATCAATATGGACGTCCTGAACGGCAGAGATACGGCCGGGAAAGGCATGTTCCGAAATTAATATGACTGCTGGAAAGAGTATATTAATTTTATCCAGAACGGTATCGAATGGATGGTTTTGTTGGGAAAAACACGTTATTCCCCTCAGCCGCATACCATAAAAGAAAAAGGATTTCCATCCTATGCAAAATCCCACCCCACGTCTGTCATTTATCTATCTTCTGCAAAACACAACCCCCCGGGCCGCAGCCTGGGTGCGGGGAAGCGCAGAGGCCCCGGAGCTCTCCGGCCTCGTGAAATTTTATGAAACGCCGTACGGGGGCGTTCTGGTAGAGGCAGAGATATTCGGCCTCCCCAACGTAACTATACAGAACTCCTCCAATTTCTACGCCATGCATATACACAACGGAAGCGGCTGCCAGGACAATTTTTCCCATATCAACGGCCATTTCAACCCTGCAAACCAGCCCCACCCCGGCCACGCAGGCGATCTGCTCCCCCTTCTCGGAAATCAGGGCTACGCCTGGACGGCCTTCTACGACAAACGCTTCAATATAGAAGAAATAACCGGAAAATACGTCATTATCCACGCGCATCCCGATGACTTTACCACCCAGCCCTCCGGAAATCCCGGGCCGATGATAGCCTGCGGAGAAATCCGGCCGGCATAAATCATAATGCGCTTTCAGGCGCGCAATAATTACTATATGGCGTCTGCTTTATCCGCTAAAGCAGTACCGGCGAACAACCAACCAGCCTATAGCCTGCCAGTAACACAGCCAGGGACAGCGTCTGTATCCATAAGGAATCCGTAGAAAACCGCCGGCGCTTAGCGTCCGCTGCGCTTTTCTCCGAGCGGAAGCGGGGTTCCGTTGGATACAGACGCTGTCCCTGGCGTCCTTTTCACGCCCCATTTCAGGCAGAATATATTCACGCCTCATTCAGCTAAGCCATAACCACCAATTTCCCCAAAATAAAGTAACAAAACTTTCTATTTTATCCCTTGACACCCTCAAACAAACTGGATATAATAAGAAAGCGTGCAAAATCAGAGGTTTTCCACGCATGCAAAAAGCTTATAAAGCAACCACAGACAATATCACAGGAGGTGAAAAGGATGCCAACATTTAACCAGTTAGTAAGAAAGGGAAGACAGACATCTGAAAAAAAATCGACTGCTCCTGCCCTGCAGAAGGGATACAACTCTTTACAGAAGAGAGCTATCAACGCTTCCGCACCGCAGAAGAGAGGCGTTTGCACAGCCGTTAAGACTGCTACGCCGAAGAAGCCGAACTCAGCTCTCAGAAAGATCGCCAGGGTTCGTCTTTCCAATGGAATCGAAGTGACAAGCTATATCCCGGGCGAGGGACATAACTTACAGGAGCACAGCGTTGTTCTGATCCGTGGCGGCCGTGTGAAGGACCTTCCGGGTACAAGATACCACATCATCAGAGGTACTCTTGATACTGCAGGCGTAGCCAACAGAAAGCAGGCCCGTTCCAAGTACGGTGCAAAGAGGCCGAAAGATAAGAAATAATCATTCAGGTAAGATTCTTGGATATTTAGAATTGCAGTGCCGGACTTTGATATTGATCCTGTGGGTTGCAGGGAATCATAGAACCAGCACGAAACGCGGGAGATTGCCTGGACTTGAGCGGCGCTTTCATTGGTAAGGAGGCGCTGGCTTTAAGAGGAATACCTGCCAGGCGATTCATGCGAGTACCTGAGATCTAATGAAAAGCCCGGGCCCTGGCCGGGGCGGATATTAAGGAGGGAAGTAACGTGCCACGTAAAGGACATACTCAGAAAAGAGACGTATTAGCAGATCCGCTGTACAACAATAAGGTTGTTACCAAATTAATCAACAACATCATGCTGGACGGCAAAAAAGGGATTGCGCAGAAGATTGTATACGGCGCATTTGAGCGCGTAGCTGCCGACACAGGCAAGGACGCGGTTGAGGTATTTGAGAGCGCCATGAATAATATCATGCCTGTGCTCGAGGTTAAGGCAAAACGTATCGGCGGCGCCACCTATCAGGTGCCGATCGAGGTAAAGCCGGAGAGACGGCAGGCCCTTGCCCTTCGCTGGCTTACGATGTTCTCACGTAAGAGAGGCGAGAAGACGCAGGAGGAGAGGCTTGCGAAGGAGATTATGGATGCGGCGAACAATACAGGCGCGTCTGTAAAGAAGAAGGAAGATATGCATAAGATGGCAGAGGCCAACAAGGCGTTTGCCCACTACAGATTCTAATAGGAGGAAAAAGCTTTGGCTGAAAGAGAATATCCGTTAGAAAGAACCAGAAATATCGGTATTATGGCTCATATCGACGCCGGCAAGACGACGACGACCGAGCGAATCCTCTATTATACCGGCGTAAACTATAAGATTGGCGATACGCACGAAGGAACCGCTACCATGGACTGGATGGCCCAGGAGCAGGAGAGAGGTATCACAATCACATCCGCAGCCACCACCTGCCACTGGACGCAGCAGGAAAACTGCAAGCCCAAGGAAGGCGCTCTGGAGCACCGCATCAACATCATCGATACTCCAGGCCACGTTGACTTTACGGTTGAGGTAGAGCGTTCCCTGCGCGTGCTTGACGGCGCGGTGGGCGTATTCTGCGCCAAGGGCGGAGTGGAGCCGCAGTCTGAGAATGTATGGCGTCAGGCGGACACGTACAATGTACCCCGTATGGCGTTCATCAATAAGATGGACATTCTGGGCGCGAATTTCTACGGGACCGTGGATCAGATCCGCACAAGACTCGGCAAGAACGCCATCTGCTTACAGCTTCCGATCGGCAAGGAGGATGATTTCAAAGGAATCATTGACCTGTTCGATATGAAGGCCTACATCTATAATGATGATAAGGGCGATGATATTTCCATCACCGATATCCCGGAGGATATGGCCGATGACGCAGAACTGTACCGCACCGAGCTGGTAGAAAAGATCTGTGAGCTGGACGACGAGCTGATGATGCAGTATCTGGAGGGCGAGGAGCCTTCCAACGAGGAGCTTAAAAAAGTTCTGAGAAAGGCCACCTGCGAGTGCCAGGCGATTCCGGTATGCTGCGGAACGGCGTACAGAAATAAGGGCGTACAGAAGCTTCTGGACGCTGTGATTGAGTTTATGCCCTCTCCGCTGGACATCCCTTCCATCAAAGGAACGGATCTGGACGGAAATGAGACAGAAAGGCATTCCTCTGACGAGGAGCCGTTCTCCGCGCTTGTATTTAAGATTATGACCGATCCCTTTGTGGGCAAGCTGGCATATTTCCGTGTGTACTCCGGCACGCTCAATTCCGGTTCCTATGTGTTAAACGCCACAAAAGGCAAGAAGGAGCGCGTTGGCCGTATCCTGCAGATGCATGCCAACAAGCGTCAGGAATTAGATAAGGTGTATTCCGGCGATATTGCGGCGGCGATTGGATTTAAGCTGTCCACAACAGGCGACACGATCTGCGACGAGCAGCATCCGGTTATTCTGGAATCCATGGAATTCCCGGAGCCGGTTATTGACATCGCGATTGAGCCCAAGACCAAGGCGGGCCAGGATAAGATGGGCGAGGCCCTCGCAAAGCTGGCCGAGGAGGATCCGACCTTCCGCGCTTACACGAACAAGGAGACAGGACAGACGATCATCGCCGGCATGGGCGAGCTTCATCTGGAGATTATCGTAGACCGTCTGCTCCGCGAGTTCCATGTGGAGGCAAATGTCGGAGCGCCGCAGGTTGCCTATAAAGAAACCTTTACCAAGGCTGTGGATGTTGACAGCAAGTATGCGAAGCAGTCCGGCGGACGCGGTCAGTACGGACACTGTAAGGTTCACTTCGAGCCCATGGATCCGAACGGCGAGGAAACCTTTAAGTTCGAGTCCACCGTTGTCGGCGGCGCAATTCCGAAGGAATATATCCCGGCGGTCGGCGAGGGTATCGAGGAGGCCACCAAGGCCGGTATTCTCGGCGGATATCCGGTGCTGGGCGTTCATGCCAATGTATTCGACGGCTCCTATCATGAGGTTGACTCCTCTGAGATGGCCTTCCACATCGCAGGCTCCATGGCGTTCAAGGATGCCATGCGCAAGGCGAACCCGATTCTCCTTGAGCCGATCATGAAGGTGGAAGTAACCATGCCGGAAGAATATATGGGCGATATCATCGGAGACATCAACTCCCGCCGCGGACGCATTGAGGGTATGGAGGATATCGGAGGCGGCAAGATGGTAAAAGCATACGTTCCGCTTGCCGAGATGTTCGGCTATTCCACAGACCTGCGTTCCAGGACACAGGGACGCGGCAACTACTCCATGTTCTTTGAGAAATATGAGCAGGTGCCCAAGAGCGTACAGGAGAAGGTTCTGGCAGGAAAGAGCGAGAAATAAACATAACAGTTCAGAAAAACCGGACTGTTACAAATAAACAACCAGTCGTATCATTAAAAATCCTTTCCGGGCCCAAAAACTGCCCGGAAAGGTAAATATAGGCTTGAAAAATGTGTTCTAATCGAATATAATAAGAGACAGCCTAACATAAATTATAAGCCTTAGTGGGCGCAGATTAAGGAGGAACGATATAAAATGGCAAAAGCAAAGTTTGAAAGAACCAAACCGCATTGCAACATTGGTACCATCGGACACGTTGACCATGGTAAGACGACACTGACAGCCGCTATCACCAAGACTCTCCACGAGAGAAAGGGTACCGGCGAGGCTGTTGCATTCGATATGATCGATAAAGCGCCGGAGGAGAGAGAGCGTGGAATCACGATCTCCACCGCGCACGTTGAGTATGAGACAGACAAGAGGCACTATGCGCACGTTGACTGCCCAGGCCATGCTGACTATGTAAAGAACATGATTACCGGCGCGGCTCAGATGGACGGCGCTATCCTGGTAGTAGCTGCTACAGACGGCGTTATGGCTCAGACGAGAGAGCACATCCTTCTTTCCCGTCAGGTAGGCGTTCCCTATATCGTAGTATTCATGAACAAGTGCGATATGGTTGACGACGAGGAGCTTCTTGAGCTGGTAGAGATGGAGATCCGCGAGCTTCTGAACGAGTACGAGTTCCCGGGCGACGACACGCCGGTTATCCAGGGTTCCGCATTAAAGGCTCTTGAGGATCCGAACTGCGAGTGGGGCGACAAGGTTCTTGAGCTGATGGATGCAGTTGACAGCTATATTCCGGATCCGGTTCGTGATACGGATAAGCCGTTCCTGATGCCTGTAGAGGACGTATTCTCCATCACCGGCCGCGGTACAGTTGCCACAGGCCGTGTAGAGCGTGGTACGCTTCACGTTTCCGACGAAGTTGAGATCGTTGGTATCCACGAGGATATCCGTAAGGTTGTTGTAACCGGTATTGAGATGTTCCGCAAGCTGCTTGACGAGGCTCAGGCCGGCGACAACATCGGCGCTCTGCTCCGCGGCGTTCAGAGAACCGAGATCCAGAGAGGCCAGTGTCTGGTAAAACCGGGTTCCGTAAAGTGCCATAAGAAATTTACGGCTCAGGTTTACGTTCTGACCAAAGACGAGGGCGGCCGTCATACACCGTTCTTCAACAACTATCGTCCGCAGTTCTATTTCAGAACCACTGACGTTACCGGTGTTTGCGAGTTACCGGCCGGCACAGAGATGTGCATGCCTGGCGACAACGTAGAGATGACGGTAGAGCTGATCCATCCGGTAGCTATGGAGCAGGGTCTTCGTTTCGCTATCCGTGAGGGTGGTAGGACTGTTGGGTCTGGTCGTGTGGTTACTATCATCGAGTAATTACAATTTATTCAGCAAAATCAAGGCTTTCGGAGATTTCTCCGAAAGCCTTTTTATGTGAAAAGCCACTTTAGAGAACTAAAGTGGCTACAAAATGGCTACGATATTTTATTTTTGTTCAGTAATACCCGAATGAATAACACCTTCGTCAATCTTATACATTATCATACTTGCAAACATGAGTTGACGCATTGCATCATCTTGGGACATGTTTAGATTCTCATGCGCAACTGGATTTCTTAATGCAATCATAGCACCTTCAGCCATTTTCATAAAACCTAATTGAGTATTTTGTCCACTCTCGGTATGTCTATCACAAAATTCTACAATGGGATTGTTTGAAGAATATACTCTTGTCATTGCAGCGGCACCGTCCGGAATAGGAGTATTTGGACATGCATTTGCATATATGCGTTTTGTTCGTGCGTTGATTTCTTTAAAAGCATTTTCAGCCGCATCTGCATAGAATCCAGAGAGATATTGTCCTTTGAAAACCTTTTGGATTTTTGGGTGAATATAATCCCATATATCATTGAAAGGATGTTTTTGTTTTTCATATAAGGAAGTAATATAACCAAATGTCATCCCATGAATAGCAGGATTTACACCGAATGAATTAAATAAACGGTCTTTTAGACGCATAAATTCTTTGCTGTAAAAGGGGTCAGTCTGGCTTATATCTTGACTTAAATGATTAAGATGATCTTTAACAATTATTATGTCGGCATTTAGAAAAAGAATGTGAGGAAAATTTTTATCACAATCAATTTCTTTAAACCAATTATAAAGAAAATATAGATGTTCATTCATATGTATATACCAATAACAAAATATAATGTTACCCTTTCCATATTTGTTGATGTATTAAGTGTAATACTATTTCTATTTTATATCCTTCAAATCAGCGGCTCTCTCGGGAGAAGTATGATTTTTCTTCAGCATTTTAGCATATTCAAACAGATCGCGTCTGGTGATATCGTCCAGTACATATAAATCTGCAATCAACTCATCCACCATAGGCAGTTCTGTGTAATCAAACTTTTTCAAGATGCGGGCGGTACGATCTGATATATAGGCGTTCTTGTGACTGTTGATATTCCGCTTTTCGCTGTCAGACGGAAGTGCTGGTAAGGTTTCGATATCGTCATAGGGGTTATCCTTGCAGATAGAACTGATGGGGATATCCAATATATTAGAAATTCTAAGTGCAGTGTCAAAACGGATAGCAGTGTCTCGCTGGATAATCGAATAAAGCGTTGTGGGAGCGATTTTCGCTTTTAGCGCAAGTTCCTTTACTGTCATGCCTTTGTTGTCTAAAATATCTTTTAGATTTTGACCGTAACCCATAAATATGTATTCCTTTCTGTTCAAATTTTTTATTTCATTCTCATAAACATAAACATTCTCTACATTATCTATATTTTCTTATAATAATCAAACGCATTTCTTCCGTTTTTTTAAATAAGTCATATGTCCTATATTCGTCATAATGCAATTTTTTAGCAACTTTTTGAAATGCTTTCTCCCGCTCATAATCATTTTCGATATAGATATAATCTAAGTAACACTGATGACACCAATAATTTCTTATTTCCCTGATTTCATCTATCGTGTTGTATTCTTCTTCAGAAAATTCAGGCATATCATCACTATTGTCGAGTTCTTCAAGGTCTCTCGCTATCTTACCCAAGTTCATCTTTTCAACGGATTTTAAATTATTGTTAAAATTTCCTTTGCACATTGCGGCATATATTATCTTCAAATTATTTTCTATACATTGAACTTGTTGAATTAGTTCGCTGTGTATAAGCTTAAATTGATCTCTATCCATTAATTCATCCATTTCCTTATGCTATTTTCCTCATACAGTATACTGATTGCCACGTTAGTGACAAAAATAGAAAAGTTATCTTGTATATTATAACACCGCACAACGTATTATGCAATTCGTAAATATCAAAAAATAATTTTAAAATAGTATTGACAAAATACGCAATGAGTAATAATAAAAGATCAATCTAAATACGAAATGCGTAATTAGAGAAAATATAATGCGAAAGGAGAACTGACATGGAAAAGACAAACTATATGATGACTGTTGATGATGTCGCTCAGGAGTTGGGCGTGTCAAAGCAGAAGGGGTATCGCATTATCCGTCAGCTTAACGAAGAATTGGCGGCTGCCGGATATATGACGGTACAGGCAAAAGTACCACGTACCTATTGGAGTGAAAGATTTTACTTCGGAAAAAGAAATATCGGATAAAGGAGGGAGTGATTGTAGAATGGCAGTATCTAAAGATACGGAAAAAGGCACATGGACGTCACAGATATGGGTGGAGGACTGGCAGGGCAAGAAAAAACATAAGAAGAAACGGGGATTTGCGAGTAAAAAAGAAGCCTTGGAATGGGAACGCAATACGCTGTTGGCGTCAAAAACAGATATGAACATGAAACTGACGGATTTTGTAGAGGTATATTTCAGGGATAAAGACGGCGAGTTGAAACAGCGCACGATTCGGAATAAGCGTTACATGATTGAACATCATATTATTCCGTTGTTAGGTAATAAGGCTATGGATGGCATTACACCAGCAGATATTATCCAGTGGCAGAACGAGATACGGTCCAAAGGATTTAAGGAAACCTATCAGCGTATGCTTCAAAATCAAATGACAGCTCTATTTACCCATGCTACAAAGATTTACAACTTGAAAGATAATCCCTGCACGAAAGTAAAGCGCATGGGCAGGGCAGATGCAGATAAAAAGCAGTTACAATTTTGGACATTAGATGAATTTAATTGTTTTATCGAAACTTTTGACTTGGGGAGTAAGTATCACGTTTTGTTTGATCTGCTGTTTTACAGTGGATGCAGGATTGGTGAAGCCCTAGCGCTCACTGCATTGGACATTGACACGGTAAACAGGAGAATATCTATTACTAAGACATATTTCCGGCATAAGGGAAAAGACGAGATTACAGAACCTAAAACAAGGGAATCTGTGCGGACGGTGATTATTCCTGAATTTTTGGCGGAAGAGTTAAAAGCATATATGGCATCTATGTATAAGCTGCCCGCAGATGAAAGGATTTTTGCAGTTGTGCCGGAGGCGGTACAGCATGTGATGAAACGCCATGCGGATAAAGCGGGAGTCAAATATATCCGTGTCCACGACCTGAGACATTCAAGCTGCGCCTATCTCATACATCTTGGGGTCCAGCCTATGATTATTAAAGAACGTCTTGGACATAAAGATATTCGGATCACATTAAATACTTACGGACATTTATATCCGTCAGAGCAGGAAAAGGTAGCGGATATGCTGGACAAGATGGCAGGAATAAAAGAAAATGCCCCTGCTGGTAACAAGGGCATTTCGGAGTAAGCAAAGCAGAGCCTTACTATACTCAAACTGCAATTTCAGTATAACAAAGGCTCTCTTTGAAGTAAATAATAAATTGCGGAAAGAGGGAAAGGATGGGATATAAAAAGACATTCCGGTATTCAACAGGAAATCCCATTGTGGATAAAGTTGGAACCATGAATTTTACAGGAAATGTAATTCCTATGGTGTGGTTTAAGACAATCAGATACCCGAATGGTGCGCCGCATAATAATGCGATTCACATTTTAGCTGATATCGTATATTGGTATCGACCAAAAGAAGAACGGGATGAGGAAAGCGGACGGTTAATTGGTATGAAAAAGAAATTCCGTGATGATTACCTACAGCGTAGCTATGATCAGATCGCAGACACTTTCGGATTGTCAAAGAAGCAGGCAACAGAGGCGGTAAAAGCTCTTGAGAAAATGGGAATTATCAAACGTATCTTCAAAACAATCCAAGTAAGGGGACAGATTTTGAATAATGTGCTGTTTATTGAGTTAATTCCCCAAAGGCTGTATGAAGTAACATTTCCGGAAGAGATTGAGGAAAATACACTCTCCCCGCCAAAGGAGATACCTCTATCCGTAGAAGGAGAGAGGGGCATCCCTGAAAAGAGGGAGGGTACGACTTCAAAGGCGACAGGTCTCTCTCTGAAAGGGGAGACAAATACAAAGAATATCATAGAGATTACTAATAAAGATTATCTATCCATCAATCAGGGAGAAACAGATATGGATCAGATGGATGCGATAGAGATTTATACGCAGATTGTGAAAGAAAATATAGATTATGAGATTCTGAAAGCGGATATGAAATATCAGTATGAATTGTTGGACGAGCTGGTAGAAATCATCGTAGATGTGGTGGCGATCCAAAGAAAAAGTATACGTATCGGCGGTGCAGATTATCCATATGGGGTAGTCAAGGGAAAATTCCTAAAGCTGGATTCGGGGCATATTCGCTATGTTTTGGACAGCATGGAAAAGACCACAACCCATATAGCGAATATTAAGGCATATCTGCTGACAGCACTTTATAATGCGCCGAACACAATTAGTAATTATTATAGTGCGGAAGTAAATTATTATGAGTACGGTAATGGAAGAAACGAGGTATAGAAAGCAATCTCGTATTGTAGTAAGAAACATTAAAAAGATTGGAGGAATTGATTATGCAGGAATTATATTATAACGGAAAATTGATTTTAGGCGTGGATCATGGATATGGCAACATGAAAACGGCGCACAGGATTTTTGCCGCCAGCGTGGAAAAAGAGGTGCAGTTGGGAGCGACAGCGTTAGAATACAAAGGAAAAGAATGCGGAATCGGCGGCGGGCATAAGGAGTTTCAGGTACAGAAAATTAATGATGAGGATTATTGGATTTTAACGCTTGCGGCTGTTGCGGAAGAACTTAAATTCAGAGGAAAGCATGAGGCAGTTCTTCATTTAGCAGCCGGAGTGCCGCTGTTTTGGGTAAAGGAACAGAAAGAAAGTTTTCGGGAGTATCTGCTGCATGAAAAGGATGTACACTTCAAATATAACGGAGATTCCTATCACGTGGTTATTGCGGATGCTTCCATTCATCCACAGGGGTATGCCGCATTTATCAATTATGATGGAGATATCAGAGGGAATACAGTATTGGTGGATATCGGCAATGGAACGATGAACGTGGCATTTATGCAGAATGGAAAGCCTTTAGCGGGCAAAATCTTTACAGAGCAGTTTGGCGTGTATCAGTGTATGAAAAAGGCAAGAAACGAGGTCATGAGAAACTGTCAGTGCGAGGTTCCGGATCATATTATTGAGGAAATATTCCGCAAAGGAACTGCGGATATTCCCGAACAGTACATACAGGCAGTATCAGAGGTGGCAAAGGATTATGTAAAACAGGTATTCAGTAAACTGCGGGAATATGGCTATAATCCCGATCTGATGAAACTGTATGTAATAGGCGGTGGCGGCTGTTTGATAAAGAATTTTGCAGAATATGATGCGGACAGAGTGGTGATTATTCAGGATATTTGTGCAACGGCAAAGGGGTATGAGGTATTGGCGTTACAGACCTTGAAACGGACACAGAGCAGAGGAAAGGCATCATGATAAAAAATATTAATATCCGCTTCAATCTCGATAAAGAGGAACATAGGAAAGCATGGGATTATATGCAGACAATGGACAAGTCGGTGGAGAAGACTTATTCAAAAGTCATAATTAAGTCGCTTGTCCGCTACTTTAAAAATGCGGATGCAGAGAATAAAGCGGAGATATCTGAAAACTATTGGGAGCGTTTCAGAAGCGAGATGGGGAATCTGCTGCGAGGGCAAACAGCATTGCCTATGGTAGAAATGGAGAAATTGGCAGAAAAAGAGGACAATTCTCTGCCAAAAATCAGTGAAGATGTGCTGGATGCTCTGGAAGATTTGTTTTGAAGAAAAAGTAGCAGAGAAAAGGGCAGTTTTAGCAGACAGGGCAATAAGTTGGGAAATGGCTGATTTTAGGAGCTGTTCCTCAAAATCAAGAAATATGTTTCTAGACTTGTTGCTCTCTTTGTTTAAGGTTTTTGGTAGAATATCAAGCACTGGATTCGGATATCCAAATGGCGATTTTGCACCGTTTACACGTTTGCAAAATGGATATCCAATCCGCTTGTAGGGGAAAAATCCCCTAACCCCTTATGAAATGTGTATAGAATGGAATACAGAGCAAGAAAACAATAGCATCAATTTTTACAATCTATGGAACAATGGAGGTTGAGAATGGAAAAACGAAATCGAAAGAATCAGCTTATTTTACGTCTGAGTGATGATGAGAAGTATATCTTAGATGTCAAATGTAAAAATGCAGAGTATAGGAACAAAAACGATTATCTTCGGCACTTGATATTGTACGGATATACTTACTTTGTAGATTACTCGGAACTGCATGATTACAATGTCAATCTAAGCAGAATCAGCAAAAGCCTGAATCAGATAGCAGCAAGGATAAGTTCTACGGGTAACACTTATCAGGATGATATAGAAGAATTAAAGGAGCTGATGAAACAGGTATGGCATACACACGAATCCATGCTGTCAAATCAACCGTACAGAAAGCATTAAAATATATCTGCAATCCGGAGAAAACTGACGGACAGATTTTGATAGATTCCTTTGCCTGTGGGATAGAGACAGCGCATTATGATTTTATGGATGCGTTGTCAAAGTCGTCCGGTGTGGGTAATAAGCAGGCGTTTCATCTGATCCAGTCATTTGCACTCGGCGAAGTGGATTTTGATACGGCTCATCAGGTTGGGATAGAGCTTGCGGACAAGTTGTTAGAAAATAAATACAGTTATGTCATTGCAACGCATATAGACAAGGAACACTGTCATAATCATATCATTTTCTGTGCGGTTGATAATGTGGAGCATAAAAAATATAATGACTGCAAGCGCACTTATCGTCATATTAGAAATCTGTCAGATGAACTATGCAGAGAACATGGATTGTCGGTTATTATTCCGGCAGGGCAAAAAGGCATGACACATTATGAGTGGCAGATGGCAAAGGTGGGAACTTCGTGGAAAGCACAGATGAAATATGATATGGACAATGCCGTTCGTGAAGCACACAGCTATGAAGATTTTATCAGTCGGATGCAGACAAAAGGATACGAGGTAAAAGGGGAAACTTTTGGAGACAATGCATTGAAATATCTGTCATTTTGCGCATTGGGACAGAGCCGATTTACACGTGTCAGTGAAAGAAATTTCGGTGTGGGATATACGAAAGAAGCAATCAGAGAGCGGATTGAAAAATGTGTAATGACACAGGAAAATTTTCCCGTAAAAAAGAAAATTCCCTTTCCGAAGCGACTGGATGCAAAGCGCACTTTGATTGATACGGATCAGGAGAAGTTTCAAGAGAGTGGTGCGTTAAAACATTGGGCGGATATACAGAATTTAAAGATTGCTGCGGCGAGTTATGCAGAGGGCGGTTCTGTAGAGGAACTGGAACGGAAAATTGCAGAGAAAAATGCCACGGCAAATACGGCACGAAGTGAAATCGTAGATTTGGAACATGAGATGAAAGCCAAAGCGGAAATCCTAAAATATGCGAAGCAGTATGTGGCAAACAGGAAATACCAGCGGGGATATGAAAAAGCGAAAGATCGGGATGCTTATTTCCGAAGCCATGAAACACAGATCATCCTCTTTGGCGGTGCTGAAAATATGCTGAGGCGGTATGGGATAAAGACAGCTTCACTGGATATGGAAAAGATGCAGGCGGAATATGATGCAATGACGGTACAAAAAGCAAAATTGAAGAAAACATATCAGATAGCAGAAAAAGAGGTGGCTGAAGCGGATAAGCAGTTGAAAAACATAAGGCAGTATTTAGGGATTGAAAAAGAAAAGCAGGAAAGAACAAAGCCTGATCGGAAACAAGAAATGAGTCTATAAGAAAGAGAGAGGAAATTGCTATGAACATAACATATGAAAAGTGTGGAGATTATCTGATACCGAACTTGATTCCTGATCCGGAACCGGATGGAGAACTGAGAAAGTTCGGATTGATGAGAAAATCTTACTTGGAGAACCATAGGAGAGGTATTTATTCGGGATTACTGTTATCAGGCGAATTGAAGAAACATTTGCTTATGATACAGGAACAGTCAGAGGAAAGATTTGATTTACTTGTGGAGCAGATGGCAAAGCAGGAGGGAGTGACGGAACAGTTAAAGGTGCAGAATCAGATGCTCTGGGTAAAGCGAATGAACAATATTCGGGAAAGGGCAGAGGAGATTGTGAGGGAAGAAATCATTTATTGCTTATGAGTGAAAAGTAGCAAGAACAAAATAAAAAAGTTCTTGCTACTTTTTATCATATATATGCTGATTTATCATTGGAAAAAGAGTATTATGTATTTATGATGATTTGAAGGAGGGAGTCTGATGCTGAAAAGTGCGCAAGACCTTATGGAAAAAATAGGAATTAAGGAGTTATTTGCAGCTCCACATGGAAAATTGCAGGGGAATACGGTTCTTGCTACAAATGGAAAAGAGAATTTGACGGTTTCACAAATGCTGAAATCAGCAGAATATTTAATCAAATTTATAAAAGATAACTTTGATGTTGACGAGGAGCGATATTCGGTTACTATAATTTTTTTAAAGTCTGTACAATTGGTGCTAAATAATGGAAGTGCAGATAAGCCGACTAAAGAAGATGCATATATCATTATAGATGTCATGCATGAGATAGCGGACATTCATGCTAGGAATGAAAGCGAAAAGAAATTAAATGAAGAAACCGCAGTATCATTAAATCTTTTGATAGAGACGTTGAAATAAACAGATATTTGATTTTTAAATTACAATATTCGAATATTCAAATTGCATATTTGGTATAATGATGCTATGATTTAATATGAATTATGAAACGCTGATTTGTAGAAAGCAAGAGGAACTATATTATGGCAATCAGTTATAACGGATTATGGAAGTTATTGATTGATAAGGGTATGAAAAAGGGCGATTTATGTAAAAGTACGGGGCTAAGCTCTAGTACTATGGCAAAAATGACAAACGGAGAGTCTGTGAATTTATCTGTTCTGGAACGTATATGTGAGAAACTTGATTGTGATTTTGCAGATTTGGTAAACTATAAAAAAACACAGGAGGAAGCTGATGGGGATGAGCAACGATAAAATCAGTGATGTTGGAATAAATATTGCAGAAAAGGCAACTGTCATTTGGAATGTTGCAGATATGCTTCGGGGACCGTTCAAGCCGCATGAATATGGTCTTGTTATCTTACCGATGACAGTAGTGAAAAGATTTCATGATTGCTTATTGCCTACTCATGATAACGTGCTTGCGCAGTACGAAAAAGTGAAGCATTTGGCGGTCATTGACGGTTTTTTGACAAGGGCATCAGGCTATCAGTTTTATAATACAAGCAAATTTACGTTTGAGACGCTTCTGGCTGATCCTGATAATATAGAAACGAACTTTAGAGACTATTTAGCTGGTTTCTCTGCAAATGCGCAGGATGTTCTTTCTAAGTTTGATTTTGATAATATCATCAAAAGAATGGTGGAGAGCAATACGCTGTATCTGATTATTAAGGAGTTTAATTCTGAAAAAGGATATTTAGGCGCAGATAAAATCAGCGCTGTGGATTGCGGTTATATTTTTGAAGACTTAGTGCGCCGATTTTCAGAGTCATTTGGAGAGGAAGCAGGAGCGCATTTTACCAGTAGGGATATTATTTACCTTATGACAGATTTGCTGCTTGCGGATGCCAATTTAGACACAGGCGGAATGACGGTTTATGATATGACGATGGGAACATCTCAGATGCTTTCCTGTATGGAAGAGAGAATCCATGATTTGAACAGTGATATAGAGGTTACTTGTTTCGGACAGGAGTTCAATCCGTCTACTTATGCGATCGCAAAAGCAGATATGATGATTCGTGGAGGAGATCCGGACAATATGAGGTTCGGAGATACTTTGTCAGACGACCAGTTTGAAGGATTTACCTTTGATTATTGTATTTCTAATCCACCTTTTGGAATTGACTGGAAACGCGAACAGAAAAAAGTAGAAGAAGAAGCTGCAAGAGGAGAACAGGGCAGATTTGCGCCCGGACTTCCTAAAATCAGTGACGGGCAGCAGTTGTTTGTGTTAAATGGGCTTTCTAAGCTTGCACCGAACGGGAAGATGGCGATTATACAAAATGGTTCTCCGTTGTTTTCAGGAGATGCAGGAAGCGGTTCGTCAGAGATTAGAAGATATATTTTGGAAAATGACTGGCTGGATTGTATCGTGCAGCTTTCTACGGATATGTTCATGAATACAGGTATCAGTACATACATTTGGATTTGTTCCAAGAATAAACCGACATATCGGGAAGGAAAAGTACAGCTTATAGATGCCTCTCATTGTTATGAGGCAAGGAGAAAGAGCATTGGAACGAAAAGAAACGATATTACGGATCAGTGTCGGGAACTGATTGTAAAGGCTTATGGTTCTTTTGAAAACTGTGCTGTGTATGGAGATAAAAGCGGAGTCTATTGTGAGAGTAAAATCTTTGAGACGGTAGAGTTCGGATATAACAAAATTGTGGTGGAAAGACCTTTGCGAGATGAAAATGGAGAAATCGTCCTGAAAAAAGGGAAAGTTGTTGCGGATGTAAGTCTGCGTGATACAGAGAATGTACCGTTGGTGCAGGATATTGATAGATACTTTGAGAGAGAAGTTCTGCCATATGCAGAGGACGCATGGATTGATAAGAAAAAAACGAAGGTAGGGTATGAGATACCTATGACAAGGTATTTCTATGAGTATCAGGCACCGGAAAAGGTGGAGGATATCGTGGCTCGGATTCATGTGCTGGAGGCTGATATTTCTGCTTCTTTGGAGAAGTTGTTTGCGGAGGAGAAATAGGTATGGCTAGGGAGATGAAGGATAGTGGGATTGAGTGGATTGGGGAGATACCAAAGGCGTGGAAAATCGCACCACTAAAAAGGTTTGCAAAAATTCAGACAGGCAATACACCATCTAAGGCTGATGAAGCGTTATTTTACGCTGATGAAGGAATACTATGGATAAAACCTAATAATTTGGGAACAGGATATCCAATTACCTATACAACAGATTATTTGACTTTAGAAGGACGTAATGCTGCAAGAGTGATGCCGCCTAATACTGTTTATGTGTGTTGTATAGGCAGTTTAGGGAAAGTTGGATACTCGCTAGTTGAAGGTTGTTGCAATCAGCAAATTAACGCATTGATTTATAATGATAGAATGTATTGGAAATATGGATATTATTTAACTCTTGCGCAGGAGTCAAGATATTTGCTATATGGAAACGGAAATGTTTTGCAAATAATCAATGCCACAAATCAAGGAAATATAGAGTGTGTGGTTCCTTCGCTTAGAGAGCAAAAAGATATATCAAATTTTTTGGATGAAATGTGTGTCGAAATTGATAGTGTTCTTGAAAAGACTCGTTCAAGTATAGAAGAATACAAAAAGTTAAAGCAAGCTGTTATTACTCAGGCTGTTACCAAAGGCATACGAGGTAACAGAGAAATGAAGGATAGTCAAAGCACATGGTTCGGACAGATTCTTAGCGATTGGGAAATGAGAAAGATTAAATATATTTTCAAAATTCAGAAAGACATAGCAGGAAAAGAAGGACATACGGTTTTATCCATAACGCAAAAGGGAATTAAGCCGAAAGATTTATCGAAGAATGAAGGACAGTTAGCTGAGAACTATAGTAATTATCAATTGGTACATATAGGCGACTTCGCAATGAATCATATGGATTTACTAACCGGATGGGTGGATGTTTCTAAATATGAAGGGGTAACAAGTCCTGATTATAGAGTGTTTGGATTAATTGATAAGGATAAGTATTGCAGTCAATACTATTTATATTTGATGCAGATGTGTTATACGAACCGTATCTTTTATGGATTGGGGCAAGGTGTAAGTGGATTAGGGAGATGGAGATTGCAGGCAGATAAGTTCCTGAATTTTTCTATTACCGTGCCAAGTTATGAAGAACAGCAAGAGATAGCAAATTATCTCGACAAAAAATGTTTAGCAATAGATGAACTTATTGCAAAGAAAGAGCAATATCTCTCCGAGATAGAGAATTATAAAAAATCTTTAATTTACGAATATGTGACAGGGAAAAAGGAAGTGCCACAGGAAAAGCAAGCATAAGGTGCAGTATTTACCCGTAGCATGAAATAGATTGGAAGGAGAATGGATGGACAACAAAAATGAAATGATAGAAGCAAATCAGTCGTTGGATACATTGATTGCTAATTCGATTGATTTAATACAATATGCGAGACAATTTGTTGCAAAACAGGTAAACTTGGTGCAGCTTATGACATATTATTCTCTTGGCAAATGGATTGTAGAGGTACAGCAGGAAGGGCAGGAGCGTGCTCAATATGGGAAAAAGGTTATAAAAGCTTTGTCTGATCACTTGACAGAAAAGTTTGGCAGAGGTTTTTCAAAGGCAAATTTAGAATTTTTTAGACGTTTTTATTTGAATTATGAAGATCGAATTGCCGAAACAGTGTTTAGGCAATTTGCAATCGAAAAAACTGAAACAGTGTTTAGGCAATTGGAAGAAAATCCGCCATTTATTGTGTCTTGGTCGCATTATTTACAGCTTATGCGAATTGAAAATAAAGAGGAACGAAGTTTTTATGAGATAGAATCTGCTAAATCTGGATGGGGAATCAGAACATTGCAAAGGCAATATAATTCCAGCTTGTATGAAAGACTGGCACTTAGCAGAGATAAGGATGCCGTAATGCGATTGGCAAGAGAGGGAAATGTAATTGCTAATCCAAAGGATATTGTGAAACAACCTACTGTATTAGAGTTTCTTGGCTTGGAGGAAAAAGCAGAATATTCTGAAAGTGATTTGGAAACCGCTATCATCGATAAGCTTCAAAAGTTTTTGCTTGAGTTGGGTAAGGGTTATCTCTTTGAGGCAAGACAAAAACGATTTACTTTTAATGAAGACAATTATTATGTAGATTTGGTCTTTTATAATCGACTTTTACGTTGTTATGTTTTGATTGATTTAAAAGTAGACAAGCTGACGCATCAGGATATCGGACAGATGCAGATGTATGTGAATTACTATGACCGATATGAAAAACTTGATGAAGAAAATCCGACAATTGGCATTCTGATGTGTAGGGAAGCGAATGATGCACTGGTAGAGATTACTCTGCCCAAAGATGCGAATATTTATGCTTCTCAATATAAACTTTATTTACCGGATAAAAAGTTATTACAGGATAAGCTCAGACAATGGATTGCGGAGGAAGAATCATGAGCATAACAGTTACTACAGAAAAACAATTTGAATCAGATATTGAAACTTTTCTTATATCAACTGAAGGTGGATATACACAGGGAAATGGAACATACAATCCCAAGTTGGGTTTATATCCGAATAAACTGATTGCTTTTATTCAACGTACTCAACCGAGGGAGTGGGCGGCATTTGAACGGCAGAATGATATAGATCCTGTGCGCAAATTCTGTGTTGTTTTTAATAATGCCTGTGATATGGATGGAGTGCTGCATGTCTTGCGAAACGGATTCAAGCACAGGGGCACTACCTTTAAAGTCTGCTATTTTAAGCCGGAGTCTGCGTTGAATGATACAGCAGGGATTCAATATGCGGAAAATGAAGTAGAGTGCTATCGGCAATGGTATTATTCCGCAGACACGAAAAAGTCGGTGGATATGGTTCTTGTGGTAAATGGGATTCCGGTGTTTGCTTTTGAACTGAAAAACCAGTACACAGGGCAGAATGTGGATAATGCCAAGAGCCAATGGATGTATGACAGAGACCCGCGAGATATATGTTTTCAGTTTAATAAGAGAATTTTAGCATATTTTTGCGTAGACCATACGGAAGTTTGGATGACAACAAAGTTGGCAGGGAAATACACCTGCTTCTTACCTTTTAATCAAGGCTCTAATGGAGCAGGGGCTGATGGCGGGGCAGGAAATCCGCCCAATCCGGACGGATATCCTACAGCTTACCTTTGGGAAAATGTATTTCAGAAAGATAGTATGTTGGATATTATCCAGAAATTTATCAATTTACAGAGAAAGAAGACATTGATATTTCCACGTTACCATCAGTTAGATGTAGTTCGGAAACTTATTGCAGATGTACGGACAAATGGCGCTGGTAAGAATTATCTTATTCAACATAGTGCCGGTTCCGGTAAATCCAATTCTATCGCGTGGACAGCATACCGCCTTGCAGCGCTTTTTGATGGAAATAACAAGCCGATATTTTCCAGTGTGATTGTTGTGACAGACCGAACTGTATTAGATACGCAGCTTCAGGAGACAATTTCGGGATTTGACCATAAGTTAGGTGCAATAGAAACCATAGGAGAAGATAAAAATTCTCAGGATTTGAAAAATGCAATTAATGACGGTGTGCGCATTATTGTTACGACTTTGCAAAAATTTCCTGTGATTTATACGGAAGTTGATAAGGCAAATGGAAGATGCTTTGCCGTGATAGTAGATGAAGCACATTCTTCTCAGACGGGCAGTTCGGCGCTTAAATTAAAGACTGCGCTGGCAGATACGGAAGAAGCCTTGCGGGAGTATGCGGAGCGTGAAGGTTTAGCGGAGGAAGAAGTTGATCCGGAGGACAGGCTTGTAAAAGAAATGATTGCCCAAGGCAAGCATAAGAATTTGTCCTTTTTTGCGTTTACTGCTACACCAAAGGCGACCACGCTGGAAATGTTTGGGCAGGAACAGGAGGACGGATCGTTTCATCCGTTCCATGTATATAGCATGAGACAGGCGATTGAGGAGAAATTTATTCTCGATGTCCTTCAGAATTACATGACCTATAATACTTGTTTTAGAATTGCAAAGACTATGGTAGATAATCCCGATGTTCCGTCCAGTAGGGCGGCAAAGGTCATCCGTAAATATCAAGAGTTGCATCCTTATAATATCAGTCAGAAATCACAGATTATTGTGGAAACATTCAGAGATACCACAAGGCATAAGATTGATGGAAAAGGAAAGATGATGGTAATCACATCGTCAAGACTGGCTGCTGTCCGCTATTACCACGAAATCAAACGATACATTGAGGAAAAGAAATATGATGATGTGGATATTTTGGTGGCTTTTTCCGGTGCGATTGACGATAAGGGAGAGGAATATACGGAATCAAAGCTGAATGTACGCAAAGATGGTTCTCATGTTTCGGAGAATCAGACTAAGGCAGAGTTCCATGACAATTTTAATGTGCTGATTGTAGCGGAAAAGTATCAGACAGGGTTTGATGAGCCGCTTTTACATACGATGATTGTGGACAAGAAGTTAAAGAATGTGAAAGCAGTACAGACTTTATCCCGTCTAAATCGCACTTGCGAGGGTAAGACAGATACTTTTGTATTAGATTTTGTAAATAAGGCGGAGGATATCAAGGATGCATTTCAGCCATTCTATCAGGAAACATTTTTACAGGAAGAAGTAAATGCAGATTTGCTGTATCAGACACAGAGAGAATTGCGGGCGTATGGTATTTACTCGAATGAGGATATTAAAGCTTTTACAGACGAGTATTACAAAAAAGGCAGGCAGGACGATAGGGCAATGGGGCGGATGAGCAGCATTTTACTTCCTGTTTCTAACCGTTATAATAGAAAGACTCAAAATGAGAGATACCAATTCCGCAGACAGGTACGCAACTTGATAAAATGGTATAGTTACATATCACAGATATTGAGAATGTTTGATAAAGAGTTGCAGAAGGAATATATATTTTGTTCATACTTAATTGGTTTATTGCCGAAAGACCCTGTAGAGTTGATTGACTTGGAGGGTAAGCTGAAACTGGAATATTATAAGTTGCAAAAGACGTTTCAGGGTGAAATTGCTTTGGATGAAGCAAAGACTGTATATGTTCCGGCAAAGCATAAAGGTGTCAAGGGAATGGATGAAAAAACACCTTTGGATGAGGTGATTGCAAAAATCAATGAAAAGTTCAAGGGCAATTTCACAGAAGGAGATAAAGTTATTCTGTCAGCGTTGAGAGATAAGCTACTTTCTGATAAGAAGTTGAAAAAGATGGCG
Source organism: Clostridiaceae bacterium (assembly GCA_910575795.1). Lineage (GTDB taxonomy): Bacteria > Bacillota > Clostridia > Lachnospirales > Lachnospiraceae > Otoolea > Otoolea muris. The sequence goes on along the minus strand of CAJTGE010000033.1, from coordinate 7,823 downwards.
CAGTCCTCTGATCCGCAGATTTTTGTTGAAAGTATTTTTCCTAAAGCGTTTGGTACAGCAGCGCAGGATGGATATATGGAGGCGCAGGAGTCATATCAGAGTTTGTTTGAAGATACGGCTAAATATAATGCGATTATGAGTGCGTTGGCGGAGGTGGTGTATCGGGAGATGAGGAAGAAAGACAGAAAGACTTTGGATGAGACGGGCGCTTATACATATGAGATGCCGCAGAATTTGTCTATGGTGGCGGAAAGATCTGTATCATATGGAACTAACGATATAAAAAGGAATGATATGATACACTCAAAGAATTGTTGATATTCGCTAATAAGAGAGAAAACGATTGTATTAATATAGGCTGTTACTTGGATATGGTAGAAGGATGAAAATATTCTATAATCAAATGGAAATTTAGTATGACAATTAAAGTTATGCCAAGCAAATATTATAAGTGCTATTTAAAATATAGGATTTGAATAATGGAAGGGCGAAAGATATGATTTTATCTGATAATGAAACAAAGGTGGATTTGCTCAATAATGAAGCAATTGCGAAAACAATAGTTTCGCTTGTTAGAGAAAGTAAAGATCAACCAATTTCTATAGGTATTCATGGCGATTGGGGCGCTGGTAAGTCAAGTATTCTTGAAATGGTAGAGGATGAAATGAAAAAGTCCGCATCAGATTCTGGAGAGAAATATTCATGTATTCGCTTTAATGGATGGAGGCATCAGGGGTTTGAAGATTCAAAAGTTGCTTTGATGAGTTCCATTGTTTCAGAACTTGAGAAAAAAGAAAAGCTTGGCTCGAAGGCTGGAGAGATACTAAAAAAACTATGGAAAAATATAAATTGGATGAGTATTGCTAAAACTACAGGAAAAGCTGCTTTGGGGATCGCCACGGGTACAGCACCCATCACATTATTGTCTTCCGCAATGGATGTTTTGAAAGCTACGGTAACAACTAAAGAAGGAATCAATGGAGCAATTGACTCTATTGGAGCTTATTTAAAGGAATCAAAAATTACAGAAGATACATCAAGTAATAAAGAGTTTGCAGAATTTGAAGAAAACTTTGCTAAGTTGCTCGAAGATGCGAATATTGATAAATTGGTTGTGCTAATTGATGATTTAGACAGATGTTTGCCAGATGTAGCAATTAATACGTTAGAAGCTGTGAGGCTGTTTGTGTTTACAGAAAAGACAGCATTTGTAATTGCGGCAGATGAGAGTATGATTCGTTACGCCGTGAAGAAACATTTTCCAGATGCGATAAGTGAAAACAAAATTAATGCAGGTGATACCTTTGCAAATAGATATTTGGAGAAATTAATTCAAATACCTTTTAGAATTCCGGCATTAGGTGAGGTGGAAGCAGGTATATACATAATGCTTCTCATGGTAGGCTCTGTTTTATCTGACGAGAATACGAACTATCAAAAATTACGAGAAGAGGGATTGTCAAGAATTAGAAAGCCTTGGAATGTCAAAAGTCTCACGGTCGATGATGTAAAAGGAATCTTGGGCACGGATTATGAGAAATCCTCGAATGAGGTATTGATTGCAACTCAAATATGTCATTTGTTAGCTCAAAATACGGATGGGAATCCGAGAAAAATAAAACGTTTTATAAATATGCTGCTGTTGCGGTATGAGATAGCTCAAAACAGAGGATTTGGTGATGAGTTGGAGCTTGCAATTTTAGCGAAGATGATGCTGGCAGAGCATTATGAAACAGATTTCTATAAGTCGTTGCCGGAGCATTTGGATTCAGAAGGAAAATGGAGTGAAATTCCTGAAATACTTGTAGACATAAAGGCAATGATTGAGGAACAAGAAATCATAGAAAAGGAAAGATGGTATGACATAAATAAGATTTGGAAGTGGTTATGTTCTGAACCAGAAATTGCCGATAAAGATTTAAGACCATATTACTATGCCTGTAAAGAAAAAATTGATTACTTTTCGGGTACAAGTTATAAGAATGATTTAGCAGAAATTGTTGATTTGCTTTTTAGGGATGAAATGGTTATTGCGGGTCGGACAGATGAACTGAAGAATCTGACAAACCAAGAGGCGGAACAAGTATTTGAGGTTGTTGTTCAGAAAATCATGGAGAGAGGTCAATTTGATGCAAAACCAAAAGGAATGGACGGTCTGATTCTACTTGTGCAAAATAAGATTGAACTTCGCAAAAATTTAGTTGGTTTTATAGATGCTATTCCTGCTGATAAAGCTGGAGTATGGATTATACATGGTTGGGATAAAGCTATTCCTAGAGATTGTGACGAAAGAAAAGAGCTAAATCAATATTATGATAAACTAAAAGACAGTGGTACGCTGATTGTTAGAAACGCTTTGAAGAATATGAGAGGTGAATAGCATATGGGAACATCAACAAGTAATGGAGGGCAAAAAGGCGGTACGCCATTGGTGCCGTCATGGTTAGAACAACCAGATGTGAATACACAGAATGAAATTACCTCTGATAGCAATAATAATCAGATTCCACCAATAGGTGATCCAGAGCGATTTAGAATACCACGCGGGGAGTATACAAGATACATAAACTCAGGAGGGAGAAATAGCGGTTTAGGACGGCGAAGTCTTTCGAACTATGTTAAGCATTCTTTGGGTGGCAGTTCAAATGCGACTCGGAGAATGGGAACCGCAAGGAGCAGTTCTGCGAGGTTATTGAATGTTGCAGGAGTATTTGCTTCGGGTGGTGCAAGGGCTGTAGAGCAGTATCTTTCAATTAGGGATCTTGCTAATAAGACAGCTAGTGATGTATTTATCGCTATTACAGATTTTATTTGTCCGGATGGAGGTCCTCAGGATGAAGGCATTGCAAGGTCAGCTTATATTTCTGCAATAGAAGAATCGCCAGAAATAGCCGCAATTAAATTTGAAGATTTAACTACGGAGCAGATTATGGTAATTGTGAAACGTACCATGTCAAATGCAATATTTAATAGGATCACGAATGATATCGGAAATAAAATTATATTGTTGCCACAGGATCGAACCGTGTCAGACAATTTGATTGTTCAAACGAAAGATTTTGTTAATGGGTGTGTATCGGATGCCGTTACGAATCTGAATGTAAAGGCAGGTAACATCCGTCAGGTGGATTCTTTAAAAATAGTTGACCAAGTTTATAAGGCAGCATTCGACATTATGATAAGTGCAGGTGAGAATGAATGAAACGATATATATTAAGAGCAAATTTTGATATTGGCAATATAGAATCAAGAGAAGAAAATGGTAGGATTATGGTTGATGTACCTATGCTTTCTAATGGAAAACTCAACTATGGGTTGAGTCACGTTAAAAAAATATTATATAAAGAAAACGTATATCCTTCAGAAATTGGATTTGATATCATGTTATTTGCTACAATGGTCTATATGGCGGATACACGAATTGAAAGAGCGGTACATGGGCAAGATTCATGGACGAGAGAAATCCAACTTGAAATACCAGTGTCAAACGTAGAATTGTGGGATTCACAGATTTCTACTGTTGAGCGTATGCTTAAATTTCTTACAGGAGATTTCTGGAAAATCACATTGTCTGGCAGAACGTGGGAATTTAGTAATCCGGAGGAAAAAGGAGAAAAAACAAACAAGTTTGATAAGGTATCGCTATTCTCGGGTGGAATGGACAGTCTCATAAGTACAATTAATTTGATGGAGAAGAAGAAAAATACTTTGCTAATCAGCCATGCCGGTGAGGGACTTACTAAAAATGCTCAAGAGAATATCGTGAAAAAATTTGATTCGCTGTATCCTGATGTTTTGCATATGTGGTCTGATTTGTGGATGGCATTCCCACAGGATTATATTCCAGAAGGAGGCAATGACAACAATACAAGAAGCAGATCATTTCTTTTTATTGGATATGGAATTTTTGCAATGTCTGGTATGGATAATGTCAGTGAGCTACTGGTTCCGGAAAATGGTTTGATTGCTTTAAATGTACCATTAGATGAAACAAGGGTTGGTTCATTTAGCACAAGGACTACGCATCCGTTTTATCTTTCCTTATGGAATAAGCTGCTTTCGGGTTTAGGATTAAATATGTTAGTGAAAAATCCGTTCTGGAATAAAACAAAAGGGGAGATGGCAGAGGATTGTAAAAATAAAGAAGTTTTATACGAAACAATGAAATTATCATTTTCATGCTCATCGCCAGGAAAGGCAAGATGGAAAGGTCTGAGTCCACAGCATTGTGGTTATTGTGTTCCTTGTATAATTAGGAGGGCTGCTATGCATAAAGCATTTGGATGTGATGGAACAGTATATACGGAAAAATCGGTAAGAGAAATGCAAAGCAAAAATTCGGAGGGAATTGGAATCCAGCTACGTTCTTTTCAATATGCAATAGATAAGATAAAAAAAGACCAAAATCGTGCATTATTGTATATACATAAACCAGGTCCGTTGCCACGGGATGAGGAGTATTTGCATGAATTAGCTGATACATATATACGAGGGTTATTGGAAGTAGATGCTTTTGTACAGGACAGTTTAGCACAGGAGAGTGATGAGAATGATTTGTGATGCACATTGTCATTTGGATTTAATGAATGACATGATGGGATGTATTAATGAGATAAAAAATTACAATATGTATTTATATGCGGTTGGAACTACACCGAAAGCATATGAGAAAGAAAAGCAGCTTTGTGAAAATTATCGTAATATTGGTGTAGGTTTAGGAATGCATCCGCAATTGGTTTCTAGTGGCTATGACGATATGTGTTTGTTTCGCAATTTGTTTAAAAAAAGTCATTATATTGGTGAGGTGGGACTTGATTTTAGTAAAGGATACATTGAAACTAAGGAAGCTCAAATAAGAGTTTTCAATGAGATTGTAGAATTATGTGAACAATACGGTGAAAAGGTGGTTTCTATCCATTCGCTTAAATCGGCGAATATAGTGATTGAAATTCTAAGAAAATATAAAAAGCAAAAAAATAATAGATATATTTTTCATTGGTTCACAGGTTCTATTTCGCAGATAAAAAAGGCAATTGAATTGGGATGTTATTTTTCAATAAATCCGAGAATGCTGAATACAAAATCGGGAATAGAAGTTGTAAAAGCTGTGCCGTTTGATCGTATGCTATTGGAAACGGATGCGCCGTTTGCGTTTGAGGTTAAGCATATTAGTGGTATAGAAAAAGAACTTAGAGGTCTGGTGTTAAAAATTTCGAAGTTAGTGGGGAAAGACATATCTGAAATAATTGATGAGAATGCAAAAACGGTATTTCAGTTCTAAGTATTTGTTGCTATTTTTGGCTGCTAATTGCAGTTGGCTACAAAATGGCTACAAAAATTCTGAAACTACAGAGAAAATCAATATTTTCAGAAAATATGAAAACAGAAAGCCTCGAAAACACGCCATTTGCCAAATAAGTTTCTCACAACCTAATCCGTGAGGGTGGTAGGACTGTTGGGTCTGGTCGTGTGGTTACTATCATTGAGTAATCAGTAAAAAGCTAGATTTTATGGGGCTTTCCGAGGAATCGGGAAGCCCTTTTTTGAAACTATGCAACAATGAAAATGTGTAAAGCGGTGCCAAAACGGTGCCATAAAAAAGAACTCCGATGAAATTTGGCACCGTTTTCATCGGAGTTTGTCTTTTTACCAACCTTTTATTTGCTTTACCTGTTCTGCCCGCTCTTTGTCTTTGTGGTACTGCAACTTGAACTGTATCGTTTCCACTACTTCCTTTCTTGCTTCATCGTCTAGCTGATAAAATGAAGTCAGCAGGTTATCCACATCGGGCATATTGTTTTCCCAAACAGATACATAAGCGGATATAGGGAATTTTTCAGATATACTTTTACCCTGTTTCCGTCAAGTGCGCCATTCAGCCCATCGGGGAGCGTGGGATATATTTCTTCTTCGGTAATAGCGCCGGAGAACGGACTGGCGGCGCATATCTCATTCACATCAATTTCTAATTCGTTTGCCAACCGCAAGGCAAAGTCAAATCGGATATTGGAATCCTTTTGAATAATAGAATATAGTGTTGTAGCACTAATTCCCGTAGCCTTTGCAATCTGACGGACATTTGTTTTGTTGACGGTCACTATGGTATGCCGGACGATGAAAGACTTTTCCCAATCGTGCAGGAAGCGGTTCAGAATAAAATGAAACGCCAAATAGCGAAAGCCGGAGTGAAGAATATCCGGGTACATGACCTTAGTTATCCAAACTTAAATAAAATCCAAACCTTTCAGAAAAAAGACGTAAACCGCAACAAATACCGTCTGAAAAGGTTTGGATTTTATTTTTGGTGTATGATTCCTTTATAACAAAAAAAGGGAGGTCATACCATGGATTTACAAAACCTAAAGGAACACCATGAAGAACTTCTTTCCTTCATGGAAAACAATGGCTATTGCAGTACCTACATACACCGGTCCAGAGATGAAATCAACCGTATACTGGCGGATGCAGACAGCCACCGCTGGCAGTCATACCAGGATATTTACCTTGAATACTTAAAGGTACCGCATTCCAAGGACTATCTCCGCAACAAGAGGACGATCATCGGAGCCCTGGAGCAATTCGATCTCTTCGGCCACTTTCCGGACGGCAGACACCGCCATACCCTTTTTGAAAGGGGCTCCTACCACCTGCTGGTGCTGGAATTCCAGGAACTGATTGATTTCTACCGTGCGTATGAAGTTCAGCGCGGCAAAAAAGAATCAACCATCCGGGGTGAGTCCCTTAACACGGCATCTTTTTTATACCGGATGCAGGAGCAGGGAGCCCGGAGCCTGGATGAAGTGACAGAAGATGCTGTCCTGTCGTTTTTCGTTTCGGACGACGGCACGCTGCAGAAGAGCTGTCCCTACAAGAAGAACATATCCGCTGTCTTTAAGGCCGGACTCAAATGGAAGGAACCACAGTGCCGGAGGATACTGGGCTTTCTCCCGCTGCTGCGCGAAACAAGGAAAAACATACGATACCTTACACAGGATGAAGTCAGGCTCCTGCGGGATGCGGCAGAGAATGATGGATTCTCCGCCCGCAACAAAGCCATTCTCCTCCTGCTCCTTTTTACAGGCCTGCGGGGATGCGATATCGCCGGCCTTACATTCAGCTCCATCGACTGGGAAAAAGAACGGATACTGGTGGAGCAGCAGAAGACATCCGTGCCGGTGGAGATACCTCTTTCTGCTGTTGTAGGCAATGCCATATACGATTATCTGGCAGAGGAAAGGCCGGATACCGGGAGCCTGCGCCTGTTCCTGTCAGAAACACATCCCTTTTCACCCCTGGCTGCCGGGAGCATTGGCAACATCGTGGCAAAAGCCTGCAGGCTGGCGGGGATAAGGCAGGAGCCCGGAGACAGGAAGGGCACCCATATCTTCCGGCACAGCCTGGCGTCCTCCATGCTGGAGAACGGCGTCCCACAGCCCGTCATCACGCAGACCCTGGGACATACAGCCCCGGATTCCCTTGAGCCTTACCTGAGGGCGGACTTTGTGCATTTAAAAGAGTGCGCGTTAAGCATAGAAGCTTTCCCGCTGGCGGAGGAGGTGTTTTCCTTATGAAAGAGTTCCGGTCTTTTCTTGCCCCGCAGATCCGCCATTTCATACGGTACCGGCAGGCGTCGCAGCGCTGGAACGACTCTTCCTATGAAGAGAACCTGATGCTTTTCGGCCGCTACTGCCTTGAAAACTATCCGGGTGATACCATGCTGGCACAGGAGATGGTTGACGGCTGGTGCCGCCAGCGGCACACGGAAGCAAACAATTCCTGCCGGTCAAGGATCTATGTGGTGGACAGCTTTGTCCGTTTCCTGA
>CAJTGE010000032.1 GCA_910575795.1 Clostridiaceae bacterium | reverse complement strand
AATGTATTACAAGGAACTCGCTGATGAGAGCTGGAGGCTCAAGTGGACCGAGGAGGGAATTAAAAATATGAACGATATGGTAGAAGAATATATTGAGGAAGGTCGTAAAGAGGGCCGTAAAGAGGGCCGTAAAGAGGGCCGTAAAGAGGGCCGTAAAGAGGGCCGTAAAGAGGGCCGTAAAGAGGGCTATCTCTTAACTTTGTATGATTTGTACAAAGACGATATCATTTCTTTGGATATAGCTGCTTCCAGGGCCGAGATGACCGAACAGGCTTTTCTTGAATCGGTAAAAGGGCTGTAAAAAAGTAGTCATTAAAAAAGTATTCTTTAAAGCTGCTGCACTGATGTCTCTGGCGTTGGCACGGCAGCTTTTTTTGTGCCTGATTTTCAAAAAGAAAAAAGAAATATTAGAACAAATGCACATGAAAATATATGTGAACTACCATCCCTTTACCCCACAAGGGGCTGGTCGGTAGGCCTGGGAATGTGGTAGTTCACTCATCCACAGTTCCCTCAGCAGGCTTTCCAGCATTTCATGCTCAAGCAGGAAGCAGGCAATAAAAGAGTTCCACATGGCTTCACAGGGCCAGTCGCTTCTTCCTTTCCCTTGCATTCTGTACAGTCTGTGGACCATTTGTCCGTCGTGAAGAATATCTAATACCTTTGTTAATCTTTCCAGATAGTCAAGTTCTTCAAAATCCCTCTCATCAAACAGTTTCATTATCCAGGCTGGCGATTTATTTTTATCCCTATCTGCCAGCCCTTTATTTTCAATGGTTTACAACAGTGAAATTAATTCAATGTTATTTTTGTGCGCTTTTTTGTCAGTGCCGCACGGTGTATATTTCCATACTTCCTTTGAAACATACAAGGCATCGGGAAAGATAGGACACGAAAAAAATATCAAGAAAAACAAAAAAACAACCTTAGCCCCCATATTGATGCCGCGTAGAGAGAGGAAACAGACAGGTGTCGGTAGCACAGAAAGGAAAAGAATATGGAAAATATGCAGAATGCAAATGTAAATGTAAACACAAACGTACATGAGGACTTTGGTGAAAAGATCGGGGGAGCCAGGAAGGATCTGTGGAAGGAGCGCGGGCTCTATGTATCCGACTTGGAGGACATGAATGGCCGGGAAGCGGAAAAGTTCGTCAAAAAGGATAATATCTGGAAAAAGCCGGATTACCAGTCCATGTATGACAACGGTATCCCGCACGGCGTGGTGTATTTCGTCAAAAAGGTTCGGGACAGCTTAAACACATCCCCGAAGTATTACTACAAAGACAATACGTCAGAGAAGCGCCTGGCAAGACAGAAGGAGTATATTGAGACTGTCCGGCAGCTGCAGGCGGTCATGGAGGATGTCCGCACCGTGGATGATGCTATGGAAGCCTGCGACCGTTTTATGGTGAACAATGGCTATCTGACAAAGGGATATGGCTATGGCGGCAGGAGCAGCTACAGCGCAACGGAGAAAGGCCGAGAGAACCCGACCGTCACCCAGAAGCTGCTGAACACCCTGATCGTGAGTTCTGCCCGCGGCTTTGAGAGGGATTTCACCGTGAAGGCGAAAAAGGACCAGTTCCTGGTGCCGAAGGAAAAGAAAGTGCCAGCAGGCTATGCGATCCGCTGCTACGACGGGAAGAACGCCTGGCCGAAGCGCGACGACTTAAAGCCGGGCACATGGTATGTCTCTAAAGGATATCTAATCATCCAGGGAAACTTCCCGGCTCAGGAGACTGCCCTGAAATGGGTGCAGGATTATGCGAAACAGAAAAAGGAGAAGAACAGGAAGACACGCTTCACGCCCCTGCAGCTTGCGGATGTCAAAAGGGACGGCCCTGACTTCCGTGAAGGAAGGGATATAACCGGGCAGGATTACCTGGATACCTTCGGGTTCCGTGGCGGGGAGTTCGGCAACTGGATGAATCAGAATGACCGGAAGGCTTCCCTCAATATGGGATACGAGGCCCTGAAAGACCTGGCGGCGGTCCTTAATGTAGATGATAAGGACATCGCTTTCCAGGGGACGCTTGCGATCGCTTTCGGCGCAAGAGGCAGCGGCAATGCCTCAGCACATTATGAACCGCTCCGTAAAGTCATTAACCTGACCAAGATGCACGGAGCCGGATCCCTGGCCCATGAGTGGTGGCACGCCCTGGATGATTACCTGGGGACGAGAATGGGCGCAGATGGAATGCTCTCAGAACGCACACGCCTTTACGTACCATTCAAGAAACTGGTAGATACCATGAAATACAAGCCGGAGACACCGGAGCAGACAGAGTCCCGCATTAAAGTGCAGACGGAACGCATGCGGAAGAACGCATCGGACAGTATGGACTATGCAGTCCTGGAACCTATAAAACGTCATGGAAATGAAGAGCAGCTTAAGACTTATATGGAACTGCGGGAGAAATTCCTTTCCGGAGAAAAAGGTTCTGTGAAGCAGATCAGCGCCCTTAAGAAATCCGTTACCGGGCGAGTTATCCCGAAAGAGGAGCGGGAGGGTCTGGAAATGTTTGAACATATACTTCACAGCATGTCAGAGGAAGAGATCAAGCCTGGGCGTGTGGAAACAGACTATTACCGGAACTCCGTGAGAATGGGCAAGGAATGCGAGAAAGATGGCGGCTACTGGGAGAGCAATACGGAAATGACGGCCAGGGCCTTCGCTTGCTACGTGAAGGATAGGTTGGGCTACTGTTCAGACTACCTAGCAGGTCATGCGGACTGCGCTGTTACGTTCGCTGCCGGGAAAGACGGGAAGTTGGAAGTCCTGAAAGCCTTCCCGGAAGGAGATGAGCGCAAGGCGATCAATGCGGCGTTCGATGAAGTAATGGAGGCACTGAAAAAGGATGGGATGTTCGCTGCTATGGATGCGGAGGAAAATATCCCAGCGTGATCCTCCCCGCACGAGCAAGTTCGGACGGGGTTTTCTCCGAAAGATATTTATAATCTGTTTGCGCGGAGGAAGCGCATTTGCTACATCAAAAATATAGTTTTTTATTGAATAAAAAGTGCAAAAATGATATAATAAGAAATAGAAAGGTGGAAAGAAATGATAACATTTATAGTAGACGAGATAATCCCTTGTTTGAAAGATACTGAAAGTGGAGAATTTTTTGATACTGAAGTGTTGCAGCTAAAACGTAAAAGTTTTTTATCAAAATTCAACAAACGGACAGGATGGTATATCAATTGGAGCAAATTTGACCAAGAAACTGAGATATATGCCCTTGTACTAAAGGGAACTGTGGATATACAAGGGTTGGCTGCTATTAGATATGACGAAGAGGCAAAAGCAGTCAACCTTGTATGGGGGTGTACAGCTCCGCAAAACAATCTTTGGCAATATAAAAAACAGAAATATTCTGGGGTTGGCGGTCATTTATTGGCAATCGCTTCAGAATTATCGCTGAAAAAAGGCTACGACGGCTTTGTATATGGGGAGGCCATGGATGAAGCATTGTATCATTACTATATATCCAATTTTGGGGCCCTTCCTTTGCCGCCGGTGAATAATCCATATCGATTCATGTTGTCAGATGAAGCAACTGCTCGAATCAGGGAGGTGTATAATTATGAGTGGAGCGAAGAGCAACTATAACCATCAAGTTACGGTTGATAAATTCCTTCTGAGATACGATCCATACGCAAAACAAGAACCATTGCGGTTCGACTTACGGGGGTATGCAGCATATGTGAAAAAAAATAACCTAACCGCAAGTGATGTTACTCCAGAAATTCTTGCTGTTTTTTCGAGAAAAGGCGTAGGATCACTGAACGAATCTTAAAAAAACATGTTTCGCACAGCAGTTTCCTTTCTGAAAAATTGGCAAAAGGGATGAGAATACAGCTGAAACTGGAATTCGTCCAGGAAGTGCGGGGAAAAAGTCTGTAATCTGAAAAAAATTGTATCCTGACATTGCTGTACTGGTGTCTCCTGACATTGGTACAGCTTTTTTTGTGCCCGATTTTCCCCTCCTCCAGCGGAACATCCATTCCCATACTTACCATAAAACATATAAGGTAAGCGCTTAATTGATTCTTTCCAGACTTAGTTGATCTTGAAGTAAGATCTGAAAATCCAAAGGAGGCGTATTATTGGAAGCATCAAAAATCAACGGGATTCCGATGATCAACCGTAATTCCGTGGTTGTATCGGGTGATTCGCAGATCAACCTTGAAGGGAAAACTTATGAAGGTTTCCGCGTAAGCTTCAACAACCATGACTGTGATGTGAAAAAGCGTATTCTGAAGCGGGCGGCCATGTTTGGCTGCCTGTTTTTTTGCCCGAAAAATGGTATCTACTGGGAATCAGGCCAAAACCAGGCCGGTTCCCCACGGATAGCGTTTTTTGAGGCATTTTTTGTGGCCCACATGCGCCATGGATGAAAAAGGGAGAAATTCTCCTATCCGCTGGGAGTCACGATACCCGGCAGAAGCCGCCCATACTTCCAACAGAAGCCAAAAAACAGAATTGGAGGAGAAAAGACAATATTTCTGATGCACAAAAACCAACGGGTAGCGGATCTCACGCTTTCCACGGGCGGCAGGATCCTGGCCGCAGACGTGATGAACCAGGCACATATGCCCGTCGGGACATATTCAGACTATCCGGCGCTTACCACTGCGAAATTGCAGAGATGGATGGAAACGAGGACAATACCAGGGGAACGCCAGGGAAAAGATCGAATCGAAAAAACGCTTGGATGCAGCGTTAACGACGCAATGCTTAAGTCTATGGGGGTCAGATTGACAGACTATTACTGGTTCAAGGATGAACATGCCCCGGGACTGACATGGAAGGATGTTAATTATCACGATAACGGATTCTCCCAGGAAATTGCGTCGGTAGCGATATACGGCAATGAAACTCCCGTAGTGGATTTCTGGTCACCCGATTTGACAACGGACGGTCTCCTGAAAAAAGCTTGGGTGATATCCCTTTTCTTGTTAAGTTCGGGGATTTCGGGGTAAATGCGGGCGGCAAGAACCTGCTGAGTGCTAACGAAGTGGCGGCGTACCAGATTGCCGGGGAAATGAATCTGTCCCACGCTGAGTATTCTCCGGTACGGATTGCGGGAACTGAGGGAATCGTATGTATCACTCCATGTTTTATCCATAACGCCAATGAGGAATTTGTCACGGCTCACCAGATTGCAGAGGAATACAAGCTGGATGGAAAGGGGCTGTACCGTTTCTTCGCGGATGCTGATATGAAGCAGGAGGTGAACCGCATGATCGTGTTCGATCACCTAATCCACAACACAGACCGCCATGAGAAGAATTTTGGGATTATCAGGGATTCAGATACGATGGAGATTCATAGATTTGCGCCATTGTTCGATTCTGGCTCATTTTTTGGCTGGAATTACAGCCTGAATACAGTGGATATGGGCGATACCAAGCCGTTTGGGAGGAATCGGATGGAGCAGCTTAGAATGGCTGACATCACCGGGATAACCATACCAGAAGAACAGAGAGTCATAAATATCCTGCGGGACACTTATGAGAATTTTCAGTTCCCGGAACAAAATTTTCAGATCGCTGCCGAAGATGTCAGGAGAAGCTATGGTATGTTAAAGGAATTGGAGCAAGAGGGAGAACAAGAACGGAAAGAAGACTGGGAACGTTGATCCAGCAAGTGTTCGGAGTAAACAACGGGCAGGGATTGTGGGTAAGAAAAATACGGAGAACGGGGAACGAAAAATGTGGCTGAGCCTGATGCTTAATGAACAGATAGTTGCAAAGGTGGAAATGAGGTTTTCGACTACGTCATTTCTGCTTAGAACGGCAGAGGTGGTAGAGCCTGATCTGCTTCCTCCTGGCATCCGGGTTCCTATGCAGATAAATCCGGTTATTGATTTTGGAACGGCGTTTTCATATTGGCTGAATGGCAGGCAGATACCGGATTACAGGGAGGGCCTGGACGAACTGCTGATCCAGGTGTATGAGCTGGAAGCATACCGGATGGGGCGGATGTACCATACACAGCATACGGCAGCCGCTTTGAGCTATTATATATCCGGATTCGATAGGTATTACCTGACGCCGGAAAGGACAGAATGTATCTGCTATGCACTGGAAAGCGTCCATTTCCCGACATTGTTTATGTTTCCTCCTTGTACGGAAGAGATAGCAGGAGAAATACGCCATAAGAAAACCTTATGCAATATGCCTGGAAGATTCGCAGCAAGCCCGGATTTCACAATACCTTCCGGGTGCCTGTCTTGGTGGGAATGGAGAGGAAACCGAAAATATCTGGTCCAGAAACCAGGGAAGAAAGCATTGTCGAGGTATCTGGATGTTATACGACCCAGATTTCCATCCATGGAAGAAGCAGGGGTTATCCGTTTCGATTTCACGCGAATAGAAGACGATATTCTGTGGCTGTCTAACCTGATCCCTTATTTTAAACAAGGGAGAGGTATCTGGGAGCAGGCTGCCGAGTTTTTGCAGAAAATCCCTGGCTCATGCGAAGTGCTTAATGTACTTAGAGAGTGCGAAAATGCGGCAGTGAAGTGTGGGGCTATGATTGCTTGGAATGAAATGGGAATCAGCTATGGGAGTTACAGGGCAGAACCCGTTGTGATCTTGTGAGTAATGCTTTTCTTGAAATGTATTGTTCTCCCAGCTCATTTTCGGTATAATGCATTATCAGGAACTGGCTGAAGAAAACAGAAGGCTTAAGCTAACTGAGGAGGAGATCGGGAAATGAGCAATGCTACGGAGATTATTTTCGTGGAAGACCGTAAAGAGGGCCGCATGAGCAGACGGGTTGAGATGGTATGCAAGAAGATTACCAAAGGCCAGAATGCCGTAGCAATAGCGGATCTCTTGGAAGAAGATGAGTCCGCAATCCAAAAGATTGTTTCGATAAGCGGTTACGTGTGCGCCTGATTATGATGAAATTCCATGCGCAAACCCCGTACCGACGTAGTCGCTCGGGGCCCGGCTAAGCCGGTGAAAGCATGGCCTACGGAGTTTCCCTTTAAGGGCTTCCAGTATCCTGGAAGCCTCTTTGTTGTGCGCCCGGCGGGCGTACGTTCTAACGGGTGAAAGTCCCGAATCCGCCCGGCAGTGGGAAGGATATAGCTGAACACCAGGGTTCTCGCCGTGAGGTTTAAGAGGGCTGAAGGAAGGTGCAGGCAAACCTCTGCCCCAACGTACAGAAACCATTTAAGGCTGAACACGGAGGGTAAGGCCGCAACACAGGTCAAAGCCCAATAACTGTACGGAATCCGACACAGTAAAGATGGTGGGGACATGGAGGGAAAGAACGTGTGAGTACCCGGGGAGGTCTCACGGACATGGCAGAGACGATAAAAGATTCGTTGTCATGGAGTAAAGCTTGCCGTGAGAAGTCAGCAGAGGCGGCAGGGAGACCAGGAGGTGGATGTGGTCACGGTCTGTCTCCCCGGATATCAGTTCCCCGCCATATCCCATACAGAGTCTTCCTGCCGTAGCCACCATGAAGTCGCCAACTTCATCCGTGATAGCCGGTTTCCTCCATTTCGTCACAAATACGATGTGGTAAGTCAGCATATAAACAGAATGTCTGGCATGAATGTATTTTTCCATAGAAATTCCTCCTTTAATAAAATGTTAATCGAACTTGTGTTCTATGCAATTATATGCTACAATAAAGGAGCAGTCAATCTATTAAACATTGTCTGACGACAGGGAGGAGAAAACCGCATGACGATCAGCACATGCTATACGTCTGAGCTGAAAGCACAGCTTGAAATAGACGGAAACGGATCTGTCATTAAAGCCAATAAGGTCGATAAACACCTGATGGGCGCAAGTAGCCAGGTATGCCTGGATGCGCTGAGATTCTGCGTTGACACCTTCCTGAAGGAGTGGGACTATCTCTTAACGTTCCCGTCATCCGCAAGAAAAGGCGTAACGCACCGGAAACGGGCCGCGGATCTCCTCATCCATTCCACAAAGGACAGTTCCGCCCGCTACGGGGAGTTTGATGAACGGTTCCCATATATGCCGTCCATATACACGCCGCTCCATTATCGCGAAAGCGCTTGGTATGGCCAGTTCCTACAAGTCCAATCACAAAAACTGGGAACAGGAAGATCCCGCTGCCAGGGCCAGCGAGCCGGCTATCGGTTTTCCAACTTGGTATGGGCTTACGTTTTATGAGCAGGAACGGGATATGGGCCGCTTAGATGAAGGGATCATTGCCCTTAAGCTGTATGACGGGGCTGCGTGGAGATGGTATTACTTCCGGATCAGCCCGTCAGAGGCAAGGTATATCCATTCCCTCACAAAAACAAGGAAGCTGCTTTCCCCTACGATCGCGAAGGTGCGAGGAAAATACCGCATTCAGTTCTGCTTTGAGGAAAAGAAAGACCTTGTCGATCCAGACCCGCTTAAGCATACCGTGCTCGCAGTTGACCTCGGCATCAATGCTGCCGCTTCCTGGTGCGTCATGTCACCGGACGGTACTGTCTACGCAAGGGGTGTCATCCACCTCCCGTGTGATGAAGACCGTCTGAGGCATCTGATGAACCGGAAGAAGATGTACCAGCGTGCGGGCAAAAAGAGCCGTAGTATCTACCGTTTTATCACCAACGCGAACAGGAGACTGTCCATCAACACCACAAAGGCGATCATGGACATCGCCGTCCTGTACAGTGTGGACTGCATCGTGTTCGAACACCTGGAGAAAGGCGGCAGGAAACGCGGCAGGTTCGCAGAGCGCATCCATATGTGGAGGGCGAATGACGTCCAGTCCAGGGTGGAGAACCAGGCACACCGGAACGGGATACGCATTTCCCGGGTCTGTGCCTGGAACACTTCGAAGCTGGCTTTTGACGGCTCCGACGAAACGGACCGTAAGAGCGTGTACCGCTATGTGCATGGGGAGAAGAATATAACTACAGCCTGTGTACGTTCCCGAGCGGGAAACAGTACAACTGCGATATCAATGCAGCCCTGAACATCGGTGCAAGGTATTTCCTGCGCGGATACGAAAAGCAGGGCGTCACTATAGGCGCCAATGCCGCACGGCGCACACTCAGTACGCTGTGGGATGTCCTCAATACAATGTATAACGGCAGCCAGCAGGCTGCCTGACCATAGATGGAGTTTATTAACAAAACCCACCCCCGTATAAAATCCGGCTTGCCGGCGTGAAGGGGGGATGGTGTCACGGGGAAGGCAGAAGTTCCTGCCCGTGGCGGCGATGCACCCGCACCTGCCCTGTGTTAGCTGCCGTGTGGTCACCGTATCTTCGGATCCGGCTGGCTAAGCTGTGGCCGTATCGCAGGGCAATGGAACTCCCGGCCCTAAAGGTTGGGAAGCCCCGACCGACCTCCGGTCGTTCGGTGGAGGCATCACGCTGTCAGGATTTATCAGGCGATGCAGTAGTATCCTTCAAGGGTTACTGTACTGAGTTTTTTTACTTCAGAGCCCTTTGTTGTATAATTTGAGAAAAAGAAAAATATGAGAATCCATAAGACGGTGGGAAGCCGTGGAGTGCAGGATATAAACTGCGCTCTGCGGTTTCTTTTTTTGTTTTTTGCTGTTTTTATAGAGCGCTCATTTCCATACTTCCTTTGAAAGCAGACAAGGCATTGGGAAAGAAAGGATGCAGAAATTTACAAAAAAAGCAAATGAATGGAGGATTCAGAGATGTATTATGAGGATTGTGTAGCCGTACTCAAAGGAAAAGGTGAGAAATTTAATTTGTTATGCGAACTGACAAATGATCCGTATGGAAATCCGGAGATTACACGGAAACTGAACGAATCGGGAATTGCTGATTTTGAGGATGCAGATCCACACTGGCTTCCGGGTTTGTTCGCCGTTTTCTGTGATGAAAGAGAAAAGGCAATGAAGCTTGTGGAAAAACATTACCAGAGGGCTTCCATTGATGGATCTTATATGGATGATAGTAATTTGCATATAAGCTTCAGAGCGGGAAACGAGATTACAGACTTCTGGCGTGAATTCTGTGATACATGCGGATTCGAATTTGTTAAATCTTATATCAAATAAGCTCAATGATAACTATCAGTTCAACAGTCAACAGAACGGATCCCAATCAGACGGGGACGGTATCCATGAAAAAAACATACATGGGGCAGAGTTTCATGCGTCACAAAAAAGGAGAGAAAATGAAGAATATCACGAAGCAGGAATTTATCAAAGCAGTCAAGGATGTAATCCTTCTTAAGACATCCAGGACAGTGAAAACGGAGAGTTTTTCCAAACTGTCAAACAACGGCAAAAAAACAGAAACGCTCATGGTCCATTATCCGGGCAGGGCCGGGATATCCGTGGATATGGAGGGTTTTTATGAATATTTCTGTGAGCAGGACGGAGACATTGGTATCATTAATAACTGCGCGGGAATGATTCTGGAGATGTTAGATCAGAATATGAGACGGGCTGGCGGGATCCAGAAAAGAGTCCAGGGCATCACGGATTATAAAAATGCAAAGCCCATGCTGAGGATCAGGCTGGTCAATGGCAGGCTGAACAAAGAAAAACTCAGCACGGCCCCGCATATCCCCTGTCTGGATCTGGAGATAGTGTTTTATCTGGAGGTCGCAAATGACGGGGATACAGCAGGCAGCATAGCCGTGAACGAATATTTGTTCGGAAAATGGGGTGTGAGCCTGAGGCAAATGTACCAGGACGCTATGGAGAACATGCAGAGGGAAGTTCCTCCAACGATCAGGCCAATCGAGGAGATCCTGATGGAGATTTTAGAACTGCCGGAGCCACCGGAGATGCCGGATACACCGCTTTTTGTTCTCAGTAATAACTACGGCATGTATGGGGCGGCATCCATCCTGTACCCGGGAATTCTGGAAAAATGCGCGGAAGCAACAGGAGGGGATTTCTGCATTATCCCAAGCAGCGTACATGAGGTTCTTTTGTGGCCTATGGCGGCAGCCGGAGACGCGGACGCTCTTGGGAGGATGATACGGGAGATCAATGCCAAAGAAGTGCCGGAGGAAGATGTTTTGTCGGATCATCCATATTATTACTCTGTGAAGGAAAAGAAAGTAACAATGTAAGCAGCAGTATATCCTTAAAGCAGGCAGCCAGACCAGGCCGCCTGTTTTTTATTTCCTTATTCGCGGAAAAGAGACAGACGGGGCAGGGGGCGGTACTGGCGATCTGTCAGGCGTTGTTTTCTACCCACAGAAAAAAATATCATCAAAAAAAGTCTTGGCTGATGATGTCGGTTTTTGCTCTCCCAAGAATGCCAAAATCCTTATCCGCAGAGTGATGCTCATAATCCTCCACCCCATTCCATACTTTTGTCAGCAAGTTGCGGCTACAAAAAATAGGGAAGTTGCAAAAATACGGAAAAGGAGCAGTAAAAAAATGCCAAATATCAAACTGGCGGGTTTCAAACGCACCATAAGGAAGATCAACGCCATGGCTCCCGCTATGGAAAAGCTGACAGAAGAGGAAATGAGAGCAAAAACAGAGGAACTAAAAAACAGGGCAGCGGGTGGGGAATCCCTGGATAAGCTGCTCCCGGAATCATTCGCCCTGGTGCGGGAAGCGGCAAAACGGGTACTTGGGTACGGGCATTATGACGTGCAACTGCTGGGCGGCGTCGCCCTGCATAAAGGGTATCTGGCCGAGATGCGCACAGGGGAGGGCAAGACCCTGGTATCCACAGCCCCGGCTTTCTTAAACGCCCTTGCCGGGAACGGCGTCCATGTGGTGACGGTCAATGACTACCTGGCCTCCCGTGACTCGGAATGGGTGGGACGGATCCACCGCCTGCTGGGATTAAGCGTCGGCTGCGTGGTATCCGGCATGTCCATAGATGAGCGGAAGAAGGCATATGCCTGCGACATCACCTATGTAACGAACAATGAACTGGGGTTTGACTACTTAAGGGACAATATGGCCACGTCCAAAGACACGATGGTGCTGCGCGGGCTTTCCTACTGCATCATTGACGAGACGGATTCCGTCCTGGTTGATGAGGCCAGAACCCCACTCATCATTTCCGGCCCGGGAAACGAGGTAACAAAACTGTACCGCCTCTGCGACATCCTGGCCAGGCAGATGGTGCGCGGTGAAGAAACGGAGAAATTCTCCAGGGCCCTTGCATGGGCAGGGGAAGAGATAGAAGAGAGCGGGGACTTCATCGTGGACGAGGACAGCCAGACGGCCATCCTGACCTCGGAAGGCGTGAAAAAGACGGAGGAGTTCTTCGGTATTGAAAACCTTGCGGACGAGGAAAACACGGATATCCGCCATCATGTCATCCTTGCCATCCGTGCCCATTACCTGATGGAACGGGATGTGGACTATATCGTGAAGGGCAGGGAAGTCCTGATCGTGGATGAATTCACCGGGCGCGTCATGGAAGGACGGCGGTATTCGGACGGGCTCCACCAGGCCATCGAAGCCAAGGAACATGTAGAAGTCCAGAGCGAGAGCCTGACCATGGCGACTGTCACCTTCCAGAATTTCTTTAACAAATATGATAAAAAGAGCGGAATGAGCGGCACGGCGTATACCCAGCGTAAGGAGTTCCGGGAGACCTACGGCATGGATGTCCTCCGGATCCCAACAAACCGCCCGGTACTCAGGGAAGACCGCCCGGACTTTGTCTTTAAGACCAAGGAAGAGAAATACCATGCGGTCATCCGGGAAGTGGAAGAGGCCCATGGGAAGCAGCAGCCTGTCCTGGTCGGAACCACGTCCATTGAGACATCGGAGCTTTTAAGTGAGATGCTGAAGGAAAGGGGGATCCCCCATCAGGTCCTGAACGCCAAGTTTGATAAGGAAGAAGCGGATATCGTGGAGAAAGCCGGGGAAGCCGGAGCCGTGACCATCGCCACCAACATGGCAGGGAGAGGCACAGATATCAAACTTTCGGAAAAGGCCAAGGAAGCAGGAGGTTTAAAGGTCATTGGTACGGAACGCCATGAATCCAGGAGGATTGATGACCAGCTGCGCGGACGTTCCGGCAGGCAGGGCGACCCGGGCGATTCCAGGTTCTTCCTCTCCCTGGAGGATGACCTCCTTAAATACAACGGAAATGAAAATCTGGCGGAAACCTTAAAGGACGTAAAGACAGAGGAAGGGCAGCCTATCCGGCACCGGAAGATGGGGCAGTTTGTCAGCCGTGCCCAGGAAAAGGTGGAGCTGAACAATTACGGGACCAGGGAGAACCTACTGGCCTATGACATGGTAGATGACACACAGAGGGAGACGGTATACCAGAAGCGCCTGGAACTCATCTGCAGTGCGGACGTCCACAGTGAGGTTCTGGGCATCATCCGGGCAGCGGCAGAAAGAGGGGCTGACAGGCAGCTCATGTCTGCGGCGAAAGCGGATGGGAAACCCCGTTCCATAAAGGAGAGACGCCGGTTCATGAGGGATATGTCCAATAGGGCGGAACAGGCATATGAGGAGATGGTAAAGGCTGTAGGGAACCCGGCAAGGTTCATGCAGGTAGAACGGAGCATCTGCCTGCGCATCCTTGACGCGGGTTGGGTCCGTCACCTGGCCGATATGGAAAAGCTGAGGGAAGTCATCCGCTACCAGTCCATCGGCATGCGTGACCCTGCAGTAGAATACCGCGTGGAAGCGGCCAGGATGTTTGAGGAAATGATGACTTCGGTGGAAGATGAGACGGCGGATGCCCTGATGGGGCTTGGCGGGAGCCATAAGAAGCCGGAAGAAGCGTCTGTGCTGGAAAAAGGTCCCGCGGAAGTGGCAAGCCCCATAGAAGAGCCGAAAGCAGCAGAACCGGATAGGGCTCCGGAAAGCCAGGAAATCTCGGAAGCCCGAGAGGCCACTGTGGATCCGGAAACTATCAAGATCTTACAGGAACCGGAAGCCATGGAGCCGGGGAAGGAGCAGAGAGACGGAGAAAAGCCAAAAAGCACGGAAAGACGGCAGGCTGAACCCGATGCTGCGCATATACATCAGTTCATCCTCGGAGGCCCGGACGGGAAACCGCTCGAATGGCCTGGCGGAAGACAGCCCAAAACGCTTGATCTAAACGCAGGCAGTGGGGAAAAGCAGGCCAAAAACAGAAAGAGAGGGAGAAAAAAACATGGATAAGCCAATCTTAGTGCAGGAGCAGGGCGGGAATATCACCTATAACATATCCGGATTCAAGCGGATCGAGATCGTGGATGACGCAGTGGCGCTCCAGCAGGTAAACCCGGATGTGCCGGAGTTATTCTCCATCCGCGTATATTTCGGGCTGGATGGGGGCGGAGCTGAAAACATTATCCTTGGGCGCTATGTGGATTACAAGGATGCGCTGACCTATTACACGGAGCTGATCGCAAAGCTGGCATCCGGGAACACCTTTATCAGCATGCTCCCGGGGGGGAAGACAGGGAGATACCGGACCGGGCGGAAAGAGACTGATCCTGGAGAAAAGAGAGGATATTTTTTATGATACGAGAATTACTTTTAAGTGCGGCCATTGCTCTCGGCCCGGCATTTCCAAGCACGCTGGCAAAACCGCCTGTGGCCCACCCAGGGCTGAGGGCACCATCTATGTCGGCGACAGCCGCTTCAACGGCATGGAGATGCATGTGGGGCGAGGTGAGGGATATGTCATCGCAAAGGACTGCATGGGATATTACTGGCTGCGCGGCGATGCCACTGCCAGGGCAGAGCGTATCCGGCAGCAGCATCCGGAGATTGCTTCCTGGACGCTGGTGTCCAACCTGGGCGTGAACGACTTAAGTGATATGGACCAGTATATCCAGTATTACAGGCACCTGGAGGAACTGGGATACCGCGTGGTTATTGTATCTGTCAATCCGTCCGACGGGAAACGCAAGGACTCAAATAAGGATATTGATACATTTAACAAGAAGATGTCTGAATCGGGGCTTGAGTATCTTAATTTGTGCGGACACCTGCGGGAAATAGGGTTCAATACGACGGACGGGCTCCACTACCAGAAAGACACCAACCTGGAGATCTGGAACGAGATTAATACCTATCTGGCCAGCGGCTGGGGGAAGGAGGGGGAGGGCCATGCCGCCGATACGGCCCTTCCTGCTGAAGGGGCTGGACAGCCGGTTAAGACGGAATACAGCGGATGGCTCTGCAAACAGCCGGAAGAAGCAGATGGCAGTGCCCAGCAGCCGGTATCCGGAAATCAGTAACCCATATGTTCTGCCTGGATGGCAGGATCAGGCACTGCTGATTGGTACGTTCCAAAAACCGGCAGCCAAAAAACTGACATGCTCCATACTTTCTTTGTAAAAATTTTTAAACGAAAGGCGGATTTTCGCAATGAAAGTAAGGAGCAATAGAAAGATATCTGTAAAAAAGGCGGTATTATCAGCCGCATTAGCATGCACAATGCTTACACAGCCCGCATATGCGGCATCAGTCAGTGACCTGAACATAAGGGGCTGGGCAGCCTTTCTGCTGATACCCAGGCGAGCATTGAGGCGGGGATCATCAATATCCCTGACGCCATTGCGAAATACCATAAGGACATGGGGGGCGGAAGTAGCCTTCGTCCATAACCGCTTAAGGCCGAACGGAGGGCCGGAGAATGAGAACACGAAGGGCCTGTACTGGCACAGGACATCGAATATTGAGATCTGCATAATGGAGAAATGGGATCCCCTCCAGTATTACCAGACTGTCACCCATGAACTGGGGAATTTCCTGTATTTTAAGACATATCCCTTATGGTCGCAGGAAATGAAAGACCAGCTAGAAACCCAGTTTCAGTACTGGAAGCCATATTCTGAGGAATGCCCGGATAAGGAGGAAACATTTGCGTTCCTGTACGCCATGTACCGGGCATATGGAAGCCCGTATCTCAGTGAGGAATGCATGCAGATGATCCGGGACGCAGAAGAGATCTGCACGAAGCTGTACAACGCCGATCTGGAAGGGCTGGATATCAGCGTCGGGCCTGGCGTTATCGGCAAGGTGCGGAGCGAACTCTCCCTTCCCGGTGCAGACAGTGACGGAAGCCTGGAGCCGACAGCAGACAGCCAGCAGCCATAAGGGGCTACGGCATTGACACCATAAGAAAGCCAGCACACGCATTTTCCATACCCTGCCCCTGAGTACCGTTTCCATACTTACCATGAAAAAATATAAGATACTGAGAGGAGCAGAACAATGAAGAAGAAAAAAGAAACAAACGTAAAAAACGGCGTCCTTAAAGCAACCCTCATGGTAAGAAGGGTATTCGCTTACAAGGAGAGCGGCTGGTGCAGCTTCCTTGCCGAGGATGAAAACGGCGAGGTATACCGCCTGACCGGGAACCTGGCAAGCGAGCCAAAGCCTGACACGACGTATGAGGTCGAGGCCAAGGAACAGCCGGAGACAAAATACGGGGTGCAGTACAAGATCATCCATGCGGAGGTCGGGCTGCCCAAGACGGAGGAGGGGATCTACAAGTACCTGGCCTCCGGCAATATCAAAGGGATCGGGGAAGCGACCGCCAAAAAGATCGTTGGGAAGTTCGGGACAGAAACCCTGGACATCATCCATAATGAACCGGAGCGCCTGCTGGAGATCAGCGGGATCAGCAAGAAAAAGCTGGAGCAGATCATCGCCAATTCTGCGGAGAACTGGATGTTAGAGGATATCTTCCGGCTCACCAACGGGGCGGTCACAAACCTGCAGGCAAAGAAGCTGTATGCCACTTATGGGAAGAAGACCATAGAAAAGCTAAGGGAGGATCCTTATGGGACACTCTGCCAGCTGGACGGGATCGGCTTTTTGAAAGCGGATAAGGTCGCGCTTGGGTGCGGGATCGGGGAGTTTTCCTCCATCCGCATGGAAAACGCGGTCATGTATGTATTGAATGACGTTGTTACCAGCAACGGTGACAGCTATGTAGCGACCGGAAAAATGGAACAGGAGACCGTGCTCATGCTGGACCGCCTTCCGTCCTTCCTGGATAAGATCCGTGGGGCGAAGAAGAAAGTCCTGGATGCGGCGGATTCCTACCTGCAGTCAAGGGACAGGCTGATATCGGGGCTTGCGCTCACGCCGGAGCAGATTACGGAACTTGACGGATGGTCGGATAAACGGCAGAAGTACCTTCCGGTAATCGCGGACGCGATACTTGCCCTGATCGAGAAAGGGGAAGTCATCTACGATTCCATCAGGGACCGGATCGCTTCCAAGAAGATCTATGATACGGAACAGTGGATCGCCATGACCGTGGCAGATATGCTGAAGGGTGATAACGGGCGCGACGTAGACCCGTATGACATCACCAGCTATATCGATGAGATGGAAGCGGAGGGTAATTCCTACAACGGGGATCAGAAGTCGGCATTTCTGCGGGCGCTGAAAAACCGCCTCTCCATTGTCACCGGAGGACCCGGATGCGGTAAGACCACGGTGATCGCCCTGATTGCCGGGTACTGGAGCAGGCTTGGGAAGACTGTGTACCTGATGGCTCCGACCGGGCGTGCTTCACAGAGGATCAAAGAATCAATGTCCGAACAGCTCCCATGGAACAGTTTTTCCATCAGCACCATCCATTACCTCCTTGCGAATGAAGGGGCAATGGACGAACTGGAGGAAATGGATAAGGATGACGTGCTGGTTGTATGTGATGAGACATCCATGGTGGACATCCGCCTGGCGAAACGTTTCTTGGAGATGGTAAGTAAATTCCGCGTTGTGCTTGTGGGTGATGCTGACCAGCTTCCACCGGTAGGCGCGGGGAACTTCTTCAGGGACCTGATCGCAAGCGGGAAAGTCCCGGCAACATGGCTTACAAAAAACTACCGGAGCACCGGCCTCATCATCGAGAATTCAAAAAAAATCAGGGAGGGGAGCACAGACCTGGGGACAGGGAAGGATTTCGCCCTGACCGGGCTTGACCGGGAGATGATCCCGGGAAGGATCGTAGAGGAGTATATGCAGACCCTGAAGGATAAAGGAGCCACCGTGCGTGACATCTGTGTCCTGACCCTGCAGCGCAAGCGCGGGGTTGCGTGCGTGGATGCTTTAAACCGCATGCTCCAGGAGAGCTGCAACCCGAAGGATCCGGGAAAGCCGGAATACACGATGCCCGGCTACACGCTCCGCCTGGGAGACCGGGTAATCCATAACAAGAATAACTACAACATGGAACGGATTGCCTTAACCGGGGAAAAGAGCCTGGGCGTGTTCAACGGGGACCTTGGCATCGTCAAGTCCTTTAACATGAGAGCTTTGGCGAAAAAGGATAAGGCGGTCAATGAGCTTGATGGGGATGCGGCAGATGGCCTGCCAGATGCACAGGGCAGACAGGATGGCCTGGAAGGCTGGGGTGTTGACAGCATGGAGGATGCGGATGAGGAAGAGGACCTGTCCAATTCCTGGATCCTTTCCGTGCAGTTTGATGATGGGAGCGAGGCGTATTACAAGGAGACTGACCTTCTGCAGCTGGAACTGGCATACGCCATGACCGTGCATAAGGCCCAGGGTTCCGAGTTCCCATACGTGATTGGGACATATGCCATGGACCAGTTCACGATGCTGAGCCGCGCCATCACATATACATCCGTTACAAGGGCAAAGAAGAGGTACAGCACAATCTGCGAGAGGAAGGCGCTGTCCATGGCGATACGCAATGTAGGATCCTCCAAGCGGGATACTTTCCTGCCGGAGCACATGGAGCGGATCGAACTAGAAAAGAGGACCGACTGAGGCCCTATATCATACGAGGAGGAAAAATCATGAGAGACCTTACCATGACCATTGAAGAACTGTCCCTGAGCAGGAGCGTTTCCCTTGGGAAATGTTCACTCAGGACCCTGTACCGCTGGCGCAAGGCTCTGAACTGGAAACTTGCTAGGGAGAATTATGGCTGGCGTGTGCAGGTCAATAAGGAAACCATGTGCCTGGAGGCAGTTGACAATAGCTGACACGGCCATCAGACGCACGCTGCCAGCGATGACGAAAAGGAGGGAAGCAGGCTGGATGATCCGGCTTGCACAACCATATGGAAGAAGGAAAATATAAACGGCGGTTCATGGCCGCTGAAGCCCCTGCAGCAGGGGAAGTAGATTTAAAAGAACAGTATGAAGAAAGGAAGAAGGAAGAGCTGGTCGTGCAGAGACGGTCAGTCGTAAAGCTCTCGAAGGCTTATTCGGCTGTAGCCGGGGCTGTTATGGCGGCCCTGGCACTGATCGGCGCTGTGGCGCTGGCCCGCCCGGAACTGAGGGCAATCCTGGCGGAGATCATCCTGGAAGCTGTCCGGGAGATCCGGGGGTTCTAAAAACATCAAACAGGCAAAAAATAAGGGAGGTGAGGGGCACATGATGGTCCATCACAGCATGGCGTCCCTTGTGGGAGGCTATACGAAACTGTCCTTTAACGAGAGGACAAAAAAGTATCACGGGCAATGCCCGTTCTGCCATTCCGCAGCAGAGGTATTCTGCGTTGACAACAAAAACGGCTCGTTCTGGTGTTATTCCTGCGGAAAACACGGGACGATGGAGGATTTCCGGGTCCAGATGGGCCTGGAGTGCCCGGAGCCGGAACTGGAGCCGGAGGATGCGGACACCATGGAGATCTATGAGGCCGCAGCCGCATATTATTACCAGTGCCTTACCGGGCGCATGGATATGCGTGCCTACTCCTACATCACAAAGGAACGCGGGCTTGATGAGAAGACGATGGCGGATTTCGGGATAGGCTATGCGCCGTATGGCCGCAGGAACCAGTCCCTGTACCGGCATTTAAGCCAGAGGTTCGATGACCTGGCCATCTTCCGTTCCGGCCTGGTAAAGCGTGGGAAATATGGGGCTTATGACATGTTCCGGAACCGGATCATGTTCCCAATCCTAAACCGTGATGGGCGCGTGGTCGCCTTTGGCGGGCGGTGCCTGGATGACAAAGGGCCGAAGTACTTAAACAGTGCGGAAAGCCGGATCTTCAACAAACATACGCTGCTGTATGGATTCCAGACAGCGGCGGAAGCATCAAAGACAGAGGACACGCTCCTAGTCTGCGAGGGATATATGGATCTGATCGCTCTGCAGGCGCACGGGGTCAGCAACTCGGCAGCCGTGCTTGGCACAGCCCTCACAAAAGAGCATGCCTCCCTGATCCGCTGTTTTTACAAGCGGGTACGGCTGGCGCTCGACAGCGACAAACCCGGGCTGCAGGCCATGGCACGTTCCATACCGGTCCTGGAGAATGCGGGGCTTGAAGTGGATACTACCAGTTTCAGTCCAGCAAAGGATCCGGATGAGTTCTTCCAGCGGTACGGGAAGAAAGCCCTGAAGGCACGCGCAGCGGAAGGGACAGACCCGTCCGTAACGGCGGTAAGGGCTTCGTCGGAGCCTGAAGCGGAACTGGTGCGGCAATTGGTTAAACACCTGAATGTCTGCGGACAGGAAGGGAGGGCGGAAAAAGCTGGATGAGAGAATAAGGGAGGAAGAACAATGTATCTGGACGAATCAATGAAAATCGACTTTAAAGTGCCAAAAACATTAGAAGGAGTGATCAAAGACATCGACCGTAGCTTCTATGAAAATGACGATCTGAAATTCGCGCTTTTGCGGGAAGATGTTGAGTCGGTGACAAAGCAGAGTTGCATCAATGGAAACATAACATCATCACAGCTTGATACTATTTTCAGAAGGTATGGGCTCAGATGATGGGAAACCAAAAAAAACATTCTAACTGTTCCGTTAAGCCGTCCCATTTGCGGGGCGGTTTTTTTTGTACTGTAATTCATGCGAAAATCCGCTATCCATCAAAAAGTCTCCCTATATTTTGCGGCCATGCTCCATACTTGTGCTGAGGGGCAACTGTCTGGCAGGAATGCAGGGGCGGGAAGTTCAAGAAAATATCCAGGGAGGGAGGAGAAAACCATGGGCGGGAAGGAAAGCAAAAAGCATATCATCGCGCCGGGGCGTGTCATAGCTGCCCTGTCCGCATGCAGCCTGGTGGCGGCTGTCGGGCTCAGGAGGAAACATAGGAAAGAGTAGTCCATCTGAGACACAGAAATGCCTGAAAAAATGCTTATCCGCAAAACGGATACGGAAATTCGTAAGGACAGCAGATGGGCAGCCAACCGACCATGCGGATAAAAAATCCCCAAAAAACCTTATCCGCAGAAGCACCGTAAATGGCGGATAAAGCCCATTTTTGAATCCCGAAAGCCGTTTTTCCTGATAATACGGGGTTTTGCGAGTTTGAAAAAACCCGTGGCGGAATCGATGGCATCACCCATACTTATATCGACAGCGTTGGGGCGGAATATACATGCCGCAGCCCAGCATTGTTGAAATAAAGAACCGGAGGTGTCAAAACGTTGAAAGCATCAGGAGACGGCACAGTTACAATGACTTATAGCGAGTATGACCTGTATGAGGAAAGTGCCCAAAACTGCGGCTATCGCCTGACGGACTGGTATCCGAATATGGATTCCGCCCGGAAGATAGTCTCACAATTTACGGATAACGTCCTGTTCATTATCTGGATCCTGTACTCCCCTTTTTATAGAGAACTGACGGACAGGGAAAAACAGACGAAACGTTTTTTGAACGACGAACTCAACCACAGGCTCACCCTCGTAAATTAAATCCACACATACGTTTGCACAGGGGGTATCCCTTTTGCAATAGATAACAAAAAATAATGTAAGAAGGAAGGAGAAGAAACCCATGAGGAAGGAAATGAAAATTGCCCTGCCTTCTGACAGGGAGGGACAGAAGGGGAAGGGATTTACAAACAGGATTGCCGCTGCGGCAACTGCGGTATCCCTCGCTATCCGTTACCCTTACATGTTTTTCGCGGCCGGCTTTGATATACCGACTGTAAATTCCCAGAACCTGTCCACGAAGTTTTCTGACCCGAACCAGATTATGGGCATTGTGGTCGGCCTGGCTCTCTGGATTTGCCAGATGGTTGGTGTCGGGATGTTCATCTGGGGTATCTACGGTTACGTGACCGCCAGGAAAGACGGCGAGGCAGAAGCCATGAACGGCGCACTTGGAAAGCTGATTTCCGGGGCTGTGCTGATTGGCATGAAGGGTGTACTCAAGATGCTCGGCATCGTATCCTGAGAGGCCGGCAGGCAGACAGATAGAACCGGCTTTTTGCCGGTTTTATTGATTTAATGACAAAAAGGAGGAGCATTATGTTTGGTAAAAGGATTGCTGCCCTGGCGGCAGCCATAGTCCTCTCCCTGTCCGTCTGCATGACATCCTTTGCTGCAATGGATCTGGATGAGTATGATTCTACGATGTACGATACCGTAAAACAGCTCATTGAGGAGGAAGTGGACCAGGACATCAAGGATACAGAGTTGGAGATCCTGGAAGCAATCCATGCGGAGATCACCAGCCAGGGAAGCTCTCTGGCAAGCCAGAAGGAAGGCGCCAAACTAATCAAGAAGGTAGCCAGTGACAAGAACCTGTGGGCTTCTCAGTGGATCGCCGCATTCCAGAAGGCAAGCGACCAGTACGGGGTGCCATCGACCGTATCCAGCGGCGGGGCAGCCGCAGATGCAGACGCAAGCGCAGTGAACAAGCTCCATATTCTGCAGTGGGATGAGGATCCAAACGGCGTGAACCGCAGCGCTATGAAACTGATGATTGACCGAATCATGACAAATACGGCCCTGACCAATGTTATGGGGAT
The DNA here is from genome assembly GCA_910575795.1 of Clostridiaceae bacterium. Classification (GTDB taxonomy): domain Bacteria; phylum Bacillota; class Clostridia; order Lachnospirales; family Lachnospiraceae; genus Otoolea; species Otoolea muris. The sequence continues at coordinate 46,875 of CAJTGE010000032.1, read as the reverse complement.
TTGCATGGCATTCGCGGCGTCTTTGTGTATCGCATTTGGATTCGGGGATATTATACAGCAGGCAACGGAAAAGAGTGCGTCCGCGGAGGCGCTTTGGCGGGCGTTTTTAAAAATGTGCGTCGGCCTGTTTATTATCTATAACAGCCTGTATATCGCGGCAGTCATTATATACGTCGGGGATGTTATCTTAACAGCGGCGCTGAATGCCACAAACAGCGTTGCGGCCGCCGACACCGGGGCATACCGCACCCATATGGCGCTGTGGCTGTCTGTATCATCCATTGAAAAATCCGGAGGCTTCTCCCTTCTGGCAAAGACGGCCGGGAGCGGAAACGCCGGGGTATTCTCCACGGCTTTTAACGCTGCCATTGCATGGGTCGGGAACCAGATGCCGGAAGTGTTTGCCGGGATATCAACCGTGCTTGGCGGGCCTGTTCTCAGCCTGATCACGAAGCTGGCCGGTTCAGCTATTATCTCGTTCATTATTTCACTGACGGTTTATGCCGTGGCAATCGACATTGGAGTCAGGTTTGTATTCACGCCACTGGCTGTGGCTGATCTTTTTTCGGAAAAGTTCCGCAGCACGGGCGTGCGATGGCTGAAATCGTTTGCCGCTTCGGCGCTGCAGGGCGTCATCATCTATGTGATTGTTATCGTTGGGACACAGTTGAGGGAGATATTGGAGAGCGGGGCCCTGATCCCCGGCTTTTCACCTGTTACGAGCTGTATTGTGAACCTGACAATGATCGGCCTGTTCGTAAAATCCGCCGGTATTGCCCGGGAGATTACCGGACCGCACTGATACCGCCAGATACGGGACGGATCCGGTACAAATCTAATACCAGCCAGCATTAATGAAGAAAGGATTTGACAAAACGCTCACAACTCGTTTGTGGCTTGGAAAGGAATGAAGAAAATTATGATCATTATGCCAGTACCAAAAGATGTACGGGAGTTTAAGCCGAAATTCATCGGCCCGTTTAGTAAACGGGAATTCATCGGCGTAGCTGCCACAGCAGCTCTCGCAATCCTGACCTTTGCCCTGACGTACCCGTTTACTGCATTCATGACCATAAACCAGCGTGCCGTAATCGTGCTCGTCCCGGGGATCATCCCGCTGGCCTGCGGGTTCATTGATGTCCAGAGCATGCCGATCTGGGTCTATGCACAGAACCTGCTGATCCAGAATTTCCTGGCACCCAGGCACCGGGTATACCGTACAAATAACAATTTCGCGCAGTATGCCAAGCGGAACCGCATCACCATGGAATACCTGGACGGTGACACGTCCGGCGCCACGGCCCGGAAGCGCAGGAAACAGAAAGAATATGACCGGGCCCTTAGTGAGTTTGTGAAAGGGCATCCGGAATTTGAGAGTGTCAAGTAAATGAGCCCGGGCCAGGGAAATGGCCCGGGTACCGCCCGGAAACCGGCAGGGACAGCGGCGGAAGATAAGAAAATAGAAAGATAAAAACCATAGAAAGGGGAGATACCTTTGTTATTCGGAAAGAAGAAGACAGACAGTACGGCCCAGCAGGAGGCCACAAAGATCCCATCCGGGAATAAGCAGGGCGGTGGGTTTAAGAAGAAAACTGACCAGCAGCAGGAGAAGTACATGGGGGATTTTGGGACCATGGATATGCCGAAGCCGAAGGTGGAAGCAGCTGCCCAGGAACCGGCCAAGGCGCCGGGGAATAAACGGAAGACAAAGACCCAGAAGGTAAAGACGCCGAAAGGGAAAAAAGCGAAGATCGCGGCCTTAAAAGTCCCTAAGAGTTCCCAGGATACAATCCCTTATGAGAGGGTCTATAAAAACGGCATCTTCCAGTCCGAAGGGAGCCTGTACACCAAGACCTATGAACTGACAGACGCAAACTTTAAGACTGCCACCCAGGACCACCAAGACCAGATGTATTACTCCTACGGCGACCTGATCAATTACTTCCAGCCGGATGTGCGGCCGCAGTTCACGATCTTTAATACGAAGATTGACAAGGATTCCTTCCGGGCGAACACGCTGTACCAGGATAAGAATGACGGGTTCGATACTTACCGGCAGGCCATGAACGACGTGCTGGAGGATAAGATCTCCGAAGGACAGAACAATATTGTCCAGAAAAAGTTCCTGACCGTCGGTGTAAGCGCGGAGAATATCCAGGTGGCCGCCAATGTTTTCAGCCGTGTGGATACGGAGATTGCGCCAAAGATCAAGGAGATCAACGAGGCCGATACCGTACCGATGACCCTCGTGAAGCGCCTGGGGCTCCTTCATGAGATCTATAACCAGACCGCCACCATGCCGTTTTACAAGAAAATGGCCATCGGCGGTGAAAAGGTAGAGACCTTCAATATCGGCCATATGCTGGAGATGGGCCTGACTACCAAGGATCTGATCGCTCCTATGGATATCCAGTTTTATGATGACTATTTTGTCATTGACGATAAACTGGGAAGGGCGTTGTCCATGCGGCTTTACCCGACCCAGCTTTCTGCCGATATTATGACCGATATCGCCAATGTGCCCTGCACAACGCTGACCAGTGTGCATTTCTCACCCATGAGGCAGGATGAAGCGATCAAACTGGTCCGTAACCAGATGCTGGAGGTTACCAGGGGGATGGCGCAGTCTGCGGAGAAGAAGGCCAAGAAGGGCCTGAGCAGTGAGTTTGTGCCCATCGACTTAAAGCAGCAGAAGGAGGATGCTGACAAGGCGTATGATGATTTCACGGTGCGTAACCAGAAGTCTATCCTGATGACCCTGGTATGCGTGGTTTTCGCAGACACGTATGACGAGCTGGAAAATTATACGAAGATGGTGCAGAATAACGCCGAGAAGCACCTCTGCGTCATGAGCAAACTGACCGGGCAGCAGGAGAGCGGCTTGGCGTCAGCCGTGCCCCTGGGCGTGAACCGGATCTATGCAGACAGGATGGTGAATACCGAGGCGGCGGCGCTGTTTATCCCGTTTGAGGCCCAGGAAATGAACGAGGCCCATGGCCTGTACTATGGCGTGAACTCCACGAGCCATAACCTGATTGTTCTGAACCGCACGGAGGCCCAGAACGCAAACGGATTGATCATCGGTAAGTCTGGTTCCGGTAAGAGTTTTGCGGCAAAAATGGAGATGTCCCAGGCATTCCTCAAATCTGAGGGAAACGAGATATTTGTGATCGATCCGCAGGCTGAGTACAAACCGCTCTGTGAGGCCCTTGGCGGCCAGGTGATCCGTATCGCGCCCGGTTCCGATACCCATATCAACCCCTTTGACATGGACTTAGAGTACGCCAGTAACGGAGATGGTACGGGTGACGATCCGGTAACAGTGAAATCCGACTATATCAGTGCGTTATGTGAGGCTGCGGTCGGTGGGAACTATGGACTGAACCCAGTCCAGGAATCTGTTATCGACCGGTGTGTGCGTATGATCTATACTCCATATATCGAACACATGGATAACCTACGGCGTTCCGGCAGTAAGATCACCTGCGATCGTGAAACAACCCCTACCCTGAAGGACTTTTACAATGTGCTTCGCAGGCAGCCGGAGCCGGACGCTGATTATATTCGGATCGCTATGGAAAAATACTGTGAAGGTTCTTATGATACGTTCGCTTACAAGACCAACGTAGACACCAACCGCCGGTTCATCGTTTATGACATCAGTGACATCGGAACGGGCTTAAAGGAGATGGGCATGCAGGTATGCCTGGAGGATATCTGGAATCGGACAGTAGCGAACAAGAAACGGAAGATCCGTACCTGGATCTTTATTGATGAGTTTTACCTGCTCACACAGTCGGAGACATGCGCAAGGCACCTAATGTTTATTTATAAGCAGGCCAGAAAGTTTGGCGGCGTACCGACGGGCATCACCCAGAACGTCGAGGATATGCTGACGAACCGGGAATCCAGGGCGATCATCAACAACTGCCACCTGATCCAGATGCTGAACCAGTCAGACGCGGACCGGAAGGAGATCGGCTCCATTCTGCACATCTCGGACGCACAGCTTGATTTTATCAAGAACGCACAGTCCGGGCACGGACTTATCTGGTACGGCGGGGCGCTGCTGCCTTTCGGCAACGACTTCCCGGCTGAGAACCGGATGTTCGACCTGCTTTCCACGAAGCCTCAGATGCAGATCTAAGGAAAGGTGGAAATACAATGACACAAGGACGGGTGGCTTGGCTGGATGCCAGGCTGCCTGTCTTTAATTTTGGGGTTAAAAACGCTATCCGCAGAAAATCGGCGTACAAAAGCGCCTGTCCATAAAAAGAAAGGAGTGATTTGTTTTGCAATTAATTAACTTGATGGATTGCGACAAGGCATTGGTCTACGGGACCAATAATAAGAGATTGTCTGACGCAAGGGTATTGGACACGGGTTCGACCATTTATCTGTTCCTTAATAACTTGGCACTGCGTGATCCTCCCCGCACGAGCAAGCTCGGGACGGGGCTTCTTTTTTACAGGGATCCTAACGCTCCCTGAGGGGCGGTCACTCACGCCCCCTATACCGTATCGCCTGACGGCTTACCGGTTTACATTTTTTCCTTAAGGCAGTTTGTTTATCAGGCTGCCTTTTTTAATGCCTTTGCCTTATTCGCTTCAATAGCGGCAGCCTTTTTGGCTTCGATCCGTTTCTTTGCGGACGTCCCGGTAAAAAGTTCCTCGTACATCCGTTTTTTATAGCGGTGCTCCCTGCGGTTGATCTTTCTCGCGTCGGACATTTTGCGGCGGTTTGCGGAATGCTCCTTTTTATCCGGCTTCACCCGGCAGAGTTTATCCCTTGTAATCCGCTCCACAGCGCCAATCAGGTAGGAAAGGTCATTGATGCCAGTGAACGCGTCCGGGTATTCCTTCCGGATGATGTTTAGGGCTCCGTTGATATCCGCGTTGATAAGCCGCCCGTCTTTCGAGCAGTATAAGCCGCGCTTCACACGCTTCCCTGAAAATACCGGTTCCCCCTTCTCATTACCGTAGTCCGGGATCTGATCCATATCGAGGAAGGATGCCTTTGAGGTATAGCTTTCTTCCTGGAGGATCACCGGTATGCCGGACTCCGCCGCGACTGCTTTCAGGATCTGCGCGGCTCTCATATGCGGGATGGAGATGAAATTCTGATTATTGTGGCTTCCCATGTCCGCGCCCTGCTTAATGTCCTTGTTGCAGCCGATGACGATGGCTTCGACATTTTCGGTGAGACAATCCCTTACGATGGAATGGGCTGCTTTGTAGAAAAAGTCGCGGATCACCGCGTCCCTCTTCCGTGAGAGCGTATCAAGACGCTTGCTGTGTTTCCTGGAATGGGGAGAGTCTTTCCCTGCGGTCAGGCAGGATATGAGCCTTGCGCGTTCTTTGTTGAACTGCCGGTTCATGGATTTGAGCCACCTGCCGTCAATCAGGAATGGCTTCCCGCCATAGTTCCCCGCGCAGGCAAAGAGGTTGTCCATACCCAGGTCGATCCCGAGGATCCGTCCTGGATGCTCTGGGATGGCAGGCACCTTGTTCTCTGAATCATAGGTCACGAGGATCCGGTATCCGCCGCAGTACGGCTTCACCTCCGCTTTGACAATCCGGGAGGCTTTGATTCCATCGCCCACACACAGGACCGGGCCGCCGCATGGGAAGGAAAGCATGACTTTCCCGTCACGCAGCTCTGGTTTTAATACCTGGTTTGTGAAATGGGCAGTGGAATGGCCCTCCCTGATGTAACGGGGGATCCTGGGCATTTCCTTGTATTTCTGGGGATGCTTCTTCCAGTCGGCAAGCGCGTTAAAATACGCCTTCCAGGAGGAACAGGTCTTCCTGACCGCCTGCTGGTTCACCTGCGCCGGCAGGGCATAGTAATCCCTGTCTTTCACGAGTTTTAGGATGGCGTCAAGCTGGCCGTATGACAGCATCCACTTCTCCGGCGTCGGGTACGGGAGTATGGCATGGCGTTTGAGCGCCGTATGGATGATCTTTTCCCGTTCCATGGCAGAAAGACCCGGTTTGCTTGCCTTTTCGAAAGCCGCATGGAAACGCATGTCCGAATTCTCGTTTGCGGTATGGATCCCGGTAAAGACCAGGTGCAGTACCTCTGTTTCGTTGTGTGTGCGTTCCTCCGGGGATTTCCTGATGCCGGTCATGGTGTTGCGGATAAGGAAGTTTGCTGTATTACGCAAGGATTTCGTATGCCTTGTGACATCAGAAAAATATGTGTCATACACAGAACCACGTTTTTCATCGATGAGCCTTGTTTTCATACCCGGAAACCTCCTTTCGCCTATGAAATGGAATACAGCTTAACTATACTTATTTTACCATATTTTGACGGTATAAGCAATAAAAAACAGAACAAATGTTCTATTTTGCTTACCAAGTACTGACGAAGAACCGCCGTAAATTACTTCGGATTCATCCCCGCACGAGCGAGCTCGAACGGGGTTTTCTCCGAAGAGTGTTTATAATGCCCATGTCCAGGTGTATGTGGATTTTTACAAAGAGACAAAAGGGATATTCCGGTGTTGGTGCGAATTAAATATACGGAGGAACCAGCAGATCGGGAACAGCGGGGAATTATGGCTGGCAGAGTGTAATGTTTTGAGAGTGGAGAATATCATCCAGCGCCGGAAAGACTTAAGAGTGCAGACTAATATGGCTATCTTCTATACGGTTGAAGGCAATCTTTTTGCTAGGGGCGCTGTAAAAAATATCAGTGCGGGCGGCATTTACCTAAACACAAGCGAAGTCATGAAGAATGGCACAAGGTTTCATTACGAGTATACATTAGACGACAGGCTGTGCGAGAACAGTGCAAGAGTGGTATATGGCAGGCTGGATCCAGGAAGCCACAAATATGGCTACGGATGTATTTTTACGGAACTATCGTTGGAAACAGCAAGGACTATCAGGATGTGGTGCCACAAACACCAAAAAAGGAAAATATCAGCCTGATGCTCCCCATGGAAAAAATGCGAAACATGGGCCAGGATCTGCAGTTCCTCAAAAAATGCTATCCGCTAGAATCTGAGGTAAAAAAGATGGGCCATACTTCCTACGGATAGCGAAAAACCAGCAGAAAAAAATACGAGGAGGAAAAGCCATGTTTGAGATACCGGAAAACAACTGGGGATTCATTAATGATGACAGGATCGCGGAGCTTGAAGAGATATATGGTTCGGTTACAGAGGGATATTTCCCTGAGAACAAAAATGTCCTGCGTTTCCTGAATACAGACTTCAATAATCTGAAATATATCATCGTCGGCATGGAGCCGTATCCGACTTTCTTTAAGAAGGACGGAATTGATATCCCTGAAGCGACCGGCCGCAGCTTTGAGGTTGCCAGCCTGGAGTCGTGGAGGCAGAAGTTTAAGCAGAGTTCGTTAAGGAACATCCTGAAGACGGTCTATTTTAATTACACTGGGGAGATAAAGGACCTGGATAGGATCCGGACGGAAATCGCAGATGGGAAATTTCCTATGAAGCAGCCGAAGGACTGGTTCGATTCGCTGGAACGGCAAGGTGTGCTGTTTTTGAACGCGACGCTGACCGTGGAACCATACCATGTGGATTCGCACACGAATCTGTGGAATGATTTCATGGCGGCACTCATCGCCCATATCGAACAGAACCAGGATGTAGAGTGGTTTTTGTGGGGTGCCAAGGCGCAGCAGAGGGTTGCGCCGTATGTGAAGAACAGCATCCAGACTGTCCATCCGAGGATAGCAGGGTTTGTTTCGCAGAACTGTTTTAAGGGGAAGGATAAAGTGGACTGGAGAGGTTAGAAAGAAAAAATGCGGTGAGAAAAATATTTGGGTGCTCTCCGCGTTTTTTTTGTGGGTTTCGGTGCGCATGGTGATCCCATAATATTAGTAAGTACATATGACAAGGAATTGAGCATGTCATCCATGCCCGTTCCTTGCAGTAGCCATGATGCAATTTCCGGGGCGATCTACCCCGATGACGTTTCGGGCGTTGCGGTGGCGGAATTACAGCCGTGAGCAGAGATATCTCTGTTTGACGGCTGTTTTTTTGTACCTGATTTCTCTGCGCTCCGTGAAAAATCCTTATTTGGAAAAATAGTCATATCACAGCTCCCCCTGTTCACATACTTTTTCTGTAACAGAACATAAGGCATCAGAGAAAAATGAAAGGGAAAAGGGATAAAAATAAGGAGGAAAATTCAAGACAATGAAAGAAGACATGATAATGGAAGCAGACATTCGGTTTGATCGTGAGATTCGGATGGAGGAAGGATACTGTATCGTTTTGGGAGGATACGAAATGCGCATAGGCGGAAAAGACTTTTCGTTCGACTTTAGAAACTGCGATATGGAGGTTGACGAGGACGATCCGACAGTGCTTCACTGCGTGATGTATAGGCTGAACACACTCCACTCCCCGGAATCGGAGCCGCTGAATCATGCAGAAGGGTCGGTGGAAAAGGTTCAGGCGTTTATTGTCTACACGGGTGATGAAGACGAGCCGGAGATCTCCCCGCTAGAACTTTTATCACTCTCGCTTTATAGGGGAAATGGGGATATGATCCCGGTAACAGATGGCGCTCTGGAAGGAGTATTATTTTAAAGATCCGTATGAAAGCAATGAGAGCCATAAGAAACCCATGTTGGTGTTATAGGCAAGGCGGCAAACAAAAAAGAAAGGGTAAGGTAAAAGAAAATGAGTAAAGAAAAAAAGAATGAGAAGAACAACTCGGTAAGAGCCTTGGAAGTCAGGCCAATCCCATTCTCAGACGAAGGGAAGGTTATTGCTATGGACTGGACATCCGGCTTCGATGTGGAGCAGTTTCTGGAAGACAATGAGGATTTCGCATGGGGCGCTTATCTGGACGGGAAACTGATTGGATACTGCACGCTTGGATACGCAGACGATTGCTGCGATCTGATTGAAAAGCATCCGGTACATACCAGCGACTCGCTCCTGCTGTCTGATGTCTTTGTATTGCCGGACTTCCGGCACCATGGGTATGGGACGCAGATGGTCGCATCGGCAATCCAGAAACGGCGGAAGATAGACAGAATCCCTGGAAACCCGGTATTTGCGCAGCTCATGACGGATCAGCTCAAGGATTTCTATAGTCCGATTGGATTTGAGGTTGTCGCTTTGGATGAGCATGGATTCATCGAAGGTGGAGTCATGCTGAAGGTAGATTAAGCAGGCAAGAGACTGGGATTTGTGATCCAATGGAAAAGACTGGTGTACCTTTGCGGTATGCTGGTCTTTTTTTTGTGTGTATAAGAAAGCCACAGGCCAGAAGGACACTGGGGAGGACAAACTGGCAATACCAATTTTGCATGTTAATCAACAACAAGCCGCCCGTTTTCAGATACTTCCACATACACAGGGTTGGCAAGTTGTTCTGTTTCCGCCAAAGCAGAAAGGATGCTGAAATGCCGTTTCGTTAATTTTGGCACATCTTCCTTGCAAAAAACAAAACCACGGCTGCCGACCCTGACTATAGCGGAATCATCAATTAGGCTGTCTGGATACATATGGTCAAGAGATGTGATGATTCCCGCATCGTTCCTGGACAGAACCTGGCCGTTCTGCAGTCCTTGACAATCCATTGCATGGAGCAGTTTGGACAGTTCCTTTTCCGACAAGACGTCAGCAATGAACCCGCATTTTTTAGCTTGTGATCTGTGGAAAGAATCTGGCTCCTTATCTGTCGCAGCCAGAAAACATCTGTATAGGAGAAGAAACCCCTGGCGTTTGGATGGGTGATTGTATACTTCTTTGTGACTTTCCTGCAGCAAATTGATTAAATGTAGTTCTGTACCGCTCGTCTGGATCATATCGCACCTCCTCATTTTGGTGTCAGCGTGCCATTATTTACACATAGTCCTCCGGCTTTGTGAGCCCACCCCGGCTTGGCGGGCTTTTTTTCTTGTAACTGTAGCAAGTCGGTGTGTAGTATGGTTTTCTTCTCTTTGGTTTTTCCTCGCAGTAGGGAATGGGTCTTGTCTTAACCAATAACATTAACAAAACACCTCATTTTTAGAAGAATTTTGTTAATATTTTACAATATATCATGGAAAACTGTCAACAGCTCAAGGCGGCGACAGCGAAAATATTTTCCTTAAGAATTTCTTATCCGCAGAATGGGAACGATAAATGCCCGTTTGGAGACATACTTCCCCGTATGCAATAAAGGAGGAAACAGCCAATGCAGAAACCACAGGGAAACAATGCCGGCGGACGGCATGTGGGCAGCCGTATATCCCTGGATAACACCCAGATCAAACTTATCGCCCTCGTGCTGATGTTTATAGACCATGCAGGCGCCACGCTCCTGCCTTATGGCTCCATGGCCTGGACACTTACCAGGACACTGGGCCGCTTATCTTTCCCCCTGTATGCATACCTTACCGCCCAGGGCATCAAATATACCCACAACATCCGGGCTTATGCCAAGAGGCTCCTTATATACGCGTTCCTGTCTGAGATTCCCTTTGACCTGGCGTTTTTCGGGCGAATCCTGGTCCATGTCCACCAGAATGTGTTCTTCACCTTGGCTCTGTCAGCGGCAGCTTTCTGGGCTTACCGGGAAAAATGCTATATAAGGGATAGGTGGACTCTGGCTACATGCATCGCGTTCGCTGGCATACTGGCACAGTTCCTCCATTCGGACTACGGCATTGCGGGCGTGTTCCTGATCGGTGCGCTGGTATGCGCAGACGGAAACCGACGTTTCATGATGGCGGCAGCCCTGTGTTTCCTCTTTGAGAAATCCAGCTGGATCGCCAATGGGTTTATCGGGCGGGCGGCGGCATCTATGGCACTTATGGCAGCATGGATGTGGGTCACAAGTATGGATAATGGCAGGCCCGGGGATAAGAAATGGAGGAAATGGTTTTACGTGGCCTATCCGGCGCATCTGGCCGCGCTGTGGATGCTCCGGGTAGCAACCGCCAATATATAAGAGAGAATTGCTATTGTCTAGGCGTTCCTGGTACATATTCCGGCCTTTTTGGCCCCATGCAGGCTTCCCCGTTTCCATACTTTCCATGAATCATCAAATAAGACATAGAGAAAGGGGAAAGCAATGTACATCAATTACGGAGACAAGGACTTTTTCGAGCATGGGCGTCTGGTGGATGTGGAGCATGAAGAAAATGTATTCCGCATCCTCTGCTGTGAGCCGTACCCAGATGATCCGGGCAGGTTCCAGTTCGGGGAATGCGAGGTGGATGTCACGGATTCCTGGATTAAAAAGGAAAAAGTGATGGCTTTCATCGGCATGACCGAGAAAACATATGACCCGCTCTGGTTCGCGCTTGGATGCCTGGATTACTACTCCTGGGATAATTTCGGGGCGGCAGATTACGGGTGGAGCTACAACTGGATGGACGTGGACCGGGAGACTATCTGCGACATCTTAAAGAACCGTATGATCGCCTATGACGGCCTGGACACCCCGGGAGTTGCGCAGGATCCGGCGCTCGTGGGATAAGGGAGGACAGCATGACAGAAAAAGAACTGAAAGAATACTGGTATGCGGCATATGCCAGGGCACTTGTCATGCTGCAGCACCCGGAAAGGGTCACAGAAAAGGAGATCGCGGCATGTATCAGGCAGGCAGGGAAGGGCGTGTTCAACCGCCTATTCTGCCTGGTCGTATGGCAGGAAGTGAAGCGTGAGAAAGCCGGGGAGTGCTCCTTGTCGAAAGAACAGTATAAGGCCGCTATCACGGATGTCTGGAGGCTGTTTAAACAGTACAGCGGTGTGGATGGCTCCGGTGCCTACTGGGACAATCTGGTCAATGATCTCTGTAAGGTCATAGAACGTTACCAGGGTCGCATGTTCATCATAGAGCTAGCCGTCAATGTGACGCTGGAGGCTATCGAAGACATATGGTGCAGGAAAGAAGGGAAGGCAGCCTGCTTCCCAAAGATCAGGAAAACGCAGGAAAAATAATAGGAGGAAAAAGATATGCAGAAATTTGAGGTTGGAAAGAAATACAATGGATACGAGAAAAACATCCACCAGTGTACCAAAAAGGCCGGTGATTCCGTATGGTTCGATGGGAACCAGTATAAACTGAATACCGATTCCAGGGGGAATGAGTATACGACAGGCATGTACGGCATCGCCGATATCAAGGCATGCCTCCCTGTGGAATGTGGGAATCAGGATGCCGCAGTGGAAAAAGATATGCAGAAACTCTACGTGGTATGCGTAAACGCTTACTGGGTAAGAGACACACGGGTTTTTGATGCGGATGCGCTGGGATCTGATACGGATGACAGATGTCTTTCTGATGAAGAATATGAAGACTCCTGGTTTGATGTGAAAGCGCCTCTGTTTGTTGGAGTTACCAGAGCGCATAATTGTGAGGAAGCCTGCAGGGCTGTAGCAGAAAACAATACGGAATATCCGTTCCGGTGCCTGTGCGCGTTCCCGATCAATGAGAGGAAGGAGGACAGCGTATGTTCCAGATAGTTGTCCCGGAATCCCCCAAAGATGCGACCACCTGCGCATGCTGTGGGTGCTATGGAAACGATATCCGGTCACTCTGCGTGTTCCAGAGTGCGAAGATTGCTGGGAAAATGCGGGTTGTCTCAAACAACGGAGTGGCAGTCAATCTCTGCAGGGACTGCAGAAGTGAGCTGTCCCGTATGTTCGCAGAGCTTGATGGCTGACAGCGCATAATGTTCGAAAAAAAATAAAAAAGACGGAGGGGAAAAATGAGTGTTGAGCTTATTAACCGAATTACGGTGAAGAAAGATGGAGTATATATATCTTCCCACAGTTCCAACGACTCATCTCCCTATCGTTCGTGGAGATGCGAGAAACTATCGGAAGCCTATGATGCCGAGGGGCAGAAAGGGCTTGACCATGAGGTGATCCGTATGCTCTACGAAAACGCGCAGCTCCGTGGAAGCCATAAGAGCCTTGGACGCTACCGCCATGTGATAGGCTCCGATTCCGCCCATGCCATCTACCGGGAATATATCGACAAAACAGATGAGCAGTATGGACAGATGAGCGAGGCGGATCAGGACAGTGTCTGGTTCAAACCTACCAAAAAGGCAAAGGAATACAGGGCCTATGCACAGGAAATGCGGGAAAAGATGTATTCCAGAATCGCTGAACTGTGCGGGGAATACGATGAGGATTAATTTAGAAAGAAGGAGAAAAAGTAGAATGCAGATAACACAAACAGGCAGGCTCCCCTTGGAGGATCTGTACGAAAACGAGGAACTGATCGGCAAGCATGTGCGTGTCATTTCCGACACGTCTGACGAACACCACCGGAAATTCGGCAGGATCGTCGGGTTTACTGAAGACGGGGGACAGGTAAAAGTCTACATCAGCGAGACTCAGTGCAATGCGGATTTCCCGCGCAGTTCCCTGGAGCTGCTTAATTAAGAAAAGAAGAAAGGATACGGAAAAATGAGGAGGCAGAAGCGAAAGACCATCTGGGCGTACCTGGATGGCAAGAAACTGGTTGATGTCGTCCAGGCGGCCCTGGATAATAACATGATGGTTGACGAGCTGAAGGAGCAGTTGGTCAAGGAAAACCCGGGGCATAAGGTCACATTCAAATGCGAATAAGGCCACGTCAACCAACTCGGCAATGAATTGCCGAGCTTGTGGAAGTAGGCCTTCGGGTCTATAAAGCAAGCGTAAGCAGTTTGTTTTTTTTTGGTTGAGTAGCCAGTTATGTTGATCCTTAGGGATATCAATAACAAGTTATCCGGATGCATGGCAGTGTGTCCCTCCCCAGCACATGACCCATGGGACACAGTCATAAACAGCCAAAGTCGAGAAAAGGCAGTTGCTGTGCCGCAGCCGACTCCGGATAACGGGCGAGGGGACGTAACTAACCGTTACACTACAAGGCCCTGACGGGCGCACAAAAAGGAGAACTTATGGTAATCGCATTAGACAAACATAAGAAGCCTGTCGGGTTCGTTACAGAAAAACGGGCCAGGCAGTTAATGGACAGGAAACGGGCATGCGTGTACCGTTACTTCCCGTTCAGCATCATCTTAAAAGATATCGATGTCAGGTCACTGGAAGACGTGCCTTCATACCGGATCAAGATTGACCCGGGGAGCGTGCATACCGGCATCGCGATAGTCGGGAACAACGACGACACTGTATACTATTATATCCAGATAGAGCACAGGGCCTCCACGGTCAAGAAAAACCTCGACACCAGGAGGGGAGCAAGGCGTAACCGCAGGACCCGCGAGACATGGTATCGCAGGGCAAAGTGGGGGAATAAGACTGTTGGGAACCACCAGTCCTATGATAGCAGCAGGAAAGACGGATGGCTCCCGCCAAGCGTCCAGAGCATCGTGGACAATATCATACACTGGGTAAGCAAGCTGAGGAAGCTGGTCAATATCACTGACTGCAGCTTTGAGGCAGTCCGCATTGACACGCAGCTTCTGGACAACCCAGATATTGAGGGCAAGGAATATCAGAATGGTACACTTGCCGGATATGAGTTAAAAGAATACCTTATGGACAGATATGGGCATACATGCCAGTATTGCGGCGGAGCCTCCGGAGATCCAGTCCTGGAGGTGGAACACAAGCACCCGAAGGGGCAGGGCGGCTCTGATAAGGTTTCCAACCTGACGGTCGCCTGCCATAAGTGCAACCAGGCAAAGGGGAACCGCACCCTTGAACAGTGGCAGAAGGAGCTCCAGGCAAAGGAGTCCGCCGGCAAGGCAGGAAAAAATCCTGGGCAGTCAGAGGAAAAGCCTAAGAAGACCTTAAACCAGATACGGATCGAAAACATCGGCAAGGTCCTTGAAGGGCAGGCTGTCGGCGTATCAGACCGGTACTGTGCCTGGGTAACATCAAGCAGGCGTGCAACGGAAAGACCGTTATTTGAGATGTTTGGGGCGGACCATATGGAATGTTCAAGCGGTGGGCACACGAAATACAACCGCACAGAATTGAACCTGCCCAAGGACCACCATTACGATGCCTTATGTGTCGGGACAGTACCGGAGGATGGGTACAGGGACAGGACCAATGGCCGCGTGCTGTACGTCAAGGCAGTCGGCAGGGGCTCAAGGCTCAGGGGCAAGATCAATAAATGCGGCATCATCACGGTAAAGCTCGGGAAACGCGCCAAGCGCATATACGGCTTCATGAACGGGGACATCGTAACGGCAGATGTGCTGAAAGGGAAACACGTCGGCCATCACTGTGGACGTGTAATGGTAAGAGAAAGAGGATGTTTTGATGTCCGCACATTGACCGGAGAATTGATATCCGCATCATATCGAAACTGCAAGTTAAAACAGTACGCAGACGGCTATCAATACCAGACAGAAGCAAAAAGGCAAAAAGGCAATTCCTCTCGGTAATTGAATTACCGAGGCCCCTTGCCAAAAATCCTGGAGATCAGATATTGATACGCATGCTTACATCACCCAGTATTCGCAGATTAAGATATCCGCCATATTAGCCTTGTCATTACGACAATCATCTTTTGGATTATCGTAATGACAAGGGTTCCAGGGGTGTGGGGGTGGAAGACCCCCACGAAAAGTCTGGACATCTTAATTCGCGGCAACTGGGAGCAAATAAAGCGCAAATCAACAATCAGAAAGAGAGGAAAAAGATATGAGCAGACAGAAAACACTTTGGGCGTATTTTGACGGGGAGAAAATGGTCGATGTTGCCCAGGCAGCCAGGGATCACAACATTACCGTCGAAGAGATGAGATGGAAGCTGATCCTGGAAAACCACGCATATGACGTGTCATTCCGCATGGAGTGATATCTGAAGCATGGAACATCAGAAAGGAGCAGAATATGCTTTTTGAGAACATGGTTTTGTCACGGGACACGGTTCGCAGGCTTGGCGAAAAGACAGGCTTGGAAGTCAAGGACGAAGATACGCTGTGTTTTGCAATTCGCTCTGTACTGGAAATACATGATCAGATGATGGAAACGCTCAAAAAACATGGGATAAACGCACCGGTCTGAGTGCTGGTTTCCCCTTAAGAAAGCACCTGGCATATGACTGCCGGGTGTTTTTTGCTGCAGGAAATCCGGCGAAAAATCCTGCAAAAAAGTCAAAAAGAGCCGAAGAAATACAACTCGTGTCCGGTATCTTGGCACCCGGAAAAATTGTAAGATTTCCGCAAAGAAAAAGTCCGGTTTTTCTTTGATTTTCAGGCGTTTTTTAGCCATTTTGACGAGCAGAAACGATCCAAAAAAATATCCGTGCGCCATACTTCATGTGTAGAGTGCTACGAAAAATTCGTAAAAAAGGAAGGTGGATTTACAATGAAAAAGAAACTATTGAAGAGCGGTATTACCGCATTATTGTTTGCGGCAGCCCTGCCAATGACGGCACTGGCCGCAAGAGGCGAATGGGTACAGCAGAACGGGAACTGGATGTTTAAGTATTCTGACGGGACGTATGCCACGGAGGAGTGGAAGCAGAGCGGAAGCGGCTGGTTCTATCTGGGCCAGGACGGCGTGATGGTGACTAACGCCCTGGTAGAAACTGACAGCAACTACTATTTCGTGAACGGGAACGGCGCCCGGATCAGCAATGAGTGGCGTCAGGCCATGGATGATGACGATGAACTGCGCTGGTACTACTTCGGCGCCAATGGCAAGGCACAGAAGGCTCCGGCATCCGGCAGGACTTCGACCGTAGAGATCAATGGTAAACGGTACGCCTTTGATGAAGAGGGCCGGATGCTGTACGGATGGGTCAAGGCAGACAGCCCGGATCTGATGGATGAGGATGATGAGAACGCCTGGATCGAGGCAGACTACTACTTTGGGGATCCGGAGGATGGCGCAGCAGCTGTTGGCTGGAAAGAACTGGATGTCGTGGATGACAATGATGACTGCAGGTACTGGTTCTATTTCGGTTCCAATGGAAAGAAGAGCCGTACCGCAAGAAAGACCATTAACGGCGTGCAGTATACCTTCGATACGGAGGATGGCCATATGCTGACCGGATGGGCGGCCGCTACCAGTTCCAACGCAACCCAGGCAATCAGTCCGGACACCAACGTGAAGTATATCCGCAATGATGGTTCCGCCCAGAAGAATTCCTGGGTATGGGCAGTACCCCATGAGGATTACATCAAGGAAGACTATGATGACGATGAGTTCAGCTGGTGGTACACCAACGGCTCCGGCAAGGTATATACCGACGAGATCAAGAAGATCAACGGCAAGCGCTATGCCCTGGATCAGTTCGGAAGGATGCAGACGGGGTTTGTGACTGCTGATTCCAACAGACACCATGTAACGAAGGTTGCTGATACGGATGAGGTTACGGAGACCATGCTGTACCGCAGCCGCTTCCAGAACCTGTATTACTGCTCTGATTCCGAGTCTGATGGTTCGGTAAGGACCGGATACCAGAATATTGTGATCGATGACGGCCCGAGACAGTTCTGGTTCAACTCCTCTGGTATTGGATCGACCGGCTATATCTCCAGCATCGGCAAGTTCACGATGTCCGGCATGGTGCTCTGTGCCGACCAGGATGTGGACAATTACGCCGCCGTCCTGGTAAGGAAAGATACCGCTGGCTTTGAGATCGATGAGCGGATGAACGGACTGCTTTACGGCTCCGCTATCCGTACTGACGGAAGCTGTGTCCTGGTAAGCAAGACCGGCGCTGTCCAGAAGAACAAGAGGAACCTGAAGTGTGACGATATGTACTTCTGCACTGACAAAGACGGCCGTGTGACCTACGCCGGGTTTGAGAAGCAGGCGAAGTGATCGGAGCAATCAACGAAATGCAATGGGGTGGGCATAGTGCCTGCCCCTTATTTTTTCTCAAAAAAATGCTATCCGCAGAAAACAGACATGGAACCAGGTCCATTCGGCACCGGAGAGGAAAGAAAATGCCAAGAAAAATGTTATCCGCAAAATCTACAACCAATGCGGCTGCGGCAGGCAGGGGGGTAAGACATACTTTCCACAGAAAAATATATAAGGAGGCGGTGTATATGGGTACGTTCGCGGAACTGTTTAAGAAAAAAGGGGCGGATATACCAGCGGATAAAAAAGAAGAATTCGCCTGCCGGATCGAAAAGCTGTTCCGGGCTGGCGGGATGATGGAACTGGAACCGGTGAAAATATGTGACCGGGAGGCACGCCTGCTTAAGGAACCCTCTATGGGGGAACATGGCATGTGCTTCTGGTACAACTACTTTGAAGATAATGGCTGGGAAACTGCGGGATTCAACCGTAATGACGCATATGTCTGGGGCGGAAATGTTGGCTGGGGACATTTTAAGGAGGTCATGGCCGCGGCATATACCCTGGAAGGGCTCTATACGGACGGGGAGACGTTCCCGATGGTCGATAACGTCCCTGTTCTTTCCCCGGCATATACCGGCTGGATCAATTATCTCTTTAACGAACAGTACAGCCTCAAAAGGAATGATCCGTGGGCAATCTTTGAAGAGTTCCATGACAGAGGCAGTAAGGATCCGGATGACTCCTTCCTGATTGAGTTTGTGGACGGCCTGGCCGGGCTTATCAGCTACTATGAGGTGAAGGCAGTCCAGAATGGGACGGATGCCGCTGATGAATGGATTGAAGGCATGGTGGATGACGAACAAAAGGATGACGGCAGCAGCCAGGTCAGGCTCAGTTTCTTTGGATGCGCGAAGCTGTTCAAGGCGGCGATCCGGAAATACCATGAGAAAAGCGAACTGGATGAAGCAGCACAGCTTGCACAGACCATGGAAATGCTGAGGCTGTACTATGAGCAGGACAGCCCGTCACTGAAGGGCAGCAGGGAATACGAAGACCCCAACTTTTCCTACGCCCAGTATTTTGCGGCCCTGTCTGATTCACCGGCGTATGTGGTAAAGGCAGTAGCAGAAATATACGGCGCTGATTTCTGGGAACTGTGGGAACAGGTAAGGGGCGTGGCAAAAAAGAGGTTTTTTGTCCCTGAGCCTAACGCTCGCCAGAAGTACATTTCCAATGTATCAACAGCGGATTTCCTGAACCTGGTGCCGGATGACCTGATCCCGCTCTGGGACGGGGAGGGAAGGATCCGGTTTTCCGAGGAACTGAAGGAATGGTTCCGGGAACTGAAAAAACGGTATGATGAGATCCTGCCAGGCAGCGTGATACCGGAAAACCCACTATTTCACGTCATGGTTCTGATACAGACTGTGGAACAGAAGACCGGTAATCCCTATACTTTTTACGATTTCTTTGCAGAGACCATGGAACATCTGGGAGATAAGCGATTCATGGCTTTGTGAAACCTGTATGGGGAGATACTGGACAGTGCTGAAGAGAAAAATACAGAGAATATGTTCCCTGTGCCATGGAAAAGATCAAGCATAGACAAGGAGACTATGGCCAAGCTCAAACGTTACATGGCTCTTATGGCGAACAAAAAGCTGCGGGAAGAGGTATTTGGTTTTTAATAGAGTTTAACAGAAAAAAATCCCCTGCCATTGCGGTAGGGGATTCCTGCATCAGGACGTTTTTGCTGATTTTTGATTTCTTATCTGGCTCATATTCGATTTTTCGAATCGTGTTTTTCTCATTCTTCCCAGTTTTTCAAAAATTCCTGAACATATCCGTAATCCCAACCACCAGAACCGTTAATGTCGGTATCGTCTTTTAACAGCTCCCATGCTTCTTCCTTTGTCTCCGCATAGCCAACCAGCCAGTCGGAATCGCCGCATTCCTCGCAATACAAATCTTCGTACTCCAACGGTTCATCCGACACATATAGGTTGCCCAAATGCCCTTCGTATATATACATTTGTTTCTTCCTTTCTTAAAAAATAATGGTATGTCGCCAAAAAATGCAGAGCGCTGTTTTCTGATGCGCTCTGCACCATCCATTTGCCAGGCCGGCCTAGACAGCCAGGAAATCACCTATGGTTTTGGCAATCCCGTATGCCAGCAGGAATGGGACGCCGTTCCCGACGGTTTTGAACTTGTCCGTCAGGGACATGTCCGGGGGCAGCACAAAATCCCTTGGCAGGCTCTGCAGTGCCATGGCCTCAGCTGCGGACAGCCGCCGTTCCCTGTATGGATGGAGATGCACCTCATTGTTTCCGTATGCCACGGTCGGGGAATACCTCCAACGGTGGAGCCTCTTGTACGACTTCCGGCTGACATCGCCTTCCTGGACGGTCTGCATCTTTGCCAGGCCCGCACGGGGGATGAGGTAATCCTGGGCGTTTGGGTGGTTCTCCACATCGTTCTCCCGAAACCAGTGTTCCACGGTCAGTTCCTCCGGCAGGCCGGGCGGGCACTGTGTCTCTGAGCCTGCACGGAATTCCTCCTTCCCGGGCCATGGGAGCTGTTTTATCTCATCCAGCCTGTATTTCTGGTACCTGTCCCACGGGAAGCTGGAGATGTCTTTATCCCCAAGCTGTGCCAGCACATCTTCCCGGACGCCGAATAAGAGGATCCGGTCCCTGTCCTGCGGGGCACCGTATTCCAAGGCGTTCGTCAGCCTTTCTGTCGTGGCGTACCCGGCGCCATGCAGCAGCCCCTTCAGCTCCTCAAAATACTCCCTGTGCCTTGCCGTCCGCCACAGGCCCTTTACGTTCTCAAACAGGAAAAAATCCGGCTTCATGGCGATGATCAGGTTGACATAGCTGGATGACAGTTTCCCGTTCACCCCGTCCCTGCCTTTGTTTTTGCCGGCTACGGAAAAATCGGGGCAGGGTGGCCCGCCCAGGAACCCGACAAGGGAACCATCGCTTTTCGCGTCCGCCAGGGCTTTCCCCAACGCTTCTTTCTTCTGCCCCAGGAACTCATTGACGTCAGTATTGTGATGGCCATACTGTGGTGGTTCCGTCCCCATTTTTGCCCTGGCGTACTGGTAGGCTTCCAGGAAGCTGGGGTGGAATTCATCTACCAGGCTGATCCGGAAGCCTGCTTTTTCAAACCCCAGGTCTAAGAACCCGCTCCCTGAAAAGAATGAAAAAACCTTGATCTCCTGCCCGCTGATCATAAGTCCTCCCCGATCCCTTCGATTTCGCCGTCCTCATCCGGGAGCACGGTGGAGAGATCCATATAATACTTGGTGTCATCCTCCGGATCCAGGCAGACAGTCACGGTGTCGGATGCCATAACGTCCGTCGGGTCATACCAGATGTCCTCGCTGTAGAATTCCCGTGTGGAGCCATCCGGCATCTGGTACTGTCCGATCACCCGGTACGGGTGGCGGTAGTTGCTGGATACATTCCGGTTGATCTCCACTCCGGTGACCTTCGCCTGGATACGCGTGCCGTTCTCCAGGAGCCAGCGGTCACGCCTGCCTTTCATCAGTGTGTAAATAACCAGGGAGCCGCCGCATACCAGAAGGAGCAGGCCGGTGGACAAAAACACGACTGAGATCGCCGAAGATGATGACGCGTGGATGCGGGCGGGGTTATTGGAATCATAATAGATCGGGATGGAGTCCCCTTCCCGCATAGAAGAGGAATAATATCCCAGGGGGCCGACAAAAGTAGCCCCATCCGCCTCATACCGGATCCTCACATCTTCCCCGTGGATCATCTCAATCGTCGCTTCCGTAGAAATCCCGTTTTTACGGAAGTACTGGTCGTTCACAGTCATGGCCGTGCCGACGCCGGAGAAGACGCTGCCAACCAGGAGGAAGATCGTGCCGACGGCAGCGAAAACGTTTTTAAAAATAACTTGTCTTGGATAAATGCGCATAGTTAAATCACTCCTTACTTTTTAAAGAAGTATGGAGCATGGCTGCCTTTTTTCTGAAAGCCGCCGGGCGGCATCCAGCACTGCCGCAAAAAAGGCACGAACAGCCCTGCCCCGTGCCCATACTTTTCATGAATCATTAGAAGACATGAGAGAAAGGGGAAGAAGAAATGGGAAACCAGAAAACAACAGCAGACACAAAAGAGACAGCTACCACGGCTGGCAAAAACAGGCAGGAACGCATGCGGATATACCGTCATGGAAAAGAACAGGTAGAACGTTTAAACCGTGTTATAGACCGGGTCCTGGCTGGGGAGACTGAAACGACTGCCTGCCTGGAGGAAAACGTGGATAAGCACTGGATCCGCCGCTTTGTGCGGGGGGACATCTCCATAGGACGTGGCCAGACAGAAGAAAAGGATGGCATCCGTGTGGAACTGGATGACTGGATCTGCTGGCAGGATAAATTCCTGATCAGACTGACCGGGACAGAGTACTACGCCCCTGTGGATTTTGACGAGGCCTATGAGGAATGCGTGAACGCCGTCTGCACGGAACAGGAAAAGGAAGTGCTGCGCATGCGGTATCAGGAGGGCATGACCATGCAGGCAATTGGGGATAAGCTCGGGAAGAGCCGCGCACGGATTGACGCTGTTGAGCATAAGGCGATGCGTAAGCTACGACATCCGCAATACCGACTCCATCTGATCTATGGGAAGGAGTACCAGGAGCAGTCCAAGAAAGTAAAGACTGCCCAGGCGGAATACGACCGGGCGCGGATGACCCGGATGAAACAGCTCTGCGAAGGAAGGCGCGACGCTATTCAGAGGCTCAGAGAAAAGGAAGAGCAGATCAAGGAGGAAATCAAGGCCTTGGAAACCATGGACAGCAGCTGTCTGCCGGATTCTCTTGATGAGATCCCAATTAGCGAGGCTGAGTTTTCCGTAAGGGCAGTCAATGCGCTAAGCCGGCACCAGATACAGGGCGCGTCTGGACATATCGAGTTCAAAGAACCGATCAAGACCATAGGCCAGCTTGCGAAGATATCCTATGAAGAACTCTGCGGCATCACCAACCTGGGGATGCGCACGGTTAAAGATATCGAAAATGTCCTGTTCCGGGAATATGGGATCAAGCTGAAGAGAGGATAGGGAGGAAATCGCATGATAAGGATGGAACCAAAGATGGTACTGATCTGGAATGACGCAGTCATCCTTACGGAAGATACGGAAGAGCGCCCTTATCTGATCAAAGCCGGGTGCCCCCAGGACATCCTGGATGACGGGAAAGGGGACTGTAAGACGGTCCCCAAAAATGAAGCAAAGGTATATTTCGCGTCGTTTGACGGAAGACGGGTAGACCCATGGGAGTATAAGGATTTTGGCTCTCTGATGGCGTACCTGGAAGGACTCCCGCAGGCACAGGGGAACTAAAAAACAGCAAAATATCAAAAAAAGAAAAGGGGAAACGATTATGGCAATTGGATTAAAGGTTTTGATGAACGTGAAGGCGGAACTGGTGGAACTGTACGATAAAAAAGGGAATGTTGTCCTGAAAGCAGAAGGTGGAACGGAGAGATATAAGAAAATCCTGAAGGAGGTCTACAGCACGGCCGCCAGAGATATTATTTCAACGGCTGACATGGACGGAGAACTCCATGGCACCATCGGATACTTTAAAGATAACTATATGACTTTTGATGAGGCTCAATCCAGAAAGGGATATGGATTTGGGGTCACAAAACCAGATGAAATCCGGGAGGAGATTCTTTCCTGGAACCGCACCCAGTCGATGCGCCTCATCAACCTTCTTGGTGCGTTTGACACAGAGACTGAGAAACGCGGGTTCACGGGCCTCAGAGGTATGTTCTCATCCCTCATGGACAAAAATGGGCGGATCGCCACAGAGCAGTTCGC
Source organism: Clostridiaceae bacterium (assembly GCA_910575795.1). Lineage (GTDB taxonomy): Bacteria > Bacillota > Clostridia > Lachnospirales > Lachnospiraceae > Otoolea > Otoolea muris. The sequence goes on along the minus strand of CAJTGE010000032.1, from coordinate 23,299 downwards.
GTACCCAGCGTCCATCTATGAGTTGAGAAAGGCGCTGGATGCCGTTGATAATGTCTTCACCTACGGGCAGGAAATGCTCTTCTATGATGACAGCGTCGGCGTATCCACATACATTCCTGTGAAGACCATGGAACACGCGAAGGAACACCCGGAGAATTTCCTGATCTTCGAGGTGTACTACGACTGATCCGCTGTACCGCTCAAGAAAAATCGCCCCCAATTCCTGGTAAGGAACGGGGGCCTGAAAAAAATAAGAAAAAAAAAGGAGAAAGAAAGATATGAGGAAATTATCAGAATGTAAAAACTTTTTCGAGGATCTGTTCCTGGACTGCATGGAAGCGGACGCTATGGACAAGAGTATCATGGACTGTTACGAAAAGAACAGATATGACACGTTCTGCGACATACTCCGGTTCATCTATGGGCAGGAGTTTGAGGCCGTCAGGCCGTCCTGGGCGCAGGCAGCACTGAATAAGTTTTATTCGATGAAGGCAGAAGAAGCCGAAACAAAAGAAATGACAAGGTCGCCGGAACGCCAATATACCAATATCCGCATCGCCAGAATCTATGCCGCAGAGGAAGTAGCCGAAGCGATACGAAAAAGCCATTACAGTGACGCCGACAAAGGCACGATGTACCAGATCATCGGCGTAAAGGAACTCATGGACGCTTACCAGATCTATAGGGATGCGGATACAATGGTCCGGGAGGTGTTCCAGGATCTTGTCGAAAGCGTTTGCGGAAGTGTGGGATTTCAAGAGGATGATATTCATGCAGCAAAGCTGATAGCCAAAGACAGTTACGCGACGCCGATCCGGCAGGATGCGAATATCCGTGTCATCAGGTCATATGCCCCGTATAGGGTAGCGGATGCGGTGCGCAAAAGCCGCTACAGCGGCGCTGACAAAAAAAATAATGCTTGATATCCTCGGCATGGAAAAAGACGAAGACGCTGTCTGGGCATACTGGAAGGCGGATGATGATGTCAGGGAAGCACTGCAGGAGGTTATAGGAGAAACCCTGCGCCGTATGCGGCGTGATACCTGCATGGATACGGATTCCGCAATGAAATTCATAGAGAGGCCCGAAAACAGGAAGCAGCTTGTTATCATAATGAACGGCAGCGGTACGGTCGGCAAGGACACGTTATGCCGGTATGTGACGGATGCCAAAGGTTCAGATAAGGTCTGGAACTTCTCGTCCATCGACCCGGTCCTGGTGCCTGCTATGGTAGCGGGATGGGACGGAAGGAAAACCCCAGAGGGGAGGAAACTTCTTTCGGAGTTTAAAAGCGAGATGGTACAGTACGGCGATGAGCCCGTTTGCTATCTGGTTGACCGGTACCGTGAATTCGCGGTAAGCGGCGCTGAGATCCTGTTCGTGCATATCCGCGAGCCAGAAGAGATCGACAAGTTCAAAGCAAAACTCCCCATTAAGGCTCACCGCGTTACGATCCTTGTAACAAGGACGGGAGCCATGAAGGAATGGGGTAACAAGTCCGACGATAATGTTGAGGATTATACTTATGACCATGTATTCCTCAACGATTCCCCGAAGGAAGTTTCCGGGGAGGCGTTCTTAAAGCTGATTGATTCCATCATGGACACTGATGGGCACTGTATGACGCAGACAGTCTCTGTCAATAAGGACCTGGCTGCCCACATCAAAAAAATCCTGGACTGGAAGGAAGGGGATACGGAGGATTCCCATCTAGGTGAGGATGAGACGATTAGCTGCAGTGTAGTGTTTGGCGACGGGAAGGAAATGGACATCAAATGCTGCGGGACCAGAATCGGCGAAGGTGCGGCCTGGACTGAGGCTGTTCTGTTTTCCAAGGATGGAGTACAGCTGGCCGTGTCTGAATGCTCAGATGATTTCTTTGGTGAATGGGAACTGTGCTATGATGGTGTCAGCTACTGTGCCAATGTTGTCGAAATAGCGTAAATAGCATGATCATTTTCAAACCTTTAAAGGCCACTATACTGTCGCTTACGTCAGTATGGCGGCTTTTTTTTTGTATTTTGGAGTGTTTTGAGACGCAGGGCATCGCCATACTACAGTTGAAAATACAAAAAGGCATTTGCAGTTTAAGGGATGCGATTAACGAAAGGAGGAGCGTGGGATATTCATCCAGCCTGAAAGCCGGACTGGATTCCCACGCAAAAAAAATGAAAAACTATGTTAAAATAATTAAAGGAATAAGTTTATTTAAAACATGGTTCGCTTTCGCGGATACCAAGGAAAACTTGGCCGACCAGATCTTCATCAAACACAAGTTATTTGTACGGTTCGGTCAGGAGTACGAAAAACCCGGCGAAAAATATAAGATCATCTTCTGCAAAGTCAGCAAGAAACGCGTAGGCGACTTTGTGGAATGCATGAAAGAACTAGAGATAAAAATGGAGTTATTTGGCTATACAGATTATGAAGAGTTCTGCGAGAGCCTTGCGTTATTCTTCGACTCTTCCGCAGAATCCTAATATCTCCACAAAAACAGAATCTATCCACAATGAGAAGGAGCCTTCAGCCGAGGGCTTCTTTTTTTGCGTGCCCATAGCTGCCAGCTGATAGCCATACTTCCAATGAACCAATAAACAAGACATGAGAGAAGGAGGAACTAAGCATGAAGAAAACAGAAAAGATCCAGTACAAGGGCAGCATCGTCACGGTGAGGAGATGGTACCACCGGGACACAGGGGGCCTGAAGCGGAGATGCTTCGTCTGCCGGAAGGAGATTCAGGACGGTGAAGTGACACTTCTGGCAAACAACTACAAGCATATCCCAAACATCCTGATACATTCCGAATGCTTGGATAAGTGGGAAGGCAGGAAAGAGGAACTGTGTGGGAAGATCGAGGAAGAGTACCTGGACTGGATGGGAAAAAATGAGATCTTTGGAACATTTGTCCAACATTTTGATGCATTCCGAATACTTGGATAAGTGGGGAAATAGGGAAGAGGAATTGTACGAAAAGGTCGAAGAGGAATATCCAGATTGGAAAACGCAGGATGAGGTTTTTCGGTTCGTACATTGTCAGAAACTAAGGAGAGGAGAAAAAATGGAGGAGAAGAAAAGAGATTATGTCATCATCGGTGACTGTGAAGTCAATGAGAAGGGAGAAATTATCAGGCTGGACCGCGGCTGGTACCGGCAGGGCTGGGTATATAAGAACGAGGAAGCGTACTATACCGACAAGTCCGCTGTGTGCTATGTGCCGGAACTGGAAGATGCCATTTATACCGGACAGGATATCCTGGACATGTGCAACGGGCAACCGGAGATTGCAGACCGCGTGTTTGAGGCAATCGACTGGGAGCACCCGAGCAGCTATCTGGATGACCAGGACAGCGACGAGCTGTGCCAGTGCGAGTGTGGCAAGTGGTACTGGTGCTATGGCGTAAATAAGTGTCCGTTCTGCGGCGCCGAAAACCCCAATGCCGCCAACCTGTGTGATTAACAAGAAAGAAAGGGAAAAGATGGGATATAAAAACGACGATATAAGAGCAGAAATCGCAGATCAGATGGGATGCGACGGAAATTCTGAAAGTATGGAAATCGATGCTGAAATGGAACTTAGAACTCTCTTTTTTATTACCGAGGATGCCGTTGAAATGCACGGATTTAAGGTGATAGATGGAGATGAAGAGAGTGTCATTGTAAGGAACAGTAAGCTGGATATGGATTTTGGAATCTCCATAAAGCAGCTTGTTGAAGATAAGGTTTTTCAGAAAGGAAGGGAAGATATGGGAAAAACAGAGAATAGCGGGCAGGAGGAATTTAGTACTCTCTTTTCTATCATCGAGGATGCCGTTGCAATGTACGGATTTAAGGTGATGGATGGGGATGATGAAAGTATCATTGTAAGAAACAGCGAACTGGATATGGATTTTGAAATCTCCATAGAGCAGCTTGTTGAATGAGAGTGGGTACATTCCCCGCCCCTTGGGGCGCACAAACTAGCACCGAGCGAAGCGAGGTTGGGGCGAATACCCCGCTCCTGCGAAGCAGGAGGCAAACGCCCTTGTGGCGTTTGAGTGCTTGCACCGGGGAAGTTTATTAAGTTTTTTCAGAAAGGAAGGAAAGATATGGGAAAAACAGAGAATAGCGGGCAGGAGAAATTGGATTTCTATAACTGCCTGCGCCTTCTGGATACGCTTGTCATAAACGGCCTCATCAAGAAGGATCCGAACGACCCGGACAAATCAAGGATCCTGGTCTACAGAGCTGCTTCTGAAGATTGTCCAGAGGGATGGTATTCGGAGAATGTCCATGCTGTAGCAAGAGATCTGGCTGAGGATGCTAAGGGTCAGCAGTTCCTCCTTGGAGAACTGGAAAAGCGGAAGATCGGGTTCAGTTCCAAGACCCCGTGGTGGCTTGATGATGCCGGGAAGGAGGCTGTATGAGCGCAGTGTGGAACCCGCTTAGTGGGAAAACAGTAAGGATAGTGTCTTCCGAAGATGCGCTGAGGGATGTCATTCCTCCGGCGTGGGGAGAAGATGTGCTGTCAGGAGAAAGAAAAGTTGTGGTTTCCAAGGAGACCAGCGAAGAAAATAATGGAAAAGGAGATGGGAGCAATGAATGATCAGAATACAAAAACAAAAGAAAATATCGAGTACGTCAAAGGAAAACTGCAGCCTGCCGAAATCCTCGCGCAGTTAGCGGAGGAGGCAGCGGAATTGGGCCAGGCGGCTTTAAAGCTGCGGCGGGCAATCCTTGGGACGAACCCCACGTCTGTCAGCGAGGAAGAAGCAAAATACCAGCTCCTTGTAGAATATGGGGATGTAAGAAACTGCTTGAAAGTCTGGTCAGATCTTGGACTGGAAGAAACGGACACCATGGCAGACGAGCTTGTGGCGGAAAAGTTCACCCGGTGGGCCGGGAGACTCAAAGCAGCAGGCAGGAAACCTATTACAGAGGCAGCAGCTGACATCGCCATCAATGGATATGCGGAATACCTGGTCTTTTACAACGGTGAGAGTGAGAAACAGATCATCGCTTTTAACGTGGAAGACCTGGAAAAACACTGGGCTGATCTCTGCAAGAAAATGGGCTGTGATCCAGACTGCGTGGATAGTGTTGTCCGGATAGGCTGAGAAAGGAGAAAGAAATAGATAAGGAATATGCGATACTGGCGGGCGACTGTTCAGCCCGCCTACCGCAAAAAAAGAGGAGGATAATACAAAATGAGCGAGAGAAAAATCATGAAGGAACTGGACGTGAACCTGAAGCTGGCCCTGTCGCAGGAAGATATCGACGATATCATGTGCGGGGCTCTGGAAGGAGGCATCAGCTACTGGTGCGGAAGAGTAAAGGTTGAAGACAGATACCTTGGCAAGTACGCACACGAACAGATCAGCAGAGGCGGAAAGCTGCTGCTGTGGGATTTCGAGGATGACTTGGAACTGTGCTTGGATCTCGACAAACTATTGAATGGCATTAAGCTGTGGGCAGAGGATCCGGTCGGGTGCAACTGCCTGGAGCAGGTAAACAACCGTCTGCGCATCGACTGCTGCAATGCGGATGAAGTTGTATGCGACGCCATCATCCAGTATGCGCTGTTCGGGGAAATCCGGTACAGCTAAGAATCCAAAAAAACAAAACCCTCAAGAGTCAGTTGGAATATGTCCAGCTGGCTCTTTTTTTTGTACAGAAATCACTATTTGCTGTTCCCATACTTCCTATGCAAATCTTAAACAAAAAAAAGAAATTGAGGAGGAAAAGAAATGAAGATTACAAACAAGATCACTGGAGAAACCACCGCTGTTGTCGTCACAAAAGGGCTGCATCTGAGATTGTTCATCAAGGAGATGCTTGAATCAGATGACGTTTTCCTGCTGGCAGATGGGGAAGAAGGAACGGGAAACAAGAATTCCGTTGCTGAACTTGTTGCCTACGACAACTATGGCCAGTACGAGGATCCGGAACTGGCCGCCGTGTTTGTCGGAAACCTGGATGATGCGGATCTCCTGGCTGAAAAACTGAACGGGATGCCTTTTTCCGACTATTTCATAGTGCGTAAGCCGGCTGGTTTCTGTGCGGACAAGGAATAAGGAGGAAAAGATCATGCATAAGCTGATGAGTTTCAAAGAAGTTAAAACTAATACAAAATATCTGCATCTTTATAAAGGGGAGTATGATGTGGAGGGCTTGTCTCTCCCTTACGAGATCGTGAGCAGGAAGGATGCGGATACCATGTTTGGCGGAATGTCGCTGGGTCATGGGGTGGATGCAGTATGTATCGTCCCGTTTTTTGAGGATGGCGACGTTCTGGCTACGAAAGAATTCCGGTACGCAACCAACACATACTGCCTGGAATTCCCCGCAGGGCTCATCGAACCGGGGGAAGGTGCTGTGGAGACCGCTATCCGTGAGCTGAAGGAGGAAACAGGCCTGGACACCAGGAAAGTCCTGTTTTCCATACCAGGCGGGTTCAGCAGTGCCGGTATGACGGATGAGAAGGTAGCCGTTGTCGGTCTGGAAGTATCCGGAGCATTCAGGGATTCCTATGGGAAAGAGGAAATCCACTGTTTCCGTACAACACTCCAGGAACTCTGGGAACGTGTAATGAACGGAGAGGAGTGCAGCAGCCGTATGCAGTGCTTCCTGCTTGGGTGCCAGCTCAAGCAGCTGGTGCCGCACGGTTCTGCCAATCACAAAAGCGGAGATTGATTCTGAAACAAAAAATGCAAAAAAATGGAGGAGAAAAAATGAATAAGGTAATCAAAAATGCAAAAAATGGCAGGATTGTTGCCGTCCTTACCACAGAGGACGGGTATATTAGAAGATACATCAGCCATGCACTCTATATAAACCGCACATTCTGTATGGAAGATGGCGATGCCAGTGGGCTACCTAAGATGGCTGAATTCGCTGCCTTCTGGGCTGGTCATCCAAAACTTATCGGCTACTTCATCGGCGGCCTTAGTGATGCTGGGCTGCTGGTGAAAGTGATCAATGATGCATATGCCGCAGAATACCATATGGCGTGTATGCCGTTTGGCTATTGCGAGAAAGACCAGAAAGGTGCAGTGAGGCCGTTAAAGCCAAGCCTGGTATATGTGGCCCCATACTACATGGATGGTAGGGTTATCGTGAAGAAAGAGCCAGGCTATGCAGTCGGATACGGGCGCGTAGAGTTCTTTTCCGGCCAGCTTATGCAGGGTGAGAGCGCCGCTGAGGCTGCTATGCGGATTTTAAAAGAAGAGACTGGGCTTGATACCGCAAATCCACTCGCCATGCCATGTGGGTTTATTGATACCGACCTGCCAGGAAGCGATGCGGCTGTCGTCAGCCTGGAGGTTTCCGAAAAGATTGACTGTGCCCGTATACGGGAAAACAGCACAATCTGTATGACCGAGCCAGAGGAACTTTTAAAGCGGGTGGCAGACGGTGCAGAATGCGGCAGTATCCTGCAGTGCTTCCTGTTGGGATACCACGTCAGAGAGGAAAAGGCGAAGAAAGAGGAAGAAGCACGAGACATCTTCGATGAGATCGCTGGGGACCTCCGGGATTATCCGGAAGGGGAAATCTGGAGCATCGGCAACGAAATCCTCTGTAAGACCAAAAGCGCAGCAGATGCCATTGCGGACATGCTGGAGACTTTGTACCGCATAAAAAAGAGGGAAGATGTGCAGGTCTATACCGGGTATTATGATCCGGTGGAGGACGAGCGCAATGGTGAGGAAGACTGGTGTACCGGCTGGTGGTACGTGAATATCGGTTAGATACGCCAAACAGCAAAATAATGAAAGAACCTCGTAAGGGCCTGACAGGAGTGACATCCTGTCGGGTTCTTTTTTTTGTGTGATCAAACACCTCCGCCAAAGTCTTTCCGACTATTGGAATAAAAAATGCAGAATCTATGCGCAAAGTCCAGAAAAAAGCCAGCCATCCGCCATACTTCCTACATAAGAGAAGGAAGGAGGTATTTGTTCCATGGCACTGCTTTTTTGGCTCATCATGTTCCTTGTGTTCATCGCACTGGAGGCAGTAAGTATGGCGCTCACGTCCATCTGGTTTGCCGGAGGGGCCCTGGCGGCATTCTTCGTATGCTCGGCTGGCGGAGGCACAAAGTTCCAGCTCGCCTTGTTTACGGTGGTATCCGTCATCCTGTTCCTGTGCGTGCGCCCAGCGGCCAAGAAGCTGGTCAATAAACGCGTCCAGAAGACCAACGCAGGGAGCCTGACTGGGAAATCTGTGAGGATCACGGAAGAGGTGGACAACGCCCAATGGACTGGGAAGGGCATTGTAGAGGGGATGGAATGGATGGTGCGGGCTAAGGACCCGGAATGCATCATCCCGGCCGGGGTGTCTGCGAAGATCGTTGATATCCAGGGCGTAAAGCTGATCGTCACACAGGCCGACAGCTGACCTGGCGGAGGCAAAAGACGGGGGATAAGCGGAAAAGACGCCAAGGGTGCATAGATGAGAAAAAAAACACCTCAAAAAACCTTATCCGCAGAAAAATGCCCTGAAAATATGAGCCATACTTCCCCTGTAAGACGGCCGCCACGCCAGGAAATGTACCACTAAAAACACATCATTTTTTTATCGAAAGGAGGAAGCGGCATATATGCCTATACCATATCTGGATAGGCCAGGCCGCTGCATGTTTATGTTTGGTTTTATGTTATTTATCCTGTTAGCTGTTTTCCTTATCTGGATCTTCTCGACCTGCATCCGGGTCGTTCCGCAGGCCCGTGCCCTGGTAGTGGAACGGATGGGGGCATACCTGGATACCTGGGAAGTTGGCGTACACTTTGCGGTGCCGTTCATTGACCGGGTCGCCAAGAAAGTCAACTTAAAGGAACAGGTAGCGGATTTTGCGCCACAGCCCGTTATCACAAAGGATAACGTAACCATACGGATCGATACGGTCGTGTTCTTCCAGATCACAGACCCCAAGCTCTACGCTTACGGTGTGGAGAACCCAATCATGGCAATTGAGAACCTGACAGCTACCACCCTGCGTAATATCATCGGTGAGCTGGAACTGGACCAGACCCTGACATCCAGGGAGACGATCAACGCCAAGATGCGTGCGTCCCTGGACGAAGCCACAGACCCGTGGGGTATTAAGGTGAACCGTGTGGAGCTTAAAAATATCATCCCGCCTGCGGCTATCCAGGATGCCATGGAGAAGCAGATGAAAGCCGAACGTGAGAGAAGGGAAGCGATCCTCCGTGCGGAAGGCGAGAAAAAGTCCACTATCCTTGTTGCGGAAGGTAAGAAGGAGTCCGCAATCCTGGACGCGGAAGCAGAGAAGCAGGCGGCAATCCTCCATGCGGAAGCAGAGAAGGAGAAACGGATCCGGGAAGCAGAAGGTGAAGCGGAGGCGATCCTCAAGGTGCAGCAGGCCAACGCGGATGGCATCCGGTTTATCAAGGAGGCCGGGGCTGACGAAGCGGTCCTGCGCTTAAAGAGCCTGGAGGCGTTTGCGGCAGCGGCAGACGGGAAGGCGACCAAGATCATCATCCCGTCGGATATCCAGTCTATCGCTGGACTTACGGCTTCCATCGTGGAGACTGCAAACAGCTGCAAAAACCAATAACCAGCAGTCAGGAACCCCAGGCCTAAAGGCCGGGGCTTGAGGGTTGTTCCGGCAACTTTTAAGCATCACCTTTAAGGTGAGTAACAAAAATTCATAGAATCAAAAGGACAGCCTCTCCCATGTCCGATATGGGGGAGGAGATCCTAAAAACGGGAGGGAGTGACCAATTTATGCTTTTACAGATGCAGACCCAGCACAGCAAAATGTCTTTTGACCTGGATCCGGATGCGGTCGGTGAACTGATCCAGGCGGCTTTCCGCTATTCCTCAAACATGGCTCAGCTTCAGCCTGGATGGAGCGAGGCGATCTCATACCAGGATGGGCAGAGAGCCTGGGACGGCCAAGAAGTCTTGGATATGCCCGAAGAAGAAAGTATCGGGCAGCATATCCCGGATCTGGAAGAAGATGGAACGCAGCCTGACGTACTGGACTGGACAGAACCTGGAGATGAGCAAAACGGGAACCAGGAAGATATGCCTGAGCCGGGCCGGGACCAGGAATCAAGGCAGTGTCAGGGTGAAGGAAGCCTTACGGAAGATGAGATACAGAACGCACAGGTTACGGATAATGGATGGGAGCAGGATGGATCCTGCAGACAGACATCAGTGGACAGCGGCGCAGATTCGGATCCTGATGCTGGTGCCGATACAGCGGCATGGCCGGAAGATCAGCCAGAAGGACAGCAGGCACCATCGGTACAGTGGCCCGCCCAGAGACAGGATAAACCATACCCGCGCATGATGGCACCATCCGAGCTGGGGAAATATAAGGGATTTCTCCTTATCAAGTGTGAGCAATGTGGAAAACTGAAGGGGTTCTGTTCCAAGTTCCCGATCAGCTGGTCCAAATGCGAATGCGGCTGGAGGACAACACTGAACGGAATGCATGGGGCATTAGCGGACTGCGAGTGCGGGAAACGCTGGGTGTATCAGACAAACGCGGATGATGACATCATCGAGGTTAACTGCATCGAATGTGGGAGCCCGATCGATATGTCGTACAATCCCAAGCAACGTATGTATTTTACAATCAAGGATAAGCGGGGCTGAAAAAAAATCAAGAAAAAACGGTAAGGGAGAAAAAAATGGCCAGAGAGCAGAGAAAACAAGCGATACAAGATCTATCAAAAGGGAATACAGGGCGCCTGACGGCCCAGGAATGGATCCTGGAAGCCTATATATCCCTGCTCCTGGCTGTGTTCCCGTTTTATAACACAGACCGGTATTTCTCGATCCTGTCGGACCGGGCCTGGTTTTTCCGGACAGTAACCTTTGTGATGGCGGGGGCACTGCTCATTGAACGGCTCATCTGCGGGCTTCTGCATGACGGGAGGAAAAAGGCCGGGGTTCCGGGTGGATCAGGATACAACTTCCGGAAGATTCCTCTGGCATACCTATTGCTCATGGCATTTCTATTTGTCAGTGCCGCATCTACAGCCCTGTCGGAATATCCGACAGAGGCATGGAGCGGGGAAGCGGGGAGACTGCAGGGACTGTCCATGTGGATCCTTTATGTCATCACTTTTTTCTGTACTGCCCGCTGTTTTACCCTAAAAAGACGGCATCTGTGCCTGTTTTTCGCCTCTGGGGCGGTAACGGCGGCATGGGGCATATGCGATTACATGGGGCCTGGGCTTTCCTGGTGGCTGGCGGATGTCAAGGAAACACAAAGGGAAATGTTTACTTCGTCCATTGGGAACATCAATACTTACACTGCATTCATCTCCATCTGTTTTGGGCTGTCCGGTGCATACATAATCCATGAGAAACAAGCAGGTAAAAAGGCCTGGGCTGCCATGGCGTTTGCGTTCTTTCTGTTTTCGGTGGCTCTGATTACCGGACGGTCAGATAACGCAGTGGTCGGGGTTGCGGCGTTTTTCCTGGCCGCGCCTTTCACCCTGGGCAATACCAGGCAGATGTGGCGGTATCTGACACTCCTCGGGCTTTTTATTATCGCACTCCCATTTACTGGCATCTTATCCCAGTATACAACGAATCCGTACATTAGCGGAAAGGAAGGGATGCTTTTAATAGTGAGCATGAAGGGGGGAACCGCACCCTATATGGCCATTTTAGGCTGTTCCCTTATCTCCATCGTTCTCAGCTTATGGTTTAAGGAAAGGCCGGTACGGAGATTTAAGAAAGTTTGGGCAGTCTTTTTGGCTGTGTCTGCTGCTGTGTTTGCTACAGTGTTTATCCGCGTCAACTTCCTTGGCGGGGCCGGGCAGTATGGGGCCGTCGGAGAATACATGAAATTCAATGATAACTGGGGAACCTACCGGGGGCTGTGCTGGAGGCTGGCGTATGAGTCTTATGGACGGTTCCCGCTTATCAAAAAGCTGGCCGGCTCCGGGCCGGAGACCTTTGGGATCATCATGGAGCAGGAACATTACCAGGTAATGGTCAGTGGGTGCGGCCAGATCTTCGATTCGCCTCATAATGAACCGATCCAACACCTGTTCTGTACGGGGATCCTGGGGGCGGTATGTTATTACGGGTTCCTGGCATCCTGTTTTGTAAAAGGGATCCGGCAAAACGCAGCCCAAAAAGCCGCCGCTATGGCTATCCTTGTCTATACGGCAGTATCACTTGTCAACATCTCCGTGCCGATCACACAGCCATACCTGATCTTACTGGCGGCATGGTGTTCTGGTACGGAAAGCAGCACCTCGCAGGAGGGGAAAGGAGCGGCCAATGTCAAGAAATAATAGCAAGAGCAAGAAAAATAAAGGGGATAAGCAGGTTAAAAAGGTGAAGGCAGGGACGTACACGTTTGCCCGTGGAAAAATCTGCTTTATCGGGAAGGGGATCGCTGTCGGGAGTGAACAGGCAGGGGACCGTCCGGCAATCATCGTCAGCAGTGATGAGCAGAACCGTTCTTCCAGGGAAGTGGAAGTGGTGTTCCTGACCACGAAGAAAAAAAACCTCATGCCCACCCACGTCCCAGTCGATTCCGCCCCGGATCCGTCCATCGCATTGTGCGAGCAGATCCAGACGGTGGATAAATGGCGCATTAAAGAATACCTCGGCACCGCGACATGGGAGGAGATGGAAAAGATTGACCAGGCGCTGGCCATCAGCCTGGGGTTGCCCGGTGCGAAAAATGGGCAGCTTAGTGACGGGGTGAAACCTGGGGAATTCCGCCGGGGGCAGGTCCACCATATCATCGACGGAAGTACTGGGACGAAGAAACCTGTCGTCATCGTCAGCAACAATGTTGGGAATCTTTTCTCAACAATCGTGGAGGTCGTGCCACTCAGCCGGCTGGAAGATAAAGACCTGCCTTCCGAAGCGGCCGTCAGCCTGTCCGGGAAGGACTACACTGCGCTGTGCGGGAAGATCCAGACCATGGATAAAGAACGTCTGATAGAGTACATAGGCACTATGTCCGGAAAGGAAATGGAAGAGATCAGCCAGGCAATGGCTGTTGGGCTGGGGCTTGCCGCGGAGAAAAGGAGCAGTGCCCCGGCTGGGAAACTTGTCCAGACGGGAAGCAGGCTGGCCGGAATACCGGAGAAGGAATGTAAGATGCCTGCCTGACTACACCTCTCCGGGGCAAGCCCCGGAGGTTCTTCCAGATATCTTCCTGGGGCGATAAGAATAAGCCATACTTTCTGTGTGCGGCAGACCGCAAATGCAGAGGGTGTGGCTTTTTTTTTGTGGGGGATTGGCCAAATAAATCAAATGTAAGGAGAATAAGCATTATGAGAAAGAAAGCGTTGGTATTAACAGCAAGCCTTATGGCCGCCATAATGGTGGGAGGATGCGCTTCCAAAGGGGATTTACCCATCGACACGGAGATAGTCCAGGAAGAGACTAGTTCCTCCCAGCAGGGAAACAGCACGGAAGCGGAAAGCAAAAGTGAAGCAGAGAGCGAAAGCACCGCTGAAAGTGAGAGCACTGCTGAGAAAATCCCGGAAGAACCTGGTGAAGAGCTTGCGGCAGAAGCACCGATGAAGATCGCCGGCACCATCCTGGAAGTCGGTGAGGACAGCATTTCCGTGGAGAATACATCGGATGCCGGATATCACGGGGAGATCACGCTGAACATCGACCCGGACAACACACTGGTTCTGGATGGAGCAGATGGATTCCCTGTGGAGCTTGCAGACGTGGAGAAAGGAAATTTCGAGGCTTACTTAGGGCCCGTTATGACCATGTCCCTCCCACCCCAGACAACCCCCTATATGGTCATCGTTAATATCCCGGAAGATGAGCGGGCACCCCAGTACGTGGTCGCTGATGGGAAGGTGGAAGAGTCAGGTAGGAAACAAACGCTCGCAGGAAGCGATGGGGCAGAATACAGCCTTGCCCAGGATGTGGATATTCAGCCCTATCTCACACGGAATATTGTCAGGCTGGAAGATATCGGGCAGGGATCCCGGTGCCTGGTATGGTTGGATGAGGCCGGGGAGGCTCAGAGGATCGTGCTGTTTGGGGAATAAGATGCCGACTGCCTGAACCGAACGCAAAAAAGCTAAAAAAAAACGCTATCCGCAGAAAGTGTGAGCTGGAAACATCAGCCATACTTCCTGCGGAAACATTTCCCAAAATTCCTAAAAGAAAGGAGACCAGAAAAAATGAGAGTTTTCGTTAACAAGATCAGCGGCATCGACGATGCTATTGTATCCATGTTCATGTCGAAACGTACCTGGACGAGGGAGCTGGAGAGCGAGGTCAGGAGGATATGCGCTTCCGTCACGAAGCCGGACGGATCCGTGGATCTGGAATGCAACATGGAAGACTACTTCAAATTCAAGGACTGGATGGAGAAGCTGGTGAAATGGGGCCAGAAACACGTCACCATGCTCCGGTTCATCGAATTCTCCATTACAGTGGAAGGGCTGCACCGTGGAGGGCAGGATGACTGGGATGCCCACGCGAAGCGTTATGAAAACCGGATCATCCGCAGCAGCACCAGGCTTTCCAACTTTGGGTATGAGATGTCCGATTTCTACAAGGGCAAGATCATCCCGACAGACCAGGCGGCGGAGATCCTGGGCATCACGTTCCCGGAGCGTTTCGAGCATGATGGGAAGGCGTATGTGAAGGCAGTTAACGGCTACATCGATGAGCAGTATAAGGACAATCAGGACGTGAAGCGCGGCCTGTATATGCTGAGTATCCCCAGCAATTTTATTTTTAAGGTGAACCTCACCGAATGGGCGCACGTCTACAAGGAGAGGAACGCATCGGGAACGGCGAACCCGGAGGTCAAGGAATGCTGCGAAGCAATAGCGGACGAACTGGGAAAGATGGTCCCATGGTTCGACAGGACCCTGTTTGCAGCGATCGAAAATTAAAATCCAGAAACTGCCGGACGGGCATGGGGAAATGTTCCCATGCCTGTTTTTTTTGGTGAGGCAGTCTTTTAAAATACCACCTGCTATGCAGGTGTGGCAACAGTCGCTTTAGTTCTTTTTGTTGTTGATCCTGTATGCCCGCATATATATTTTTTTTGCCCAAAAACCGTTATCCGCAGGAAAATCCAGATACCAAAAATAAAAAAATCCCAAAAACCGCTATCGCAGAAAAAATTAAAGAAAAATCCCAGGCAATTTCCAGCCAGATATTCCCACAAAAACCCCAGATCACACCCATCCTTTCTATAAAAAGTATTTTTGAAAGGACAGACCGATTTGGAAAACCTGATACAACTACAGTCCCCGCCTGTGCAGGCGGTGTTAGATATCCTGCTGAAAGACCAGCCCACGAAAAAGAATATTGTATGGGCTACAAACAGCTATGAAGCATTGGGCAGCCAGTATGCCGCCAGTAAGCCGATTACGCTGGAAACGTTGGCAGGCCTTGAGCCGGACATGCTGCAGCCGGGGGCTATGAGGGCCGTACAGCAACGCCAGGAGCGCACGAAAAGCTATGCCGAAGTGCCAAGCCCGTCATGGCTCTGTAACCGGATGCTCAATGACCGTGACCGGAAATGGTTCGGCAGGGATGATGTTTTCAACCGCCAGCGCGGGGAGAGCTGGGAAATGATAAAGGGGAATATACTGTTCCCGAAAACAAAAACATGGCAGGAGTACATCGATGAAAGGTGTCTTGAGATCACATGCGGCGAGGCCCCGTTTCTTACCTCCAGGTATGACGCCGCAACAGGGAGGGTGATCCACACAGCAGGTCGGATCGGGCTCCTTGACCGGAAGCTGAGGATAGCCAGTGAGAATACGGATACTGAGAAAAGCTGGCTCTTCTGGGCAATGAGGGCGCTTAAGAGCGTGTACGGGTATGAGTATCAGGGAGACAACCTCCTGATTGGGAGGATAAACCTGCTGGCATCTTTTACTGACCACCTGTCCATGCGGTGGCACAGGGAGGCAGCGCCTGATGAGCTTATGCAGGCGGCGCATGTCATCTCCTGGAACCTCTGGCAGATGGACGGGCTGACAGGGAGCACCCCATATGGGGACACTGACGGATGCCTGCTGCGTGGCTGGCAGGAAGATAAAAGACCTGTCCCGTACCAGTCCATGCATTTTCCATTTGTCACCGGGAACCCGCCGTACCAGGATGAGACGCGGGGCAATAATAAAGGATATGCGCCGCCTATCTACCATAAATTCATGGAGGCCGCATACAAGGCGGGAGGGATGGTGGAACTGGTCCATCCGGCAAGGTTCCTGTTTAACGCGGGCGGCACCCCGAAACAGTGGAACCGGCGCATGCTTAACGACCCATGCCTGGAAGTGGTGTATTTTGAGAGGGACAGCAGCAATGTGTTTGACGGGACATCCATCAGAGGCGGCGTGGCCGTGACCTGCCGTGACACATCCAGGGTATCCGGCCCAGTCATGGTCTTTACGCCTTACAGGGAGCTTGACGGGATACTGCGGAAGGTAAAGACACATAAGGATTTCGAGAGTTTCAGCGGGATCGTGTTTTCCCGCTGCTCCTACCGCCTGACAGACCAGATGCATAAAGACCACCCGGAGGCTATCAGGCAGCTAAGCGAGAAACACCCATACGATATGCCCACCAACATCTTCAAACGGCTCCCGCAGATCTTTTTTAAGGAGAAACCAGATGACGGGCATGGGTATATCCGGATCCTGGGGCGCACTGACGAAGGGCGGATATACCGGTATGTGAGAAGGGACTACATCATTGATGCGCCAAACCTGGATAAATACAAGATCTTCACGCCAAAAGCGGACGGCTCCGGCATTTTTGGAGAGGCCCTGTCACAGCCGATTCTGTGCGGGCCGGGGGTGGGGGCCACAGAGACGTTTATCAGCATAGGCGCTTTTGATACCAGGACAGAGGCGGAGGCGGCCCTGAAATACATCAAGACCAGGTTCGCCAGAACCCTACTTGGAGTCCTGAAGACAACGCAGGACTTAACCCCGTCGAAATGGGCGTGCGTTCCACTCCAGGACTTTTCCAGGATGTCGGATATCCGGTGGGATGCGCCTGTAAGCGAGATCGACAAACAGCTTTATGAGAAATACGGCCTGTCAGAGGAGGAGGTACGCTTCATCGGGTCAAACACGGAAAGAAATGCGCTGGCACACAAAAAAGAGGCCTGAAGCACGTTTCAAGCCACGCCCCAAGCGCCGCAGCTACGCCCCGGATCCCCGTGGAGAAAACCATGGGAAAAATTGAGGCATGCGCCATACTTCCAGTAGATATTTATCAGGATTTTTTATTTCAGAAAGTGAGGTTTTTGATATGGCAGAGATCAACAAGTTATGGGTGGCGTCCTACCTCCATGAGATGCTGGGCGCTTACCTTGACAGCCAGGAAGGGCAGGGAGAGCACTCCAGGCTGTATGAAGAAACACTTATGGCGGCAGGAATCATGGAAGTAGGGCTTGAACAGTGTGACGTGCATTTTCTGATGTTCCTGGTGGATCACCCGAAGAGCAAGGCAGCCTGCCTTTACCGGGTGATCCGGCGGTTCCCGGACCAGGTGGTCAGGGGCGGGGCGGCGCTCATGATCGAGCATCTGACATCCTCCCGCCATGGCCTGGATCTTTTGCAATTAAGGACCGGGGTATTGCCGGACAGGGAGCCGGGCGGGCAAGGATGTGCGCCTGTCAGCCAGCTTCCGCCAGCCGGGCAGAGGGAGTCCAGGGCTGAGATTGACCGGATGAGCGTCGGGATGCGCACGGTTAACGCCGCTGAGTTTATGCCAACTCCCCAGGGGCATGTGATCCGGCGGTTAATCAGATGATAGGAAGCGCCTGTGTGGCCTGTGGGAAGGTAACGGGTATTTTCAGGTCGCGCAGGCTCCCTGACGGCTCCCGTGTCTGTAAGGCGTGCCAGGCCATAATCCCGGAGCCATTCCTGGAGGAACAGTACGTTTCTGCCCAGGATGTAAAAAACGGCGTGGAGTATGGGAAACTAGCCCTGGAAACCCTGTATCCCGTTTTTACGGCCACGGCACGGTATGGGAGGATGGCACTTGATGAGCGTCATGGACTCTTTACCATCTGTGACGCTACATCTATCGGGAAGGATGGGAGACTGAAAGCCCCGTCACCGGAAGTTTATCCATGCCTTGCCATAACAGAGGCATCATTTAACATATCCCCTATCTCCACGGCTCCGGTTTCCAGTGGTTCCAGGACTGTGGCCTGCCGTGTTGTGTTCAGCGGATACCTGGAACGATGTAACATTCATGTCCGTGCAGCCATCAAAAAGAATGTATCCTGCATCCTGATACCGGACGGGGAAGGGCAGGCAGTGTGGCAGGAACCAGATGACCTGACTGCCTTCCGTGGGTGTTACCGCCAGATGGTGGAGACGGCATGGAAACGGATGCAGGAAACAGAGCGCATAAGGCAGGAAGAAAACCGCATGGAACAGGAAAAGTGCCAAAAGGCACAGGAAGAAGCAGAACGCCAGGCACGTCAGAAGGAATACCGGGAGGCGGATTATGTCCGTGATGCCCGGATCCTCTTTATGTTAGGGGAGGATTACACCGAAGCGGATTTAAAACGCCAGAGGGCGGCGCTTATGCGGGCTTTCCATCCAGATAACGGAAAAACTACGGATCCAGCCTATGCCCAGAAGATTAATGACGCTTATGGGTGCCTTTTGGAAAACATCAGAAGGAGGGGAAAGACGTGAAACAGTTAAAGAATATCTTCCTGCTTGCCGTGTTCACCGCGTCCCCGCTGCTCATGATCGCCGGAGTTATGGTGGCTGTCTACCGGTTCCCGGACATCCCGTGGCTTGCTTACGCCCTGTTCCTGCCCGGGTTCATCCTATTTTTGGCTAACAAAAAGCTAGAGAAGGCATACAACCGGAATAAGCAGGAGCTGGAATATGATAAGTCCGGCCGCAGGAGGGGCATGGAAGATTACTCCGCCATGTCGAAGCGGGAACGGATCGAAGTGGACAAGCAGAAGCTGGCCGCCATGGAGCGGATCGTCAGCAGCACAGCGCTCAAACGCATGGCTAAGCCCGGTTCCACGGATCCAGACGGTGATATGGAGCGGCTGATCGGGATGGCAGGGGCCAAGGAACGGATGCGGGCTATGGCAGCGCGTATGGAATATGACCGGGACGCCATGAAGCAGGTTCGCAGGCAGGGGAAGAAGCCCGGCAAAGGGAATGCCGGCGTAGAGCCGGAGTCCAGGCACATGCTTTTCATCGGCTCCCCGGGCACTGGGAAGACGACAGCCGCCAGGATCATGGCAGGTTTTTTGTACCGATATGGGTTTATTAAAGAGAACAAGTGCCTGGAGACGGACGGTAACTTTTTGAAGGCTTCCACTGCGGCAGATACGGCAGCAAAAACGGAGCTGATCCTGCGGGAGGCAGCCGGCGGTGTCCTCTTCATTGATGAGGCATATGCACTGGCCATGGACGCAGCCGGGGAAGCGGCAATCGCTACGCTGATGAAGCGCATGGAGGATGACCGTGGGAAAGTTGTTGTCATCCTGGCCGGGTATACGGAAGAGATGCGGCAGCTTATTTCTTCTAACCCGGGATTCGCTTCCCGTTTCCGGGACTGTATCGAATTCCCGGATTATACAGACACGGAACTGGGTGAAATCTTCCGGCTGATGGCGAACGATAAGGGCGTATGCCTGTCGGCAGGCGCCATGGAACGGTTCAGCATCCGGATCGCGGCAGAGAAGAAGCTGCCGTATTTTGGAAATGCAAGGACGGTGCGCAAGATCGTGGAGGAAGCCATGGACCTGCATGCACTCCATATGGCGGATGGCACGCTTCCGGCTTCCGAACGGTTCTTTTTGACGGCTGATGATATCCCGGCTGTGCCAAACAAGGGTGTATTCCGGGAGTTCGGGATCTGATGCGGGAGATACATCCAGGAGAGGGGCAGGCATGCGGCGGCAAAACTGAGCCGTCGTTTGCCTGCCTCGTTTACATACTTTTTACAGAGTACTATAAGACACCAGAGGAAAATAAGGCAGAAAAAACAAAAAAAAGGAGGAGTTTCTATGCAAACGATAGAACCAAAGAAAACAAAAGGCGCAAAAAGCGCATCCACGGAAAAAAAGCATGCCGGGAAAGT
Organism: Clostridiaceae bacterium; assembly: GCA_910575795.1. Lineage (GTDB taxonomy): Bacteria > Bacillota > Clostridia > Lachnospirales > Lachnospiraceae > Otoolea > Otoolea muris. The sequence goes on along the minus strand of CAJTGE010000032.1, from coordinate 3,249 downwards.
AAGCATGTCCTACCACCCGGACCGCCGTGGCACGAACCTGGTACCAGCTGCCACACACTGGGATCCAGACATTATGGGCAGCTTCCCTGCGCCAGGGCCGAAAGGACGGTTTCAGGACAGCCGGAAGGCGAAACAGGCAGAACCGCAGCACAAAGGGGCTGGCAAATCCAAGCCGGATACCAGCCGGACAGCAGGGTACTGCGTGGATGGAAGGAAAAGCAGGAACAGACGGCCTGACAGAAATACCCGGGACACCGGATATAACGGCTATACAGGCCATACAAACCGCAGCTTTCGGGAACGAAGCGTATGTGCGGACATACCCAGATACGTGGAACCGGAACACTACAGCAGCACATGCTGCGGGAAATGCAAGCACTACCAGCGGATCTGGAGAGGCCGTGTATGGGTATGCGATAACAGATGCAGCGAAAAACATGGATTCCCGACTGATTACGGGAACACCTGTGATTCCTTTGAACGGGAGGACAGGGGGAACTTGTAATCCGCAAAGAAGCTAAGAACAAACGAGGAGGAAAAACAGAAACATGAAGAGAAAGAAAAATACCTGCCACGCGCTGGAGTTTGCGAAACAACTGGACATGGGAAAACCGTGGATCGAAGACCTGAAAAGCTGCGATGAGGAGTTTATGCGCTCCTACCCAAGGCTAAAGGCGAAGGGTTTTGTTCGGGATGAGAATGATGTCAGGTCGCTTTCCCGTACCGTGTTTACGGTACATCGGTGGCTTGCATCCAAGCAGTGCTATTCCATTACGGAAGCGCTGGCGGAAGACCTGTTTGCCATGGAAGACCTGTCATTCCCGTTGGATGACATGCACTTGCCATTCCCATGCTTCTACCTGGACATGGAGCCTTTCGGGGAGGACTTAAGCAGTGATCCCGGATCAAAGCTCCTCGGGTATTATGTTATGATCGAGGATGTGCCGTATGGAGATACTGTTGGAAGCTGCTGCTCTGTCGTAACCCTGGCTTTGCAGGAGAACGGGGAATACACCTATGGTGGGGCTGCGTTCGACTTCGCCCCGGAACATATGGAGATGAGCCTGAATGATACGGTCAGCAAACTTGCCCAGCACATTGAGGACCAGAAGAAACATATCACACGGGCGCTTTTGTTCGCCGCTTACCTTTCATCGGCACAGCCGGAAGTGGTAGAAAATGAAGCACAGAAACAGTTCTACCGGCCATCTGCCAAGCCCAAGTATTCCTCCATGAGGAAGTGGGATGTCGGGGTGCGGTATATGCAGGAGAAGCAGAAATACGCTCAGGAGTTGACGGGTGATGAAGCTTCCAAGGCCGGGCCTGACGGAGGCACGGCACAGACAGGGGTGCCGGATGGGAAAGCGAAACGTAACCCACCAAAGCCCCATATGAGGAAAGCCCATTGGCAGACATACCGGACGGGGCATGGGAGGACAGGGAAAAAGATAGTCTGGATCCCGCCGCTCGCGGTAGGCATGCCAAAGGGCAGGAAACAGGAACATATCCCGGTGGTTGTCCGGGAACAGAAAGAGAGGAGAGATTGATATGAGCAGAAAGAAAAGGATTATTTTATGGATCACTGCCATCCTGGTTTTATGTGCCGGGATCGCCGGCCTTGCTGTGTACAAAAACAGCAGGGCAGCAGACCCAGGCAGCACGAATCCAGGGAACCTGGTTCAGGACGATCCTGGGCCAGCGATAGCAGATAACAGCAAAAAACTTGTCATGGCAATCGATGTTCCGCTTGATGCCCCGTATGGGAAACTCGCCGCGGCCTATAAAGAGAACGTGGAGGAGTTATCAGGAGGTGACTTGTCCATTGACATTTATGAGAACGGGCTTTTGGGAACCACGGCGGAGCTTATCAGTTCCATCGGCGATGACACAAATGCGGCGGATATCATGCTGATACCCGTCCAGGATCTGGCGGATGCCGGATGTGAGGACACAGCGAGGCTCTTACAGCCGTATGCTTTTGAAGGCCATAACGGGTTCCTGAAATGGTATACGTCAAAAGAGGCAGCTGCGCTCCTCGATGACCCTGAGAAAAGCGGGGTTGGCGCGAAGGGCCTGTTCTTTGCGGAGGATGGGTTCAGCCACCTGTTTTTGAAGGAAGACAGCAGTGTCAAGGACAAAAAGATCGCCGGGGAGGCAAATGAGGCAAACGAGGCTTATATCGGCCAGATTGGCGGAGTGTATGAATATCTCCCGTCCATTGATATCAAGGATGCACTGCTTGACGGGAGCCTGGATGGAGTGGAACGGGACTGCAGCTTTTATAAAGAGAATGAACTCTGGGATGCAGTGCCGTATATCGTAGCGGATTCCCACCTGGCTTCCCTCTGCGAGGCAGTGATCAAGCTGGACACAGCGGAAAAGCTGACCAAGGAAGAAATGGAAATTTTAAAGAAAGCTGGGGAAAAGGCTGTGAAGCAATTCACGGAAACACTCAGCCAGGAAGAAAAAGCTATGTTCAAGGAATTTGAAGAACATGGGGCACAAACTGCCAAGCTGAAGCAGTAAGGAGCGGCAGGGCGGTTTATCAAAAAAAAATCATATCAAAAAAAACGGGAAAAGGGAAAAAATCATGAAGAACAAAGAAAACACATTAAGACCGATCACTCTGCAGGATGTGGAGCGGAACTACAAAAACGGGACGATCCAGCTGGTTGATTCCCCCTCATGAGGATGGGACAGTCTGTAAGATCGATGAATACTGGTTTTATTTCGGTGGTCTGACTGCTGAGGAGTGTACCGTAGAAGAGTATAGGAAATGTGTCCCTGAAAACGAGATCATTGGCAGGATCTTCGAAACACTTGAAGATATGCGCTGTAATCCAGAGGAGTTTGAGAACGAATACGGATACTACCGGGCCGTCCTGGACTGAGAAGGAAACTACGCTAACCACTATTTCAAAAAAATATCAAAAAGAACGGGAAAAGGAGAAAAAATGTCAATTACCCCACCTGATCCAGTGGGTCAGATGGGGCTTGCAAAAAAAAAGAGAAAGATGAAGTTTTTTTTCTTTTTGCAAGCCCGGTTGATTACCCTTAGCTTCGGCTACGTTACCAGTTAATAATATAGGCACCAGGGGATACTCCACACGTCCCCCGCACTGCGGCATGGTGTTAAACATCCCTGAGGGAAAGGGGAAGTGCATTATGCATGACAGCTTATCGTATAAGCCGTCTAAAACATCTGGGAACATTGGGTATGTGGACCACGGAACGGAATGCGCCATGGGG